>CAZDOO010000005.1:0-109196 GCA_964507045.1 uncultured Verrucomicrobiota bacterium | reverse complement strand
AATCTCATTTTTGAGAATTTCTGCTTCTTCTTCACCCACTTCTAATCACACCCCTTGACGCCCCTTCCACGCAATGGGCTTTGACCCTCCCTGGGGGCCGTGTTAGCCTTAACTCAAGGCACATGAAGACCTCACCCTCCGTTGGCGAATACCTCATCCAGCGGCTCTACGCCCACGGCGTGCGGCACGTGTTTGGCATCCCGGGCGATTACGTGCTCGGCTTCTACGATCAGCTCTGCCGGAGCAAGCTGCGCCTGGTCAACACCTGCGACGAGCAGGGCGCCGGTTTCGCCGCCGATGCCTACGCGCGCGTGCGTGGCCTCGGCGCCGTCTGCGTGACCTATTGCGTCGGCGGGCTCAAGCTGGCCAACACCACCGCTGAAGCCTTCGCTGAGAAATCGCCGGTCGTTGTCATCAGCGGCGCGCCCGGGATGAAAGAGCGTGAAAAGAACCCACTGCTGCACCACAAAGTCCGTGAGTTTGACACCCAGAAGAAGGTGTTCGAGGAGTTGACCATTGCCTCGACCGTCCTGAGCGACCCCCAGACCGCCTTCCAGGAAATAGACCGCGTGTTGCACGCCGCGCTGCGCTACAAGCGCCCCGTCTATATTGAACTTCCCCGAGACCTGGTCTCGGTTCCCGGCATTCCCCACCACAAGACACCCGAAATCCACGAGCAGAGCGATCCCCGGAGCCTGCGCGAGGCCCTGGCGGAAGCCGGGCAGATGATCAACCATGCCCGCCAACCGGTCATCCTCGCCGACGTCGAGGTGCACCGCTTCGGCCTGCAGGACCAACTCCTCAAGCTCGCCCGTAAAACCAGTATTCCCGTGGCCGCCACCGTGCTTGGCAAGTCCGTCATCGGCGAACACCACCCGTTCTATCTCGGCGTCTATGAGGGCGCGATGGGGCGCGAGGATGTGCGGCAGTATGTGGAGGGCAGCGACTGCGTCATCCTGCTCGGCGCGTTCATGACCGACATCAACCTGGGCATCTACACCGCCCGCCTTGACCCTGCGCGCTCGATCTCGGCCACCAGCGAAAAGCTGTCCATCCGCTATCACACCTACGAAGAGGTGCGCTTCAAGGACTTCGTCCGCGGCCTGGTGCGCCTGCCGCTGCGCCGACGCAAGCTCGGCCGCATCCCCCACCCCGCGCAGTTCACTCCACGCTCCGCACTCCGCATTCCGCACTCCCGCAAGCCCCTCGCCGTCCGCCGCCTCTTCGAGCGGCTCAACGCTTTCCTCTCCGACCGCATCGTGGTCGTGGCCGACGTGGGCGACGCTCTGTTCGGCGCCGCCGACCTGTTCATCCGGGCGCGCACCGAGTTCATCAGCCCGGCCTACTACACCTCGATGGGCTTCGCTGTGCCGGCGAGCATTGGCACCCAACTGGCCAATCCAAAACTCCGCCCGCTGGTCCTGGTCGGCGATGGTTCCTTCCAGATGACCGGCATGGAGCTGGCCACGGTGGCCCGCTATGGGCTCAACCCGATCGTTGTCCTGCTCAACAACGGCGGCTACGGCACCGAGCGCCACATGCAAGATGGCCCTTACAACGACCTTTGGCCCTGGCACTACCACCGCCTGCCGGAGATACTCGGCGCCGGCCGCAGCTTTGTCGTGGAGACGGAGGCCGAGCTGGACCGCGCGCTGCTCGAGGCGGAACGGTGGACCAAGAGCTTCTGCCTGTTGGAAGTGCGCCTCGCGCCGCTGGACCGTTCACCGGCGCTGGATCGCCTGGCCGCGCGCCTGGCCAAGCGGCTCTAGCTCTGCCCGCGCGCCATGATTGTTCGAATACTGCTGTGCATTCACGGGCTCGCGGTTCGCCGGCCTGCGGCGGCGGCATCCCCCCGCCCCGGCGGCCCGCTGACGCCCGTCTCGCACGACACGACCTGCCATGCGGCTTGACTGGGAAGGAATCTGTGCCCTGGCACGCGCGGAGATAACGGCGACACTCGCCGCCTTGCCCCCGCCGCTCCGCCAGCGGGCGCAGGCGTTGCCAGTCACGTTCGAGCGACGTCCCAACGCCGCCCATCGCCGGGATGGCATCGAGCCGGATACCTTGGGTCTGTTTGTGGGGCCGGAATTCGCCGACGAAGAAACCACCACGCTGCCGCTGCCGCCGCAGATTATTCTCTTCCTGGAGAACGTCTGGGATATGGCCGAAGCGGAGGAAGATGCCTTTCGCGACGAAGTGCACACCACCTATCTGCACGAACTGGGCCACTACCTCGGCCTGGACGAGGACGACCTGTTCGAGCGCGGGTTGGAGTGAGGCGCTAAGGAAATAATCCGCGAATTCGCTTGGCTTCTTGCACCCGTTTGACGCCGAGCGTCAACGCCGCCATGCGCATAGAAAGCTTCTGTTTGCGGCTCAGGGTAACGACCTGCGTGTAGGCGGTTTCCAGAATGCGAAACAATTTGTCTACCACCTCTGTTTCGCCCCAAAAGAAGCTCTGCAAATCCTGCACCCATTCAAAGTACGAGACGATTACTCCGCCCGCGTTGCAAAGGATGTCGGGCAGAATGAAGATCTCCGGGCGCTGGGCCAGGATCACATCGGCTTCGGGCGTGGTCGGGCCATTGGCCGCTTCCGCGATGATGCGGCATTGGATCTTGCCGGCGTTCTCCGCGGTGATTTGGCGTTCGAGGGCGGCAGGCACAAGAATGTCACATGGCAGCGCCAACAGTTGCTCATTGGTGATAGGCTCGGCTTCAGCGAAGCTGACCACGGTCTTGTTGCCGGCGACATGCTTGTCCAGGCCCCACAGGTCCAGTCCGTTGGCATTG
The DNA here is from genome assembly GCA_964507045.1 of uncultured Verrucomicrobiota bacterium. Lineage (GTDB taxonomy): Bacteria > Verrucomicrobiota > Verrucomicrobiia > Limisphaerales > UBA8199 > UBA8199. Next base: position 106,404 of record CAZDOO010000005.1, on the reverse strand, counting down.
TAAACGCCGCCAAAGGCGTCGCTCACCGCCACCACCTTTATCCCATAGCGGGCCAGCGAGAGGGCGACGACGGAGCCGACATTCCCAAAGCCCTGGATGGCGGCAGTGCTCTTGCTGATGTCCAGCCCGATGGTATCCGTAGCACGGTTGACCAGATAGCCGACTCCGCGGCCGGTGGCCTCGCGCCGACCCAGCGACCCGCCCAGCGCGACTGGCTTGCCGGTAACGATGCTGGGCACGGCGGCGCCGACGTGGACCGAATAGGTGTCCATCATCCAGGCCATCACCTGCTCGTTGGTCCCGAGGTCGGGGGCCATGACATCCACTTGGGGGCCGATGAACGGAATCATCTCCTGTGTGTAGCGGCGAGTTAGCCGCTCCAGCTCCTGGGCGGACAACTTGCTGGGATCACAGGCAACCCCGCCTTTCGCGCCTCCGTAAGGCAGGCCCATCAAGGCGCATTTCCAACTCATCCACATCGCCAGGGCAGCGATTTCACCCAAGGTCACGTCCGGGTGAAAACGCAAGCCGCCTTTGGTAGGACCCAGGGTGAGGTGGTGTTGCACGCGGTAGCCGGTGAACACCTCGGTGGCGCCGTCGTCTCGATGGATGGGCAGGGCGACAGTCAGCGAGCGTTTGGGATACTTGACGCGCCCGCGCTCAGCTTCCGGCATCTGCAAATGATCGGCGGCGAGGTCGAATTGCTGACAGGCCATCCGGAAAACGGGATGCTCGTAAATTTCCATGGACCGCATCATATGCCCACCGGACTGAATTCGGCAAAGTGAAAAAGAGCGGGGCCGGAGCCGGAAGGCGGCAGCGGCAGCGATTGCTGTTCATGCCGCTTTCCTCCCGCCGGTCCACCCGTTACATTGCGGGCGATGGCCGACACGCTGGTCGTTAATGAAATCTTTCTGAGTCTGCAGGGCGAAAGCACATTTGCCGGATTGCCGTGCATCTTCATTCGGCTTACGGGCTGCGACCTGCGCTGTTCGTATTGCGACACCGCCTATGCGTTTGCCGGGGGCCGGAGGCGGTCTCTGGCACAAATCCGCGCGGAAATTCGCCGGCGGGCAAGGCCGTTCCGACAGAGCGGCGGGTCGCGCCTGCCGCTGGTTGAACTCACCGGCGGCGAGCCGCTCTTGCAGAGGAATTCGCTGTCCTTGCTGCGAGCCTTATGCGATGACGGCTTCGTCGTCCTGCTCGAAACCAGCGGCGCGCACGATATTTCGCCCGTGGACCCGCGGGTGCGGCGCATCATGGATCTCAAATGCCCCAGCAGCGGTGAGGTGGCGCGCAATCGCTGGGAAAACCTGCGCTGTCTCAGGAGCACGGACGAGGTCAAGTTCGTCATCGCCACCCGCGAAGATTACGCCTGGGCGAAACAACGCATCGCCGACCACAAGCTCGCCGGCATTTGTCCGTTGCTGTTCTCGTGGGCCCAACCGCTTGCGCCCAGCCAGCAGCACAAGTCGCTGAAAGAGGCGCCGTTGAAGGATACGCTGATGTCACGCCGGGACTTGGCCGGGAAGATTCTGGCTGAGGGGTTGCCGGTGCGGTTTCAAGTCCAGTTGCACAAGGTGATCTGGGCTCCGGACGCCCGAGGAGTCTGACTGCCGATGACCACACGCCAAACACTGGCCCTGCTGCGCGCCTATGAATCGCGCAATATCACCGTCATGGAACCAGATGGCTCGTGGCCCGTCGTATGGGAACGCGCCCAAGGGGTGCACGTCTGGGATTTGGACGGAAATAGGTATCTGGATTTGACCGCCGCCTTCGGCGTGGCGGCAGCGGGGCATGCCAATCCGCGTGTGGTCAGGGCCGGGCAAAAGCAAATGGCAAAGCTGCTTCATGCCATGGGCGATGTCCACCCGCACGCGCTCAAGGCACAATTGGCGCGCGAGTTGAGCCGGATTACATTCGAGCGGTGGCAGCACAAGGCAACCAGGGGTAAGACCATCTTTTGCAACTCGGGCTTTGAAGCCGTGGAGGCAGCGCTTAAGACAGCCCTGCTGGCCACGGGGAAGCCGGGTATCATTGCCTTTAACGGCGCCTATCACGGTCTTGGCTATGGTGCGCTCAATGCCACACAGCGGGCGCATTTCCGGTCGCCGTTCCGCAGGCAGTTGCGCGAATTCGGATACTTTGTGCCGTTTCCTGAAGCCAACCCCGCGGTGCGCGCAATCGAGTCTCGAATCCGGCACCTGCTGCGACACGAGCGGATCGGCGCAATCCTCGTCGAGCCCATTCAGGTCCGCGGAGGCATGAATATTCCGCCCCCAGGCTTCCTGCCCATGCTGCGCCGGCTTTGTGACGAGTGCCACGCCCTGCTGGTGCTGGATGAGATTTACACCGGCTTTGGTCGCACCGGGAAATGGTTCGCTTGCGAACACTCGTTGACGGTGCCGGATGTGATTTGTGTGGGCAAAGCGTTGACCGGGGGCTTCCCCCTGTCGGCCTGTATCGGACGCGCAGACCTGATGGACGCGGCGTGGCCACCGTCGAACGGGGAGGCGATCCACACTAGCACCTTCCTGGGCCATCCTGTCGGCTGCGCGATGGCGCTGGCGCAGCTTCAGGAGATTAGAGCCCGCAGGCTGGTCGAGCGCAGCGCCCAATTGGGCATGCGGCTGCTTTCTTCCCTTTCGGCGCTCGCCGCTCGCCCCGCCCCTATCATCCTGGCTCCCCGCGGCTTGGGCTTGTTGGCAGGCGTGGAAATTCGCCTCCCCGACGGGGCGCCAGCAACCGGGACGGTGCTGCAGACAGTCAAAACGCTGCTCCGGCAGGGATTCATATTCCTGCCCGAGGGGGAGCATTCCAACGTCATCGGCTTCACTCCGCCGCTGACCATCTCAGTGAACCAACTCCGGGCGGCGGTTAACGCGCTGGGGGCGGTTCTGACCACATGAAGCTTACGGAAATGAAGCAAGTTCTGGCGGAACGGGACATCTGCCTGACGAAGTCTCTCGGTCAGAACTTTCTTCACGACGCCAACCAGTTGCGGCGGATTGTGGCGGCGGCGGAGCTGAAGAAGTCGGACCGGGTATTGGAGATCGGGCCGGGCCTTGGGCCGCTGACTGAGCGGCTTGTGGCGCAAGCGGGTGAGGTCTTGGCCATCGAGAAGGACGCCAGGCTGGTGGAGGTGCTTCGACAGCGGTTCCAGACCGAGGCCGGCGGAACGCCCGCGCTGCACCTGCTGCATGACGACGCCCTCGATTACCTGTGCCGCCAGACGCAGGACTGGAGCGGGTGGAAACTAGTGGCCAACCTGCCCTACTCTGTCGCCTCGCCGATTCTGGTGGAGCTGGCCCTGGGAGGACGGGCGTCCGCGCGCGGCCCCGAGCGCCTGGTTGCCACGCTGCAAATTGAGGTGGCAAAGCGGCTTATGGCCAAACACGGCACGCCGGATTACGGGGTGCTGACGCTGCTGGTTCAACTCGACTATGAACCACAGCCTTGGTTCAGGATTCCGGCCAGTTGTTTCTTCCCCGAGCCAGAAGTGGATTCGGCCTGTGTATGCCTGGCACGCCGAAAACAGCCGCTGCTCGCGCCAGAACAGCGGCCCGCGTTCGCCCGCATCGTCAAGCGCGGCTTCTCCCAGCGCCGCAAGATGATGCTCAAACTGCTGAAAGAGGATTGGCCCGAGTTGTGCCTGGCCGCCGAATTCGAGCGCCTGAAGCTGTCGCCCCAAGTCCGCGCCGAGCAGGTTTCGCTGGAGCAGTTCGCACAAATGGCCCAAGCCTTGTGCCGCAGACCAGAATGAATTGCCAGCCGCTTGTGACGTTTGCGGGTGCCTTGAGCCTGCCGGGCGGTGGGGCCAGCAGGCCGTCTGACGGCGAAACCGCTACGGCGGCCGCCGCCCGCTGTATCACCACCAACAACCTAAGCAGTCTGCGCAACCAGGCGCGGCATCTGTAGCGTGAAGGAAGAAGTCTTTGATGTCGTAAACGAGCGGGACGAAGTCATTGGGCAGCGGCCGCGCAGCGAGGTGCACCGGCTGGGCTTGATGCATCGGGCGGTGCATGTCCTGGTGTTCAACGCCGCCGGGCAGGTCTTCCTGCAGCAGCGCTCGATGAAGAAGGATCGCCAGCCTGGCTTGTGGGACTCCTCCGCCTCGGGCCACGTGGATAGCGGCGAGGATTATGACGCCTGCGCCGTGAGGGAGTTGGGCGAGGAAATCGGCCTGGAATTGCAGACGGCCCCGCGGCGGCTTTTCAAGCTCGCGGCCTCCGCCGAGACGGACCGGGAGCATGTCTGGGTCTATCGCTGCGAAGCGGAAGGCCCGTTCCGGTTGCACCCCGAGGAGCTCGAACGCGGCGATTGGTATGCGCCGGCTGAGGTGACGCGCTGGATGGCCGAACGCCCGCAGGACTTCGCCGGCGCGCTGTTGGTAATCTGGAAGAAAGTTTGCCGCAAATAGCCTGAACTGCGCGAACCAGACCGTGGGGCCGGAAAGTGCCCAGGCCTAGCGGAAGCAAGAATCCGCCGGCCGTTCCACCAGGTGGAGCAGATTGCCTTCGGGATCCTGGAAAAAGAGCACGCTGCCGCCCCCACCGGCCGGCTTGATCTCTTCCGTGATGTTCAGACCGCGCCGTTCCAACTCGGCCCTGCCGGCGGCCACCGAGTCCACGCGCAACGCCACATGTCGCCAGCCATTCAGCTGGTTGTTGCGGGTTTGCGGCAACGACGCGTCGCCGCCGTAAAGTTTGATCATGACTCCGCCCGGCGGGAGCATAAGAAAACCGGGAGGCGTCTGGTTATTGCTGAAGACAACTTTCGCCCCGAGCACGCGCGCATACCATTCCTTCAAGGCTGCGGGATCGCGCGCCGGCAAGCCGAGGTGTTCCACGCTGAAATTCACACGCGATGTCTAGCCGATCCGCGCGTCCGCCGCACGGCTTTTTGAGGCGTTTGCTTGACCTGTGCACGGCCCTCCGTTAGGTTGCAGGAACAGAACGCAACGCTTTTATGGATAATTTCCTGGTCCCGATGGTGGTGGAGCAAACCGGACGCGGTGAGCGCGGCTATGACATTTACTCGCGCCTGCTGGTGGATCGAATCGTGTTCCTGGGCACGCCCGTGGACGACATGGTAGCCAATCTCATTATCGCGCAGCTGCTGTTCCTGCAGATGAGCGATCCCAAGAAGGACATTCACCTCTACATCAATTCGCCGGGTGGTAGCGTGACGGCCGGTTTGGCGATCTATGACACCATGCAGTTTCTGACCTGCGATGTGAACACGTATTGCATCGGGCAGGCGGCAAGCATGGGGGCGGTGCTGCTGTGCGGCGGCACCAAGGGCAAACGCTACGCGCTGCCGAACGCCAATATTATGATCCACCAACTGCTCGGCGGAGCAGAAGGTCCGGCGAGCGACGTCGAGATTCGCGTGCGCTACATGCTCAAGCTCAAACAGCGCATCAACAGCATCATCGCCAAGCACTCCGGCCACTCGATCGAACAGGTCGAGCGGGACACCGACCGCGACAACTTCATGACCCCCGAAGAGGCCAAAGCCTATGGGCTGGTGGATGAGGTGGTTCAGTCCCGCAAGGAAATACCAACCCTGGCTGAAAAGGCCACCAGCCTGGCCGACAAGAAAGAATAGCCGCGATGGCTCGCCCGACGAATCTCACGCTCTGCAGCTTCTGCGGCAAGTCCCACGCCGAAGTCAAGAAGCTCATCGCCGGGCCCGGCGTCTATATCTGCGACAACTGCGTCATTCTCTGCAAGCAGGTCCTCGATAAGGAGCTGGCAGCCCAAGTCAAGCGGCAGAAACCGCGGGTTAACATCGCCAAGCCCGCCGAGATCAAGCGCCAGCTTGACCTTGCCTGCGTGGGGCAGGACCACGCCAAAAAGACGCTGGCTGTGGCGGTGCACAACCATTACAAGCGCATCCTTCAGGAGCCGCCCCCGTCCCCTCCGGAGGGAGAAAGCGAAGCGCCGGCTGACCCGCATGCGCAGGTTGAGATCGAGAAGAGCAACATTCTTATGGTCGGGCCGACCGGTTCGGGCAAGACCTTGCTCGCCCGCACGCTCGCGCAGATTCTGGATGTGCCCTTCGCCATCGCGGACGCCACCACGCTGACCGAGGCTGGCTACGTCGGCGAGGATGTCGAGAACATCATTCTCCGGCTGCTGCAAAACGCCGATTATGATGTCAAACGCGCGCAGCGGGGCATCGTTTATATTGACGAAATTGACAAGATCGCCCGCAAGACCGAGAACGTCTCCATCACCCGCGACGTCTCGGGTGAAGGCGTGCAGCAGGCACTATTGAAGATCCTGGAAGGTACCGTCTGCAGCGTCCCGCCGCAGGGTGGCCGCAAGCACCCACAACAGGAGTACATCCGCGTGGACACGAGCGACATTCTGTTCATTTGCGGCGGCGCCTTTGTTGGCTTGGAGCGTATTATTCAGCGTCGCCTGGGCCGGCACGTTCTGGGATTTCGCTCGGTGGAGGATAGTCTGAAAGCCAACGCCATCAAGCGGCAGGAGATTTTGCAGCACGTGGAGCCGGAGGACTTGCTCAACTTCGGCTTCATCCCTGAGTTCATCGGCCGGCTGCCAATGTTGACCGTGCTGGAGGAGCTGACCGAGGCGCAGTTGGTTACGATTCTTACGGATACCCGGAATGCGCTGACCAAGCAATACGCGAAGCTGCTGGCGATGGAAGGCGTGGAGCTGGAGTTCTCACCCGACGCGCTGCACGAGCTGGCGGCGCAGGCGATCAAGAAGGGTACCGGCGCGCGCGCGCTGCGCAGCCTGCTCGAACGGCTGATGCTGGACATCATGTATGAGGTGCCGAGCAGCGATGACATCCTGCACATCCACATCACCCAGCCCGTGGTCACCGGTCAGAGCAAACCCATCATTCGCCGCAAACACGACCGGGCAGCGGCGTAGCGCAGATTTGCTGTCTGCCGCATCGTCGGATTGGCTTCGGCGGCTCCTGCCAACTGCCAGTGATCCACAAGCCTGCCGAGGGCCGTAGACTGGAAATCCGCGACTGCCGTTAGGGGATTGGCCGTTGAGGCTGCCACACCTTGGAAGCACAGGGAACGCCCGGTCGCATCGGTGGATTTCAGTTCGCGGAGGATTCTTGCCCATCTTCAGCTCTTGTGAGCATAAAGGACCACCACCGAGTGAGCTTCAACCCGATAGACCAGACCGGGAACAGTGCCCGCTTTCTCCCAGGGAACGATATCGTCCGGCGTCTTGAGGGCGGTATCAATCCACCGACGCCAGGGGTTCGGGTCGCCCTTGCCGGTGGGCGGGAGTTCAAAGTCGAGCGGCTCCCAGTATGCGTTCAGGATCAGGTGCATCAGGAGCTTCTCCTGACGCATCTCCACAGTAAGCGCCGCGCTGCGCGAGTGGTCGCTCCAATCCGGCTGGTCCAGGCGAACCCCGTGCCAGGATTTGTTCGCCGCCTGAATGAGGCGGTTCAGGCTCATCCGCTGGCGCTCGTGCTCGGTGCCGCGCAGGAGCCGGCGCGCGGTCAGCAGTTGGAAGAACCGGCACACGTCGGCGTGCTGCTGGAGCAGGGTCCAGTCGAACCAACTGGTCTCGTTGTCCTGGCAGTAGGCGTTGTTGTTGCCGCCCTGCGAGCGGCGGACCTCATCGCCCATCACGATCATCGGCATGCCAAGCGAGAGCAGCGTGACCGTCAGGAAGTTCTTCACCTGCCGGTTGCGCAGGCGCTCCACCGCCGGATCGTTGCTCGGGCCCTCGACGCCGCAGTTCCAGCTCCGGTTGTCATTCGCGCCATCCCGATTGCCCTCGCCATTCGCCTCGTTGTGCTTGTCGTTGTAGGAGACGAGGTCGTTGAGGGTAAAACCATCGTGGCAGGTCACGAAGTTCACGCTCTGCTCTGGCTCGCGCTCCTTGTGTCCGTATATCTCCGGGCTCCCCACCATCCGGTCGGCCACGCGCTTGACCAATCCCTCGGCGCCACGGAAGAAGTCCCGCACGTCGTCGCGAAAACGCCCATTCCACTCCTTCCAACTGTCGCCGACAAAGCTGCCGACCTGGTAGAGCCCGGCGGCATCCCAAGCCTCGGCAATCAATTTCGTCCCCGCCAGCAGCGGGTCCGATTCAATGTCCCAAAGCACTGGCGGGTGGGGCAGCACGCGGCCTTTGGCATCGCGCGAGAGAATGGAGGCGAGGTCGAACCGGAAGCCATCCACGTGCATTTCTCCGACCCAGTAACGGAGGCTGTCCACAATCAGGCGACGGACAACCGGATGATTGGCGTTGAGCGTATTGCCCGTGCCGCTGTAGTTGGCATAGCGGGAGCGGTCCGGCTCCAGGATGTAATAGGCTTCGTTTTCAATCCCGCGGAAGCACTGCGTCGGTCCGTTCTCGTTGCCTTCGGCGGTGTGGTTGAACACGACGTCCAGAATGACTTCCAGCCCGGCCCGATGGAGCGCCTTCACCAGATCACGGAACTCATCAAGCGGTCCGAGCGGATCCTGTCGCAGGCTGTAACCCTGGTGCGGCGCGAAGAAAGAGATCGGCGCATAGCCCCAGTAATTGACCCGGCCGGGCGGGCAATCTTGCGGGTCGAATTGAAACACGGGCAGCAGCTCGACTGCGGTGATGCCCAGCTCCTGAAGATAGGGAATCTTCTCAATCATGCCGGCGTACGTGCCGCGCCTGCCATCCGCCACGCCGGAGCTGGGGTGGCGGGTGAAGCCGCGCACATGCATCTCGTAGATGATTGTTCGCGAGGAGGGTCGGCGCAGAGGCGCGTCCCCCTCCCAGTCGTAGGCGCCCGGATCCGCCACCACGCTCTTCATTGCGCTGGCCGCGTTGTCGCCGGGCTGGGCGGCTGCCTTGCGACTATACTTCGGCGGCACCACCACGCCCCGGCCATACGGGTCCAGCAAGACTTTGGCCGGATCATACCGCATTCCACGCATTGGCTCAGAGGGTCCATGCACGCGATAGCCATAGAGCTGGCCGGCTTTGACTCCGGGCACTAATGCGTGCCAGTAGTGATAGGTTCGGTGGGTGCCTGGATCCAGTTCAATAATCCGGTTGGGGCGGGCGTCGTCCACTCGATCAAACAACAACAGCTCTACTCGCGAGGCCGAGCGGGAAAACAGGCTAAAGTTCGCCCCGCCGCCGCCGAGGGTAGCACCGAGCGGATGGCTGCTGCCTGTCCTGGAGTCGTGCTGCATGGCAAAAGCGCGGGTCAGCGTTTCTGCGCCCTGTCGCCAACCCGCAGAAATTCAATGCGGTGGTTGGCATCCGGGTTGCGCGTGGACGGGCCGGCCACCAGCATGGCGACCGGGCCGGGTACTTGGTATTCCCGGAGCCACCGCCGGACAAAGTCGTCCCAGCTCTCCGGGTCCGCGGCCAGTTCGACCGGGTGCGTGCCGTAGGAGAAGGCCAATCCCTGGCAGACAGCCGCGTCGCGGCTCAGGGCGACAATCCAGACCGGCGGATTAAAGCGGGAGATCATGCGGGCGGTGGTGCCGGTCCGGGTGGGCACGAACACAGCGGCGCAGGGCACCGTCTCCAGCGCGTTTTCCACCACCGAGGCAATCGCCTCGGCCGCCGTCGTGCTCTGATGCTGGTTGGACAGCGTCTTGAGATCATTGAGGCGTGTAGGCGGCCGGTGTGCTTCCGTGAAGGCTGCTATCTTGGCCAGCATCGCCACAGCTTCCTCGGGATACTTGCCCATCGCCGACTCCCCTGAAAGCATGATGCAATCGGTGCCGTCCAGGATGGCGTTGGCCACATCGGTGGACTCGGCGCGGGTGGGCAGGCGGCTCGACACCATGGATTCGAGCATCTGCGTGGCGGTGATAACCGGCTTGCCGGCCAAACTCGCTTTGGCGATGAGTTGCTTCTGCAGGATGGCCATTTCTTCGATCGGCACTTCCACCCCAAGGTCGCCGCGCGCCACCATAATGCCATCCGCCGCCTTCAGAATTTCGTCAAAGTGCTCGATCGCGCCCGAGCGCTCGATCTTGGCGATGATGAAGGGCCGCTTGCCCATCGCCGCGGCGGCGGCGCGCACGGCTTCAATGTCCGCGGCGGTCTCCACAAACGACTGGCTTACGGCGTCCACGCCGGCTTTAAGGGCAAATTCCAGGCAGGCGCGGTCGTGGTCAGTAAACGCGCTAATCCCCAGATCAATGCCCGGGAGATTAAGCCCCTTCTTGGAACGCAACTCACCGCCGACCGCGACTTTGCAGTGGACATCGTTGCCCGCCACGCGCTCGACGACCAGTTGCACCAGACCATCATTGAGGAATAGCCGGTCGCCCGGCTTCACGACTTTAGGCAGCCGCTCGAAGCTCATCGAAACCCGCTGCGGAGTGCCGACCACGCCCTCGCCAGTCAGCGTAAAGCGCTCGCCCGGGCACAATTGAATAGGTTCCGGCTCGATCTTGCCAATGCGCATCTTTGGACCGGGCAGGTCAGCCATGATGGCGACGCGCTGGCCCGTCGTCCCTTCCGCCGCGCGGATGCGGGCAATTCGCTCAGCGTGGCCCGCGAAGTCGCCGTGGGAAAAGTTAAGGCGCGCAACGTTCATTCCAGCGCGGATGAGGCGCGCCAGCATTTCCGGCGAGTCGGAGGCCGGCCCGATGGTGGCAACAATCTTGGTCTTGTGGCTTGGCAGCAGCATAGGCATTGCAAATAGAATCATGTCAGCACCGAGCCTTCAACGAAAGACTTGCCGGCTAGCGCTTCCAGGTTGGCGACGGTGGTGCGCGCGATGTCGGACAGCGCCTCGCGCGTGAGAAATGCCTGGTGCGAGGTGATGAGCACATTGGGGAAGGTAAGCAGCCGCGCCAGCTCGTCGTCATGCAGCACCTGGCCGGAAAGGTCCTCGTAGAAGATGCCTTCCTCCTCTTCGTAAACGTCCAGCGCCACACCGCCAAGGCGGCCGGACTTCAGCGCCTCAATCAGGGCCGTTGTGTCAATCAATGCGCCGCGGCTGACGTTGATGAGGATGGCGCCGGGCTTCATCCGCTCCAGCGTTTCGCGGCGGATGAGGTGCCGCGTTTCCGGCGTCAGCGGCACGTGCAACGACATGACATCGCTGCGCGCCGCCAGGGTGGACGCGTCCACATACTCGACGCCGAGCGGGGCGGCCCAGTCCCGATTCGGGAACGGGTCATAGGCCAACAGCTTCATGCCAAAGCCGTGCAGGATCTGGGCTACGACGCGCCCGATCTTGCCCGTGCCTACAATGCCGGCGGTCTTGCCATGCAGGTCGCAGCCGACCAGGCCGTTGAGGGAGAAGTTCAGCTCGCGAACACGGTTGAAGGCGCGGTGAATCTTGCGGTTGAGGGTCAGCAGCAGCGCGACGGCATGCTCGGCCACCGCGTAAGGAGAATAGACCGGGACACGCGTGACGGTAAGCTTCAACGCCTTGGCGGCGGGAAGGTCAATGTTGTTGAATCCGGTGCAGCGCAGCGCCACGAGCCTGACGCCCTGGGCTGCCAGCGCCTCCAGACATGGCCGGTCCAATTGGTCATTGACGAAGACGCAAACCGCCTGGGCACCCTTCGCCAGTGGCGCGGTTTCCCGGGTTAGCCGGAATTCCAGAAAGTGCCACTCGATGGGGCTGTTGGTCGAGGCGCGCTGAAGCGGCTCGCGATCGTACGGCTTGGTGTCGAAAACGGCGGTAGTGATCATGACTGAGCAAGGCTACTCGAATCGTTCCGGCTGGCCGGTGGCGGCCAGGACAGCGCTCCAGGCAGGACCGTTCGGATCCAGGCATTTCTTGCGGCTCGCCAGGAGTTCGATGGGCACATGAATAAACCGGTCGTGCAAATAGCCAATTACCAATCCCGTCTTGCCGGCCATCGCCGCGTGCACAGCGTGGCGTGCGAAAAGATCGCAGAGGATCGAATCCTCGGCATTGGCCGGGCTGCTGCGAATAAGATAGCTGGGGTCGAAATAGCGCATGACGACGGGAATCTTCTCGGCCTTGAAATGCGCCTCGATACGATCACGCAAGAACAGGCCGATGTCCTTGAGCTTTACGTTGCCGGAGGCGTCACGCTCCGCCTTTGGGCTCTCCAACAGGTCCTGTCCGGCTCCTTCGGCCACGACCACCAGCGCGTGCTTCCGATTCACGATACGTTGCTGGAGTGCCGCCAGGAAGCCGCGCTCCCCCTTCAGCCTGAAGGGCACCTCCGGAACCAGTATGAAATTCACATCCTGGCTGGCCACGGTGGCCCCGCCGGCAATGAACCCCGCATGCCGGCCCATCAACTTTACCAGCGAGACGCCGTTCTCAACGCTCCGCGCCTCGGTGTGCGCGCGGTGCAGCACTTGAGCCGCCTCCTGCACGGCGGTAAGGTAGCCAAAGGTCCGCGATACGAAGGCCACATCGTTGTCAACGGTCTTGGGAATGCCCACCACCGCCAAGGCGTGGCCGCGCCTCTTCGCTTCCTGAAACAAGGCGTTCCCGCCGCGCTGCGTGCCATCACCACCGATGGTGAAGAGGATATGCACATTGCGCCGGATCAGGTTGTCCACCGCCAACCCGAAATCTACCGGCCCGCGCGAGGTGCCCAGCACGGTGCCGCCCTCTTTGTGGATGTCGTCCACGAATGCCTTTGTCAGCACGATCGGCTCCGCGCCCCGCGCCGGATCAAGGCCTTGATAGCCCCCCTGGAAGCCCAGCACCTCTTTCACTCCATAGGCGTGGTGCAGTTCGAGGAAAACCGACCGAATGACATCATTTAGGCCGGGGCACAATCCGCCGCAAGTGACAATGCCGGCGCGCGTCTCCTTCGGGTCAAAGAAGAGCTTTGCCCGCGGGCCGGCCAGTTCAAACAGCAACTCGGACCGCGCTGGCGACTTCGGGTCATGCACAATCTGGTCCGGGACACGGAGGTCATCGCTGACCGCGCGTCGGAGGGGCGAAGGGAATCGGGGTTCACCTAAGACATTGACGTTCATGGTTTGCTCTATCATTAGTCATGTTTTCCGTGGGCTTCCCCATCCAACAGCCCTACCACCACACCTCCATTTGCACGCCGTAACACAGGCCCTGGGTTTCGTTCACGTAATCCTTGCCCCCGACTTGGCCAACGAAGTCATCAGACCAGGAGGCGTAAGTTACGTATCCGCGAATCACTGGCCGACTCATGAACCGGCTGCCAAGGGAAACCTGCGGGGCAAGTGTCAGTTTATACACGTAGCCGCTGGAGTTTGCGGAGTCGCCCTTCACATAGTCCACACCGGCTTCGCCGGCCAGGCTAAGGTGACGATTGAAATGCCAAATCGGACGCACACCCGCCGAGGCCCACTGCACCGTGCCGCTGCCATCGGCGTAATCGGTGAGTTGGTACACCAGCGCCGGCCCAATCGAGAATGAGTCGCTGACATTCGCGGTAAAGTGCTCGGTGACCCGGAAACGCCAGGAATCCCGTTCGTCCGGGCGAATATAAACGCCATTGTCGAGAGTGAATGTTTCAAAACCGGAAGTGAAGGTTTTCGCCGCTCCGGTCCCGAACTGCAGGGAGAACTTGTTAATCCCATCCGGGCTGATCATGCCTTCCCGGGTGTGGAGGAACGTGAAGGCCATTCCGTCGGAACCGGGCGCGGAGTTGCCGGCGGCGTCCAACCCACTGTCAGCGCGAGCATAAGTGAAACCGAACTCACCTTTGCCCAGCGGCAGGGGTACGTCGTAGAGGCGAAGGTCCCAATTGGCTTTGCTAAAGCCAGCTTCGTTATTGGGGTCCGGTTGCGGCAAATCACTGAAGCCGCTGCTCGAGGCTGCGCCAATCCACGCCAAGGCAATCTTGCCGAATGGCAGTTCGAAGTCCTCGACGCCACCTCCGGTTCCACTCATGTTGTAGAAGAAGAAGTCGTTGATGTGAATATCGTGCCTGCGGTAATAACGGCTGCCAGCCCAGAACTTCATCGAAGGTTGAGCGCTGACGACATTACCGATAGATCCCCAGATTTGCGGCAGACCGAAATCCGTGCTGCCAGAACTGAGCAGGTCCTGGTAAGGGTTGTAGATGGACATCATGGCTTCCACATGCGCGAGCGGGCCCGGGGCGGTCGGCTCAGAGGGTGGGGTTGCATCCGCTTTAAACAAACCCGGCACGTAAAAGTTCTTGTCGAAAGAAAGCTCACCGTAGTTCTCCGCCTCGTTCCCCAGCCGATACTTGGCCATGGCGCCCGGAGCTTGAAATCCAACCTGCGAGCCACCCTGGTCATTACGCCCGTATCCCGCGCGGAAATAGCCGTGGATATCGACAAAATCCTGCAGCACTTGTTCCACCCTTTCGGAAATAGGATTCGTGGCGGTCAACAGGGCCTGCTCGCGGGATTCCGTGCTGCGCTGAAATTCCTGCCGGGCAAACTGGCGCGCAAGGGCCGCCGCATTCGTGGGCGCCGCGGACACAACCGTCGCCGTGGGCACCGGTGCCACGTTTGTTTTCAAGACCCCCGTAGGTTCTTCCAAACGACGCAACCGCTCCTCTAGATTGCGCATGCGCTGCTCGTATTCCTGTTTCAGCGCGCGCAGCTCCACACGAATCTGATCGGCTTCCGAGGGCGTTTCGGGGTTGGTCGCGGCTAACCCAGCACACGTTGAAACGAACGCCCCGAGGATGAGTGCCACCACATGCCTTTCGCCGCCTTGATAAGACGAGTTGCGCATAGCTGTGGTCTTGGCGTCTAGTCCTGGCTTCATTGAATTTCGTTGCGGGATACTGTACCGATAAAGTCTCCAGTTTGCCAATTGCTAACGGCTACCTGTTGCTCCCTGGCCCGAGCCGAGCCCTTGCCGGTCCGCGATGGATGCGTCACGCTTCTCTTTGGCAGCCGCAAAAGAACGCGCACTCGAGCTTTGCAGCCGCTGCTCCCAATGCCGCAACACCGCATTATCTGCACGCCGCAGGAACCTGTGCTACACAGGCAAACCAAAGCGTAGAATGAAGCCACCAGAGTCACCTTCAGAAACACAACCCGGCAGCGAGCACGATGGTTGGCCTGCTTTCGTCCGGATTAAACACATAGGTTGTGAAACTCACCTTTCTGTAGGAAAGCCCTACGAGGAGCCCGCGCTGAATGTCGCGGTCGGTCTGGTAAGCCCGAGTGCGCTGGGTCACTATGCCCAACCGAAACCATTCCACCGGGGCGAGGGTCAGCTCGGACCAATTGTAAAAGAAGCTTCCGGACGAATCACCGGTGTCAAAGACATATTCGCCTTCGCTGTAGAGTTCGAGTTTCCACCAGCTCAACGAGCCTTTGTAGCCCGGCGCGATGCCGGTCGTGTTACCGAACACACCCCCGAGCATGGGAGTAAACTCCCACGCCAGCTTCTCGCCCCCGCCGAAGTTATAGCCCACCCAAGCCGAGCCAGTCTCGAGGTCTTCGTAATTGTAGCGGGCTTCGAGGTGCAGCCAGCCGCAGTCGGCAGTGAAAGCAGGCTGCACGTAATCGCGGCTGTCGGGCACGATGTAGGTATAAGCCGAGGCGGAGAAAGTCCAGCCCCCCTCCGTCTCCTCCGCGACGTTTGCAGGCGGAGCATTAGTGGCCGCGGGCGTGTTCGTGACCTGACCGGCGGCCGAGATGGCGCCAAGAACTATGCCCAGGCAAATGAGTGGCACGCTAGACATCCTTGTTACCCTCCCAGCGCCATGGTGAGAGCAACGAGAACACCGCCCAACAGAACCATCGAGATGCCCATCACCCACGGGCGTCGCCCGGTAATGCGCCCAAACGCGCAGCCCGTTAAGAACAGCATCGCGATGGCGATGGCGTTGGAAACCCGCAAAGCCAGCCAGGCGTTCTTCATGAAAATGAACGGGATCACCACCGGGAACGTGGACAGGAACACCAGCAGGAAGACCCCCAATGCTCCCAGCCATTCGTCCTTCCCCAGCCGTGCTTGTTGGGGCGGCTCCGGCAGGTCTTTCAGACGTTGGCGCATGGCTTCAAGTTCCTCCGGCTTCAGAATGGATGAAACCAGAGGCGGCAGGGCACCGGCGATCAGCCGCTGGGCCTTCTGGGGATCAGTCGCTTTGCGCACAGCGCGCAAGGTCAGGAGACCTTTGCCTCTTTCCGCCAGGCAGCCCATCAGATACAAAACGCTGTCAATGATCCCCCAGGCCAGATTGCATCCGAGCGCCCCAATGAGCATCGTGCGAATGCTCTCGCGGCCCGCCTCGGCGACGCTGAGCGAACCGCTGAACGTGAGGACCATGATCAGTCCGAACAGCACCTCCGAAACCCGGTCATAGGGCTCCAGGACGCGTTTTGTGGATTTACTGGGTTGGTGAGACATGGGGGTTGTGAGTTTAGTGGTTAGCTGTGCTTGATTAGGCTGCCATTTCACTGCGCTCGGGGCGGCAAGAGGTAAAGCGTCATAGCGAAGATAAGATAAACCATCAGCAGCAACACCCCGACGAACCAGGCCGAGCGCCCGCTGTTCGTTACGAGCGCCGCGGTGAGGGTGGCAATGAGAATCATCACCACCGCGCCCGGCCAGAATTGCAGGTCCATCGGCGTCGGACCGAGCACGTAACTGCACATTACGAGCACCGGCGCGACAAAGAGCGCGATTTGCGCCGCACTGCCCAAGGCGATGCCCACGCTCAGGTCCAGGCGGTTCTTGCGCGCGCCGGAAAACGCCGAGCCCATCTCCGCCGCACCGCCCACCAGCGCCACGACGATAAAACCCACAAACGCCGGGGTCATCCCGAACGCCTCCGCCGCCTTCTGCACGGACTCTACAAACACCTCGCTCACCAGCGCGACTAACACGGTGACGCCAGCCAGCGTAGCCAGCGCCAGACCGATGGGCCAGGGCGCCTCGCCGGTCTCCCCAGATTCTGCACTGGCGAAGAGTTCGCGGTGTGTCTTGAGCGAGAACAACATGCCCAAGCCGTAAGCGACGATGAGCAGCACCGCTAGACCCACGCTGAGCTTCTGGGTGAACGCCGCCCCCGACGCGGAGTCGGCGTCCGAGATCGCCGAAGGAATCATCAGCGCGACCGTGGCCAGAAAGAGCAAGCTGGCTTGCACGCGGGCGCTGACGCGGTTGTATTCCTGGACATGATGTTTGAGTCCGCCGAGCAGAAACGACGCCCCCAGCACGAACAGCGTGTTGGTGACAATCGCGCCGGCAATCGAGGCCTTCACGAGCATGTATTGCCCGGCGCGCAAGGCCGCAAGGGCAATGACCAGTTCGGTCAGGTTTCCCAGCGTGGCGTTGAGCAGGCCGCCGACCGCATCGCCCGTCCTGGCCGCCACGGATTCGGTGGCGTGACTCAACAGCGCCGCCAACGGTACAATGGCCAGCACGGACAGCACAAACAGCAGCGTGTGCGCTCCGGGTTTGAGCTTCTCGGCGGCGAACACCACGGGCACAAAGGCCAGCAGCCAGAGCAGCGGGCTATGCCGGATTTCCTTGAGCAGGGGTCTTAGAGCAGTCATAGATTACACAGGTGGGGGAAAGCTCCAATTGCGTTGCGCCACCACTCTACAAAGTTACAATCGGACTCACTTCAACTCCTTCTTCACCTTGTTCAGCAGCGACTGATAAGGTCCACTGCGGACCTTGGTAAGACGCACTTCATCTTCGAGCATATCGCCGGCGTCTCGCACGACGTAGGCCTGACACTGTAAACGGTAGGACGAGCCGCCGCTCAGGGAATCGATCTCCACCCGCACCCGATTCACGGTGCGTGCGCCGTAATGTGTGTCCAGCAGGCCTTCGCGGGACAAGGTCGTGGCACGCGAAGCTTCTTTCTGGAAGACCATCTTGCCTGGGCCCTGCAGACCGCCCGTGTAACCCTCGGCGCCGAAGATTTTGGCGGTAGTGCCGGTAATCTCTTGCAGGGAGTGATTCTGGATGATTACCGAGGCGAAGCTGGCAGAGGCTGGCCCCCCCACCGAACTGCAGCCCGTGCCCGCAAGCAGAAGCCAGAAGCAGGTCATGCCAGCAAATAGAGAAATACGAAATATGGGTAACATAAGATATGCATTAAGGGTTGGTGACTGGTTTAGGAGGCTGATCTTCCAGCGAGCACGAGCGGAATAACTGCGGCAAGTGTGACCGTGTGGTTGCTGATTGAATACTTAAGTGTAGAAGATCACTCATACTGGTTCTCGCCACTCGCCAAGAAACTGTCCACCGCGTCTGCCACGGTGGTGAACCGGCTGACCGCGTCAAGTTTGGTGTCCGGCCCCAGGTCGCGCAACCGTTCGCGCACCGCAGCGCGAGCCTCGACAGCCTGCACCCGGATGCCAGCCGCGGCGAGTTCATCCGCCAAGCTCCCGAGCATGTGCGCGCTGTGCATGTCCACACGCGGCGTACCAGAAAGGTCCAGCACGACGAGCCTGGGCAGCGCGGTTTCAGCGCGTACCCGATCCAGAATTGTGTCGCGCACGTGATCCATGTTGAAGTAGAAGAGGCCCGACTCAGGCCGGAAGATAATAACGCCCGGAGTCGGTTCATTGTCCGGATGCCGCTCGCAGTCTGAGAATCGCCGCGTGCCCGGGATGCGGCCAAGCAAGGAAACCTGTGGACGCGAGGCGTGACGGATCAAGAGCGCCAGCGAGATGATGGCGCCGATCATCACTCCGCGCAGCAGGCCTTGCCCGAGCACGCCGACAATAGCGGCTATCGCCACGACGAATTCAGTGCGATCGCCACGCCAGAGTTCTTTGAGGGCGGAAGTGTTGAACAGACCACCCACCGCCACCAGCACCACCGCCGCCAAGACCGGCTGGGGCAGCGCGCGCAGCAGTTGCGAAAGGAAGAGCGTGACCAGCAGAATGATTCCCGCCGCGACAGCCCCCGATAGTGGCGTGCGCCCGCCCCCGCCTTCGTTAACCAGTGATTGCGACATGCCGCCGCTGACCGGGTAACCGCGCCCTAGTCCTGCTGAGAGGTTGGATGCAGCAAGCGCAAGAAACTCCTGGTTGGCGTCCAGTCGGCCGCCATGCTTCGCGGCGAACGTGCGGCCGATGGCAGCCGTCTCCACTGCGGCAAGCAGGAAGCACGCGAACGCCAGGGGCAGCAGGTTGTTGAAATCGTGAAGCACGGCGTTCCAGTTGTCCCAGTCTAGCGCTCCGGGCAGCCCGAGTGGCGGCAGTCCCTGCGGCACTTCGCCCAGCAGCTTCACCCCGCGCGCGTCGAGACCAAGCAGTCCCGAAACCACAATGCCGCCCACCACGACGAACAACGCCACGGGTTTGTTGTTGAAGAAGATCTTCCCAAAAACAAGCACCGCCAGCGCGACGCCGCCGATCGTGAGCGAGATGGGATTAGTCTCGCCCAAGTGCTTCAGGAAGGTGCCGCTGTTCTCCCAGAAATTGCCATGGGCCCCGTGGATGCCAAATAACTTGGGCAACTGGGTGCTGGCGAGGAACAGCGCTACACCGCACTTAAACCCGACCATCACACTCTCGGAGACGAAGTTGATAATGGCGCCGGCCTTAACCAGCCAGGCGACAAAAGCGATGAGTGCTACCAGCAAGGCCGTGGCCGCCGCCAGCGCGCTAAACCGGGTTGTATCGCCGCCCGCAATCTCACCCAGCGACGCGCCAACAAGCAGTGAAATGGCGGACGTGACGGTGATAACCGTGTGGCGCGAGCTGCAGAACAGCCAGAAGACCAGCCCGCCAAACAAGCAGGCGTAGAGTCCCGCTTGGGGAGGCAGGTTCGCCAGCGAGGCGTCGCCCAGGCTGGCCGGCAGCAGATAGGCCGCAAGCGTGATGCCGGCGATGACATCACCCCGCAGCCACGCTCGGTTGTAGGACCGCAGCCATTGCAGTGCGGGCAACGCCGAACGGCGCCGGGCTATGAAAGCGCGGGAACGTTGATCGGTCGCGGGCTTTGGGCTCATCGTGGCTTCGCGGCTTTCGTGCGAGTCGAGTTTGCCACCACTTCATTCACTCAGCTCTGAGGCATCTGCGGTCGCAGATTCGCGGCAGGTGAAAAACCAGCCCGCCGCGCAGCCAGCTTCTGCCATGCGCGCGCAGCCATTTTGGCGCGGAGAGTAGGACGCTCACTGCTGCATCCTTGAGCGCAAAGTAGCGCGGGGCAAATAGGTTTGTGGATATCAACTGCAAGCATTCCCATCGCTGCACGTAGCGTCATAAAGCCGGCCGCCGCCGCGAGACAGCCCTGCCCGGCTAGGACGCTCCTCACGAAAGCGCGCAACGATTTAAGTCGCTGCGTATCGGAAGAGCCCCCCGCACAGTGCCGCTGCCACTACTCCGTGTACTTCTTCAGGAGTTTCTTCTTGCTAGCTTCGTACTCCTTCTGCGTGATAATACCCTTGTCGTAGCTTTCTTTGAGATCCTGCAGTTCCTTGCCCAGCGTCTGGTTGCTGGCGGCCTGGTAGGTAGCTCCACCTCCGCCACATCCAGGCAGCAGCGCAAGGCTGCCCACAAGGATGGCCGCAAGGCTGGTCACTTTCAGCGTCTTGATGATTGGGTTCATGTGTGTTCGGCGTGTAATTACTTGCTATGGTTTATGGGAGAATGGAATCTTGCGATTGAGCTTCTCGTTCGAGCTAAGTTTTCGTGCGTTGTGGTAAGCCAGACTCAATCCGGCGACACCGACCAACTGGAATCCGGGTCGTAATCATTCATGGCTGGTGCCTGCCTGTCGGTCTTGGCTCCGAGGTCCTTCTGGTAAACGCGGCCTTGCTGGTTGACGATAAAGGTCATGATGCCGGAGTCTCCGTATTCCGCAGGCCACGCCACCAGGGCAAAGCCGCCAATCATGTGTCCGTTGATGATGTAGCTGTATTTGCCGCCGGGGGCGTGCTTGCCCTGCTGGATGAGGATCTTGAAGAAGTAGCCATGAAACGGCTCGCGGCTGGAGTCTTGCCCCTTGGCTTTCATGCCATAGCCTTCACTTTGGGCGTCGGCGACCAGCGGGCCAAGCGGGCTGATCTCGCCGTCCAGTTCAGGCGGCCAGTAGAGACCGTCCTTGTTGCCGGGCGTGCTGGCCAAACGCTGGGCGTACTCCAACACCTCGTCGCCATTGCGGTCGCGGCTGGCGTATTCGCGCTGGGCCTGCACATAAGCGCGCATGGCTTGCAACACCGCCAACTCGTTCTTGCCGATGCGGCGGCTCAGGATTTCCTCCTTGCCGGCCGCGGTGTCGAAAAGCCACTGCCCGTCCTTCTTCACGATGGGAACCGGGAACGGCCAGGAGTTGGGGCCCACTTCGAGGACGCACCGGGTGGCAGATTCGTGGACGAGCCGATTCGTCTGGTTCAGGGCTGCCGTGAACGCATGGAATTCGTTGGTCGCCTGGACCCGGTCCGGGTTGTGGAGTTCCTCGGCGGCCGGGCCAAAGATCGCGCGCAGGTCGGCACCGCTTGCCGCGCTGGTGGCCTGCACGAGCGCCGTGACGGCTTCTTCAGGCGTCGCAAAGGTCTTGCCGGTGTCGGCGGCACCCGTTGCGACGGGCACACCGAGCGCCAGCGCCAGAACCAAGCTGCCATGTTGGATGAAACGGGAACACGCTCGCGGAGCGTTCATGCGAAAATCTAGCTTCGAAGTCTTCATATCACGTAGAAAAAGGAGTTTGCGTTGCAGGGTGTGCTTCATCGCCGCCCTCCTCCTCCCCCTCCTCGTCCCCCGCCCCCGCCACGGCTACCGCCACTGCTCCGACCCGAGCTGCTGCTGCTACGGCTGGAACTTCCTCGGCTGCTGTAATTCTTCGCGCTCGAGCCGCTGTTCACGCCGCTGAACGCGCTGCTCGAGGATGACGGACGGCTGGCGGACGAGCCGGACTTGTTTTGGAAACTGCTCGTGGTCGGAGCCGCCGCGGGCCGGCTGCCGCCGGCGGTGCCGGTCGAAGGTCGTGCCCCAACATTGCCCGTGGAAGGCCGGGCACCTACGTTCCCGGTTGAGGGCCGTGCCCCGGCGGTGCCGGTTGACGGCATGCCCGTTGAGGGGCGTGCCCCAACGTTGCCAGTAGAAGGCCGGGCTGCGGCGTTTGCGCCCCCTCCCTGGCCGGAACCCCAGCCGCGCGCCTCGCGCGTGCTCGCCGAGGCGCCGGCGCCGCTGTTGCGCATCCGGTTCTGGTCGGGCTGCCACTTCTGGGCGGGCTGCTGGCTGGGCCGGTTGCCACTGCCCGATACGTTTCGTGAGTTGTTCACATTGGCGTTGCGCGAGTTATTCACGTTGACGTTATTGAAGTTATTGATATTGACGTCCCCGTGGTAGCCGCCGCCCCAAACCGCGGCGCCATGCGGTCCCACATAGACCCCGCCGCCATGCCAGTCGCAGTTATTGGCAATAATCGCCCCCACTGCCACCGCCGCGCCAAAGGTAACCAGCGGAGCCCACGGGTTATACACGTAGGCCGGCGGCGGGTAATAAACCGTGGGCGGATAGCTTGGCACATAGACCACTTGCGGGTTGGCCGGTATAATCTCCACAATCTGGCTGGGCGCCGACACGACCTGCGTCACATTGGTCTGCACCACGACTATATTGGTCACCGTCACGATCTGTTGGGGGGTGGTCTGGAGCGTGCCGGCTTTGTGCGCCTTGGCCCGGAGCGCCTGGATGGCGTCCATCAATTCCTTGGGTTGGTCAATAAACGCCTGCCCTAGATCAACCGTCCAAGTCAGATTCGAGTCCAGCATTGAGATCAACTGCGGAAACTTCGCCACCGCCTTCACGTTGTCGTCCCAGGGCTGATCATCCACCTTCGGCACATTGTTGGTGTCCCGCACGAACCGCGCCGCCTGCACAATCTCCACCGGGTACGCGGCGGCGGGCAGGATGATCGAGACCAAGAGGTCCGGGTGCAGCGCGATGGGCTCGGCAAGCTTCTGCAATTCCGCCGCGCTGCGCTGCGCTGGAGCGGACGGGGGCGGCGCAGGAGTGGCGACAGGAGCCGGAGACACTGCCTCCGGCGCCGGGGCATTTGTCACTTTGTAAACAGGGTACGAGGGACTCGTCGGCTCCTGTGCCAGCGCCGCAGGCAGCATCGCGCCCAGGATCAACGCCAGTCCCAACCATTCTCCGCACTTTATCTGTGTCATGGTCTTCATAATGTTGTTCTCTCGTGTTTGACGAAACCAACCTCGCCCTTTCCGAGCGGCAAGGGCGCGTCGCAAGAGCCCGGGTCCCAGTTGCCCTTGGTGGGGCCGGACACGATCATCGTATCATACCATCCTTTCGCATAGCAGCGACGATTTTCCCGACCAGGGGATCCATTTCCGCCACGCGGTCCATATTCTCTTTCACGACCGTCTGGGTAACCCCGGACCAGAGGCGCTTTTCGGTATTCAGGTCGTAAAGGCTGGTTTCGAGACACACCGTTTGTTTCAAGCTGCCGTAAGTGGAGCTCATGTCCATGAATCCCACGCTATAGTAGTCATACCAACCCATGCTATCAACCCAGGTGATCACCGGCGCATAGCGCTCGCCGCCGGCGCGACTTTCGCGGTAGGAACTGCTCATGTCGAGCAGGCGCAAGATGAGGATGGCCTGGGCACCGCTCGCGCGGAAGCGCTCCGCGGCGGCGCGCTTGTCTTCCTTGATCTCCGGCAGCGAGAGCAGGTCGTGCGTGACCAACGCCGAGGCCCCGGCCTTTGTCAACTGCGCCACAAACCGATTCTCAAATCCCTCGCGCAGAAGCCCACGCTTTTCAACTGTGAGCACGGCTATCTTCCCGACTGGTTGTTGGCAATCAGGAGCCTTCCAGGTGTTCTTGACCGAAGTCGCCGCGCAGGAACAGAGCAACGCGGCGAGA
The DNA here is from genome assembly GCA_964507045.1 of uncultured Verrucomicrobiota bacterium. Lineage (GTDB taxonomy): Bacteria > Verrucomicrobiota > Verrucomicrobiia > Limisphaerales > UBA8199 > UBA8199. The sequence goes on along the minus strand of CAZDOO010000005.1, from coordinate 82,677 downwards.
GCGCACAAAGAAAGCGGGCGGAACATCGCAATCATGAATTGAGGCTTTGTCTTATGCATAGGGTTTAAGGAGCGGAATGAGGTTCGCGGGTGATCTGCCCGTTGGACAGCGAGCGCGGATGGGTTCAGGGCTGCCGGTCCTGCTTGATCACCGTTCGCAAGGCAGGCATCTCCGCGGCGATGTTCAAATCCATGAACAGGGCCACCTGGTTCTCGACCTGAAGGAACTGGGCGGCGCGAGCCGGCGAGACAGCCTTGCCGATCTTCTTATGGTACTTCTTCCACAGCTTGAGGCGCGCTTCCACGTTCTTAAGCCATTGTTGTGCGATCTTGGCGGCCGTCTTGTTATCGAGGGTGCCGGCCGCGCACCGGTCGGCGAACTCGCGAATGAGCGCGACTTTCTTATCGGCCACCAGGCCCAATTCGCGCTCGTACTGGCGGTAAATCGGCCAGAACTTATCCGCCTCCGGGCCAGTCAACTGCATGGCCTGGTTAATCACGCGAACTTTGTAACCGTTAACGTCGGAACGCAACGTCTCGAGGACGGCGCGGAGGTCGTCGGGATCCGAAGACTTCTCACCGGTTTGGGGGAATGCGGTCAGGCTGCCCAGTGGAAGAACCGCGGCGAGCAGGAGACAACGAAGGATGGTTTTCATTTGCATAGGATGTTGTTTGTGATTCGGAATGGTTACTGGTTTAGTTTCGAGTCTTTCCAATACTTGGTGCCTTGGACAGTGGCCTGGAGTGATACGCCGCTCTCGGTGAATTGATAGATCTCCATCGGGCCGCCGATTACGGCAGCCATCGAGGTCGTGTCGGTTGCGGTGGTGCCAGCTCGCGAGTCGGTGGTAGCCCCGGCAGCCACCGTGCCATCCCTGAGGTCCACATTGGCCTTGGCGCCGCCTTCGGCGGAGATGCCCGTATTCTTGTATTTGGCGGAAGCGTCGCCCTTCCCGCCAAACTGCACGCCCTGCTCAACAAACTGCTGCATCACCTTGGCATCGTTGAAAACGAAGATGACCCGCAGGTCCTTCACCCCCATGCCAACGCCTGTGCCGAGCGAGGCGACGCACATAAACGTGTCTTTGCCGGTCTTGTTATCCTTCAGCACGCCATAGCCCCGGCCGGAGGCGAGGAGGAACAGATTCAGGTCCGTCTGCTTAAAGGTCGCGTAGCCGGCGGCCTTGGCGATGCGGCTCTTCAATTCGGGTTTGGTCTTGTAGAGTTCATCCAGCATTTCATCGCGCTGCTGCCGGACGACCTGCCGCTTCTCCTCGGGGCTGTCCCCTTTGGGGCTGAACAGGCCGGCGCGTGTCGCAGGCGATAGCAAAATGAGCGCGCCCCCAATAAGCGCCAGCCCAAGCCGACGCGCGTTTGTGGTGAGGTGTTGTATTTTCATTGCTTTCATACTCTTGCCGTCATTCAGACTTAAGTGTTTGCTAATGGGTCTTCTGCCCGCGACCGGTTTGGCGGACCAGGCAAGGCGGGCCACTTATTGAATCACTGGCTCTTGAGCCTTGCCTGGTCTCGATATAAGTCCGCGGTTGTTTCACTTAGCTTCCGAGGACAGCGCCTTCTCCATCTTGCCCATTTCCTTGAGGGCGGAGTTGATGGCCTTGTCAACAAACTGATGATTCCAGTTCGCGCTCCGGACCGTGCTCTTAATCGCCTTCACCCCGCCCGCCGTGACGTCCGTGGCCAGAGCCTTCTGGACATCCGTAAGGTCGGAGAGGAAGGGCTTGAACTTGTTACCAGCCTGCTGGAGGGATGCCTCCACCTTGTCATAGCTCGTCCTGACGGCGGTTAACCGCTTCTGCGCCTTTTTGCGCAAGGATTCGTTGGCGATGCTATTGACCGAACTTTCCCAGTCCTGGAAGTACTTGCGGCCATCGCTGGCCATCCACTGAGCCCGCGTCCGCGTCCAGGTGGCGGCCGATTCCGTGTTGGCTACTTCCGAGCAATAGGCGTTATAGGCCGGACGCAGGTCGCCCTTCGTCTGTTTCGTGAGGGCATTCAGCGCGCTCAACGTGGACTTGAGTTGCTCGGACGTCCGGGTCGTTTCGAGGTGAGTGTCCCGGACGCTTGCGGCGAGTTGTTCCTGGCTGGCCTGCGTGGCGGAAACCAGCAGGGTCGCGAGGCCGATAACTAGCATGGTTTGCTTTCTCATATGTTGATCTTTCGGTTTACTGCGTTGTTATTAATTCGTTGTGTGCGGTTGAATCAGCCACCGTTTGAAGGTTCTGTCAAGGGGCGCCCGGCACAGGAAGATCCCCCCGCATTTTCTTTCGAATCAAACATGTTTGATCATTTGGTCGCGGCCAGCCAGGCGCGGGCTTTGGTCAGGTCGCCCGGCTGGAAGTATTCAATGGGGAATTTCCGAAACTCCTTGCCGGCAAAGATCAGCGACAGGTCTTCCCACTTCCTCTCGCCCACGATAGCCATCTTCTCAATGCTGGCATCATGATCCAGCTGGAATGAAAGATCACCCCAGTCGCCCCCCCGTTCCCAGCCTTCAAAGTTTTCGCCCAGGACAAGGATGCTCATCCTGCCCTGCTGTTTCAGGATTGTGGCCGCGCTTTTCTGTGCCGCGCGCAGCTCGGGGTGAGTCAACTTTCCGGTGATTCGGACGGTCAGGATGCCGTCGGCGGTATCCAGGATTTCAGCGCTCATAGCTTAGGTTCCTCTTCTTTTGTCTATTGGTTCATGACAGCAGCGGCTTCAGTACTTTTCCGGGACAAACTTCCTGCCTTTTAGCGTGGCCTGGTCGTCATAGGCGCCCTTCATGGAGCGCTTGGGCAGCTTGACTTTCTCGTGCGGAACTTTCTTGTAGGGAAGGAGGTTCAGGATGTGGCGGATGCAATTCAAGCGCGCGCGTTTCTTATCATCCGAAGGCAGGATATGCCAGGGAGCCCATTTGGTGTCTGTGGCCTTGAGCATCATGTCGCGCGCGCGCGAATACTCGAACCACTTGCTGCGCGAAGGCAGGTCCATCGGGCTGAGTTTCCACTGGCGCAAGGGGTCCTCCAGGCGCGCTTCGAACCGGCGCTTCTGTTCCTTGTCGCTGACCTCAAGCCAGACCTTAATCAGCTTGATGCCGCCCTCCACAATATACTTTTCCATCTCGGGACAGAGTTGGAGAAAACGGCAATGCTGCTCCTTCGTGCAGAAGCCCATCACGTATTCAACACCGAGGCGGTTGTACCAACTCCGGTCGAAGATCACAACTTCGCCCGCCGCCGGGAAATGTTGCATGTAGCGTTGAATGTACATCTGTGACTTCTCGCGGTCGGACGGCGCAGGCAACGCCACCAACCGGAACACGCGCGGGCTCACACGCTCGGTGATGGCTTTAATGGTGCCGCCCTTGCCGGCAGCGTCGCGCCCCTCGAACACAATTATCACGCGCAGGCCTTTGTGCTTAACCCATTCCTGCAGCTTGCACAATTCGCCCTGGAGCTTGCGCAGCTCCTTTGCGTATTTCTTCTCCTTCAGCTTCTTCTTCCCGTTGGGTGTTGAATTCTTGCTCATAATCATTCTCCCGGCTCGATATGCGCTTCCGTTCTCTGGTGTCTCGACGGCAGCGCCGGTCATTGGCGCGGACTCGGCGGGCTTCCCGAGCTCCACTGTGCCTCCATGCGCTTCCTCGAAGGGTTGGTCAGCATAAACTGTTATCTGGCTCGCGGGCATGGACATGGCAACGCCCGGCTTGGTGGGCACGCCCGCGAATCAGTTTGTGCGAGGCACTTAGACGCTCAGGTGCTTTCATTGATTAGTCGGCGGCTTGCTTGGCCCGGGCGGTGACGATGCGTCGGTTCGCGCCGTCGTCTGCGGTGAGATTTAGCCGTGGGCTCATGGAATTGTCCAGTCGGTTCAGCGGCTTTCGGTTTTGGTCTCCGAGGGCTGATCCGGCGCCTCCCATCCTCCGCCGAGGGCGCGGTAGAGCTGGACCACCGCGATCAACTCGCTCACCTGCGCCTGCACCTGTGCGCGTTGTGTCGGATAAAGCTCCTGCTGCGCCTGCAGCACCTCGTAATAGCTGGACTTGCCGTTGAGATAACGCTCCGTGGCCAGGTCCACCGAAGAGGTTAGTGCCGCCACGGCCCGCTCGTCATAAACCCGCGCTTCGGCAACCTTCTGCCGCGAGATCAGCGTGCTGGAGACCTCCTGGAACGCCCGCAGCACCGTTTGTTCATAAGCGGCCTTGGCCTCGTCGAAGCGGGCCTTGGCCGCGCGATATTGGGCGCGCAGTTGCCCCCCTTGGAACAGCGGGCCGGCGAGGGTCGCGCCGACGTTCCAAGCATTGCCTGAGCCGGCGGTGAACGCCGAGAGCTCGGGGCTAATCTGGCCGATGAAAGTCGTCAGCCCGATTCGGGGGAAGAAATTCGCGAAGCTGGCGCCGATATCAGCGTTGGCAGCGATGAGGGCCTGTTCCGATGCCAGGATGTCGGGCCGGCGCTGCAACAGCGCGCTGGGCAACCCCGCCGGCACCTCCGCTGGAAACGGTGGCTGGTCCGTCAGCGAGCCGCGGGAAACCGGCCCGGGGTTGCGGCCGAGCAGGACGTTGAGCTGGTTCTCGGTCTGGGCGATCTGGAGTTCGAGTTGAGGGATGACCGCGGCGGCATTCGCCAGCGCGGCGGCGGCACGGTCGGTTTCGAGCTTGGAGGCGACGCCGTTGATCCGGCGGTCATCGAAGATGCGGAAGCTGCCGGCGTAGGCATTGGTCGCGGCGCGCTGGATCTCCAGCTCTTGATCGAGGTCGAGCAGTGAAAAGTAGGCCGTAGCCACATCGCTGACCAGCGTGATCGTCACGCCGCGCCGGGCTTCATCGGTGGCGAGGTACTGGGCGCGCGCGGCTTCGGTCAGCCGGCGGATGCGGCCCCAGAAATCTATCTCCCACGCGGCATTGAGGTTCACCTGCGCCGAGCTGGCGGTGTCCCCATTCGCGGCCATGGTGTTGAAAAGCGCGTTCTTTCCGCGCCCAATATCGCCGCCATACCCGAACTGCGGGAAGAGCGGGGCGCGCGCCACCGTCACCTGCTGCCGCGCCTGCTCCACGCGGGCCACGGCCTGCTTGAGGTCGTAGTTGTTCGTGAGCGCTATGTAGATGAGGTCCTGCAAGGCGGGGTCCTTGAACACCTGCCACCACGGCAGGTCGCCCAACGAATTAGTCGTCTCGCTGGCGGCAAAGCGGTAATTTGTCGGCGTGTCCAGCACGGGGCGCGTGTAGTTTGGGCCCATCGCGCAACCTGCCAGCGCGGCCATGAGAACCAGGGAGCCAAGCGCTGTCCATGGCGCTCGGGAGGCCCGAAATCCAAGGCCCCGAACCCAAAGGTTGCGGGCGCATGACCGGGCAGTGATGCCCGACTTCCGCAAAGTCATTCTTGCCTTCATTAGTGCGCTCCTCCGGTGGCAGTGCCTTCGATAGGATGCGATGGGGTCGAAGCCGCCGCGTGTTTCCGGCCACTAAGGTTTTCAACGACGTAGAAGCAGGCCGGGATGAGGAAGATGGCGATAAAGCTGGCGGCGGTCATGCCGCCGATAACGGCGAAGCCCATGACCTGGCGCGACAAGGCCCCCGCGCCGCTGGCTTTGGCCAGCGGCACGCAGCCGAGGATGAAAGCGAAGCTGGTCATCAGGATCGGGCGCAGCCGGAGCTTGGCGCCTTCGAGCGTGGCGTCAATGAGCGGCTTGCCCTGCTCGTAGCCCATCTTCGCAAACTCGACAATCAGGATCGCGTTCTTGGCGGCCAGGCCGATGAGCATGACGAGCCCGATCTGGGCGTAAATGTTGTTCTCGTAGTGGCCGATCATAAGGCCGGCAAACGCGCCAAAGACGGCGATAGGGGTGCAGAGTAACACGCTGAAGGGGAGGCTCCAGCTTTCGTACTGCGCGGCGAGAATCAGGAATACGCAGAGCAGCGAGAAGCCGAAGATTACCATCGGCGATACGCCTTGCGCGGCCTTGTTCTCCTGGTAGCTCATGCCCAGGTAGTCGAAGCCCATGCCGGGCGGCATGGTCTCCTTGAAGACCTCCTCCATCGCCTTCATGGCCTGGGCCGAGCTGAACCCGGGTTTGGCGGAGGCGTTGATTTGAGCCGCCTGGTAAAGGTTGTAGCGCATCGTAAACTCCGGTCCGGTCGTCGCCCGCACGTGGGTCAACGCCGAGAGCGGGACCATGTTGGTGGCGCTGTTCATCACGTAGAACTGGCCCAGGTTCTCGGCCTGGGTCCGGTAATCGCCCTCGGATTGCACGTAGACCTGCCATTGGCGGCCGAAGCGGTTGAAGTAGTTCACGAATGCGCCGCCCATGAAGCACTGCATCGTCTGGTAAACGTCCTGCAGCTTGACCCCCTGGCTGAGCACCTGGTCGCGATCCACGTCCACGAACACCTGCGGCACAGAAAGCAATGCGGTGCTGAACACGCTGGCCAGTTCTGGCCGCTTGCGCGCTGCGGCCACGAATTTGTCGAGATTCGGCCCCAGGAACTCTAACCCCTTGCCGGAGCGATCTTCCAGCACAAACGTGACCCCGCCCGACGTGCCCACACCGGGAATCGCCGGCGGCGGAAAGGCAAACCCGAGGCAGCCCGGGATCTTGCTGAACTCGCGGTTCAGATGCGCCATGATCGCCTGGTACTTCTCCTCGGGCTTCTTGCGTTTGGACCACTCCTCGAAGGAGATGAAGAAGAAGCTGCTGTAAGTGTTGACCACGCCGCTCAACATGCTGAAGCCGATCACCGAGGAGTAATACTTCACGCCGGGCGTTCTCTTGAGAATCTCCTCCGCTTGCTTCACCAACTCGTCGTTCCGCTGCAGCGACGCGGTGTTGGGCAGTTGCAGACCGCCGAACACGTAGCCCTGGTCCTCGTCCGGCAGGAAGCTCGTGGCGACGGACTTGCCCAGCAGCCCGGCCAGCGCCATCGCTCCCACCAGCAGCAGCATCGCGAACGCGCTCTTGTGCACCAGGAAGCGGCAGATGCCCACGTAGCCGTCGGTGGCGCGGCCAAACCATTTGTTGAACCAATCGAAGAACATCTGCAACGGCCCTCGGCCTTTCTTCTTTGGCCGCAGCAGGAGCGCGGCCAAGGCCGGCGACAGGGTGAGCGCGTTGAAGGCGGAGATGATGACCGACACCGCAATCGTCACCGCGAACTGCTGGTAGAGCCGGCCGGTGATGCCCGGGATGAAGGCCGTCGGGAGGAATACCGCCGCCAGGATGATGGCGATGGCGATGACGGGCCCGCTGACTTCCTGCATCCCCTTCAGCGCCGCCTCCTTGGGCGAGAGCCCATGTTCGATGTGATGCTCGACGATCTCGACGACCACGATGGCGTCGTCCACGACCAGGCCGATGGCCAGCACCAGGCCAAAGAGCGAGAGGGTGTTGATGGAGAAGCCGAAGAGGGGGAACAAGGCAAACGTGCCCACCAGCGACACGGGCACGGCCAGCAGCGGAATGAGCGTCGCCCGCCAGCCTTGCAGGAAGATGAATACCACGATCAGGACCAGCACGATGGCCTCGACAAGCGTGGCCTTGATTTCTTTCATGCCTTCCGTCACAGCGAGCGTGGTGTCGAGCGCGACCGCGTATTCCAGATCCGGCGGGAAGCTCTGCTTCAGTTTCGCCATGAGCGTTTTCGTGCCGTCGGCGGCTTCGATGGCGTTCGAGCCGGGCAGTTGGTAAATCGCAATCAGCGCACAAGCTTTGCCGTTCAGCCGTGCCATCATGTCGTAGTTCTGCGCCCCGAGTTCGACGCGCGCGACGTCTCGCACCCGCACGATGGCGCCGCCGGGCGCGGCCCGCACCACGATGTCCTCAAACTCCGCCTCGGTTTGCAGCCGGCCTTGAGCGCGGACGGCGTAGGTGAATTCCTGGCCTGCAGGCACCGGTTCGCCGCCGACCTTGCCGGCGGGGTTGACGGTGTTCTGCTGCTGGATGGCGTTGACGATGTCCGGCACGGTGATCCCCATCTGTGCGAGCCGGTCCGGCCGCACCCAGAGGCGGATGGCATATTGGCCCGCGCCGAACACCGTGACGCTGGCGATGCCCTTCACCCGCGTCATCGCGTCGTTGATGTTGATGTAGGAATAGTTCGCCAGGAAGACGCTGTCGTAGGTGTTGCTCGGCGAATACAGCGCGAACATGATCAGAGGCGAGGAGGTGGACTTCTGGACGGTGACACCCTGGTTGATGACGGCGCTGGGCAACTGCGAATTAGCCTGGCCCTGCCGCATCTGCGCGAGGATCTGGTCGGTGTTCGGGTCGGTTGTGACGTCGAAGTCCACCGTCAGCTTCAAGGTGCCGTTATTGGCGTTGAGGGAGTACATGTACTCCATGTTGTCCACGCCGGACATTTGTTGCTCAATCGGTACGGCCACGGATTGCTGGACGGTGAGGGCGTCCGCGCCGGGGTAGGTGGCGTTCACCTGGATCTGCGGGTCAGCGATATTGGGGAACTGCGCGACCGGCAGTCGGGACATCGCCACCACACCCATGAGCACCATGAGAATGGAGATGACCATCGCCACGATGGGGCGGTTGATGAAGAACTTTGCCATAGGTCAGCGAGTGCGGAGTGGGGAGTGCGGAATGCGGAATGGGCTCCGGGGGGTCATCGTGGCTCCGGTTAGGGTTGCTTCTCTTCGGGTTTGGCAGCGGGCGCCCCGGCAGCCGAGGCGGTCTTTTCCGCAAAGGGCACTGGGGTGACCACCACGCCGTCGCGCACCTTCTGCACGCCCTCGGCCACCACCTTGTCGCCGGCCTTCAGGTTACCCTTGACCACCCACTCCGACCCGACTTGCTCGATGGCGTCAACCGGGCGGATGCTGATCTTATTGTCGGCGCCGATCACGGCGATGAGGGAACGGCCCTGCATATCCGTCACCGCCCGCTGGGGAACGAGCAGCGCACCTTGGAGGGTCTCCAGCTTAGCCCGGACGCGGACGAACATCCCGGGCACCAGCAGCCTTTTCGGATTGGGAAATTCGCCCACCACGCGAATCGTGCCGGTCCTCACATCCACCTGATTGTTCGCGAACCGTATACGCCCCTTCCTATCATAGGTTTGGCCGTTCGCGAGCACCAGTTCCAGTTCTGCCCCGGCTTGCTGGTCCTCAAGTTTGCGCAACTCCTGCCCCTCGGCGATCCGGCGCTGCATCATCTTCGTCATCAAGGCCTGCGACACCGAGACGTACGCGCGGATCGGGTCCACGGTCGTCACGGTGGTAAGCGGCCCGGTGCTCGGCCCGACCAGATTGCCCACCTGAGCCTGGGCCGAGGCGAGACCGGCGACCCCATCCACTGGCGAACGAATGGTGGTGAAGTCCAGGTTCAACTGTGCCTGTTGCACCGCCGCCTGGGCGGCCTCGATCTGCGCCTGCGCGGCCTTCTGGTTCTGCACCGCATTGTCGAGTTCCTGTTGGCTGATCGCCTCCTTTGCCACCAACGGCCGGTAGCGATTCACGGTGAGCGCGTATTTCTCCTCCGTGGCTTTGGCCTCCGCTAGCTGCGATTTGGCCTGGTCGAGCGCGGCTTTGAACGGCGCCGGATCAATCAGGAACAGCACCTGCCCGTTGGTCACCAGGCTGCCTTCCGTGTAACCACGGCTCAACAGGTAGCCGCTAACCTGCGCCGAGATGGTGGCGTTGACCTCGCTTTCCAGCGTGCCCACCCAATCGCGGTAAATTGGCACGTCCTTTTGCTGGACCGGAACCACTTCGACCGTCGGCGGCGGTGGTGGCGGCGGCGCGGCCTGCTTGCACCCGCACAGGCCAAGCACCGCCGGGACGGCCAGCAGCGCCAGCACGCGGCCGACGCAGCCAGGCCAGCGTAATGCCTGCCGAAAACAGAAGCATTTGCGAACCCCGGGGAGGCGTTCTCGTTTGTGGTTCATATGCGGGATGAGATCGAAAACCGTGCTGACAGCGGTGTTGTTAGTGGTTCCTGTGCTCATGGCTTCTTGTTGATTGAAATCATTCGCACGCTGGTGGGCTGACGTCAACGGCTTTCTTAATGCGGCATGCAAACCGGGCATATCTCGAGGGCGGGTCGTCCAAAGCCATTTCTGGAAACGGTGATTGAGGTGGGAGTTCTGCGCTCCCGTGGGAACACGCTGCATCCGGCGTGTCGCGGCCTGCGCGAAAGCGAACAATCCCACGGCCACGACCCGGTTCGCTATCATCGAGTTGGTAATCGGCGGCCGTCCCTGCAGCGCCAGATCCTTCCGTACCCGGTCCGTCGGCGTCAGCACCAGCGGCCATTCAGGTGCCCGGGCCAAGGCAAATGGCAGTCAGCAGCAGCCAGCTTAAAGCAGAAGCCGGCGGTTGTGTGCTGCTGACACCGAATCTACTTCGCGGCCAGCCTGGCGTATTCCTCGATCTTGCCCGAAGTATGGCAACCTCCATCCCCGCTCCCGGTTCCCCGCACCTTGTGCTCACCGTCTACCCCCGTAGTACCCCTAACCCCGGGGTTAGAGATACTGCGGGGGGGGAGACGGTGTGCGCGTGCGCGATAAGCACAATGCGCGGCTGACGATGCCCGGCTACGATGCGCTTAACGACCTGCTGGGGGCTATTGATCCGGTGGCTTATGCTCGGGCACTGACCGCCTTCTTGCAGGCCCACGCCGGGTTGCCGGGCCGCAGCCTCGCTCTTGGATGGCAAGAGCGTCGGCAACGGACGTTGCGGCAGGATCATCACGCTCTGCCGCCATGAGGATGGCCCTCCGGTCGCCATGACCGCCGCCCGTGGTAAAAAAGAAGACTGTGAAGTCTCCGAAGCTCGCCCACTGCTGCCCGATCCCCAAGTCCAACTGGCCGATACCAAAGGGCAGGCGGAAGACTATCAGTAATCAGCGGTTGGTGGTCACTATTCCGGGGGCGGGCGGCGGAAGGCAGGGGTTGAACTGTGCCCTGATCAGCGCTGACCCAGCCATCTGAAAGTGGGACTCCAAACTCGGGGCGCCGGCGTTGCCGCTGTGGCAACGCCGACCCCGTTTAAGAGCTTTAACTTGCTGTCTAATTCCCCGCCGGTTTTAACGAGACGGCGGTTGCTTCGGTAAAAGTCATCAGGATCTTGTCGCCGATGCGCACTCTCTCGAATCGTGAAGCATCAGCCACGCGCGCGGTGAAGTACTTTCCGCGAGGACCTTTGACCGTGACGGTTTGAGCCTTCCGATCCAGGCTTTCGATGGTAACCACCGCGCGAATCTGCCGCACATCATAGGCCGCCGGCGCCGCGTCTGGCCCCGTTTTGCCCGCGGTGTCCAGCACGACCAGTGGGTTCTGCTCCTCTTCCGCAGTCGGCTTGCGGACTTCCGCGCTGACGCCAAGATAATAATCCATGGACACTTTGTCGCCGACCTTGGCTTCGTTGAACCGTTGCACTGTCTTGTCCACGTAAAAAGTTTCCACGCGGCCATCCGAGCCCTTCAGCGTCATTTCTCGACTTGCGTAGTCAATGTCCGTGATCGTGCCCGTATAGGTTAACCGCACGGAATTACTCCGGGTCATCACTTCCGGTTTCAACGAAACCGCGGTCGCCTCCGTAAAGATCATCACGATACTCTGGCCGATGCGCACTTTGTCCAATCGGGAGGGGTCCTTCACACGCGTGGTGAAATACTTTCCGCGAGGACCTTTGACGGTGACCGTTTGAGCCGCCTTATCCATGGCTTCGATGGTCACCACCGCCCGAACCTGCCGCCCATCATAGGCCGCCGGCGCCGCGTCCGGCCCCGTCCGGAGTTGGGTGGTACCCAGGACTTTCAGCGGCTCTGCCTTCTCTTCGTTAGTCGGTGGGCGGACTTCCGCGTCGACGCCAAGATAGTAATCGATGGACACTTTATCGCCGACCCTGGCTTCGTTGAACCGTTGCACTTTTTTGTCCACGAAGAAGGTTTCGAGCCGACCTTCCGGGCCATTCAGCGTCATTTCTCGATTCGAGTAATCGATGTCGGTGATTGTGCCAGTATAGCTTAGCAGGATAACCTCATAGCGGCTGAGCACTTCCCATTTTCTCCCGAAGGTATCATAACCCTCTTGCACCTGCACGATACTCGGCCGATTTGGATCCGTCCGGTCTATAATGCTTAGTGGAGTGGTACATCCGATTAGAAAGCCTGCCGCGATCGCAGCAGCCATAGCGAACGTTTGCAGATTTGTTTTCATATAGTTTTGGTTAGTGTTTGGTTAGTGACCTGACGGAATTATATCAGAGCTGGACCCGGACTGTAAATGGGGTTTCTGTTTGGCATCACGGAATTCCGGGGAACGCCCAGACCCCTCGGTCGTTACTATCCTCCGTGCGGGTGCGCACGCCCAACGCCCGCGAATGACCCGGCCTTGATTTAGCCTCTCCGCAGGAGATGTCTCCCGCTCTGCATGGGGCGCTCTGTCCCATTTTGAGACAAGGAGGATTCTTCAGCCTCAGTCCTGCCGGTCCCCTCGGCGCTTCCTGTCGCCTGCCGTCTCCACGTCTTTACCACACCCTATCCTCAGGCTCACCTCACCGTCACCTCACCGTAGTACCTCTGATAGGCTATCAGAGGTACTACGGTGAGGTGACGGTGAGGTGACGGTGAGGATAGGGAGTGGAGGGGGGGTCGATGACGAGATTTCGTCGGCGTTCCCCGAAAATCCGTGCTGAGCCTTTTGTCTTGGGTGTTGGGGCCGCAAGCGGGCAGCGCTGGACGCGCAGGAGAACACCCACGACCCCAAAGCGTCCGAAGGAGTCGTTTTCACCAATTCTGTCTGGGGACGCGAGACAGGGGACGGCTGGCACGCGCCCTGCCGGTCGCCCCCCGAGCACAACGGTTGGATTGCGGAAGAGGGGGGAACTGGTTTAGTGTGCGGAACGTGTTCGCTGTCAAGGCACTGACGGCTGCGCTATGCGCTGTGGTGATGACGACCGCCGCGGGCGCGGCCGCGTTTACCAAGGGCCGCGAGATTGCGCCGCTCACCCGGGAATTCAAACCGGGTGACTACGTCTGGAGGTCGGAAGTCTCGCCGGCAGGGCCGGTTGTCGTCATTGTGAGCATCCCGGAACAGTCAATGTTCGTCTATCGCAATGGCGTGCGCATTGGACGCTCAACCGTGAGCACGGGCGCGAAGGGACACCCGACGCCGACGGGCATCTTCACGATCCAGCAAAAGAAAGTGGATCACGAATCCTCGATCTACAAAGGGGCGAAGATGCCATATATGCAGCGGCTTACGTGGGACGGTATCGCGATGCACGCGGGGCGGCTGCCCGGCTATCCCGCGTCGCACGGTTGCGTGCGGCTGCCAGTGGATTTTGCTGAAAAGCTCTACTCCGTGACAACCAATGGCACGACCGTAATCGTGACGGATCAAAAGCGCGCGCCTGGTAAGACGGCGAACCCGGGTCTGTTGCTCAGCGGCAAGACCGGAGAGGCCTCCGCCGGGCGGCTGCCGGCGAGTGGCTTTGAGTGGCAGCCGATGCAGTCAAGGAATGGCGCCGTATCCATCATTTTCAGCATGCCGGACTCGATTGCCTATGTCTATCGGAACGGCGTGCAGATTGGGCGCAGCCGCTTCGTGCTGGACCAGAAGCAGATCGGTCTGCGCGGAAGCCATGTGTACTCCGCGCTCGGCCGAGTGGACGCCCGGGGTCGCCGCAATTGGCTTGCTGCCACCAGCATTGGTGGGGGGAAAGCGCCCAACGTGAAGTCCCTTGCCGCGGTCACCACGATCCCCGGTGAGTTCCTGGAGCAGGTTCGTCCCATCATTGCCCCGGGGACGACGCTTATCCTCACCGACCTGCCGGTGTCGTCCCAGACGCGCAGTGAGAAGAACTTCCGGATCCTGACGACCGATGCCACCCGGTGATACTCGTGCCCGATGGGGTGAACCTCAGCCACGGTAATCCGTGGTCACTTGCCCGGAGGTCCGCTCGGCACCCGAGTTTGGCGAAGCTGGGCTTCAGCCGTTCGCCAATGTTCGAGGTCGCGCCCTTCCGGGCGCCCTTCCTGCTCCCAGATGCAATACGCGAGGGCGGCGATCTGCTCGTTGGTCGGCGGGCCAGCCGCGCAGGTGGTGGCGTTTGACTTCGGCTTGTCCTTTGACTTCCTGGACTTCTCCAATGTGCCGGTCGGATCGCGGTGGGCGCCTTTCATGGCTTGGCCCGCGTCAAAGTTCGATCGTGTCCCCCATCGCAGGAAGTTTGGAGCTTAACTTGAAGCGTTGTTGAATCTTGGCCGCGAGCGCCTTGCGCGGGCCGTCTTCACCGTGGGTTAAGATCACGCGGGGCTTGGACGGCGCAATGCAGGCAAACCAGTTCAAGAGGTCTGTCTGGCCGGCGTGGGCGCTGAAACCGCCCATGGTATGCACCTTGGCCCTCACGGCAACCTTCTCGCCGTGGATGCTCACGACTTTCTGGCCCTCAACCAGCCGCCGCCCCAGCGACTCGCGGCTCTGGTAGCCGACGATCAGCACATGCGTGTCCGGCTTCCAGAGGTTCTGCTTCAGATGATGAACGATCCGGCCGGCGTTGCACATGCCGGCGCCGGCCATGATGAAACAGGGACCGGTCTGTTCGTTGATCTTCCGGGAATCGTCCGCGGTGACGCTGAGCGTCAGGGTCTTCAGGTCGGCCCGCAGCAGCCTTTCGGCCATGAACTTGGTCATCGCGTCGTCGAACAGTTCGCGGTGGCGGACATAAATCTTTGTGGCCTCGATCGCCATCGGGCTGTCGAGGAAGACCGGGAAGGGCCGGACCTTCTTCCTGCGAAACATCCAGGCGAGCAGGCTGGTCAGCAGTTGGGCGCGGCCCACCGCGAACGTAGGCACCAGTATCTTCCCGCGCTGCTCCACGGTATCTTTCACGATGCGGACGAACTCCTCGACCGTCTCATCGAAGGGCCGGTGGTCGTGGTCGCCGTAGGTGGATTCGAGGAAGACCATGTCGGCGTGGTGAAAGGGCTCGAAGTCGCGCAGGATCGGGATGCCTTTGGGGCCGAGGTCGCCGGAGAAGACGACCCGCTTCTGCCGCCCTTCCTCCTCAACAATCAACTGGATGCTTGCCGAACCGAGCATGTGACCCGCCTCCGCCCAGATGGCCTGGATGCCGGGCGCGACGGCGACCGGCTGGTTGTAAGGCGCCGGTTGGAAAAGCTGGATCACTTCTTCCGCGTGCTCGGCCGTATAGAGCGGTTCCTGGGGCGCTTCGCCGGCGCGCTCCCGTTTGCGATTGCGGCGCTCGGCGTCGCCGGTCTGGATGCGGGCGGAGTCGCGCAGGATCAAGGACGTCATTTCGATGGTCGCGGGGGTGGCAAACACCGGGGCTCGATGGCCGCGTTTGGCAAGGAGCGGCAGGCGGCCGGTGTGGTCGAGGTGACCATGCGTGATAAGGATGGCGTCCAGCTTCTGACGGGCGGTAGTGGGGGGGCGGTTGAGCGCCTCGGCCTGCTTGCCGCCCTGGAACATGCCGCAGTCCACCAGCACGTTGGCTTGTTTGGTTTGAACGTAATAAGCCGAGCCAGTGACTTCGCCGCTGGCAGCACCAAGAAGAGTGATTTTCATGTGTTGATCGTTCTGTGGATTTGATGAGGGTGGATGGACTAGGACGATTTCAAGGGCCTGAGCGCGCGGCAAACCGCCGCGGGCAAGCTGCGCAGGATGAGGTCTACCGCCGCACGAGGTGAATCCGTTACGTAGCCAAAACCGATCTCATTCTTGGCGAACACCCCTTCGTCCATCATGAACTGGCCCCACTGTCGCAGGCCCGCCCAGAACCTCTCTCCCATCAGGATCACCGGGAACGGGCCGATCTTTCGGCATTGGATGAGCGTGGCGGCCTCAATGGCAGTCGCCGGAGCGGTCATTTTGTGAGTTGCCACCATGAGCCCACCCGGCGCGCCCTTCTGAAATAAGGCAGCCGAGGTCGTCTCAACAGTCGGCCCTGCAGGCATTGATCAGGCGCGCCCGCGCTGGGATATTGCCGGCCAAATCGCTCAAACGGATTAAGTTGGCAACCTGTTGGCATTCCCATCTTCGCTATTGCGCCGGGATGGTGACCAGGGGCAGTTTCGTCTCGGGGCCGGTTTCTGCAAGGGTAAAGAAAAACATGACGGCAGTGAGCGCGCGCTTGGTCTTCCAATCGCCTTCGTCAATCCAGAACCAGTGATCGCGGTAATGCACAGCGGCGAACGCATGCGCCGGCTTGTCCTTGCCGCTGTGAATCCGCACGGCGTCCTGCCGGCTCCCCGGTGGCGCATTCTCGAAAGCGGGCACGGCGCTGTGATCCTTGAGATGCGCCTCCGGCACGTCCAGATAACTGGCGAAGGCCCCCATGATCTGCAGCATGGAGCGGCTATTCACGGCCAGCTCATTGTCCGCCCCGCGCGCCGGCGAATAGGTGAGCACGAATCTCTGTGGCTCCGCGGGCAGTTTGAGCAACCGCCGGATTTCCGCCCCCTTTGCCATAATGTCGGGGGGAACGTCGTCGCGCCGGAAAAATACCACCCCGGTGGAACCTTTGACCTTGTCCTCCTCCACGCGCATGCCAAAAGCGCCGGCGGTCTGCATGTCGCGCAGCAACTGCAGCGCGCGAATGAACTCCGGATCCGCTTCGCGCATGGCGCCCGCGGCTACCGAACGGTTGCGCACACCGTTTAGGCTCTCAACAGTCAGACCCAGGATAAAGTCCGCCGCGTATCCGGACTGAAGCATGAAGAAGATGCTCTTCGGATCAATCGGTGTGACAAGCCCGTGCAGAAACTTGTCCCCGGTCATCGGCACGTAGGTGATTGTGGGCCGGTCGGTGTAGATGGCCTGCCCGCCAACGGACGCGAAGTTGTTGCCTGCGCTCGCAGGACCGGACGCGAGCGTGCCGTTGACACTGACGCCCGTTTGCATGGAGTACCCGCTGACGACGGACGCCACGTCCATGAAGACGGGCAGGTCCATGTAGCGCAGCTTGATGATGTTGAGGAGCGTCTGCTGTTTCCAGGAGTCCGCGATCGCCGTGCTGTAGTCGAATCGATCCACCGCCACGGTCTTGGGGCCCAGGTGCGAGCAGCCGGCAAGCACGAGCAGGTTAAGCAAGACGGCCGTCCGCGCTAATCGTTCGATGGGGTTCATAGTTTTCCTTCCACTTCGCAGTTTCATTACTAGAACAACATGGATGCCAGCTTCTTCAGCAGGTCCTCCAGCGGCATCACGGTGAGCAATAGCGGCGCCATCGGCAGCAGTGTCGCGGCCGCCAGCCGGAGGACGGCCTGCTTCGTTATCGGGGCGATGTTCATTGTCCGCACCACCTCGTACGCGGTGGCCAAGTCGGCGAGTGACTGGATGTCGGTGCTGCCCACAAAGGGCTCATTGGCCGGCGCGCCGGCCCGCAGCCATTTGGCATCGAACTCCCGCACGTAACGCTCGGCCAGCGTTCCATATTCGCGCAGGCCTTTCCGCTTCAGTGCGGCAAGCTGCGGCGCAAACACCAAGAGCGGGCCGAGCAGCGCGCACAGCACGACGATAACCAGCAGGGCGATCTCCGCCTTGAACTGAGACAGTGCGGCCCCGAGAAAGAAAATGCGGCCGGCGAGCGGTCCGGCCAGCAACGCGCCGTGCGCTACGGCAAGCACGGTGAGAGCATAGGCCGCCTGGGACAGAAAACTCAGACCGCCGAGGCGATCCGGATGCGTCGGCACCAGGCGCAGTTCGATGTGTGACACCTGCCACAGAAAGCGCGCCCAGATGAACAGCCGGAAATACCAGCGCAGCAGCAGGAATTGAAAGAGCGGCAGGCTGACGTAGCCATACCAGATTCCGGCCAGCGAGAGCGTCGAGCCCCCGGCACCGGGGGTCGCATACCAAGTGGCCGTGTCGAGTGCCATGTAGTGGCGCCAGACGATCAGGATGCCGACCCCATACACGAAGGCAATGAGCAGCACCTCGGCAAGCACCGAATTGCGCAGCCGAAAGGCCGAGGTGACGGCAGCCGCAAACCGCGGCAGCGCGTTGTCGGGTATCAACTTGCGTTCCAAGAATTGCTGCAACAGGGAACGCATGCGCTGATGCACGACCAATTCGGCCATGATCAATAGCGGCACCACTGCCAAGAGCTTGGTATGCACCTCCACATCCTTCAGGAACGGCACGGTCACGCCCCCGCCGAGCAGGCGTCCTTCCAGGGCGCAGAGCGCCAGCAGCGGCAACCAGGCCAGCAGCGCGATGGCGAGAATGCGCCGACGCACCATCATCAGCGCATCGTCGGCCAGGTGCGCCCGGCGCAGCAGCTGAAAGAGCGGGCCACCCAGGACGAGCGAAAAGTCAGGCGGATTCCGCAGCAGATTCAGGCCGTCGGCCGACTCCTTTGGAGGCACGCGAGATTCGCTCGCCACCTCCGTCGCCTTTGTGGGCTGCTGCTGAGAATCCTGTCTCATGGACTTATTCCCGCCGGGCGCTGACCGGCGTGCGCAGTGGTGCGGCGCGGCACGAACCGCCGATACAACAATGCGCACGCGAAGGCGAGCATGATCAGGCCCGCCGCCAGCAGAAATGCGTGGTTCAATACCGATTTCGCGTCAGCTCGCGCCCGCGCCGACATCGCGCTCAGCTCGGCGCCCCGCTTGTCCAGGGCCGGCGAATCCAGCATGTTACCCGCGTCCTTGATCAGGGCGTCCAGTTGCCCGGCCATCGCCGCGATCCGGTCGGCGGTGCGTGCGTAATTGAGGATATCGAAGGGGGGTGAATTCGTGTCCGGTGGGGCGGTTGCCGGCTCGCCGACCCCGAAGCGTTTCATCAAGGCGTCAAAGGTGGTGATCGTGGTGTTGAGCGACGCCGACATCTTCTCACCCGCCGTGAGCGTGCGGCCAACTTCCGCGGAAAGCTCCCGCAGCCGGCCTTCCTGGGCCTCCAACGCCTCGATCACGGCCCTGCGTTCGGCCGTGATGCGGTCAGGCAATTGCGCGGCAGTCTGGCTCGCGGATTCCGCCGCCCGGCTGAGGCGGTCGGCGCTGGTGAGGGCGGCGCCGACCTGTTCCTGGCGAAGCAGGTCGTTGGCCAGCAGTTCGGCCTGCCAGCGCACGAGGAAGGGCATGCGCTCTAGCATGAACATAGCCCGCCCCGCCAGCAGGCGGGTGCGCGCCACCTCGCGCACCGCCGGGTCAAGACCAGCGGTCGGGTCCAGTCCCACGAGGGCGAAGACGCTCCCCGGCCGGTCAGACTTCTCACCGGTCTGCCGGATGAGGGTGCTGAACTCCTGCGGCCGCACAAAAAAACTGGTCCGCGCGTCAGGGTTCTCCTCCCACCAGCGGCCGATGGAGTCGCGCAGTTCCTGCTGCTGTTCCGGGCTGAAGATCCCCCGGGCCAGTTTCCAGGCGTTGGTTTCGAGGTTACGGCTGGTAATCAGCCAGGGCTCGCAGGCCGGACCATTGGTGCTCTTGAGCCAGCCTTGCTCCAGGAACATCCGCGTGGACGTGGCGAGCGCAAGAAAGTCCAAAAGGTTTGCCTGGGGATTGGGCGCGCTGGCGATGCTCACCGCCGCCGAGCCAACGGAAACCTTCCATTGCAGCGCTTGATAGCGCGCCTCCGGCGTCCCGGTTCGCGCCGCGCAATCATCCAGCGCCGCCGCTGTCCGGCTGGCATACTCGTCGGCATAACGCTGCAACTCGGCTTGCACCGTCGCCGGATCCACTTGGGCGGATTTCGGGCCGGGCACGATCGCGCTGACCGCCTTCATCGGCACCTGGACTGTCTCTTCGGCCACCCGGCATCCACTCAAGGTCAGCCACAGGACAGCCCCGAGCGACACCGCCAGCCAGAACTTCTCCGGACGGTTGCGGGCTGTCGGACGACGAGACGCATCCGGAGGCAATCCGGCGCGACGGTTTCCCTCTGTTCGCTCCTTTTGCACTTGTTGAATATCCGGCTTTATTTCTTCCTGGGTCATAAAGGGCTGGTCAATGAGAATGTCATCGTTTCACCCTGTCTCCTTCTGCCGCCAATACCGGCGAAAGGCAAGTGCCATCTGCTGGGATGCTCAACCTGACATTCTCATGGCTGCCCCCTTTACATCGCCCCCTGCCGGCCAAACTCCGCCTTCGCGCCACGCACTTCAGCGTGACGGCTGCTCGTCAGAACGCCGCTGACTTTGCGGGGAGAGGCGAGAGTTCCTTTGACTACTCCACCGCCATCCAGCGGCGGAAAGTCTTCATGAGGGTGCCGTCTTGGTTGGCGCGTTCAATAAACTGGTTGGCCGCCGCCAGCAATTCGTCGTTGCCGCGACGCACGCCCCAGGCAAGCATTTCCTCGCTGAGCAGGACCGGAGCCGCCGTCAATCCGTCTGCGGCGTGGGTGCCCGCCAGATACCACACCAGCGTGGAATCGGTGACGAAAAGGTCCACGCTGCCCCGCATGAGCGCCCGGGCCGCATCCTCGCCGCGGGTGTAAGTCTTGGGCTTGGCCTTGGGGAATTCACGCTGCACCAAAAAGTCGCCGGTGGTGGCTTTGATCACCGCGACCTTCGTGCCGGGTGGAACTATCAGGCCCAGGAGATGCTTGTTCCGGTCCCCGCGGCGGACTAATGCCATTTGCCCGATCCTGAAGTAGGGCCGGGTTAAACTCATGACTGCCTGGCGCGCCGAGGTCATTGACATGGAGGACATGATAACATCTGTCTTTCCGGCAACCAGCGCCTCGGTCTGGTCTTTCCAATCCAGCTCCACGAAGACAACTTTTCGCCCCAGCTTATCCCCCAGCGCCCGCGCCAGGTCCACTTCAACGCCCACGAGCTGATTGCCTTGTTTGAAAACCATCGGGGGCAGAACCGGAGAGACCCCGACACGCAATGGCGGGAGTTCGCCGGTCTTGTTTTCTGCGGCAACCGCCACACTAGCAAGGAAGGCAGCAGCGAGTCCCAGGAGTGTCAGGAGCGGTTGGCTGTGAGTTAATTGAAGTCGCTGCGAGAGTTCAGGAGTGGGATGTTTGGCTCTGTTCATGTTGGTTTGTTGGTGTTAGCATGTTACATGATTCATGTGCTCCGGTCTGCGAGCCGGCTCAACCGGGCACGCACGCCAGGTGGCACCGAGGTAAAGTGTATGAAATGCCGGTTGCCTGATTCGCCGAAGGGGCGGAGCACTTTGGCGTATAACTCCGGCACTTCTTCCTCGCCAGCCACCGCCTCCAAACGAAGCAGGATGTTGGAGAAAACAGGCAGCGGGCCGCGGGCCTCGATCACGGCTCGCCGGCGGGACAGAGAGACAAGAACCCCGGACTCCATCTTCTCATCAAAGTGCTTGCCGGTCAGCAGAACGTATTGAACGCGCACCGGCTCGGCCAGCGCGATGCAGGCCGTTTCCTCCTCCAGCCCCAGCTCCGGATGGGTCTCGTGGCCCAGCAACTGACGACAGCAGAGCGCCTCCTTCATGCCCTTGGCGTGGACCTCGACCTCGTCGCCGAGGATGAGGCCGGGGCCGGCCGCGTGTATCAGCGTGGGGGAGACGATTACCTGGCCCCCTACGCTGAAGCTCTCGATCCGTGCCGTGGTATTAATCGTCCGCCCAACGACCCCGTACTTCGACCGCTTCGTGGATCCAATGTTGCCGACCACCACATCCCCGGTGTGGAGCGCGATTCCCATCTCAATCACGGGCCAACCCCTTTGGAGATTCTGTTCATTCACGCCCCCCATCGCCTTCTGCATCCCCAGGGCGCAAAGGACCGCCCGCTGGGCATCATTCTCCAGGGCCACCGGGGCGCCAAACAGCACCAGGATGGCGTCCCCAATGATCTCATCAATGGTCCCACCGTTCCGTTGGATCACTTCAACCATGGCCGAGAGATAATGGTTCAGCAGGGAGACAACCTCGGCAGCCTCCAGCCGCTCCGCCAGGGCGGTGAAGCCACGAAGATCGGACATCAGGATCGTAACCTCCCGTTTCTCGCCACCAAGCTTGAGCCCGTCGGGCGCGTCCAGGAGCGCTTCCACGACTTCGTCGCTGGTGTAGCGGCCAAAGACCTTTCGGATGAACTCGTTGCGACGCTCGAGCTCCTGGTAGGAGTCCTTGAGCTGCTGGGTCATGCTGTTGAAGGCAGTAGAGAAGTCCCCCATGAAGTCAACCTTCTGCTCCAGGTCCCCCGCCGCGATCTGCTGGGTCTTCCAAGTAAGGTGCCGAAGGTTCGATTGCAGCGCCTTTAAGGACTGGATCCCGGCCATCCGGCCCAACAGCGGGCGGGTTTCGAGGTCTCCCCGGGCGATCTGCTCCATGGCCTCGGCCACGGGCGCGAACTCGCAAAGGAAGCGATTCACATAGGTGATGAGCTGGCGAATCTCGTTGTCCGGCAGATCGTCCGGCATGCGAATCGGGGGCGGGACCTTCCCAGTGCGAAGGTCATGAAACGCTGCGGTAATGGAGTCAATGAGCGCTTCTTCGACAGAGATCATCGCCTTGCTTCATTTGGGGACCACGGTGAACCGACAAGTCCGAGCCCCCGACCCCCAGCAGTCAACTTCCTTGACCAGGTAATCTTTCCCCGAGTAGGCCAGCAGCAGCCCCGCAATAAACCCCTCATCGTAGGTGCAGATTTGCTCCGAGCAAACCGGGATGCCGGAGCAATCGAGGTCCTCGTCCACCGTTACCACGAAAGAGCCCCGCTCGAGGTCAGCCGACTCGACCCGGAAGATGCCGATGGCGAGCTCTTTCATCGTATGTTGGATATTGGCGAAGAAGTGATTCAAGTCCCCCTTCTCGGTCAGGATGTGCTTGAAGTACTCCTGACCGGCCCTTTTGCCCGCCTCGAAGAAGGCCCGGTCAGCCTTCTCGACCCCAAAATCGCGGATGAGGATGTCGCGAAGGGTAAACTGCATCAAACGGTAAACGGCTACGTGCGTCATGGGGCCAAGGTTGGGGCGCCCTTCCTTGAGGTCGCCTAACATGGTCCAGTCGAATTGGCTTTGGCTTCGCTCTTCTTTAAACATAGTTCTTAATCCTTTCTTTGGACGACCAACGACGGTCCTGCACTAGATCGGTGCGCTGCCCGCCCGCCCAACCCAGGCCCCGGGACTGCGCTGAACCCGCAATGCGGCCAAGGCGCACCCATGACCCTTATCGCCATCCGCGTTCGCGACTGTGATTTTGTCTTGGTTCATCCGGTTGACCCGTTCATCGAATTCAGTGACGAGATTAGTGCAGTCCGGGTGTGGTTGTCTATCGTCCGTTGTTGCCGCAACGGGAGGCGGAGAAAGGTTTGACAACGATTCTGGTCTGCGGTAACCAAGCCCTCGTATGGAAGCGAACGCGAGCGTCAGTTATCGGGCCTGGGGAGCGGATAACATCGCCTATGGGCCGGTGGAGTTGCCCGCCCTGGTGACTTGGATTAAACAAGGCAAGGTGACGGCCAACACCTGGGTATTTAGGGAAAAGGACGCCAACTGGTCGCGGGCATCGGACCTGACTGAGCTCAAGGTCTTGTTCAAGTCCAAGCTACCACCGGGTGCCGCCGCCTCGGCGGACGCGCTGGGAATCCAGCCGGGTTCACTGCGCCGCATCAAGATGCTGGCGGACGTTGACGAGAAGCTGCTGGCGTCACTGCTGACCTACGTCGAGGTGGTCAAGGTGCCACCCTTTGGGACTGTCGTGAACAAAGGCGATCACGGCGACGCATTGTTTATGGTGCTGGAGGGCGAAGTGCGCGCCCGGGTGATGATTGGCGGGCAGGAAACGACGCTGGCTACCTTGGGGGTAGGCGAGTGTTTCGGCGAGCTGGCGATTCTCGATCACGGGCCGCGCTCCGCTGATGTAATCGCCAATCAGCCAAGTATCCTGATCAAAGTGTCCGCGGGAGCACTAAAGAAGATGTTTGCGGAGGCGCCGGCGCTGGCCGCCCCCTTCACCTTTGCGCTGGCCCGAGTGCTTTCGCAGCGGGTGCGACTGCTGACCAAGCGTTACGAGGACTCGATCCACTTCTCAAGAACGGCCGGAGCCGCCGGGGCGTAGGTTGATCTGGCCCCGCGGAAGCAGAAAGCTTCTCCGGCGGTTGGCTCGGGGCGGCGGCTTCAGCTTCTGACCAGCGCCACCCAGACAGCGATACAGATAATGTGCAGGGCCTGGTCGAGCCAGAGCGCGATCGAGCCAACTTCAGGAGCCTGACCGCATTTCTTGAAGACCCGAATCCACCAGGCCACCGGCACGCGGGTGTCCATCAACACGTGAATGAATCCGAGCGCCAGCCCGGCTTGCCAGCCTAGGGCCAAGCCAAGGCATACGGCCTGGATACCGGCATGAGTCCAGGCGGCGGGATGCCGCAGGCTCCTCTTGTTTCGCGCCATCCAGTCGGTCTGCAGCACCCAGTCCGCCACCAGGTGCGCCACCAGGCCTCGTTCAAAGGGAGTGAGGATCATGTTCATCCAGATGGTTTGGGGTTTACACCTCCGGCCGTCATGGCCGGCGCTGATTCCAGCCGCAGCGCCGCCTGCCGCACCCAAACCTTCAGTTCGGGCGAAAGGGAAGTGAACCGGCTGCGTCTCTCAATCCCGGTCAATCCGAGCCGATTGAAGGTGCCGAGTCCCATCAGAACCAGGTTCGGAATGGCCGCCAGGATGATCAAGCGTCGTGCAATCGTCATAGGCTTGCTTCTTCAAACTGGCGGGTAGCAGACCGCTTGCCCGCTGGGGCGGCAAGTGAAATCCGCCCACGGGTGCAAACACCGTCTGTTCCCGGCGTGAACGGGTTCCTGGCTGTGCCGGGATGGGGGACCGGGTCCATAATCAATACCCTGTGCGCCGCAGCCTGGTTCCCGGCATGGCCATTAAACGCGCCCCAGGCGCTCCAACAGCTTGCCGTGGATGCCGCCGAATTCGCCGTTGCTGAAGACGATCACCACGTCTCCCCCCTGGGCGTTCTTTGCCACGTGGTCCACGATGGCGTCCACATCGGGCAGGTAGGCGGCCTCTTTGCCCGCCGCCTTCAAGTCCTGCATCAGCCGCTCGGGATCGAGTCGCTCCCCGGGAACCAGCAGTTCCAGGCGCGCCACTTGCGCCACCACCACGGCGTTGGCATCGGCGAACGCGCTGGCCAGCTCCGCCTGGAAAACATTGCGCCGGGTGGTGTTGGTGCGCGGCTCGAAGATGGCCCAGACCTTTTGGGTGGGGTACTTGTAGCGCAGCGCGCTCAGGGTCTCCCGAATCGCGGTGGGATGGTGGCCGAAATCGTCCACCACCACCACCCCGCCGGCAATCCCGCGCACCTCCAGGCGGCGCTTGATGCCTTTGAAGGTATCGAAGGCGGCCTGAATCTGGTGGTTCTTCAGGCCGCAATGCTTCGCGCACGCGACCACCGCCAGCGCGTTGCGCACGTTGATCTCGCCCAGGAAGTTGGTGTGGAACTTGAAGCTGGGAATCTCGAACTCAGTCGCCGTCGGCCCGTATCGGAGGTTGAACGCCTGGACGGCATTGGCCTCGCTTAATCCGAAGCGCTTCACGGGGCAATGCGTCACGTTGAGCAGCGGGGCCAGGTTGGCGTCGTCGCCGTTGGCCAGGAGCAGGCCGTTGCGCGGGATGAGCCGAATGAAGTACTTGAAGGCGGTCTTGATGGAGTCCAGGCTCTCAAAGATGTCGGCATGGTCAAACTCCAGGTTGTTGAGGATGGCCACCTCGGGCAGGTAATGGACAAACTTGCTGCGCTTGTCGAAGAAGGCTGTGTCGTATTCGTCGCCCTCGATGATGAACCACTCGCTGTCGGTGAAGCGCGCGCCCTGGCCGAGGTTGTTCGGGATGCCGCCAATGAGATAGCTCGGGTTCAGGCCGTTGTGCTCGAACACCCAGGTCAGCAGCGCGGTGGTGGTGGTCTTGCCGTGCGTCCCGGCGACCACCAGCGAGCGTTTGCCGCGGATGAAATAGTGCTTCAGCAGTTCCGGCAGCGAGCAGTAAGCCAGCTTGTGGTCCAGGACGTATTCGGCTTCCGGGTTGCCGCGGGAAATGGCGTTGCCGATGACAACCAGGTCGGGCTTGTGCGCAAGGTTCTGCTCCGCGTAGCCGGAAATCACCTCGATCTTCCGGTCCGCCAGGAAGGTGGACATGGGCGGATAGACGTTCTGGTCAGAGCCGGTGACCTTGACCCCTTTTTCCTGCATCGCCGCGGCGGCTGAAGCCATGGCCGTGCCGCAGATACCAACAAAATGAACAGACTGAATGCGCGAAAACATTGTTGCCATGATAAGGGCTGGCTGCGGCCTGAAAAGGGAAAAGGGCCGGCATCAACCACCATAGTGAACTGGAAAGCCCCTCGTCTCTGGCTCGATTAACTCCCGCCCTGAACAGCCAGAGCTTCAGTACAACAAAAAAGCCGGAACTTAATTCCGGCCTTTCTGCCACATTCTACACTGAGAACAA
The DNA here is from genome assembly GCA_964507045.1 of uncultured Verrucomicrobiota bacterium. Lineage (GTDB taxonomy): Bacteria > Verrucomicrobiota > Verrucomicrobiia > Limisphaerales > UBA8199 > UBA8199. The sequence continues at coordinate 56,333 of CAZDOO010000005.1, read as the reverse complement.
CTCTAAATCTTTCTTTGATGCGGCGCCGCAGATTTACGCCTGTCAGTTACACACGGCTGACTACTGCGTTTTTGCATCACTGACGCTATCACCATACCAGAACCCCTGTTTCCGTCATGTCACCAGTTGTGGGGACAAGCCGTTCCGGCAGGAAAACCGGCCCCGGCGTGCCACAACCGACGGGTGGAGTTGCGGGTCAGGGTCTCGCCTCCGCCTGGCGAGGGCCGTTCGCAACCCACGTCACCGCACGTGCGACGAGGCTCTCCAGACCCTTGGTTTGCTCCGGGTGCGGGCTGAAACAAAGCACGCGCCCCTTGCCAAAGCGGCCGGCGAATATAGCCGGGGAGTTCACCATGATGCCTTTAGGGGTGTCGTTCTTGGCAACTTCCGACCGGAAGAACGCCAGCGGCTCGAACTCAGGCAGGTCCCGGGCGCCCCCGGGCCCAACAATTGGCCCCTGGGCATAGTGACAATCCAGCGCCCCTTCTTGCGGGCCAAGGATGTCTCGCCCCCGGTCAGTCAGCTCAATCTTGACCGTCGCCGTGCCGCGCTTCCAAAGCGGCGAGAGCGTCTTGGCGTTGACGAGGCCCAATCCCCAGGAAAAGCCGCTGCACGCCAGGTAGGACCCGGCGCAGATGCCCACGTAGCCGCCGCCCTGCTCTACAAACCGCTTTACTTCCCGGCATCCCGCCTGCCCCAGGGCACGTGCTTGCCCACTGCCACTGCCACCGGTGAACATGACCACATCATATTGCTTCAATGCGCCAGCCTCGATGTCCGCGGGGCTGACACGCGTGGCGGTCACATTCGTCGTGTCACCGAGCAGCGAGAGCACGCACGGCACCCCTTTGCCGGCGGCGCCACCGCCGACGTAAACCGCCACCGCGATGTGATTGGTCGCTGGCAGGTCGGGGCAAGTGGCGGCGGCCACAGCAGAAGCCACCCCGCCAGCCAGTGCCAGCATGCAGAGATATCGTGGAAAAGACGGCATAAGCGAAAGTGTGTTACTAGCAACTCTGAGGTGGTGCCCGCGACAGGACTTGAATCCATTTGACCACTTCGTCACTTTTCGCGACACCGATTCTGCCCCGATAAAACGGGGCTAGTATTCACTTCGTCAAATTGTGCCTCATACGGTGTTTTACGTCCAGACGAAGTTTTCGAGTCATCACTGTCATCAAACCTTGATTGACTGCAAGACCTCCAGCCCTGCGACCTCATGTCCTGACCAACCTCACCGCCCCGCTCCCACCACTCACTGGCGCACCGAACTTCGCCAGCATCGCCCGCACGACCGGCGGAAGAATCTGCCGCGTATCCACCTTGCTGTACTTGGTGGTGGAAGATGTGCTATCGCTCCCGCTTCCACTGGCGGCATGTGTCGCATGAGCAGCGCTCACCGTGTCGATCCCCTCGCCCGGCGGCGCTGCCGTCCGGTCCGCAGCCAAGAGCTCCCGCGCCAATTCGCAAGTCGCCTGCAGGACCGCCGCCGGCACGATGTTATACGGCACGAAGCCCGACGACATCGGCAGCAGCACCGACAGCGTCCCCCGACCACCATCGGGGTCCCGGCACTCAGCCCGTGGCCACTGCAACGCCTGGCTCGCACTGGCCCTGCTCCCATTGAACTGGAACAGGGAGTCAATCAATCGCGTTGCCATCATCAGCGCCGCTTCCTTCCTCGCCTCGGTCGCCGCCGTCCACACCGACGCATACAGATGCGCCTCGTGGTACATGTCCCCGTCCGGCACGTCCGCGTAGCTGTTGGCGCCTGCCATCCCCGTTCCATCTTCCTTGTTAAGTGTCATACCAATACGCTCCTACGGCGCGCAGTAGTACCACTCGTAAGCCGGCCCGAACGGCCCGATGATCTCCGTCCCGAACCGGTAACGCATTCGATAGGACACGTCGTCATTCTCGAAATCGCTGAACGCTCGCACATGCCGAAACTGCCGCAGGTTGCTCGACACGGCACCAACATACACTTCTATCCAGGTAGTTGACCCACGTGCCCAATACAGCTCGATGGTGCCGTCAGGGAATCGCCCTTGCTCGAACGTGAAATCAATCAGGACATCGAACCAGTAAAGCGGCTCGCCCTCGCTCTCCGTGAGGTTCAGGCCTGTAATCACCGGCGCCGCTGGTGTCCCGGTGCCTGCGTTGCGTCGCCGCTTCTGGCACCGCAGCGCCCACCAGGCCCGCAGCCGATTCGCCGTCAGCAACCGCCTACCCGGCGCTCTCGCACTTGTCACCAGCGCCATTCCTTCCTTTCCGCGCCGGTGGCGCCTTGACGTAGCTCACCGGCTGCTCAGGTTGGACAAGCGGCACCGCGGGAGGCGGAGCCGGCGGCGGCCCCGAATCATCATCGCTGATGATCAGAGGCCGCCGCGCCCGACGAATCATCGGGTACAGCTCGCTCATATCGCGTTGGCTCCCATCGCCACCTGCCGCCAGTTCGTCCCATCGCTGACGGCCATGCACTGCACAGAACCGGTGCCACCGGCAGTCAGCCGAATCCACCGGCCCGGGAACTTCGCCGCAGTCACCCCAGCGGCCACCGCGGCGGCGACGTTCGTGAAGGTCGAAGGCACGATGTGCTCTCCGCTCCGCGTCCTCTCAAAACTCCGAGGAACAATCTTTCCCATACAAGCCTCCTCAGATGTTATGCGTCACAGCCACGACGCGGACGTTCTTGTTCTCCCAGACACGCACCCAGTTCGCGGCCGTCTCCAGCTCAGCGTTGGTCGGATTCGCTCCGGCCACGCTCGCGCTGGTGAACTTCACCCCACGCGGATGCAGGATGAACCGCCGCCGGTTTACCATGATCGTGTCGCTGTTCAGGATATCGCGCCCCATCTCAAAGCCCTCAGTGCCCCAGCCTCCCTCCACCGGCGCGCCGTTCAGGTCCGCGTAGCCAGCCCCGAAAGCGCCGTCGCCAAACAGGTAGCTCGTGTAAACCGTCCCGTCAGTCGAGCCCGCTCGCGACGGACAACCGTCATCCACGATGACCCGCCGCCCCTGGAAGGTCCGAATCTGCGCCTTGCCCTCGCTGTCCGGGACGAAGTCAATCAGGTCCAGCTTCCGCAGCGCCGCCTCGACTGCCGAGTGCATCCCCACCGCCACGAGCTGATCGCCGCGATCGCCCAGCTTCTGCGTCGCATCCACGAAGGTCGCGCCGTTCAGCCGGGTATTGCTGCTCTGACCGGCGACGCTCTCCGAGTGGATCGCCAGCAGATTGCCGGACATCGACGCCGCCGCAAACATCCCTTTCAGCGACGACACCAGCAGCTTCTGGTTCTGCCGGTTCCAGTAGTCGCTCAGGAAGTTCGCCAGCGCCTGCGCCGGATCGCTGCCCGACACCGCCGTTGCCAGGTGGTTCCACGACCACGCCTTCCCATCATTCTGGATGCGCGCAATGTCCCGGTCCGCCGTCACCTTGGCCGGCGTCAGCGCCGCCGAGTCGCTCAGCGGCTCCCGGTCGCCTGTCAGGTCATTCCAGTGCGGCATATCCACCTGGTTGCCGCCCGAGTTGGCCCGTTCGTCATAGTCGGGCGTGCGCACGACAATGCCGGATTGAAACAAATCCGACTTCTCCGCCGTCCGTTGCAGGACGTAAGGAGCGAATTGAGCCGGAACGATGATGTCTGCCAATTGTGTTTTGGCCATAAACTAAAGTCCTTTCTGACCCATCACGCAGACGCCTTCATACGAGCGGCCAGCGCCGGGTCGGTTTTAAGTAGCTTCATCTGGGCCGTCAGATTCCACGTTTCCTTCCGAAACGGGTTCGTCCCAGTCCGATTGCCGACCCCACCGGAGCCGTTGCCGGCAGCACCGCTGCCCGCATTCGCTTCAAACAAATGAGGAGCATCCGAAACTTGCGCCTCGATCCACTCCTCCAAATTCATCGGCGACGTGCCATCCTTGCCCAGGCGCACAGTCTGGCCGTCCGCCTCGAAGGCCCGAGGCGCGCCATCCACCAGGCGAAACACCGCTCGCGCCCTCGCCGTGATGTCCGGGATCGCCGTAGCCCGCAGGCCGCGCTTCGTCGCCGCCGCCACAATCCCCTGGTCAATCTGGATCGTGGCCAGCCGGGCGTTGAGCGTGTCCCGTTCCTTGGTCACCGCGCCAAGCCGCTTCTCTGCCTCGGAACGCTCCGCCTTCAGGCGTGCATCAAGCACGGATTGAAACTCACCACCCTTGAGCTTCTGCTCCTCTTCGAGTCGCGCCTTCTCCTCGGCCAGCTTCCGCACCGCCTCAGGATCAATGCCCTCAAACTTCGCCTGCAACTCCGCAAGCTGCTTCTGCAGCGCGATGTTGTTGTCGCGGAACTCGGCCAGCTTCGCCTTGTCCTCTTTCGTGTCCGCGTCCAAATGCCATGCGCCCTCGCGCTCCACATAGAGCCGCACGTCCTCAGCCGGAATTTCCTTCAACGAACCGTATTTGAGCTTCAGTGGCATAGGTCCTTACTTAGTGCTTTTCGTCAACGGCGGCGTGGCTCCCTCCTGGCCCATGCCCGCACCCGCGCCGCTCGCATTCTTCGCGCCCGAGATGAGCGCAATTTCATCTGCATTCGACCGGCCTTCAGGCAGGATTTCCCGCTTGCGGAACAACTCCAGCATCGAGTCCTGGGAAATCGCGGCGTCCTTCCAAGCCTGCACCACGGCCGCCAGTTCGCCGCTCTGCATCCCGGTCACCCCAAAGTCCGTATTCAGCTCAATCAGCGCCTGCGCATCAGTCACCATCTCAGGAATGGCCTCCGTCGAGTTCCACCAATAAACCCACCGCATCACCTGCGTCAGCGACTCGCTCACACTGGTCGCGATGGTCGCCAGCACCGAGTTCTCGCCGGCTTGGCGCAGCATGATCGCCGTCGCCGTCTCCGCCACCCGAATCTGGTTCTCCAACACCTGCGTGCCCAGGACAGCCATTTCCCGCTCGTCCCGATCCAGCGCCCGCTCGAATGTCCCCAACCCATCGCCTGAGAACTCCAGGAACCCAGCCGTTGCCTTCTCGTTCTCGCTCACCCAGGCAGCTCGCGAGCCGATCGTCAGCGTCGCCGTCTTGTCGAAACCCGCCACCCAAGCCGTGGGCAAGGCCGTGTAGTGCAGCCCATGCTTGAAGTCCGCGTCCAGCCGGTAATGGTCCAGGTTCAGCAGGATCAAATCGCTCAGCGGCATCACGCCCACCTCGGGCAGCGAGTGCCGCGCGCCATGAAACACAAAGGGAATCAGCGGCAGCGGCTTGCCCAACCGCAGCGGCACACGCGAATCGAACACCACCCACTTCACTTCCTTCTTCTTCCCACTGCCGCGACCAACCGTCGTCTCCTCCTGCCGCCAAACCTCCACGCGATACTCGTGCGCCGTCGCGCCGTCCGCCGCAGGCTCCGCCGCTACCAGGCGCAGCACCCGGAGCTGCTCCACCAGCCCGCTGGAGAACTCATCGCCCTCCGGCCCGTAATCAGCAGGCGAAACGAACTCCCGCAGCACGATCAGCGTAGGCACGTTGCGCCCATTCACGCGCTCCACCCGCCAGTTGATGATGTCCTCCGCCCGATACGCCGTCGTGTAGGCTCGTTTCTCGAAATCCCCTTCCCAATCCACCAGCGTCCCGGCGCGTCCAGCCGCCACAACCTCTTGCACGATGTTCTTCGCGTAGCCAAACAGCGACGTTCCCAGCATGTCGGCATCATTCGCGAAGCCAGCCATCGCCGCGCCGATGCCGCTCACCGCTTCCGGGATCCGCACAAACGGCGCCTTCCGAAACACCAGGCCCACAAACGCATCAGCGGCGCGCCGCGTCGCGTTGAAGAAGCACGCCCGCGCCTTGTAGGCTTCGTACTCCGCATCCGACTGCGACTCCAGCCGAGGCAGATACTTCTCGCCCGCCGCCTTCACGGCGTCCTCGCCGGCGAGCAGATCACGCGCCCTGATCCAGCCAGGCAGCGCGGTATCATAATCCAAGTGTGTGCTAGTGACTGGCACGAACCCACCATAGCATCGGTTTTTGCCACCCCGCCGCGACGCCCCGCTCGCCTCACGCATACTCATGCGCTCACATCCCGCCCATCACCGCCCCGCGTATTTTTTCCACGAAGAAACAGTTTGACAGATTTCCCATCGCACACTCCACGCACCAGCGCACGGTCACCGCTGCCTCCTCCACTCCCCTGTGCTTCGCAACGGGGAGTGGCGGAGGCAGCGGCTCACCCAACCCACAACCACCAACCACGCCGACCGCAGCCAGCGCGCCAGTCGCCCCTCCACCCTCCCGCCTGTCACGCTGGCTGCTCGCCCTGGGCAATTCGGATGTCGCAGCGCGAGCCAACGTCCCACCGCTTCGCGACCACGACCGCCCGCCGCGAAACCAACGCCCTCACCAATTCCAGCGCCCCCAGAGCCGCTACGTTCGGGCGCAACCACGATGCAGCAGTCGCGCCAGCCCCCCTTTAACCCCACGGGCTGGCACGCCTGCTGCAACCATTGGAATGCGCCCTGCCACTCCGCTTCGGAAAAAACAAAGTTAGATAAACGACTCCTTCGGGCTGTCGGGCGTCTTGCGTAATCCTACGTCCTCCAGCACTGCCCGCGTCCCAGCCACTCTGTAGATGCTCTCTCAAAGAAAAAGGTGTGAGAGAGCATCTACAGAGTGGCTGGGCCGCTAGGCGTTGGCATCTCCTGGTCGGCGTTCGTTGGCAGCGTTTTCAGTGTCGGGTCGCTGGGTTCTATTTCCAGCGCGTTTCGTTGCCGGTGCAGTGGTGGCGGGCGGCCGGTTGTCCTCCTAAGTTCCGTCCCCGTCTCCCGTGGTGGCAGCCGTTGGTCTGGCGGTGGCTATTTCTCAGCGGCTGGCTGCGGCCGCCCACCCGCCACTGAGCCTTGGCCTGCCTTCGGAGGCACGCAGCTTCGCGCCGTCAAAGTCGGCGCACACAGCGGAACCCGACTACGAAACTTACCTCCGTCGGTGCGTCATGCTCCCGGCTCGCGCAACGGATACCGCTTGCATAGTTGTCCCAGCCCCCGCCCCTCCGGATGCGATGGGTTCCCGTTGATGGGCCGGTCGTATCGAGCTCCACCGCCGCTGGGTTAGTATACCAGTTTGGATCGTGCCAATCCCAGCACCACTCTCCAACATTGCCGGCCATGTCGCAGAGCCCAAAGGCGTTTGGAGCAAAGACCCATACCGGACTGGTGTGAGGGCTGTCACCAGTCTTGTAATCCGGGTGATAGCCCCGAGTAGGACTGACATCATATGCATAGCCAGTATCGCTGTAATAGTTCGCTCGGCCATGAGTAATCGTATCGGTATCCCACCAGGCGAACCGCCGGCCCTCTGCACCTCCCCGCGCCGCCTTTTCCCATTCTGCTTCGGTGGGCAGCCGGTAACCATTGCCGTTCCACTTGACGAAAGGCGCCACCTGACCGTTGCGATAGACCATCGTCAGACCTGCATCGGTATAATAACAGGGTGAAAGGCTCTCCATCTGCGAGCGGGCATTGCACCATTTTACCGCGTCATACCAGCTCATCGAGTGTGCGGGATGTCCGGCCGCTTTGGCAGAGCCAGGATGGTCGAACGCGTAGCCATTGGTGTCGGCCCATTCTTTCACCGCTTCCCAGAGACCCTTGGTCACCTCGTACTTGTCCATGTAGCATCCGCTTACCTGGACGCCATGCGTTGGGATTTCATCGGCGTCCCCTTCTCCGAAAGTATCACCCATCACAAAAGAGCCGCCCGGAATGAGCACCATCATGCCCGAAGGGGTGCCGGCCCGCACCCGATAGAACATCGGGACGGAGACCCGGATGCTGCCCTGGGCGTCGGCTGCGATTGATTCAAGGCCTGCCCAGCTATTCGTCCAGGGACCTGCAAGCGACGGCGCCCACTCCACTGTGGCTCCGGTGCCAGGCGCAAGGTTAGTACACACGAGCTCACCGTTTTGACTGAACGAAGCGATTACAGGAAGCTGCCCATGAGTACTATGGCCCACCAACAGGCAACCAGCGGCAGCCAGTGCCACCAAGCCCATCTGCTGTGAGATCCTCCAATTGTTGAATTTCCATTTATGCATACTCGCCTTTGTGCCTGTGTTCACGCGTGATGACGCCCACAAACCAATATCCGAACATCTTATGCCCTCCCAGTTCCTCCGTAAAGCCCATTACCAGTAAAGTCAGCTCACCGACGCTTGACGATCCACCAGTTCGCTCTCCACAGGCACCAAGCTCACAACCAAGAACGCCCCAAAGCCCTTCGTTCGGGCTCCGCCCTGCCACTTCGCTCCAGGCAGTCCCTCATCGCACGCCTCACCCGCGTCCAACCCTTTGCATCCGTTCCTGCGCTCCACCCGCTCCGGCGCTTGCGGCCCTTCGGGTGCCCCGGCCTCGATGACTCGCCGGGGCAGGCTCCGCTAACACCCCCCTCCCCCCTAAAAGTCAGTAATCCCCTTTGCCCTGGAGGGGGGAGGGGGGCACGCTCCGCCCCGCTCAGCGCGCCTACGCGGCCCCCCTCCCCCATTTACGCGGGCAACGTCAACATCAGCTCGCTTCGCTCGAAGACCCAATAGTTGGAACGCTCCGCTGTCGCTCCGCTACGGCGCGCTAACGCGCCGCCAGGCCAACGTCAGCCGCTCCGCTTCCGGCGCACAAAAGCAAACGCGCGCCTCCACCTGGAGCGGACAGAGCGGCCCTCGCGATACGCGAAGGCCGAGCCCCAACGCCCGGCCGCCAAGAGCCGTGGGTTGCGCTCGCCCGTCGCTCACAAGTTCGCTAGGTCGTGGCAAGCCACCGCGCCAACTCACGGCACTTGGCTGGCCTCCCAGGGCGCCTGACTCGCCGGCTTTCCTTGCGCTCCAGGTCGCTCCATTCCGCCGCCGCCGGACGCGACCCAAGACCAGGAAGACAGTCGCGCCCGGCTACTGCTCCATTCCACTCCCTTCCGCTACAGGAAACCGCCGAGACAGGCGAGGACCCTGGCCAGCGCATCACCCGACCTGGCTACGGAAACGCTCACAAGCTCGCTGGCCTCCGCTGCGGCCCGGACATGCGCTGTCCCCCGACTCCAGTCTGGCCTCTGGCTGGTCAGGCCAACTCGTCCTTCCTCCCTCCCTCCTCAGCCTGCCCATCCAGAAGCCAGAGCATCGCGACCCCGCGCCCCACGACACGAAGCCATTTCCCCCGGCGGCGTGAGAGCGGCCAGCTTCTGCTCCGGCTACGATGCTCGTTCCTGCGCGTCTGGGCCTCCGCAGAACTGGCCGCACTCACTACCGCCCCCAACGTTAGTCTCACCTCTGGCCGTCCGTGCTCCACGCTGGGCCTGACGGCTGGCCCTCCACCCTCCAGACACGGCCCGGCGCTGCGCACTCCCGACCAGAAGTGAGACACCGCGGCCCCCGCGACCCATCACGAACCGCGCGCGCCAGTCTCGATTCGCTTCGTTCCGGGCTGTCATGAGGGATGCTCCCGGCTCCAGCCACAAGAGCTGTTATCTGCAATGCCGCCCCGTTGCCGTATCCCGCTGGCGCGGGAACCCTCGGCACACGGGTCCCCGCCGCCTCATCGCAAGACCTCCTGCCGCAGGCGCAACCCAGTCGGCCCTTCGGCGGCCCGGTGCATTGAAGATAACACCGTCTTGTGGCCAGAGACCCTGTCGCGGCTGTCACGAATCACTGCTTGTGGCCGGCTGCCCTGACCCTGCGCCCCCGCCAACCACGCAGTGCTCGCGCCAGCCGCTCCTGCATCCCTCACGCCAGCCCGGAACTCCGCTGGTTTAGTCAGTCACGCGCGCGCGGAATAAGGAAGGCAGGGACAGGCCGCCGCCCACGGGTTGCGGCCGGCCACAGTTGGGCGGCTAGATCAGGTGGCCGTCCGCTAATGCCTTCCAGCGTTTTTCAGATGTTTTTTCGCTGTGTGCTCTCCTCTGCCTGCTTCAGCCCAGTCTCTCGCCCTCACCCGCCCGCCTTAAGCGCAGGGGGCCAGAGCGTGGTGCCCTCCGAAGATTCCTCCCACGCGCCGCCCTGCTGAGCGGGCTTCTGATGGGTGAAGGGCGAGAGACCGGACTGAGCAGCAGAGCACAAAAAAAACATCATGAAAACCAAGCAAAACAAGAAATCGGAATCAGGGCTCCTGAGCCGTCCTGAGCAGTTGAGCGGAAACACCAACACCACTACGCAGGCTCCGCCCGCACCCGCCGCCGCTCCGCAGCAGCCCCGCATACTTCCGTATGTGAATTACAAGCAGCGCGAGGAGAATCGCGCCCTGGCCACCGACAAGGTTCTCGACCTCCTCCGGCAGTGGTTGCCCGCCGCCTACGACCTGGCCGAGGTTGTCGGCAAGTGGGTTTGGGTCACCTTCCCCGAGCAGCCCGCCGAGACCATCCGCGGCCAGCTCTCCCAGTTCGGCTTTCATTGGAACAACTCCCGCAAGTGCTGGCAGCACCCGTGCGGCCAGTTCGCCACCGAAGGCAGCGGCCAGGACCCCCGCCAGAAGTACGGCAGCCGGTTCGCCGCAGACCTCAAAGCCGCCTAAGCCCGGAGGATATATGGACGCCATCACGCCTACGCTTCCCGGTCTGGACGAGCTTGTTAAGCCGTTCAAGTTCAACGCGCAGCCCTACGAGTATAAGGTTGTCCCGCTTAAGGAATGCCCCACGCCGGAGACCTTGCAGCTTTGCGACACACCGCAGAAGGCTGCCGACTACTGGCGCTTGCACGTGCCCGCCAACCCGTATTTCAACCCGGAATGCGAATGCTTCACGGTGTTGCTCCTCAACACCCGCCGCCGGGTCAAGGGGCACCAGCTTGTTAGCTTCGGCACGCACGACACAATCCTAGTTCACCCCCTGACGGTGTTCCGTCTCGCGGTCATCACCTCCGCCGCCGCCCTCGTGCTCATGCACAATCATCCGAGCGGCGAAAGCACGCCGAGCGAAGCCGACATCAAGGTCACCCGCGACCTCATCCGCGCTGGCCAGCTCCTCAAGATTGAAGTGCTCGACCACGTCATCATGGGCAACCCCGGTTTCTCAAGCTTGCGCGAGCTTGGCTACTTCTATTCCGCCTAGCCTCCGCACCGCTGGCCCGGGCCGACCCGGGCCAGCACTTCACCATGAGCCAGACTTTCCTATTCTTCGAGCAGCAGACCCGCGACGCCGAGCAGGCCCTGGCAGACGCCAAGCAGGCCGCGAAGGCTGCCGCCATCGCCGCCCGCGCCGAAGCTAAGCGGAAAGAGGAGATGGAAAAGACCACCCGCCGATTGATGCGGGAAGCCGCCTACCGCAGGAAGCACCCGCCCGGTTTCGCTCAGTGCGGCATCAATTGGTACCCCGCGGGCTCAGGCTGGACCCACTGCCACAAGTGCGGCCAGCCCCTCATCTACACCACCGACCGCGACGCCAAGCCCCGCGAATGCCCAGACCGCAGGCCATGACAATTCAGCCAAGGGGCAGTCACCCGGACGCAAGTCCGTTGCGCGGCATTCCAACTTGCCAGCCGGTGACTGCCCCCTTGGCCTCCGGCGGCCGGGCTCCGCCCTGGACCCGGCAGGACTCGCCGCCCTGCACCCGCCGTCGTTTCCAACCCCAAAGCGCTCACCTCCGCTGCCAAGCCTCACGCCGTCACTCCACGTGCGCAAACACCGGAGGCACGCCTCGCGCCGTCATTCAACTTGCTGCTCCAGTTCGCTCCCCCACCCATCCCCCATGCTCGCCCCCTTCCATCCCCAAGGGGGCTGCGCCTCACAAGCCACGCAGCTTGCGCTGCGTGACGGTCCGCGACTTCGTCGCCACCAGGTAGCGGAGCGCATCGCCGGCATCGTCGCCGCCGATGCCCTCCTCATCCGCATCCACCTTGAGCACGTCCTCAGGCCGATTCGGATCGTGCTGCAAAGACGGCAGGCACTCAATCAGCCGCGCACACCGCGCATGTATGAACAAGCGCGGAGTGACGCCGGACTCCACGTCGCCCAGGCGCTGCAGGATCTCGGCCCACCCTCCGACCCGCTCCATGTTTGCGGGACGGAGCGTGATGCCGAGCCGCGCATACTGGCTCGCGACGGTCGAACCGTCGCTTTGCCTGCTGAACACGTCAGCGCCGGCCACGAACCGGCGCAGCCGGTCCGGCGCCAGCCCGTGCCTGGCCAGCATCGCCTTCACCGCCGCGGCGTGCCGATCCGGCAGCCACTTCCGCTCGGCATGCTCATCCACGACAAAGAGGTTCCCATCGCCATCCAGGCACCCAAGCAGCACCACGGAAAAATGTACAAATCCATAATCGAGCGCCGCAAACCACTCCACGCCCCGCTTGTCGTCAAACTGCTCGACCACATGAACCCGCCTCGCAAACGTGGAGAAAAATTGTCCGGCGGCGATGTCCCACTCCCCATCCAGCCAGGCCCGCTTCTGCCACCCGCTCAACCCCTCCAGGACCCGCCGATACTCCGGGTTGTTGAACCTGTTGTCATCTACGCAGGCCGGAATGAACCGCGTCTCGACCTCTCGCCCCTCCCGCATCGGCACGATGAACCGCGACCTGAAGAATGCGTGTCCGACGCCGCCCGGGTTGGTCGTGCAGTAAATCCGCGGCCTCCAGTCCGCCCTGGACGTGCGGCAGCACGTCGAAATGTCCAAATACTTCCGCGCCGTCAGCCCGGTACACTCCTCCACACCAATCACCTGGTATTCAAGCCCCAAGTAGTTATCTATGTCCTTCTCCGACTGGTAGTGCCCCGCGGTGATCTGCGATCCATTCGCGAAGGTCAGCACGCCCTTGTAGGCGGAGAACGTATGCTTGAGCCCGCCGAACAACCGCCGCCGCAGGTCCTCAAAGTGCTCAGTATTCGCTTTGCCGACCTTGCGCAGCAGCAGGCACCGCAGCCCCGGTGCCCGCTGTGCATCGTCGGCCCCCATCTGGGCCAGCAGCCAATGCGATTTCCCGCCCCCACGAGCGCCGCCGTAGCCGACCTGCGTCGGCCCGTCGGCCCGATCGCAAAGCCGCGCCGCCGCCGAGGCCGCCAACTGCCGCGGCTGCAGCACGACGCCGGCCCGGACGAAATTCTGTATCTGCTCAGGCGGGCACCCCGCCACCAGCCCCTGATCGATGTAGTCCTCCAGCTCGCTCACGCCCTACCCCCTTGGCTATCGGCTATTTGCGCTTGGCTATTCACCGGCGCGGCCTCCACATCCACCACCTGGCCCCGCCGCCCATAAACCTTCTTGAGTGCCGCCTCAAACTCGACCCGGATGGCTCCGCCATCCTCGCCCGTCACCTCCGTTTTGTCGGTCGCCAGCCCCGACGCCAACCGCCCCAGCTTGCTGGCGACTTCCAGCATCCGCGCAATGTCGGCCAGGTTCGCATAGACCTTCTCCCGCGCCATGAACGCATCGAAAGCCTTCTTCGCCGCGCCGATGCACTTTTCGTGCATCTCCCACTCGCGCTGCCGGACTTCGTCCTGCCGCTTCGCCCACTCCGCGGCCTTGCCGCGGGCCGCGACCTCGACCGCTTCGCGCTCCACGGTCGCCAGATACGCGGCATGCGCGTCCACGCGCTCCGCCCACCGCCAGCGCGAAGACCATCGCTGCACCAGACCCCCACTTTTGCCCAACTTTCGCCCCACCGCCTCCAGGGACCGCTCAGGGCCCATATTCAGGTACAAACTGAACGCCGCGAACGCTTTCGCGCTCTCCTTCGGCTGCTGTTCAAACTCTTTCGCCATACTCAGGTCTCCAATCACCGGACACTTCGGACGCTTGTCCGCCACAACCCCCCACGTAAACGCCCACCGCTCCCGCGCGTACGTAAGCTGCCGGAAACCGTCCGAACCGTCCGGCTAGCCTCCTGCTTCAGTCCGACCCACCCGAAACCCTGCGTCCGAACCGTCCGCGCCAGAACCCGGGTCCACTTCACTTGCATGTGATGCCTTTCCAGCCGCGCTGGGGCTTGCCCCCCCGGTCCTGTATGTCATGCCGCACCGTCAGCCCGAAAAGCCGGGTCACGGTATCGCCGATGCTGTTCGAGAATTTCCGCTTCGCCATCGCCGACCATCCCCGCTCGTTGCAGAAGGCCACATACCGCTCGTAACAGTCCAACACGGTCAGCGACTCTGTCCCGTCCCGCTCCAGGCACTCCTTTGCGAAAACCACATCCCCCTCCGATTCCAGCAACAGGTCATCCACCACCCGCTGCTGCGCTGGCGTCAGCAGGAGCTGCCACCCGTCGGCCTGGACCTTGTCCAGCCCCTCGAGCATCCAATTGAGCACCCCGGACCCCTCCTCCCGGAGAATCCGCTCGCTCAGGTCCGCGATGACCGTCTCCGGCTTCGCCTTCCGGTATTCGATGATTACCAGGCGTCGGCGCCATGCCTCGGCATCCCCCTCCAGATGCACCGTCAGCCGGGAGTTGCACGTCACAATGGCGTTGAAGCGGCAGATGATCTCAGGCCGCTCATTCGTCCCCTTGAACTCCAATGTCACCGGGTCACCTCCCGTCAGCGCCTTCAGCACCGACGCCCCCTTGCAGTTCAAAAAGTTGTCCGGCACGTCCGCCCCATACAGGAGGGATTTCCCCAGCAGCCGGCCCAGCTCGAACCGCTCCCCGAGCAGGTCAGGCCGCAACGTCCCCACGTTGCCCGGCCCAATGATGCCGTTGATAACGCGGATCAGCGTGCCCTTCCCGCCCCCGGCCGTGCCCGTCAGGATCACAAACCGCTGCGCCATGTTCACGCCCACCAGCGCCAGGCCACACCACCGCTGCAACAGCTCAATTTCGTCCGCCTCCAGCGCCGGCCCCAGCAGCGTGCCCAGGAACACCGGACATGCGGCCCCCGGCTGATACGCCACTGCCAGCTTGTTCCGCCGCCGGAACGAAGGGCCGAACCCCAACAGAGCCTTGTCCTCGACCCGCAGCATCCCGTTGCTGCACGGCACGTACTTCATCAGGTCCGTCTCGAAAAAACCGGACTCGACTTCCAGCAGGCCCCGCGCCCGGGCCAGCACCCCCCGAAGGTTGGCCGAGTCGCGAAACTTGAACTCCAGGTTGCGGGTATCAAACTTCCCCGCGCAGGACCGCGCACACTCCAACAGCAAATCGCTCAGGCTCGCGCTCAGCTTTGCCTCGCGCGCTTCGCAGAACACGCCCTCGCTCGGCGAATAGGTGTAAAACCGCGCCTCGGGCGCCACGAACACCGTCGGCGCGCCGGGCGTGCCAGCCTCCCCCAGCGTCGCAGCCACAAAGTCCTCAGCCACGTCCTTGACGTAGGGCTTCCCGTCCTTGTCATCCTTCGGAAAGACCTCTTCCACTGCCAACCCGAAACGCTTTTCCAACGCCGGGAACTTCGCGGCGAACCACGCCGCCGGCGTGTCGGGCAAAGGAGCCCCAGCCTCCACCAGGGCCGCAGTCTCAGGTCCTATGCCGTTCTCATCAGCCCACTGCGCCAGGCGATCCAGTTCGTCACTCACGGCAGGTCCCTCCATTCACCACTCCGCATTTGAATGATCGGCGTGCCGTCCGGCGCAGTGTTCAGGTAAAGCAGCCGCTGGACACGGTCACCCCGCGTCGCCTGCGGCAGCCGCGTCAGCCGCACCGCCGACAATGCCCCCCGGTCCGCCCCGAGCGTGATCAGCACCGGCTTGATCCCCCCGACCATCCTGTCCCAGTTCGCCTTGCTCGCCGCGTCCACGCGTACTAGCGCATGAATCGAGCGCCCGCCCGACTCGCAGATCGAGACAATCCGCAGCGGCATCTGAATCAGGCACCGCAGCCAATCGTCAGCGTCGGCCTCATCGCTTTCCAAGACGGCGAAGCGCCACGCGGTCACCGACTCCTCCGACCGGCGCGACAATTTTCCACCCAGGCGCGGGTTGGGGTGGTATTCCCCATCCACGGGTTGCGGCAGGAACCAAACACCTTCCGGCCCCGCAGGCAGGTGTCCCGCCTGAATCACATCGCTCCTGTCCGCCTCCCAAACCATCTGGCCCGGCGACTCCATCTTGGAGAACAGCAGGACCTTTTCCCCGGACCCGAAGCCATAAACCCGCCGCAGGAAGCTCGCCGAGTCCTGCCTATCCACCACCACCGGCGACCGCTCCTTGATGAACCCCACCACGTCCTCGATCGCGCTCGCCTTCCGGGCTACGCGCTTCAGGATCTCAGGCGCGAACGCCGGTTTGGGCGCCCTCTCCGCAGGGGGAGAGGGTAGGGTGAGGTGGCCCCGCGATTCCGCACTCCGCATTCCGCACTCCCCATTGCCCACCAGGAACCCACGGGGATCAGAATGCTGGGCGTTCGCCGCCGACCTCACCTTATGAATCAGCTCCGCCTCGCTCCAGCGCGGCAAACACCGCTCGTTGTACTCCCCAATAAGCCCCAGCGTCTCGGCCTCGCTCAGGCCGAACCCGTTCCAGAGCACCGCCGCCACATGAAACGTGGCGTCATGCCCGCGCTCTCCGCTGATCGCCGGCGGGCACTTCGCGATATAGCGGCGCGCCCGCTCTATGATATTCAGTTCCATTGGCTATCGGTTATTGGCTATTGGCTATTCCTCCCATGTGCCCCATCCGTCCCATTCCGCTCCTCCATCGGTGTCCATCGGTGTCCATCGGTGGTTTACACCTGCCCCACGCCAACCCGGTAATGCGCCTTGATATGCGCATCCACCTCCGACCACTTGAACGCGACCGTCCGGCCCAATTTGTAAAAGGGGATAATTCCCAGCGCCATGTAGGTATCGACGCTCCTTACCGTGCGCCCCAGTAGTTTGGCGCACGCGCGCTTGTCAATGTAACCTTCCGGCCTGGGAGGAACCCCCGCCGCCGCTGCCTGCTGTCCGACATTTGGATCAATCTCAGTTCTCATACAAGAACGTTGAGAAGGTCAAGACGACCTGACGAAATGTCGCGAAAACCGCGGCAGAACGGCCCTCCCTTGACGTTTTGACCAGGTCAAAACTAGGTCAAAATAGCCCTCTCAGTCCGCGTCTCCACGCCGCCTTGACTGCCGCAGCCTCCGACCAGACAATGCAACCCTAACACGGCCCATGAAACTACTGCTTACTTCGTTCGGCCTTTCCCACGCACAGTGGCGCTCCGCGGAAAACCCGGACCTCTTCTACAGGATGCCTCCAGTCTCCATGTCGCGCGCCACCCACGCGTTCTCACCCGACTATGCAGTGCTTCTGCTCGCCGACACCATCATCCTGGATAAAGCTACATACGAAAGGTTGCTCGCCAACCATCACCATTCTTACGCGCACGTCGCCACCATGCTACGCGCCCTTCACGACGAAGGCTTCGTCACGCTCGAGGATTTCGATACCGCCATAGAACCACACCGCAAGCTTTTGGACGAAGCTCTACAGCGAGACCTCAAGCAGCTCGATACGTGGATTGTGCCCCTCAAAGAGTCCGCCAGACAGTGGCAGGAATTCGTTCTCCGGCTCGGGGAGTCGCTAAGAGATGAAATCTACAGAGCCCGCCACGGGGTTATCGCCGACAACTTCTTCACACTTGAACCCGCCCGGTCCTCGCAAATGGCTGCCTGGCTTCACGACGCCAATGGCTACTGCACTGTGGGCCTCGGCACTTCTCAGTTGATGGTTCAGCAAGCCATGGAATCGGCACGTATGCGCCGCAAGGCAGAGTACCGCGACCAACTACGATTCCACCTTGCAGGCTGCCTAGCCTACGTAAACGCAAACATACTTCTCTCGCACAAGTTCGACGCGGGTCTCCACGATTGGCCCGACTTCCAACCCTTCTACAACGCGAAGTTCTTGACAATCGCGAGAGATTCAGCCCCTGGCCAGCACGAGATCAACAACATAAGGAAGCTCTTTGAGCTTTCCTTTCCAGAGCTAGCCTTTCAACAGCCCGAAGAGTTGATTAAGGCCCTCAAAGACAAACGAATAGCAAGCCTGAGAGACTTGGTCTCGAGCGCATGCAAAGGCGAGGTGGAATTCGATAGGGAGTTCGCCAACCGAGTGCTCTACGAGGTGTTCAAGGTCGAGCAGAGGATGAGCATGGTCCGCAAAGTGGTATCGTACGCAACACTACCACTGCACTTCGTGCCCTTCGTCGGCGTGCCCCTACAGAAGGTAGCAGAGGAAGCCATCGAACACGCCGTCGAGCACAAGAAGAAGAAGGATCTCCGATGGTTCTATATGATCAGCGAACTGGCCCAGAGGCAAAAGTGATCAGACCAGACGCCCGAAGAGCCGAGTTCCGAAGAAACTCACTCTTCCACCTCTCCCGAATCCCCGTAAATCATCCCCTTCCGGTAAATGCCCTCAGCGAGCGGATTGGACGCCGCGTCCTCAATCGCCTGAAACTGCGGCGAGAACCCGAATAACTTGTCCCGGCTCAGCTTAAGCTCCTTCTCCAACTGCTGCAGTCGCAGCGTTACTAGGCCCGGTACGCAGTCGCACTGCCTCGCCACCTCCGCCCGCGAAACCTGCTTCACAAAGTAAAGCCGGAACACCTTCAGCGGCGACGCCTTCCGCCACTTCCCTTTCGCCTCCAGCTTTTCCACCAGCGCGAACAACCCCTTCGCATAGTCCTGCGGTGCCGGCTCACCGGCCCCAGGCAGGAACTCCGCAAACAACTCCATCGGGTCCTTCATCGCCTGTAGCGCCCCGTTCGCCAGCAACGCCACATGCGACTCCAGGTCAAAGAATCGCGCGCCCGCCGCCTTCACCTTCCCCAACACTGCCCCATCCACAAACCGGCTTGTCGGCGCCAGCAGGATGAACCGCTTCCCCACCGCCGCGATCACCCCCGCCACGGCAGCCTGGAAATCCCGCCGCCCCTCCTGGACGCTCAACACCACCGGCACCGCCGACGACGAAAACGCCCCAATCTGCCGCGCGCCGGCAACCCCAAGGTCAGTGTCCCGCAAGTCGGACTTGAGCGCCCCGCATAGCGCCACCCCCAGCTTCCTCCAGTTCAACTCCCACAGAACCGCCGCAGCCGGCGCCACCGTGAAATCATCACAGCAGGGCGGGTCGCAGGTGCAAACCGCCGCCAACAACCCATCGCGCCGGGGAACCAACTCATGCGAGCACCCGCACCCGTGCGGGCACGGATAAGAATCCGCCCGCCCTGGCCGCTTCCGCAAGTATGCCTTATCAAAGCTGTCGAATCGGTCGCCCAGGCCCGCGCGCCACAGCGCCGGAACTCCCACCTGCCCCCGGATATTCTCCAGGCACTGCCAAGGGCCCGCCATTCGCGCCTTACTCGATGGTGCCGATGTACTCGGCAAAGGTGTGGTGCGGCTCGGGCCGGGGAATGCGAAAGTCACTCGCGCACAGGTGGCGCACACAGGCCAGGCATTCGGCGTCCTTCATCCATTTCCGCTTCAGGGCCAGGTGCAGGAGCCCAAGCGTGCCGGTGAACTTGACCGCTAACCGTTGCGCCTCGCGGCGCGCCAGCTTCTCGTCCAGAACCGCCGTCGCCTCCAGCTCTTTGGCGAGCATCAGCACGCTGATTTCACCGGGGTCCAACGTCTGCGCCAGCCCCGCGAGCGTCCCCGTGTCAAACGGAACCACCGACACGGCTCTCACCCGGAAGTAATCGCCGAGTAGCTTCTTGTAGTAAGCTGCCCGATGCGGGTCGGTGATCTCGCCGACCACGGTCGGCGTGGTCAAAAGCGTGTGCGCCTTCGCTAGCTTATCGAGCAGCAGCGCCAGGTCGTCCCGGTGGCCGAAGTTGAAGATTGCGGCCGTGTCATAGACAAGTGTCTGCATTTAAGATGCCGCCGCAAGCTCCTCCTCATGATTGGGATCGTCGGAAATGGCATTGTCCTTCGCGCTCGCAAGCTCCGCCAGATATTCATCCATAACGTAGCGCGGGGCAAAAAACCATTCCGCGAGTTTGCCGGTGGTAATCTTTTCCGCTTGGTGCAGCCCGAGAGCGATCTCCCGGAACCGCGGGTCAACCTGGCGGTCTATCTTCTTCGCCTCCAGGATCCGGTGCGGCGGCGGCGCCGGCGGCGTGTACTTGCCCACGAAATAATGGACCTTGTCGGTCCACCGGAACACCCCGAGCTGCGTCAGACGGTAGAAAATGGCATCCCGAGAAACGTTGAAGTGCTGCGCGACCGCTTCCAGGCACGCGGGCTCCTGCAGTCGTTTCCCAAACGTCTTCACCAGCTTTTCCAGGTCCGCTTGTGGCATCAGCAGTTCCCCGGCGAAAGCATTGGCCTGCTTTTCGGCCGGCTCCCGGCACGAAGCCAACGATACCGCCGTGGCCACACGCTCCTTGCTCTCCCGATCCTCGCGCCCAAGATGGAACACCAGGTGCGCAAACTCGTGTGCCAGCGTAAACAGCCGCCGCGTGGCCGGGTGCATGTTGTTGATGAAGATCACGCTGAAAGCGCCCCGAAATGACAGGCCCGACAAATGGTACGGCATCTGCCAATCAAAGACGAAGATGTTCCACTCAGACAAAGCCTGCTTCAGCTCATCCAGCGACACGCGCCGGTTAAGCTTCAGCGTATCTCGTAGGTGCGACGTAATGTTCGCCAGGTTGGCAAACGAATCAAACTCAGCCGACAGGCTGAACGGCGCAGGCGCCTTCCCCGCCAGCCGATGCGCCGTGTCGAGGTAATGCACCTGCATCGAAGCGTCCAGCAGCGTGCGGTCAATCGCATCCTGCTGGGGTGAGGTGACGCGGGTGCGGGGTTGGAAGTGCGGACGGACCTCCGCATTCAGTAGGTAGTCCAGACCCACGCCCATGTGTTGGGCGAGGTCGAGGGTTTGGGACTCCGACGGCGTGCGCGTGCCCTTTTCCCAATGAGAGACAAGCGACGTCGAGACGCCAAGCTTCGTGGCCAGTTGGGCTTGGCTGAGCTTGACCAAGGCCCGGACTTCCGCAATCCGGCCTGCCAGGTTGTGTTGTTTGATGCTCATTTGTAAATAAATTACGCCGAAATCCCACACTATGCAATAATTATTTTGACTTTTTTGTGCGTAGACCCGAAGATATGTGCAGTTCTTTGAAAAGCTGCTCGACGGCGCGAAACCATAAAGAGCGCCGCCGCACGCAACTTTGGCCCCCTGGCAGGGGCCGAAACGGAAACCCCGAAACGATAACGCGTTTCGGGGGCACATCCGTTACTCGGGCGAACTGACTCCGACCGAGCGACTGACGGTAGCAGCGGGAGATTACTCTCGCCCTCAAGTCGAGGCAAGGGGTCTTTTTGAGAAAGGCAACGCCATGATCCTCATGAGCGAAACCTGTCCCGGACCCGGATGGAAACGGCTCACTGCCGCTTTCATCCTGTGCGAGACCACAGGGCGAGTGATCGTCCCTGGGCCGCGCCAGGCGTTCTGGACTCGGGCCTAGTGCCCGCCGGGGCCGGGGCCGGGACACAGATCGTCCCGGCGCCGGTCGCCGGTCGCCCATGCGGAATTACGGCGGCCTTCAGAAGAGAAAGACTAAGTAGATTATGAGATTCAAACGATTCACCAAGCCCGCCTTCCTGAAAGGGATCGGGCGAGACCTGCTCGGACGGTTCTTTGACCGGTTCAAAGCCGCCCTCGCCGAGAAGAAGATCAATCTCCCGGCGCCCGAACTGGAGGACGACAAGTACTTCGCCGCCCTGTCACGCGCCGTCATGCGACCGGACGGCCTGCCCGACGACCTCTTCGAGGCCCTCTACGCCATCGAGGAAATGGCCACTGAAGAAGGCGAGCAGCGCCTCCAGGCAGCCAGGGAGCGCGGCGAGTTGGCCATTGACCCCGGCGAGCAGGCTTCCAAAGGCGACATCGCCGTGCGGGCCTTCCTGGAGGCGCCGGAACTGGTCGCCCAAAAGAACAACGAGCTCCGGTTGGCCAGACTCACTTCCTTCGAGTACCACGGCACCAAGGCGCCGGTGGACCGCAGCGACTCGATCGCCATGCCGGCCAAACCCGTCTTGGACCTGATAACCGCCGACCTCGACGCCTGGTTCCGCGACAACAACCGCGGTGAGGAAGACGCCTTCATCGAGCCCTACTCCATAGACGGCGAGTTTTGGTTCCTGATCCGCCACGGCGACACGTTCGCCCGCATGGCGAAGCTCGAAAAAGGCCGCCGCCTCAAGATGCTCCACTTCCGCCCCGCCAAAGACGACGTGGTCGTTTACACCCCCGAACGGGACGAACTCCGCATTCACGCCGGCACCAAGGGCGAACGCGAGCTCTACCGCCGCACCTTCGGCACGCGCCTCTTTGGGGACGACCGTTACTTCTCCGAGCGCAAGGCATTCACCCTCGATCCCCTGCGCTCAGAGGGTGCCAAGGTGCTGGAGTGGGACGGCGACGGCGAACTGGCGCGCATCGTCCTGCGCGAGATCGAGGTTGCCTACGGGGGCGGCTTCAACGACGTCGTCATCCGCAAGTCCGATGACATCTTCGCCGCCGCCCAGGCCCGCGGGAAAGACCCGATCCCGGACAGCGGCCGGTTGGTCAGGGCATCCTTCGATTTCTGGTTCACCGGTGCCAAGAAACCCCGCAAGGTCCAGGTCCGCCCGCCCAACATCCTCAAGCTGGGCCGCTACTGTGACGCCTCGGTAGTCCAGCGCTGGCTGTCCGAAAAGGACCTCAGGGCAACCGTCTCGGCCAGACCCTAGCCGCCGGCCAGCCACCCTCGGCTATGCACTACCCGCTTGTCGGCGAGGTAGGCCCGCACCATCTCCACGTCAAAGAAGACCAGGTGGCCAATCCTGACATGCGGGATCGTCCGCGCATAAGTCTGTGTCCGCAGCCACCGCAAACTTGGCCGGCAACCCTCGCTAAACAACTCATTCAGCAACCCCTGCGCATTGACCAGTTTTCCTGTCAGAGTGATTTTCAGTTCGTTCATAGGCCCGTCAAATCCCCCAACCGCCGCTGCCTGTCAATCCGCGCCCTTTACACCAGCGCATGACACCCTGCAGGAGATCGCATATCCTCCGCTCGTGGCAGACGTATTCACAAAGAAGAAGCGCAGCCAAGTTATGGCTGCCATCCGCTCGCGCGGCAACAAGGCCACCGAGTTGAAGCTGGCCGCCATCCTCCGCGCCGCCGGAATCACCGGCTGGCGCAGGCACCAGCCATTGCCTGGCCGCCCCGACTTCACTTTCCGCCGTGCTCGCCTCGCCGTCTTCGTTGACGGCTGCTTCTGGCACGGCTGCCGCTGGCACTGCCGGATGCCAAGCAGTAACCGCCCTTACTGGCAGAAGAAAATCACACGCAACTCGCGCAGGGACCGGGCCACCAACAAGCTGCTTGCAAAAGCCGGCTGGCGCGTCCTCCGCATCTGGGAGCACTCCCTGGACTCACCCCGCGCCGTCGTGGCGAAGATCATTTCAGAGTTGAGTGCCGGCCTAAAACCGTGCAAAGGTACCCTCGGATTACATGAGCGAGCCACTTGAGAAGACCTTCGCGGAGTTTTTCGCCGGGATTGGCCTGATGCGCATCGGCTTGGAGCGCGGCGGCTGGCGCATCGCCTTTGCCAACGACATTGACGAAGACAAGTGGCGCATGTACCGGGACCACTTTGGCGACACCGGCGAGTTCGTGCTGGGGGACGTTCACAAGCTGGATGCTGCCACCATCCCCAATGTGGCCTTGGCGACGGCATCTTTCCCCTGCAACGATCTATCCCTCGCGGGCGCCCGCAAGGGCCTTGAGGGGGCACAGTCTTCTGCTTTTTGGGGTTTCATTGAGGTCCTCACGAAAATGGGCTCCCGCCGGCGCCCTCCGATCGTCTTGCTAGAGAACGTCACCGGGTTTCTCACCTCGCATGACGGCAACGACTTCCGCGACGCCCTCCTCGCGCTTAACCGCCTCGGCTACGCCGTTGACGCTTTCATCATTGACGCGCTGCGTTTCGTGCCCCAAAGCCGCCAGCGGCTCTTCGTCATCGGCCAAAAAACCAAACAGGTTTCCGCTCTCAACGACTCCCCCAGGTTTTACGAAAGCGACAGCAGGCCAGCGGCCCTGGCTGATTTCATTATCTGGAATCCCGACATCAACTGGCGCATCCGTAAACTGCCCCCGCTTCCAACCTCTGCCAGGCGGCTTGACGCCGTCTTGGAAAGCCTCTCGCCGAATTCCCAAATGTGGTGGAGCCGCGACCGCTGTGACTACCTCCTCAAGCAGATGAGCCAGAAGCACCGCGCCCAGGCAGACAAGATGATCGCAGGCGACCGGACCACCTACGGCACCGTATTCCGGCGCGTTCGCTACGGACAGTCAATGGCCGAACTCCGAACCGACGGCATCGCCGGCTGCCTCCGCACGCCCCGAGGGGGGAGCGGCCGTCAGATCCTCTTCGCCGCCGGCAAAGGCCGCTTCGCCGTCCGGCTCCTGACACCACGAGAATGTGCCCGTCTCATGGGCGCCGACGACTTCATCCTCAAAGTGCCGCTCAACCAAGCCCTATTCGGCTTCGGGGACGCGGTCTGTGTCCCGGTCATTGAATGGATCGCCCGCAACTATCTGAACCCCGTTTGGACAGAAGAGTATGCCCAAGAAGAAACACCAAGACTCGCCGAGCACCAAGTCAGCTACAGAACCAAAGCCCGCCGAGCCCCAAAATCCCCTCGGGCCGCCGTCTGACGTCATCCTCATCCGCAAGGAAATCGAGGCGTTTTTCAAGACACTCGACGACAACGGGCACCGCATTGGCAGCCACACCTGGGGCATCTACGCGTTCTACGACTACGACTCAGAGCCAATCTACGTCGGCCAGACTTACGAGGGCCTCAGCAGCCGCATTGGCCGCCACCTGACCAACCAGCGCACCGACGCGGTGGCCATGAACGTCCTCGACCCCTTCGAAGTTGCCGAAATCCGCGTCTGGCCCCTCGACCTTTCCAAAATGACCAGAGACCAACAGCGCGAATACCTCGACCGCGCCGAGTTCACCGTTTTCCAGAAAGTAATTCGCGAGTCGAAGCTAGGCGCGGTTCTCAACGAGAAGCCGCCGAGGCAGACGCAACTCATCGAGCTTCCCAAGTCCTACGCCCGCCGCATCATCCCAGAAAGCATCTACCCGCACCGCAAGCACCCCGACATACGCATCGCCCGCCGCGCCGCCACCATCGCAAGTCTCGCGCGCCGGATCAGCGAGCGCAGCGTGCAACGCGGACTGCGCAACACGCTCCTGACCCAAGCCAAGCGCCTTGAACGCCTAGCCGAAGCGCGTCTCAAAGACTTCCCCGAAGAAGCAGAGGACGAGGACCAGAAACAAGATTGAGGTCCGGGCTGGGCCGTTCGGCCACGGTCAGGCAACTACCTCAATAAAGTCCATCCACGCCCGGTCCGAGAAACGGATATGCGTGGTATCGGCCCGGTCGTCGAACTGCACCGTCATGCCCTCCGCATCCACAGCCAGCACCAGAGCTTCCACGCCCTGGTGCCCCGGGCGGCCATCGTCGTAAACAATCCTCCCGCCTTTCCTGATCTGGTCCACTGTGCTCCGTAATTTCATGCCTCAACTATACGTGACCGCTCACGTATATTTCAAGCCCTTCTTGCACTTTTTTTCGCCATCGCCCACCGTGCCAGCACGGCCTTGCGCGCGCTTGCGCTCCGCTCTGCCGCCGTGAGCTTGGCCGCCCGCGCTCGCCCGCCCCTCAACCCGCCAAGCCGCCCAAGCGCCACCGCTGCCGCATTCTTTTTCGCTGAAGCCATGCGGCGATCCTCTCACAATGCACCCCTGCCCTGAAGCAGATTCCACAGCCCCGGCGCTCATTTTTGCCCCAGCCGGCACCACCGGCCGCAAATACCGAACTTCCGACGGCTGGACATTCTGGCGATACGAACGCACCCCCGGCGACCGGTTTCCCCTCGACGAGCTCCGCAACAGACCTGGTTTTCCACTTGCTCGTGACGGCAGCAGCGCCCAAGATAGTCCCGACGATGGCAACCACAACGTTCTCAAACGAGCCCGTCACTCAGGGCAACGGTAACGCCGCCAGAAAGCGGGCCCCACTCCCGGCGATCGCGCCCGCACCACCGCCATCAACGCAACGAAGCCCAGGATAAGCTCATGCTTCTCAGTCCACGCAATACCTTCCAGCCTGACGACAAGGGGAGAATTAAGTTGCGCTGGGAGTCCTTTGCCTACCTCCCCAGAGGAATCACAGAGGAACTCTACGCTACCAAGGAGCCGGTAGAAATACTTCTGAACGAATGCGACATCATCGGACACGACGGCCTCCTCTGGATTCTGTCAGTGGCGCACTGGCGAAAGGTCACCAACGCCGGGCCGACCCACGTGCACCTGCCCCGCGCCGCACGCTCCATATCACTCATTCGCGATCTTAGGTTTCCAAACCACCTGATTGACGCCGGTGGATTCATTGCAAACGAGAGCGTCCTATGGTTCAGCCAAGGGCCTGAATATCCCCGGTCTAGGCTTGCCCCAAGAAGGGAGAGTCCGTTCTCACCGCGGAACATCCAATACGTGGATAGTTCAAACTGGGGCAACGTATTCGATGCCGTTGATCTTTTCTTTGCAACGGACGTGGCCGATTTGTTGCAGGAGAACCCTCTGAATCAAATGATTTCGGAACACGCTCTTCCCTTCAGGAAGACCATCCAAGAGCTCATTCTGAACCTCGCTCGTCATGGCGGTCCCTCCGATGGGGCCGGATCGGGATACGTTTGCTACCGGCCCTGGCCACGGCCTTACCCCATTCTGAGGTTCTGCTGCAACGACTTCGGCCCCGGCTTCTCCGCTACACTGCCCCGACACAGTAAGCTCCGCCCCCATTCCGAAACCGAGGCTCTCCACGATGCTCTCCTGTACCGTTACTGGTTTCCTAGCACAGGTGTCCTCGGTTTCTACAACGCCCTTCCGTTTATCCACAGGCTAAAAGGCCGCCTGCACATCCGCAGCATGGACGCCTCTATCAGGATTGACTTGGGCGACCCGGAAATCCGCCAGCGGTACGACGCAGGCTACAAGAAGCCAACTCGCGCGTGGGTTAGCAGCCTCTCCAAGGCCTGGCCATCCGCACGCGTCCCTGGCTGCCACATCGCGCTTGATCTCCAGATTCCCGACGACTCAGCCAATTACCGGACCTAATGAGAGTCATTGACCCACTGAAGACGCAAATGCACCGGCTCCTGCAAGCCGGGGTGGCCGGTCCCCTCCAGACAGCCCTGCAGCGGTACGGTTCAAAGGCGGATTACGAAGATCTGGCGAAACAAATCCGCACTGGCCATAAGACCACGAAGGAGGCGGTCCTTGTAGATCTCAGCCCTTTCCGCCGCCTGGGGAGCGAAAAAGCACTCGGCGAGGTACTGGACTCAGTGGCCAAAGAGTTTCCCCTAACAATTCAGTGCGTCGAGGACGGAGTGCTTGAAACCATTAGGCAAACCTCGCTACCGCAGTTCGCTCAAATCGCCGTGTACGATTCTGCCGGAAAGTTCCAAAGATCGGAAGGCAAGACCCCTGACAGCGTGCCACTGGAGGCCACGCACAAGCTCCTACAGGCGCAGGGTTCCCTGGCGGAGACCCGCAAGTCCATTGCTCACCAGAAGCTCCTCGAACTCCTGGCGCCAGGAGGGGTTATTTACCCCTACCCCGGTTGCGGCGCCCCTGAGAGTGACTTGGTGTACCTGCAGGGACGCTGGTTCCTCCGCATGACGAACCGTATGCTGGTCTCCTGCTACTTGCACCTCAAAGCGGCCCTCCAACGTCCAGAGGCTCTGTCCACCATTACTTACGAGGTAATCTACTCACTTTATCAGCAATTTCGCCGGACCCCACCAGTGACCCGCCCTTGTGATGTCCTTGTCGTCCCCAACAACACAGCGCTTCTTGTCGGTGCGGCTGTGCAAGCAATGACAGAAATACCCGTGTGCATTGTGGACAAACTCGGCCCCATACCTTCAAGGCACCTCGCACACAGCCAAACCTCCGTTCCGCTCAAAGACAAGCGAGTGTGTCTGCTCGTCGAAGTATCAGCTACCGGTAGCGAGGTTGACCGCGCAGTGCTGTTCCTGAGCTCGCAACGGGCCCCGGTGGACAAGGCTATCGTCATCGCCTGTTACGGCCTGGAAGTCGGCCGGTCAATGCTCACAAAACTGGTCCAGCACACCACCCTCTGCCGTCCGAAGGAGGATCTCGGGTATGTTTACCGCTCAGAATGACTTGAATATTTCAGAATTGCTTTCTGGCCTCGGCCTCGCCCAGTTAGCATTTCACAACATCAGCGCAGCGGATGAGCTCAGATGTTGCCTGGGAGCACACAGGGACATTTGGCACAGGGTTGACCTCACGAATTACACCGTCCACGGCCTCGCCCACTCCCTGAACATCCTTAGCTATTTCGAGCAGCTAGGCCAGATCTACATTGACGACATATACCTCCCCAAGAAGGGCTGGTCAGATTACGAGAAGTTGGTCTTCGCGATGGCAGCCCTAATCCACGACGTTGGCATGCAATACAACTCCTGGGCCGAGCTGCCGACCGCCGACGGAAAAGGGTACATTTGGCAGAAACTTCAAACTCCATCGCCCCCGCTCGACGAGAACGAGGTACGCAAGCACCACGTCGACTTTGGGGCTTCACTGGTAGCCGCGGAAGTCTTTTCCCAGCGGGCGTGGGTCACGCCCCCCGGCTTCTGCACCGGCACCGCCACGCCCCTTAACCTCCTGTTTAGAGCCCATGCAATCGCCTTTGCTCACTCAGACGGTAAGTGCTGGGAAGCGTGCAAGTGCCCGGCAGAGACAATCTACAAAAGTTGCCCCGAACCAGGCAATCATGCCTACCGCCCACGTCTCCTGGCCGGCACCCTGCGTCTTTGCGACGAACTCGATGGCCACTACGCCCGGGTTGCCAGCCCCGACCGCCTGTGGGCGCAGACCGTTCCCCCGCTCTCCCGCCTCCACTGGTTGGCGTGCTATTACGTGGTGAACACGGTCCTTCGCATCGAGAACAACGTTGCTTGCGTGACGCTCAAGTGGCGCGTTCCAAAAGACGCCAGTCCACAGTTCGTTGACCAAATCCGCGACCTCCTCGCAGAGATGCGAGAGCGGAAGATACTAAATACGGTCAAGCAAATCAGGGAAATGTATGAACACTCAGGCGACAACTACCCGCTAGAACTCCGTGTTGAGGGGCTGAAGGAGCCGCCAATACCCTTTGTGCAACCCGTCACCGACCAACTCGTGGACCTGGTCGCAAATTTCCGAACCCAACTTTCCCAAGCGCAACCCCCGGCACCGTCACCCTGCCCGCGGAGGGAGGAATGCGCTGCGGAGACCATCGCCATCGAGAGCCGCATCGAGCCGCCAGCGCCAGTTCGCCCACTGCCATCCTCCGTGGAAGATCAGCTTAAGGAGTGGTTCCTTGGCCACCGGACGTTGAAGCATGTCGAGCTGGCGAGCGGCGCTCACACCGATACCTACATCCACTGCCGCTCGCTGGTCTCGAACCAAACCTTAGTACGCTCCCTCACCGACCACTTGTGCGAAAAATACAAGACCAGCGGGATACGAACCATTATAGCAGTCGGTACGAGCGCCATTCCGCTGGCTGTCAACCTGGCCTTCCGCCTTAACGCAAGTATCACTTTCACCTTCTTCAACCCCCCGACCACCGGCAGCAACCAAGAAATTCCTAAACACTACGATGTCGAAGTTGCCCCTGTCGTCAAGATTCCCCACCCCGGCAGGCTCCTGGTGCTAGACGATGTCATCGCAAGTGGCAAGGTTGCCCGAGACCTCGTTTCGCAGATCGTGCGGCTCGGCGTTCCAGCCGCAGACATCACGCACCTGTCACTTTTCCGGCTTGAGTCCCAAGACATAGAGCCCGCGAAGCTTGAACAAGTAACTTACGACTCACTCTGCACGATCAACGACGTTTACTACACAGAGACCAAGGAAGAGTGCGACCTATGCAAGCGCGGCGACCGGCCGATCCCGGAGTGGGACGTCTAGCTTGCCCCCTCACGCCGCCTTCACCCCGGGCAGCTTCACAATCTTGCCCTCCGCCCCGGCATCGCGGGGAGCTTTTGCCGCCTCGACGCTGGCCAGGGTGACCGCAAACCACTTCTCCGCGTCCGCCGGCCGCACCAGCTCCCTATAATGCTGGAAGACCATTTGAGGGCTGTTCCCCGCTTCCAGCGCCACCTGCGCCGTGTTCTGGATCGCCGCCAGCCGATAGCTGATGAAGCTGTGTCTGAGCCCATTGTTTTTCCATGCGAACGGCTCCCAGCCCTCGATCTCCGCCGTCTCGGCACCCGGCGGGACCTCGCCCTTCTGGCTCCGCAGCTTGCTCTTCTTCCGTTTCCCGGCCAGCTCCTTCGCCTGCGCCTCGGCCTGCTTGAGTTGCGCCTCAGTGACGCCCCGGGCGCTCGCCCAGGCCGCCCGCCGCAACTGGTTTGCCGTCTTCGCAATCAGGTGCAGCTCAAAAGCCACGTTGCGGTGCGACACCACCAGCCCCGCCGCCTGGCGGAACTTCAGCAGCCACTCCTTCAGCACCGGCACAATCGGCACCAACCGCCGGCTCGCGGTCTTCGCCTTGGACGCATGAATCTCAATGTGCCCCTCGTCAAACCGCACGTCCTTCCATTCCAGCCGCTGAATCTCGGCGTGCCGGATGCCTGCGAACGCGCCGAGCACCAGAAATGGAATCATGCGCTCGCTGGCGCAACACAGCACCTCAGTCAGCTCCGCCGGCGTAAAGACCTCGATGTCCCCGTCCCGATCGCTCACCACCGACACCGACTCCAGCTCATCGTGATCCTTCGGCAGATACCGCCGCCCCACCGCGAACTTGAACAGCGTGCAGAGCGACGTGCGGATGTTGTTCCGCGTCCGCGGCGAAAGCCCCGACGTTCGCAGCCAGGCATCAATCTCGCCGCCCACGACGGGCTCGATGTTCCCCTGAAACCGCTTCGCGAACGCGCCCAGGTTGTACTTGAGCGTGTTCAGATACCGCTTGCTGCACCCGTCCGCCTCCTTGGCCTCCAGGAACTCCTTCACCACCACCGGCACCGTCTTGGCGTCAATCTTCGACGGGTGTTTGCGCGCGTAATACTCAGCCGCCACGATCGGCGACGTGTCGCCCAGAATCCGCTTGATGTGTGCGTATTCCACCGCCGCGACCTCAATGCTGATGCCGAGCGGGTCCAGCACTTCCCGCGCACGCTTGTAGGCCGCCCGGTCAGCGCTCTTCAGTTCAAGCACGTCAACGTCCTTGGACCCGAGCAACTTGGCGACCTCATCCGCCTCCGCCAGGGCAGCCTCGAACGTGTTCTTGAGCACACGCTTGCGCAGCCCCTCCTGGTAGTAAACCAGCGTGAAGGCGTCGTAGTCATCACGCGGCGTCTTGTAGATTTTGAAAGCGACCGAGCACCTGGGCCGCTTGTACTCGTACGGGAACTCGACCTGTGGTTGCTCCTGCTCCCCTGCTTTTGCCTGCATTGACGTATCGGATTTCTTCATATCCGATACTGTGTCATCACTCTGTCATCACTGCAAGCTTTTTCTCAAAATACTTGGAAAAAAGTGGTGCCCGCGACAGGACTTGAACCTGTACAGTGTTACCTACTAGAACCTGAATCTAGCGCGTCTGCCAATTCCGCCACGCGGGCAACCGTTCTAAACAAACAACTTACGCATGTTTTTCGAAAGGAACATTTTTTCGTTGTCCCCCACCGTTGTACCCCTTACGATGGCGACCATGACTGAGAACCTAGTACCAAAGCACGAGCCAGCCCCCTGGAGGAGAGGCCCATGGCGCTCGTTTCCCAAAGTCCCGAATCTGTTCCAATACTCAAACACTGGAACCTATTATGCCAGAGTTAAGGTGGCAGGCAAGACCATTCGTCGCAGTTTAAAGACGGACGTCTGGAGCACCGCGCGGCTTCGGCTTCATGACTTCATCAAGGAGGTTCAACAAGAGCGCGAAATCCAGCAAAGCCCAACGTTTGGACGAGCGACCGAGATCTTCGAGCGGCACCTGGAAAGCGCGACCAACATCAAGCCTCAAAGCAAGGACTACCGGCGTTGGTGCCTCAAGAAACTGAACGAAACCTGGCCGGAACTGAGGGCCATGAAGCTCACGGAGATCACTCCGCTGGCCTGTCGCGAATGGGCAGCCCGCCTCCGCGAAGAGGTGGCTTGCCACTACTACAACAACATCCTCGGCACCCTTAGGCAGGTGATTGACATCGGTATAAAGGATCACGTCCAGGCTGGTGGCGAGAGGTTCGAGAACCCCGCCCGGGAAGTGGATCGGACCAAGGTGCTCCAAAAGGATTTGCGATTGCCTGAACCGGAACAGTTCCGTGACCTGGTGAAAGCCGTTCGCGCTCGCAAGGACGCGTTTGCTTGTCATGTTGCCAATCTGGTCGAGTTCCTCGCCTACAGCGGCATGCGCGCCTACTCCGAAGCGGCTTGGGTGACGTGGGGGGATGTGGATTGGAGCCGGAAGGAAATCGTTGTTCGAGGAGATCCGGCTACCGGCACAAAAGGCGGCAATACCCGGAGGATTCCGATGATTCCGGACATGGAGGAGTTATTGCGCAACTTAAAAGCCGAGCGCGAAACTGCGGGGATTGCCGTCGAGGGCAAGGTGATGGAGGTCACGAACTGTCGTGAGGCCCTTGCAGTGGCGTGCACCAAGATTGGAATTGCGAAGATCACTCCACACGATCTCCGGCATCTTTTTGCTACCCGTTGCATCGAAACCGGGGTCGACATTCCGACGGTATCTCGCTGGCTCGGCCACAAAGACGGCGGCATCCTTGCGATGAAGACCTACGGTCACCTCCGTGACGAGCACAGCAAGGCAATGGCGCGAAAGGTTCGGTTTTGAAGGCTGCTCGTTTACACGTGAATTCAGTCTCCTGGACCCATTTACCCCTGCCGCCCCATGGAAAGCGCGATCAAGCTGGTCGAGCGCTTCATTGCCGGCGTCACCAAGCCCCGCCCGGCGGCCCCTCAGACCGAAACCACCCCGGCTCCCCCTGCCGAACCGGTGGCGGCGTAGGTCAGACATCCCCGATCCCCGTCGGGGATTCTTTTGCTCGCGAGCAGGTCAGACTGCCCGTTCCCGGACCTTCTATGCCGCATTTTAGGCTCCGCACTCAAGGGGCGTCCACGCCGCCGGCGCAACAACGGCCAGAAAACACGCAAAACGGCGCGCTTGATATTTCCCTCGCGCTTTACCAATATCGCAACATGCTTGGTGAGACCAAAGAGCAATTCTCCCTCAACCGCGCAGCGCTGAGTACGCGCACCGCGCAAAAGCAAATTCTTGTCAGTTTTCCCCACGTTGAACGGCGCATGCGGTGCAAATACAATCCGCACCGGCGCCGCTACTGTTTCCACGGACTGTGGCTTTCCCAAAGGAGCGGACTATGAGCAACGGAAATGTAAGCTGGTGGCGTCGGGTGTTCGGAGAGAAGGCTAGGCAATCGGTCGGAGGCGGGGCTAGCGACCAGCGTACCGTGGGCCGTCTACTGAAGAAGATAAACCGATGCGAAAGCGGAATAATGGATCTCGACGACAAGACCATTGAGACTCTCGGCAAGATCAAAGACCCACAGGCTGTTGCCCCGCTTATTGATCTATTTCGAAGACGTGCTGCTTGGGAGACTAACGTCTGCGCCGCCGCGCCATTTTGTCAAATTCGGGAAGCATTGGCAAACATTGGGGGTACTACGGTCATCGAGACGCTCTTGACTTGTTTGAACGACCGAGATCCGTTCGTGCGAAGACTTGCGATGCTTGTTCTCAGCGATCTGAAAGAGCCGAGGGTTGTCGCGCACATACTCTTAGCGGTCGCAGCAAGCGAAAAGCGGGGGGACTGGGATGAGGTACTGTTTGAAGCACTGGTGGCGATGCTCAAAGCCACTGGTTGCGGACCTGTCCGCAGTGCACTAGTCCAAATCGAGTCACAGTTGGATGCCGGCGACCTGTATTTGTCCACAATTATTGCGGGAAGGGCCCTGCTCTGGATTCCCGTATCGACTGACGTCATCGGGCTTATCGCGGAATTCAGACCACTGCTTGTAGACCGCAACCTGCTGGTTTCTGCCTTGGCCCACGATTCTTCAGCCATTCGCAAGGAGGCCGCCCTTGTACTCGCAGAATTTGCAAGCAAGCCCGGACGAATCGAGACGGAGGACGACGCCAACGCCCGAAAGAAGTTGCTGCAGCAAGCACAAGATGTCCTGGCAGGTTTCCGAGAATGAGACATGTTATGCCCTCGGCAACCCACTTCAGGATCAGTCTCACACCAGACGAGAGCGAATGGGCCGCTCAAGTCGCCCAACAAGGCGCGGCTGGACAACCCGCTACCCGCCCCGAGTCGAAATGACCCCCACCCGCGCAGTGCTTAGTACGTGCGGGCGCACAAAAGCGAGTTCCTGCTATCACGTATTTGAAGAAATAGAGCCGACGGCCGCGCTCCGGCGGCGCCAACGCGGCAGCCCGGCGCGCATCGCCGCCCCTCAGAAAGAACCCTCAAAATGCCAATACCAGCCCTGCAACGGCACCACGCCTTCCTGACCACCAACTGGAATGCGATCCGCAACAACGAGTTGAGCTTCATCATCGAGCTCTACTGGGGGCCGATTTACTACTTTATCCTGAGGACGGTGCGCAACGAAACCGAGGCCGAAGATCTCACCCAGGATTTCTTCACCGACTGCCTCGAAACCAACCGGTTTTCCAAGGCGGACCCGGCCCGGGGCCGGTTCCGGTCGTTCTTGCTCTCCTCTCTCAAGAACTTTCTTATCAACAAGCACCGCGCTGCAGCCGCCAAGAGCAAGAGTCCTCCCGGTGGGATCGTCTCGCTCCAGGGCATGGCTGAAACCGAGTCGGCACCCTTTGAGCCGGCGCACGAGGAAACCCCGGCGGACGTGTTCAATCGCAATTGGGCGATCGAACTCACTGGGCGCGTGTTCAACGCTTTGGAAGCCGAATACCAGGCAAGTGGCAAATCGGACTACGCCTCTGCTTTCCGCCGGCGGATTCTCGATCCCGTGCTTCATGGCATCCCGGCGCCGTCGCGAACCGAATTGGCCCGGGAACAGAGCGTCGCGGAGAAAGAGTTGTCCAATCGCATCATCACAGCGCGCCGGGCTTTCCAGCGGCTGCTGCGCGTGGAGATCCGGAAGTATGCGACCTCAGAGGAGGAGGTTGAGGCCGAGATGCACGATTTGGCCACGTTCCTGGGATTAACATAATTTTACGAAGCCGTGCAGACACACCTCCGAAACCGTGTAGTAGATGCCGGACAACTCAAACGTTTCGACAAGTAAGTGAAGAATTGTATGAACTGGATACGACGACTCTTCGGAAAGACGGAATTGCAGCCCGTACTCGAGCCACATGAACCTGAAACCTCACCTTTGGGTGCGGTATCCCCGTCGGATGGCAGCGACGGCGCTGCAGCTCAGTCCGAGGCAGCGCCGGACACGGTACCGGACGAACCAAGATCCGCTTGCCCATCGGGGCATGATTGGGACGAACCGAAGGTAACAGGCTCGATGCGCTCCTCGCGGCCCTGGTGGGATTTGCGCAAGACCTGCAAGAAGTGTCACGAACAAGAGACAATCGCAAGCGGCAGGGAGCAGTTACCACACGAGGTTTTGGGAAAGTGCGTGAGTGAATTGCCCGACGCCCTGCGGCGGAGGCTTCTCGCAAACGCTCCGTATAGGGCCGAACCTGCAGCCCCGGCGCCGAAGGCTCCTCCACCACTGACCCCTGCCACACCACTAGATCCGCGCGTAATGGTGGTAATCCCTGCGGGAAACTTCGCGATGGGCGATGCATTTAGCGAGGGCGAACCCTGCGACGTGCCCGTGCATGACGTCTATGTAGGCGCTTTTGCCATTCATGCGTTTCCAGTGACCAAGGAGTATTGGGATCGAGTCTTCAAGTGGGCGGCTGGCCATGGATACGCATTTGACAACTCCGGATCGGGAAGGGCCCCCAATCATCCAGTTCATTCGGTGAACTGGCACGATTGCATCAAGTGGTGCAACGCACATAGCGAGATGGAGAACCGCCGGCCGTGCTATTATACCGCTCCTGACAAAACAGCCGTCTATCGCGTAGGCCATTTCGAGATTTCCAACAGTTGCGTTGACTGGAGCGCTGACGGTTATCGGTTACCCACTGAGGCGGAGTGGGAGAAAGCAGCGCGCGGCGGCCTCGCTGGGCAGCGGTTTCCTTGGGGAGACAGAATAAGCCACGAACAAGCGAACTTCAACAGCGACTGGATTGGAGCCAAACCCTACTACCCCTATGACGTCAGCCGAGTCGCCGGGTACCATCCCACCGTGCAAACAGGCGGCACCACGCCGGTCGGCTCCTTTCCGCCAAACCCAATAGGATTGTTCGATCTCGCCGGCAACGTGTTTGAGCGTTGTTGGGATTGGTATGACGAGAACTGGTATCGCGATTCACGTTCAACAGAAAAGGATCCGCATGGACCGGAGACCGGCGATGCTCGCGTGGTTCGCGGCGGGAGTTGGCATGCCCCCGCCCGCCAGGCAAGAGTGGCCTGCCGCTGGAGTGGTTCGACGACTAAGGCATCGGATGACCGAGGGTTCCGGTGCGTGCGGACAGAAGAACAGTCTTCGAAATCCCCTCCACGGGTGGCGGTTCAGCGGGCGGAGGCAGACGCTACGCCAGTTGGAAACTCCCACCATCGAGTTACACCCAAACGATTTAGTTCGCTGGTCACGGTCGGCGACCTCAGGAATGCGGGTCAGTTTATCAGGGACTCCCTGAATGCCGCCCGGCAGGCCAGGTGCCTCGATGACAAATTGTCCATTCAAATTGATGACCATGAGGAGGCAGTGCTGTACGCCATTCGGGCGTTGAAATACTACGTGGAGTCGGGAGAACCCGAGCCTGAGCTCGCTAGAGAAGCCGGCGGACGGTTCGCGGAAATCAACGCGGGAATTTTCAAGGGCGGTGAAGTGACGGTTTGCCAGAGCCTGGTGACGCTTGGCGCGATTCTCCTCTACCTTACCTCGCAAGGAAGCCGAGGCGGGCTTCCCTCCTCGTTACCCAAAATCGCCGCCTTCTGCGATGATCTATTGGAGCGAATCGCCTTTGGCGGGTTCGATGACATTTGGACGTCGTACAACCTGGGGCATATGAGGACGATCCTCATTATCGACCGCACGGGCCAGGCCGTGGTGGAATTGAACAGGTACTGGAGTGTCGGAAGGTTCTCCGAAGGACTGGCCCAGGTACAACTGGCGCGCGGTGGCCGCATGGGCTACATCGATCCCGCGGGCGAATTGGTTATTACGCTTGAGAAAGGGATTGACACCGCCGAGAGGTTCTCCGAAGGCATGGCTCGCCTGCGTGACCGGCAGAGCGATAGCTGCGGAATCATCGATAAGACGGGGGCTTCGGTGATACCCTTTGGGCGGTTTAGTGGCCTGGGCTATCGCTTTTCGCAGGGATTATGCCCAGCAAAGGCCGGCCGAGGGCGAACTGCTCAATGGGGTTTCATCGACCCTCGCGGCGAATTCATTATTCAGCCTGAATACAAATTCATCCCCGGGGAAGGGTTCTCGGACGGGTTGGCCTCTGTCGGCGACGGCCAAGAGAAGAACGGATACATAGACATCAATAACAAGATGGTCATTCCACCGATTTACTTTCATACAAGTCCGTTCGCCCAGGGTTTGGCCTGTGTTCGGGCCAGCCGGGAGGCATTGACCGGGGTCATTGACAAGAGTGGTCGCGAAGTGATCGCGCCCCGGTTCACTCGCCAATTTAAGTTCTCGGAGGGGTTGGCGGCGGTTACCTACGGCGAAGAGCTACATTACGGTTTCATTGACACCACAGGAAGAGAAATTATCGCGCCGGCTTTTGAACATGCCGATGATTTCTCTGAGGGCCTCGCTGGCGTCACTCTGAAGGGGAAACGTGGCTTCATTGATAAATCCGGGAACGTCGTCATTCCTCCACAATACGACAAGTATGGCGGCGGTACTCAGTTTTCCGGCGGTTTGTGCGCCGTCACAATTGCCGGGTAGCCTTAAACATTAAGTCGCGCCGTCAAATGACCAAAATAAATCAGAGACGCAGAGTTCGAAGAATAGACAGGTAGTAAAATTGATGGCGTCAGGACTGGAAAGGAAAGACCTGAACTTTATGATCCAAGAGTTAACCAACAATAGAAATACATTATGACTGAACTGGCGAAAATAGACGGCAAGCCAATGCTTTACGCATTGAAGGTTGGAACGCCCCCGTCGCAGGAGGACATCGAAACAATGGTTCGAGGCACTGACAACGAGGAAATCAGGACAGCGTTACATGCTGTTGGGAATGTAGCCCACCTCTGCTTATCAACGGTTGAAAAGGCTTACGAAGCTGCTGCCAAATTGACTGACCTGAAATCGGCGGGTATGGGAATTGGAGATGCGGTTGGTCTCTTTTGCGTCATGCACGCAGGCGAGCAACTTAAGCAGTCCAACCAAATGAGGGTAGGCCAGAGCCTAATCCCAGAGGTTCTCTGGGTTAGTGGCGAGGGGGATCTCAGACGTGAAGGCGAGCTTTTCCTAATAGCGGCGGCATGGAAAGCCAACTGAACGACATGGGTGGCAGTAGCAAGAGTCTTACCACCAACCCACGGACAGCCCCGAGCATCGAGATTTCATGCGTAGGCAGCTCAGAGCTAACCAGCAGAAATTCAAGAAACACGAAACACGACCTATGAATTGTACAATCGAAAACACGTCTCCATCGGAAACCGGAATCATACACTTTTCAGGCGGCTCAATAGTCAAAAGCTTTAGGATTCCGCCAGCTAGAACCTCACAGGTGGAGTATACACCGGGAGACATGCTGGCCTACACAGGTAAAAGGCTGCTACTGAGGCCGGAGCATAACGGCAAGACGTTGCAATGGCCGACTTCGTTTACCGATTAAGAACTGAAGAGAAATATGCAACCAAGACCGTGCAGCGAAGCGAAAACGAACAATATATGAACGTTCAGAAAATCGTACGATTGAACTCGGAACTTCAGGATATTCCTCTGCCGCGCATGGAAGGGCCGCCACTGCTATTGGACCCTCGTACCGCCGAACACGAGGAAACCTGCAAGACAATTATTATTCTCAAACAGATGGGCAAAATGATGGAGGCAATGGCTACCGGCGGGGTGCCTGCGGGCGAGGTGGTACAGACGCTCGGTCCTGGGCTGGAGGCAGCCGTCCGGAAGCTTGGAACAAACCACAAAGCCATTCAACTCTCCCGGGAAATCCTGCGGTTGGCTTCCGAACCTGTCCGGAAACCGTGGTGGAGAAGGTTGTTTAGGAAATAGAGAGCGCCGAACCAACTATTTCAATTTGAGCCAGGAAGACAAGTAAGACCAAGAAGGAGCAATCAAAATGAACACCCAAAGAGTTAATTGCCGTGTGTGTTATGGTGAGGAGGCCCGGCAGCTAGCAGCACAAGGAGGAACGACATTCGGTGGTGGATCCGCTCCCCATGCCTATGCTGCAATCCTGATACCACCGGGCCTCCCGGTTCCGGCACAAATTAAATTCTCGGGCACTCTCAATGGGGCCGTTTTTGAGGAATCCTGCGACAGTTCCGTTCCGACCTTTGGTGGACACCTAGAGGCAGGAGGACAGAACTTCATGATCATGACTTCACCATGCGCGGCCCACATTGCTGGCGCCAAGGGAACATTATTGGCGATTGCCATAATTGCCTTAGAGGGACAGACCGCTCCGGCTTTGGAAATAACGGAGGTTGGTCTTTAACCCTGACGGTAGTGGCCGAATAAATGAAAGTATCCTCCTCAATTGAATTGGTCTGGCAACTGGCAGCGCGCGAGGCGATCGCGGCTGACTTCAAGGAGATTGAGCTGGAACATGTCTTCGAGGCACTCCTGAAGTTCGCCGAGTTGTCGATCGCGGAAGTGGCACAATCCGGCGTGGAAAATCAGGCCCTCAAAGACCTGGTGTCCGATGCAGGCGCGATTCGCGGTGAGCTGCAGCGGCGCGCGATCGATAGCACCCGCGTCCGCCGCGGCTTGCGGGCAAAGATCGGCAAAGGCGGCAGTTCGTATGCCGGAGGAACCATACACCGCTCTTCGGCGACCCGGGCGCTCTTTGACGCCGCCGCCAGGCTCGCGGTCGAGAGCCGGAGCGAGGTCGTGACCGCCAGGCACGTGTTCGAAGCGAGCCTGGCCTCGCCTTCGGCCAAGATGCAGGAAGTGCTGGGAGGGACGCCCGCCGCGAACCAACCGGAGCCGGGCCGGAACCCGGAGCTGGAAGAATGCTGGGGACGCCTGGGGGCGATGCAATTGGACGGGGCTGTGGCGGCTCCGCAGGAGCGCCAGCCAGAGGGCAGGGCCCTGCTGAGGATTCTGGCCCAGCCGACGCGCAGGCACGTGTTCCTCCTGGGGGAAAACGAGGAGGCCGCACGAGCAGCCGTCGCGAGCGTGGCGCAGGCTATCGCTCGCAAAGCCGCGCCTGCCGGCCTGCTGAACTGCCGGGTTATCGACCTGGCCGCCCGGGCCGGGGCCATCGAGGCTGGCAGCCAAGCCGAACAGCAGCTCATGAAAGCTCTTGCTGAAGCGGCGGGGGTCGAAGATATCATTCTGTATCTGCCGGCTTTGAAACCGGAGCCCGGTTCCGCAGCGATGGCCGGGACTGACAGCCCACTGGCAGCCCGCATGAAGACCACAGGGGCGCAATGGATTTGCCGCATCGACCCGCAATCCTACGCCAGCCTCGTGCAGCGGGACAAAACCTGGAAGGAACTCGCAGAGCTGATGCACGTCCACGGCGCGCTGGTGAACAGGTTACCCAACGAACTCTGACCGAAGGGCGCAGATCTATGTTTACTGACAAAGCACAAGCAATCATCGATCTCGCCAAAGACTACGCCTTCTCCGGCGGTTCGGTGGAACTCACGCTCAAGGCGCTGCTGGTCGCGCTGGGCAGCCAGGCCGAGGCCGGAGTGTTGCTCGCCGAGTCCCTGGGGCTCACGCCGGAGAAATTGCGTGCCGCCTGCCCGGAGCTTCCACCCCCGGCCTCGTGCCCCGGAAAACTTCCATTGGCCGCGTCGTTTCGGCTGATGCTGGAAAGCGCAAAGGACCTGGCGGAACAAGCGCCCGACCGGCTCCACCCGGGGCTGATCGACCTGCGGCACCTCGTTTGCGCCGTGGCTATGTCCCGCGAGGTTGCCGGCTTGCTGAACGTCACCCCGTTGGCCCGCGATAGCGCCTTGTCACTGCTGGCCGCGTGGTATGAGCAGGACACCCACTCCGCCCGCCTGGACGAACTTACCGGCCGGCTGCGCGGGCTCCGGGCCGATCTGCTCACCAAGGTGTTCGGCCAGGACCATGCCGTGCATGCGTTTGTCGAAGGACTTTTCAACGCCGAAGTCGTGGCCGCCGCCGACCAGAAACGCAAATCACCGCGTGCGCTCTTTGTTCTTGCCGGCCCACCCGGGGTGGGGAAGACCTTTCTGGCCGAGCTGGGGGCGGCGGCCCTGGAGCGCCCATTCAGGCGCTTCGATATGAGCGCCTACTCGGGCCACCAGCAAAACGAACAGCTCGTGGGCATGGCCAAGAGCTTCCATGCCGCTCATCCTGGCACCCTCACCGAGTTCGTGGAGAAGAACCCCAACGCGGTCCTGCTCTTCGACGAGATCGAGAAGGCGCACCAGAACACCATTCACCTCTTTCTGCAGATTCTCGACGCCGGGACGCTCGAGGACAAATACCACGAGCGGAACATCAGCTTCCGCGACACCACCATCATCTTCACCACCAACGCCGGACGCAAACTCTACGATCGCCCGAACGCCAGCGGGGTGCACAAGGCCAACGCTGCGTTTCACCGCAAGACCATCCTCGATGCCCTGGAAAACGAAACCAACCCCCAGACACGGGAGCCGTTCTTTCCCGCGGCGATCTGCTCGCGCATGGCGACCGGCTATCCGATCCT
Source organism: uncultured Verrucomicrobiota bacterium (assembly GCA_964507045.1). Lineage (GTDB taxonomy): Bacteria > Verrucomicrobiota > Verrucomicrobiia > Limisphaerales > UBA8199 > UBA8199. Next base: position 14,417 of record CAZDOO010000005.1, on the reverse strand, counting down.
GTTCAACCACCTCCGGGTGAACGAACTCGAGCGGGTCGCCCAGTCGGAGCTGGGCCGCGTCGCCACCCTGTTCGAGCGGCAACATTTCAAGCGCGTTTCCTTTCACGAGCTGCTGCCAATGTGCCTGGTGCTGCGCGAAGGTGCGCGAGTTGATGCCCGCACGCTCCGCTCGCAGGCGGAATCCTTCCTCAAGACCGAGGTGTTTAAATTCTGCCAGTTGTTCAAAACCGACCGGCTGGATGATGTGCTGGAGCAGGTGGACCGCATCCACTTCGCCCTGGACGGCACGCTCGCCTCGCTGCCGCCGGAAGTCAGGGCCTTGTTCGAGCCCCAGGAGCCCCCCCGCGTCCTGCTGCTGGCGGACTCCGACCTGACCGCGCTGTACCAGGGAGCCATCCCGCAAATTGACTGGCGCTCCGCCGCCAGCGCCGAGGCGGCCCTGCAAATCCTCGCGGACGAGGAGGTTGATTTGGTCCTGCTGGACCTCTGGATCGGCAGCCAGTCGGGCTCCGCCACCATGACGGCCCAGGGCTTTGACCATGTCCCTGCCGCGGCCAGGGGGCTCGACAAAGGGCAGGAACTTCTGCGGCGGATACGCGATCGCCTGCCGGGCATCCCGGTTTACCTGCTCTCGCTGTGCGATTCGGAAGAGCCGGAACCGGGCCAGGGAGCGATCGATGAGGAGCTGTTCATGGCCTGCGTGCGCGGCGGCGGCGCCCGCGGCATGGTCGTGAGCCGCTTTATCGACCGCATGGTCAAGGGCTGGGAGAGCCAGCGCGACCAGTTTGCGGCCGGCCTGGTCGAAACCTGCCGCCGCCTGTACCGCGAAAAGGCCGCCGACCGGATGGGACAGGAACGCAAGGTGCTGAGCCTCGACACCGTCCCGCACATTCACCGGGACAAGCGGGAAATAGCCATCAGCCTGCGCAACCTCAGCCTTACCCGTGCCATCGCCGCCGCAGATGCCGGGGAGGTCCTGGACGACGTGGAGCGGCCGCGCACCCGGTTCGAGGACGTAATTGGGGCCGACAACGCGAAAGAGGAGCTCAAATTCTTTATCGACTTCCTGAAGAATCCCCGGCGCTTTTCCGCGCTGGGGCTCAAGCCGCCCAAAGGCGTCCTGCTCCACGGCCCGCCCGGCACCGGCAAGACTATGTTGGCGCGGGCGATGGCCGGGGAATCGAACGTCGCTTTCATCCCTGTGTCGGCCACGAACTTCGTGACGATCTGGCAGGGCAGCGGCCCACAGAATGTTCGCGACCTCTTCGCCCGCGCCCGCCGCTACGCGCCGTCGATCATTTTCATCGATGAGATCGACGCGATTGGCAAAGTGCGCGCCGGCTCACCGGGCGGCGGCCAGGCGGAGGAACTGGCGCTCAACGCGCTACTGACCGAGTTGGACGGTTTCACCGGCGCGGCGCCCGACCGGCCGGTGTTTGTCCTGGCCGCCACCAACTTCAAGGTCGAGGCGGAGGACCAGGCGTCGCCGGAACGCTCCTCGCGCACGCTGGACCCGGCGCTGGTGCGCCGTTTTTCCCGCACTATCCTCGTCGACCTGCCCGACAAGGCCGCGCGCAAGCAGTATCTGCAAATGCGCCTGTGCGAGGCCAAAGGCGCCAAAACCACCGAACAGGTGGTTGACCTCCTGGCGGAAAAATCCACGGGCATGAGCATCGCCAATCTGGAGCAGGTGATCGAAACCGCCGCCCGGAACGCGCTCAAGAAAGGCGGCCAGCTTAGCGACGAGCTGCTTGTCGACGCGCTGGATACCATCCAGGAAGGAGAGGCCAAGGAATGGTCGCGCGAGTTCCTGGAAAGCACCGCCCGGCACGAGGCGGGGCACACGATCCTGTACTGGCTCTCCGGCTGGTGGTCCCCCGAGGTCTCCATCATCGCCCGGGCCGATCATGGTGGTGGGATGCGGCGCAGCGAGGAGGAGATGAAACGCGAGAGCCTTACGCGAGATGAACTGCTCGCTAGAATTCGCACCTCCCTGGGTGGGCGCGCGGCGGAATTATTGTACTACGGCAAGGAAGCTGGTCTTACAACAGGTGCATCCGGTGACTTGGAGAACGCTACCAATACCGCCCGTCAGATGATTTGCCGCTTTGGCATGGACGAGGAATTCGGCCTGCTCGCAACGCCAGAGCTTTTCAAACATGCCGAGGCCATCAGCAGCCCGACATATCAACGCGTCAACGAATCCGCTGCGAGAATTCTGAAAGAACAACTGGCTGCAACCATCAAGCTCTTGGAATCCAGCCGCCAGCACTTGGACGCAGTATCCAAGGCGCTTTTGGAAACAAACCGCCTCTATCAAAAGGACTTGGAGCAATTATTACCGAAAAACCTGCAAAGCCATGCAGCCCTTAAGGCTGTTTGCCACAGATGATAATAGAACGAACAAGAAAGGACCAACATGAATCAATCGAATGACAACGAATCAAACGTATGCGAACTCACAGGCGATTTCGCAAGGCTGCAAAAGATGCTGTTTGACGTCGGAGCCAGGATGGGCCTCGAGACCGATGGGGCATTCCTACCGTTGGGTTTCGTAATCATGAAGGACGGGACGGAAAAGGTGCTGGAAGGATTTACTGGCAGTGAAAATAGTTCTGACGATGTGATCCGTCGTCTCACCAGTGGGTTACAAAGTGTTTACCTCTCCGGGCAACTTAGGGCTTCCGGAATTATTGAGATGGTGAAAACTTCTAATCCAAATTTCCCCGACAAGATTAGGGCTTTGAGAAGTTGGCTTCAGCTCTACGGCGCCGAAACAAACGAGGTTTTTTATTACATTCCATACACCAAAGACGCCGCTTCGATAAGATACGGTCGCCCCTTTCTGAAGCAGTCAGGAAAGGAAGATGTGCGAGATCGAATTATCCTGCAGTGAAACGGAGACTACAACCCAGCATAACAAGAGGCCCCAACCATCAAGCTCCTGGAATACAACCATCGACAATTGGGCGCTTTTTCCAAGGCGCTGCTGGAAGAGAACCGACTCTATCGGAAGGACCTGGAGAAACTATTGCGACCAATTCCCCCAAGAGATGTGCGGCCATAGATCACAAGACCGATACCCGATAATCGATAGCGACAAGCCGCATTGTGAACGGCATCGCTCGACAGCGGAAAGTCGGCAACCACGAGGATAACACAGAGGAACACGGGAGCCTTCATGCCAACAGCCTACACCATCGCTGACGCCATCAATGAGGTCGGCTTTCATCTTAAATGTGCATCGACCGATGACACTAAAGCAATGTTAGAGCTGTTGTTGCCACAACTCGAACACATCGAGCGCGATGCCACAGCCGTAAATGACAAAGATCACTTTGATAGAACCGCGTTGTTCCTGGCCTCAGCCTGCGGACACACAGAAACCGTACGGTTACTGGCTGAAATGGGGGCTGACATCGGTGCCAGAACAAGCGAGCGAGCATACCTTAGCCAGACAGCATTGCTTGCGGCGTCTAGCTGGGGAAGAGCGGATACGGTGGAAGCGTTGCTTACAAAGGGGGCAGAAGTCAACGACTCGGATATCTGGGGACAAACCGCGCTCATCTTAGCGGCGACCGGAGGGCATACAGAGGTTGTGGATGTATTGATTTCAAGAGGCGCTGACATCAATAGAAAAGACAAGAGGGAAGGTTACACGGCATTAATGCATGCCATTGACGGAGTAAAGCATCTTAAACCTTCTGAGAATTTCCAAGAAAAGATCGTAGCACTCTTGCTGTCCAAGGGCGCGGATATCGATGCTAAAGACAAGAATGGCACAACAGCGTTGATGTACGCCGTGGACCTGCACGAGACCGCAATCGTGAAGCTTTTGCTCTCCAAGGGCGCAGACGTACGATCCATGAATCAATTCGGCCTTAGTGCGTCATCATTGGCACGATCATCAATGATGCGAGACCTGTTAGGTCCTAGTGTTGGAGAGGCGAGTCCCAAAGAGAACGTGGGTTCAAAGAGGTGGTGGCAGTTTTGGAAATAGGAGGAATGTCCGTGTCAAACAACAGCTTTGATACAAAGGACCCGACAGGGCTGTTGCCGTTCCCTTTCCCGGAAGGGCCATGCAGCATCCGTCAGTTTAGCGTGTAGGAAGAAGCAGGCAGATGTTTAGCGCCAACAACAACCAAAGAAAGGAACAAGATCATGAACTGGCTCAGGAAACTGTTTAGCCCCAAAGCGACAATTTCACCAAAGTGCGATGCGCCCCCGGCAAGGGGGAGTGCGAGCCAACCCGCAAGGGTATCGGTCGCGAGACCGAATCCGGAGGAAGCTGCGCCAAAGACGTTTCAAGAGTTGTGCAAAACGGGCACTCCCGAACAGGTGCAGAAGGCCATTGACCAGGGCGCCGACGTGAACGCGAGCGGGCAGCACGGTGGCACACCGCTTATGGATGCTCTGGACAACCCGGATATCGAAGTCATCGGGCTTCTGGTGGAAGCCGGAGCCAACGTGAATGCGAGGACAGTGAAAGGCCAAACACCCTTGATGATCGCGGCGATGAGCAAACAAGACCCTAACCTCATAAATGCGCTGATCGAAGCAGGCGCAGATGTGAATGCTGAAAATCACTACGGCTGGAGCGCCTTGAAGTGGGCGGCACAGGAGAATCCCAATCCTGAAGTCATCACCGCTCTCATAGAAGGAGGAGCCGATGTTAGGACTCCAGGGCTTCTCCATGCCTGCGAGAGCCGAAACCGGAATAAGGATGCCATTTTGGCAGTCTTGAGGGTAGCCGGTGCCAGGTAAGTATGCGTACGAGGGTCAGGCACACACAAGAATTGACGGAATATGAGAATGAAATGCTTGATCGGCCTACATGCATGGCGGGGTTGCAGATGCGCCGAATGCGGAAAGAAAAGAGATGAGGGACACAAGTGGCGTGGCTGCAAATGTGGGGAATGTGGGGAAGTGCGGGATGAGGGGCACGACTGGGGTAAGGACTGCAGCACCTGCGCGAAGTGTGGAAGGACACGTGGTGATAACCACCAGTGGCACCAGTGTAAGTGCTCAAAGTGCGGAAAACGCAGAGATGAGGAACACAAATGGAACGACGGGTGCCGCTGCTTGCTTTGCGGAAAACGAAGAAATGCGCTCCACAATTGGAAGGGTTGCAAGTGTACCGTTTGCGGCGCAAAGTTCTGGGACGACGCCAGTCTTATCAAAGATCTTTTGATCAACGCTCCACAGACGATTGTGGAATGTAGCGAGTGTCACCAGCACTTTAAGCTGCAGTCTGGAAGAGAAGGGTGCAGATACCCTCCGGCGACAAGGGTTCGGTGTCCCTTTTGCTATTACATGTTTGTTCAATGGGAGGGATGGGGATAAAGGACTCACAACGCGGTCATGCTTGAGAACTGCGATACATATAACGTCACACCTTATGAACTGTAAAATAGAGAACGCAACGGCGTCGGAAACCGGAATCGTCCAATTCTCAGGCGCCTCCATGGTGAAATGCTTTCGCATTCCACCGGCTAACGCCGTCCAGGTGGACTATACACCGGGAGATATGCTGGCCTACACTGGAAAAAGACTGTTGCTACGGCGGGAACATGAAGGCAAAACACTCCAATGGCCAGGTTCGTTCACCGACTAATAGATCGCGCACCATCGTACGGAAGCGACCGGCCAGGAAACAGCGTGTTAAATCAGGAGACACTTGCAGATGCATCCAGAATATCATGAATTGTGTGAAATCAGAAGGCATATCGCTGGCATTGCATTGGCGGTCGCAAGACAAACCGGTCCCATCTCCTACGGCGCGCTTCTGAGCGTTAACCTTGACCCAGCTATCGAGCGCTCATTGATGTATGAGTCCCTCGTGCATGCAGCCGCAAAGATTGATCGGGCGGCTGAAACCAGCACGGACCTAAGCCCGGTGCTGAAAGAGGTCGCATCCGACATCAACCGGGCCGAGGAGTTGCTTGGCATCCAGGACGAGGCTGTTGTCCTGATCAGGCGCGCCGTTGTGTTAGCCACGCGTGGCGCCAGAAGATGGTACCAATTCTGGAAGTGACTCGTGAAGCACATTTAGGAAAGCGGATGAATGCACGTGAGTTGGCCATCCCTTAACCGTAGCGCAAGAATTCCAAGGCGAAGCTAAGGCCGACCGCCGCGGCAGGAATAGGAAACTCAGTAAACCAGCGAAAATAAAATGACGCAGATACCACCGGAAAGTGAAGGCAGTAACAAGAAATTCCTCATAACCCTGGGAGAGCCGGCCGAAGCTATGGCCAGACAAATGGGCGCCCGCTTTAGTGGACCGGTTGCACTTGCCGTTCTGCTCCCGCCTGAAGGTCTAAAGTTGGGTTTCGAGATTAGTGTTACCGGCACCGTTGACGGAGAGCGATTTGACATGCAGTGCTATACGGAGGGGCAGAGCCCACTTTACATTCTGACCGCCCGCACAGCCGTGACAGGCGAGATAACTGTCACGAGAATCGGCGCCATGGGCAGGAGGGCCGAGATCAATGGCTGTATGAGCGCAGTCGTTGTTCTATATGCTATGCGCGGCTCTACACGGCCAGTAATAGAGATAACCGACGTAGCGGGGTGAGCCAAAGTGGTGCTTGCCATCTGTTTGGCCCGAAACGGAATCGGCCCCGCATATACAAATCACGGACCGCGAGATATGCCAATGTGTGGAAGGGCCGCCGCTCTTGAACTGTTGCTGATCGCCGGAGCCAACAGCCAATGAACCGCTTTACTCTGGAATAGATTAACTGACTAAATTCAACTGAGGTGACTATATGGCAGATGTTCGAGGAGGACGACTTACCTATGTGATGCAGCGAGGAAACTTCATCCGTCCACCGGAGCCGCCGGCGGGCCGGTGTCCGCGTTGTTTCAGTGGAAACACCAGGCGCTATGATCCTAACGCGGAAGAGTCCTGTTACCGATGCAAATTCGTATGGCGACCATGGTCCCAGCGGCGGCTCTTCTGGGAATTTGTTGCTGCGTATGTCGCAATCGCCGGCGCTGTTGTCGGCGTCTTGCTTTGGCAATTGCTGAAGTGATCGGATAAAAGAACTGAATTGTATGCCCAACCATCCGACGAGCACGCCAGCAACAGGCAGGACCGGGCCCCTGATGAACTGAGAAATGAACTTTCGCTTGGCACTCCGCTTTATGTGGCAACGCTCCCAGGGAAGCGTCTCCCTCGCAATCGTTTGGGTCTGCACCGCGCTCTTTCTTGCCGTGACGGCGCTGGACATTCTGAGGATCGTGCCTCGGCGGGAAGCCGTCTCGGTCCTCGGGCTTTCCTACGCCGGAATATTCCAGCGCAAGTTCCTGTTCGAGCCTCTGACCGCGCCCCTGCTCCACGCGAATATCACCCATCTCCTGTTCAACATGCTGGCGCTCTGGATGCTGGGGCCGGAGGTGGAAAACCGGCTCGGCCGCGCCCGCTACATCCTGTTCTCGGTGCTGTGCGCGGCAGCCGGGATGGCCGGGTTTCTGGCCTGCAACTGGCACTCCGCTCAGGTGGTCGTCGGCTATTCCGGAGTGATCTTCGGGATCCTTGTGGCTCAGGCGGTCTATTTCCCGAATAGCATCGTGGCCATCTTCGCCTTCTTCCCCATCAAGATGAAGTATGCCGTGCTGCTCCTGGGCGCGGTGGAACTTTACCTGACGATTTCGCCCGAGGGCGGCGGTGTCGCCCATGCGGCCCACCTCGCCGGCGCCGTGGTGGCTTTCCTCTATCTGCGGATAACCTCGTGGGCGGACGCCCGCAGTATACCGCAGGCAATTCCTTTCCGGCCGGCAATACGGCCTAAACCCGCAGCGCGAATTCATGACAACATACCAAGAGAACTGTAAAGCCACATCGCGCAACGGCTAAACCGTGGGCTTGCCAGGATGCGCGACAAACGATAGGAATCTGCTCGGGAAGCACATGACGATTGGCGAATTGTTTCAGAACCGGTATAAGATAATCGCCCTGCTCGGAAAAGGCGGGTTTGGTGAGGTGTACCAGGCGTTCGACACCACCCTGCAGCGTATCGTAGCCATCAAGGTTATCCCCGGCAGCTTCCTGGATGCTCACCCCCATAACAAGCGCCGTTTTCAAAACGAGATCATCGCCAGCGCGTCCGTCAATCATCCGCATCTGGTAATCGTCCACGACGCCGGTTATTCATCTGGCGACGGTTTTATCGTCATGGAGTTCATGTCCGGCGGGAATGTAAGGAACCGAATCGAGGACAGCGGGCCCATCCAATGGCCTGACGCGCTGCGGCAGGCGATCGACCTGGGCAACGCCCTGCAGGCCTTGCATGAGCACGAGCGCAAATTCATCCACCGCGACATCAAGCCGGACAATATCATGTTCACCGGCGGCGACCGCAGCTGTGCCAAAATCGGCGACCTCGGGATTGTCCATCTGGGTGGGGTGGAGGAATCCACCACGCTGCTTACCCAACCGGGATCTCAGCCTGGCACCTTGCTTTGGATGGCCCCGGAGGTGATCACCAATGCGGATTGCTCCGTGCAAAGCGATGTGTTCGCGCTGGGCGCAACGCTCTTCTTCATGCTGACAGGTCGTCTGCACGTCGAGACGCCCCTGCGCGGCCATCCCCTAGTGATGGCCCAGGCCATTGTCGACTGCCGCTTAATCCCTCTCCGAAGAGTCCTTCCTTCCGCGCCCGCCGAGTTGGGTACGGTCATTGAGCGATCGCTCCAGAAAGAGAAGGCACGCCGGTTCGCCTCTGCCGCGGAGTTCGTCCAGGCGCTGGAGCGCATCAAACAGCAACAACCCCCGCGGCTGGTGGCCCCAGGCACAGCGGTCAGCTTTGTCAGCCCGGAGATTACGAGACAGGCCGCACAAAAGGTTGTGGCCATTGACAAGCGCCCGGCGCTCCTCACCACTAGGCATTTGTTCACGGCAAGCGCAAAGCCCGGCACTGTCTGGATTTGGCCCAAGGACGGCGCCGAGGTCGTCTATGTTCCGGCAGGCCAATTCCTGATGGGCTGTAACAAGGGCCTGCGGGCCGAGATGCCGGAGCACCACGCGACGACCGGTGCCTTCCTGATCGACAAGTATCCTGTCACCAATGCCCGCTACAAACGCTTCTTGGATGAAGTGAAAGAGTATCCCGTTCCACAAGCCGGCGCGGCCTGGTCAAGGCCGTTTGACTGGGATCCCGTTGAGCGGACATACCCCGCCGGCCAGGACGATTATCCGGTCATCATGGTCACTTTTGACGATGCTCGCGCTTATGCCGCATGGGCGGGAAAGCGCTTGCCTACGGAAGCCGAGTGGGAAAAGGCGGCACGATGGGATCCAAAGACCGACCGGTGTCACATTTTCCCCTGGGGCGATGATTGGGATAGAGACCGAGCGAACTCGGCAGAGCGGGTTTCTGGACGCACTTTTCCTCCGGTCTTTCCAGATCTTGCGCACACGTGGTTTCAAGAGTTTCGCAAGCTGGACGCCCTTGATCCACAGGAGGCCAATAGCTACGAGTTGATGACGAGGGTTTATGCGTATCCTCAAGGCGCCAGCGCCCTGGGCGTAATGGATATGGTCGGCAATGTGCATGAATGGTGCGAATCGGGGCATCATGCTCACTGCTATGACGGACAACCCGACCCCGGCATCAACGCTGATGACGCGCCGTACGTCAAACGCTGTCGAGGCGGGGCTTGGGCGGACCACCCGTTTTACCTGCGGGCAGCATCCCGCTGGGCCTACCGCGGAGGCAGCCGAGTTGACCGCATCGGATTTCGATGCGCCGTTTCTGTATGAGGTCATGCAGCATCAACAGAATTACCGTGTAGTAGTAGACAGAAGCAGATGTCGGGTAGAAACAAACAGATGACAATAAAATCAAGAACTCTCTGTGCGTTCATTCGCGCAGCAGTGGATAACTAAGTGCTCCACGTAGATTGAGGACAAATAACATGAAGAACACAATTCACGCTGCCGTGCAAGAGAACAACCCCAAAAAGGTCACTAAGCTACTTCGCGGCTCCTGGTGGAAGCGGAAACTGGACCCCAATGAAGCCAACACGGCAGGCGAGCGTCCGCTACATGTGGCGGTTCGCTTCGGCCATGCAGGGCTAATCTCGATTCTCGCATCTCACGGCGCGGAGTTAGACGCTCGTGACCAAAAGGGAATGACCGCGTTGCACTACGCGGTCCAGCGCCTAGATCGAAACGCAACTGACTGTCTCCTTAATGTCGGTGCAGATCACCGCATAAAGACTCCTGTCGGAGATGGTATGCTGCACTTGCTACTGTCTGCGTCTTTGCAGAACAGGGAGTCGGTTGATGCGCTCTTTGGGCTGCTTCTGCAAAGAGGGACTGATCTAGCAGCGAGAAATGAGAAAGGTGTCACCCCATTGCATTTGGCGATCAAGAATGGGTTCGTTGGTGTCGCAGATATTCTCCTGAACGCCGGTGTAGATGTGGACGTGGTCGCTGATCCAGACGGGACACCTTTACACGTTGCAATAATGTGTTCACGTTCACAACTTCTGGACAAGGTCTTGGCTCTAACCAAGAACGTTGACCTCCCAACAAAGGATGGAGTAACTGCACTACATTTTGCAGTTGCCAGTGGTAATCCATTACTCGTAAAACGCCTGATAGAACGTGGCGCCGCAGTAAACGCAAAGGATAGAAAAGGCTGGTCAGCGCTTACCCACGCAGCAAGGACCGGTCAGAAAGAACTAGTGTTGTGCCTAATACAAGCCGGTGTTGACGTTAACGCTGAGGATGATTTTGGGTTGACTGCTTTGATGCGTGCTGTGGAGAAACACCACCTTGAGGTCGCGGAGGCGCTTCTTTGCCACGGCGCCGATGTTAACTGTCACGATTTCATGGCCAAAGTCACGCCCCTGATCGGTGCTGCCGTGGAAGGCGACGAGCGTATGGTTGACCTCCTCCTCAGGCATGGTTCGAACATTCATTCCCGCGACCTGCTTGGACGAACAGCCTTAGACCATGCGAAAGCTCAACGTCGCACAGACATCATCACGCTCTTGGAGCGCAAATAGTTAAACGTGTAGTGGTAGGTGGATGCAGTAATCGGCAGAAGAGACGAATTTCGATAGAATTAAGCAAGTGACGGTCATGAAGAAAGAAACGACAAAACGGAGAATGGCTGCGGCACGGCGATACGACTCGCGAGGAAGAGCACATGAGACTTGCGGAAGTTTACACCGTTCGGCAGTCCGGTCACATGTAACCACAACGAACCAAATAGAATAAAATGAAAGCAACACTTCAGAGCCTTCGCGCCAAACTCGCAGCCATCCCAATGCCATCGGGAATGATGGAACGTGCGTTTCGCGAAAACCTCGACAAGCGCGCCGACACGCTCGTCTCAGCGTGCGATGAGCCGCCAAGTAAACAAGCAGAGATACTTGCTGAGATGCGCCCCCAACTGGCTGCGGCCAGGCGAATGGCAGGCGGTTCGAAGCTCTCACACCTCATATCTATGGTCGAGGGCGACCCTGGCAATTCGGGCACATTATCCGACGCCGTAAGAATCCTCGAAGAAATGTGCGCAGTCTTCCCCCACTGATTCGGAAGCAGCCTGGAAGCAGAGCGGGTCGCCGAGGCGAACGCAAGCCTTCCTTGGTTGGAACGATGTAAGCAAACAACGCAAAACAAGCGAAAGAACGACCATGAAATTCGCCATGCCCTATTTACCCTATGTCCTGATAGTTTTCGGACTCCTAGCGATAACCATCCGCAAATCGATAAGAAAGCGGGTCGCCGACCGGTTGCAAGAGCGAGGCATGCCCGTAATGATCGAGGCCATGAGCGGACAGATTTCCCGGCACGAAGCCGACAGGAAACTTTTGGCGCTTGCCAGGGGAGGCATGTGGATATTCACTCTGAACACGTTCATGCTGTGGGGTGGGGTCGTTTCAATCGTCGCGGGCACCGCGATTCTATTCGGTGTAATCAACATACTGATATCATGATTATCTGCATGCGAGCTAACGAGCACCTCGCGAGCACATCCATGCTTGATCCGGGCCAATGATATGACCAAGCAATTGCAGGCAATGTTCGGCGTTCCGACATCGCACATGGTGGACCACACGGCCACGAACCGGACGCGTGTGCCACCGGACCACTTTCTGGCCCAGGTCGAGTCCGTACTCGAAGGGGTGCTCTACCACAACCAGCGTGCGCTGTTCACTCGAATGGGTCGCCCCTATGGTGGGATACGTTCGGTTGACTCGGATGGAATTGATCTATCTATTCGGTACGAGTGTTCCGTGTTCCGTCGTTGGCTGGTCGGAATTTCACTCCGTAGGAAGCTGGCAAGACAAGGCATCAAGGTGAGGACCAAGAAAGTCACGTTCGTTAAGTAACAGAGTCGGAGTTCACCACGGAACGCAATAACCCAAACCCAGCTCCTGCATCACGAAAAGAACAACCAGAGAAACAAAATGAACTACAGATATTCGGCGCAAATGAAGGGCGGCCGGCATGAGTCCGGTGCTGTTGAAGCTGCTACTAAAGACGAAGCCATCGCCCGGCTACGGAATTCTGGTCTGACCGGCATTCGGCTGGACGGCCAACTCATTTCTGACACCTATCAAGTCAGTCCGGAAGCGGAGCGCGCGGCACTATCCAAACCAAGCGATGATCTGCACCGCGCCGCCTTGGATGGAAACATTCCGGAGATGAAACGATTAATTGCTGGCGGAGCCGATGTTAACGGAAAACAAATCCGCGGCGAGGCCCCGCTTGAGTGGGCCGTGGGGGGCTACAAACTGGAGGCCGTAAAACTCCTGCTGGATCACGGAGCCGATGTGAATTTAAAGGGGCCAAACGGCGTGACGCCCCTTTTGCAGGCCGTGCTCTTGAGCAATTACGAGCATAAAAGGGATGAGACACTGGCTATCATCAAGGAACTTGTCGCCCGCGGCGCGGACATGAACGCAAAGTCCAACAATGGCACCTCCGCGTTCGATCAAGCGACCACAAACGGTCGGGGCGATGTTCTGGACATGTTCGCGACGTTCAACCGCGCAGATCGAAAGAGAAGTGGGTTTTTGGGCCGGCTTTTCGGGCGTTGAACAAGGTTGCAGCATCATGAGTCCCCAAGCGCCCACAGTGCAGGTTATGCCGGCGGAAACGCGAGAGCAGAAAACAACCAACCGTAGCGTCGGCTTCCGCTGCGTGATTTCTCCATAAGCCATGCAGACTTGGACGATGAATGGTGTAGGAATCAATTGAAGGATGCGTTTGAAACATCCCACAAGCGTTTTGAACTTGAGAAATACCCCAGAATGAAAGAACAGCCTATGAAACTGAAACTCTTCGACTGGTTCCTTCGATTATTTGGTCGCGAACGTGGCGTTCTCCTTGGCGTCATTCCCAAATCGGCCATAGCTCAAGACTCCATGCAGCCTGGGCCTCTGCTCATAAAGGAATTTCCTGCAATACCCGGGGACCACCTGCACATCCTAATGCGGTATGTGATGGACACTAGTCTCAGCCAAAACGCGGCTAAATCACTCTGCGAAATTTGCGGGCAATACCAGAAAGGTCACCTGTCCATCCGAGAGTCGCGTGGGGTGTTCCGTCTTTATCTGAAGCTGTCGAAACACTTAAAACACTGAATGACATCGTGAATGTAAACAACACGAAAAGGAACAAATCATGTAGTCCGGATGCGGAGACTCATTTGACACTGCTGCCCATTTCAGGCACGGCGGATACATTGCTTTTACGCTAGGCCGCTGGACGCAAGCAATTCTTGATAAATCAACACTCGACAATATGGGACTCGGAAATTGGATACAGCGCCTTCTTGGAAAGCCTGCACATGAACCGCCGATGCATTTTGCGGGCTTTGAAACCTTGTTAATCAATGTGTGGCTGGCGTCAGGCGCACCAGAGAATGCTCCGCTTCCAGACAATTTAATGACGCACATATTCCAAGAGCACATCGCCATTGAGCGAGTTACCGATCCATCTGGCAAAGAAATGATCGTTACCGTGGACGGCCAAGATGTGCCTGGTTCAACGACGTTCATGATCGCACATCGCAACGTGACAAAAGCTCAGCTCAGAGACTTTGACGGGCTTGTTCGGCTTATGAACCTCTCTCTCATTATGCCCGTTGAGAACTGGAAGGCTTGGTCTGCTTCAGGTGTTTGCCCATCGACGGGGTATCGTTATGTTGTTGCGGTCGCTCCGAGGTTTGGCAGTTTCCGGGTGGTAAGAGTTGGCGCAAGGAACTTATTATGCACCACCTCGTCCGAGAAGAAATGATCCTCGAGCACGAGCGGCCTACAAAACCACTGGAGCGAACACGCGCGGGCTACCTCAGTTGCTGCTGCGAACGCGCTTGGCCGCCCGCGTCGCTCAGTTCTGGCGTTCGTTGCGACATGAAGTTGCATTCGATACTGCTTGGCTGGAGAGGTCTCCT
>CAZDOO010000004.1:0-110494 GCA_964507045.1 uncultured Verrucomicrobiota bacterium | reverse complement strand
CCATCCTACCTCCATCTATAGATGGAGGTAGGATGGAGGTGCAATGGAGGTAGGATGGAGGGACAATGGAGGTATCGGCTTGAGGCGGCGGCGGTAGCGGCTGCCGGCGCCGTGCGAGCAGCCCATTCCAGTATTAGCCGCCGGGACAACTAATGGTTGATGGCAGTGATTAGCGATAGCGCCGCGTGGGGGCACGCGGCCTGCAAACCTCGGGCAGGCCGGGTGCCCCCCGCGGCGGGCTAGGTATCGCCTATTTGTGCAATCAAGCACCAGGCGCTGGACCGCGAGAGAAATCGCTCGTGCCGCTTCGCCGGCTGGATTACGATCGCACCAATGTCCGCTGCGTATCATCAATTGCTCGACGGGGTCATCCGGCACTTGGAGGAGCTGCAGGAGCGCGGCGTTCACTTTGTCCCGGTCTCGGCGGAGACTCTGGCGGGGTTGTCGCAACGCCCGCCGGCGCCCCCGGCCGCCCGTCCGCCTGCCCAGACGCTTGCCCTGCCTGCGCCCCCCGCCCCGGAAGTGGTGGCGCCGGCGTTTTCTCTGTCTTTACCCGGCGAAGCAACCAGCCCGGCCCCATTGCCCGCGCTCAGCCGGGAGGCCAAGGCCGCCGCGTTCGCCGAGCTGCGACAGCGCGCGCTGGCCTGCGTGAAGTGCCCGAACCTCGTCGCGGCGCGCAAGCACGTCGTCTTCGGTGTGGGCGATCTTGGCGCCCAGCTCATGTTCATTGGCGAGGCGCCCGGAGCCGACGAAGACGCCCAGGGCGAGCCGTTTGTCGGCCGGGCGGGCGAGCTGCTGACCAAGATTATCAAAGCCATGGGCCTGAGCCGCGACTCGGTCTATATCGGGAACATTTTGAAGTGCCGGCCGGATACCCCCGGTCAGACTTCAGGCAATCGCAAGCCCACCCCGGCGGAAATGCAGACCTGCATTCCCTATCTCCATGAGCAGATTGACCTGATCCGGCCCAAGGTCATCGTCGCGTTGGGGGCCACCGCGGTGGAAGGGTTGTTGGGCAAGACGATCGGTATCACCAAGCTTCGCGGCCAGTGGCGCACCTATCGCGGCACCCCCCTTATGCCCACCTATCACCCCGCCTACCTGCTGCGCAACCAGGCCCCCGCGGAGAAGCGCCGGGTGTGGGAGGATATGCTGCAGGTGATGGAGAAACTCGGCCTGCCGATCAGCGCTAAGCAGCGCAATTATTTTCTCAAGGCGTGATGGGGCCGCCGGGCACAGAATGTCGTTCCCACCCGGAGTGTTTTCCGCTATAACCACCGCCCATGTTTAAGGCCCTGATTGATTGGTATCTGCGCACACTGGAAACCGGGGGCTTTGCGCTGGTAGCCCTGTTGATGGCCATCGAAAGCTCGATCGTCCCGCTACCCAGCGAAGTCGTCATCCCGCCGGCGGCGCACCTGGCGTGGAACAACGGCATCCATTTCCTCGGCATCCATTTCACCGGCTGGCCGGCGCAGATCGGGCTGGTCATTGCCGGGGCCCTGGGCTCGTGGGTGGGGGCGACGGCGATGTATTGGGCGTCCCGGCTTGCGGGGCGGCCGCTGGTGATGCGTTACGGCAAGTACGTCTTCATCCCGCCGGCCAAAGTCGAGGGCGCGGAACGCTGGGCGGCCAGCTACGGCTCCTTTGGCATCTTCGCGTCGCGGTTGCTGCCCGTGGTGCGGCATCTGATCGGCATCCCGGCCGGCATCGTGCGCATGGATTACCTGAAGTTTTCGATCTACACCCTGCTCGGCTCGGCCATTTGGTCGGGGGTCTTGTGCTGGCTGGGCGTAAAGGTGGGGGCCGACATCTCGAAAGGCGAGATGCACAAAGTCACCTTCTGGCTGCTGGGCTTTCTGGTGGTGGTCGGAGCGATGTATTACCTCTTCGTCCACCGCCACATGAAGAAGGCCAGCCCGCCGCCGGCCGCGTAGTGGCCGGTTCGGGGGGCCGGCGCTGCGGGGCAGCCGGTGGAAGTCCCGGGTCAGCGATAGGTGATGCCCAACGCTTGCTCAAACTCCGCCGAGAATTTGTGCAGAGCATCGGCGATGCGCGGGGGTTGCTCGACCAGGGTGGTCATCATACGCTCGGTCGTCTCGGGCTTGTAGCGGATCAGCTCCACCGAGGCGATGATCAGCGAGAGATGGTTGTTGATGTCATGGCGCATGGTGGACAGCTTGCGGTTCAGCTCGGCAATTTGTTCGACGGTTAAAGAAACTGGGCGATCGGGCAAAGGCATCGTTGACAATGTGCTGGAACCAGGCCGGAAGGCAAGCGGGTTCCGGCGATTCGCCGTTGACAGCCTTCGGCTCCGCCCTATGCTGGGCTGCCTGAGTTGGCGGGCGGCGGAGCCATGAAGGTCCGGCGTATCCCATGGTTTCCGGAGCGGAAGTGAAAGTGAGCGAGTCGTGACTGAGATTAAGCTTAAGATAGAGCGCCGGCAGGTCTGATTCCACAGCGCTCCGTTCTATTCCTATGTATTCCCTGTCCACCTGCTGGAACTCGCATCGGCACACCGACGGCCGCGCCATGCTGCGCGAAATCCGCGACCTCGGCTTCAGCCACGCCGAGCTGAGCCACGGCACCCGCATCAGCCTGCTGCCCGGCATCCTGGAAGCCGTGGACGCGGGCGAGATCCGGATCTCCAGCGTGCATAATTTCTGCCCGCTCCCCATAGGAGTGAATTACGCCGCGCCCAACCTCTACCAGTTCTCCGCCGAGCGGCCCCGCGAGCGCGAACTGGCCAAGCGTTACACGCTCAAGACCATCGAATTCGCCGCGCGCGTCAAGGCTCCCGCCGTCGTGCTTCACTGCGGCAGCCTCGACCTGAAGAACTACACCGACAAGCTGCTCGACCTGGTCACGCGCCGGGAGAAGGTGGCGGATAAATATGCCCGGCTCTGCGCCGAGGCGGACGAGAAGCGCGAGGCCAAAAAGGGGCCTTTCATGGAACGGGTCAACGAAGTGCTGAAAGAGCTTCTCCCGGCTGCCGAAGCCAGCGGCGTCAAGCTGGGCCTCGAGAACCGCCAGGCGCTGGAGGAACTGCCGCTCGATAGCGACTTCAACTTCCTGTTCCGCGAGCTGGCCAGCCCGACTTTCGTCTATTGGCACGATACCGGGCATGGCCAGATCAAGGAGAACCTCGGTTTCCTGCACCACGCGATGCAAGTCGAATCACTGCGCGACCGCCTCTTCGGGCTCCACGTCCATGACGTTCAATTTCCCGGCCGCGATCATTGCGCGCCCGGGTCGGGCATGATTGACTTTGCCGCCCTCAAGCCGTTCCTCAAGCCGGAGCACCTCAGAGTGTTTGAGCTGAGTCCCAGCCTGACCGTCGAAGAGGTCAAGCGCGGGGTCGAGCACCTCAAGGGGATTTGGGGTGAGGCGCCGGCTGGAAGCTGAGAGTGGACGCGCCAAGCGACCGGCCATGACTGCGCAGCCCGCTCGCATCTCCCGCCAAGCCGCGCTTGAGATCGTTCGCCGACTCCAGGGCGCCGGATTCCCGGCGTTCTGGGTGGGCGGCTGCGTCCGTGATTTTCTGTTGCGGCGCCCGCCGGGCGATTACGACATTGCGACTGCTGCCCGGCCGGAACAGATCGAGCGCCTGTTTAAACGCACCATCGCGGTCGGGCGCAAGTTCGGCGTGATGGTGGTGGTCGAACGGGGCTGCCAGTTCCAGGTGGCCACCTTTCGCGCCGAAGCCGATTACCAGGATGGCCGGCACCCGGGGCGCGTCGCGTTCGGCGATGCCAGGGCCGACGCGCTGCGGCGCGACTTCACCGTCAACGGGCTCTTCTACGATCCGGTGGGCAGGCAATTGCACGATTGGGTCGGCGGCGAGGCGGACCTGCGGGCCAGGGTGATCCGCACCATCGGCTCGCCGGCGGAGCGGTTTGCCGAAGATCATCTGCGGCTGTTGCGCGCCGTGCGGTTTGCCGCGCAATTGGGTTTTACCATTGAAGCCGAGACCTTCGCCGCCCTGAAAGCCAGGGCGCCCAAGCTCCAGAGCATCAGCGCCGAGCGCATTCGCGAGGAGCTGGTCAAGCTGTTCCAGCCGCCGCATGCCGCGCGCGGACTGGAGCTGCTGCGGCAGAGCGGCTTGCTGAAGCAGGCGCTGCCGGAGCTCGCGGCGACCGTTGCCTGCGAGCAATCGCCGGACTTTCATCCTGAAGGCAGCGTCTTCAACCACCTCCGCCGGATGCTGCAGTATCTGCCGCCCGATGCCGACCCGGCGCTGCCCTGGGCCGTCTTGCTGCACGATGTCGCCAAGCCGCTCACCGCGGCGCCCGACCCGCAGACGGGCAGCATCCATTTCTACGGCCACGAGAAACTGGGGGCGGAGATGGCCGCGGCTATCCTGGAGCGCCTGCGGTTCCCGCGCAAAGAGATCGAGCGGGTGGTCCAGGCGGTGCGCGGCCACATGCAGTTCAAGGACGCCTTGCACATGCGCAAGGCCACTTTGCGCCGCCTGCTGCTGCGCCCCACCTTTCCGCTCGAGCTGGCGCTGCACCGGCTGGATTGCCTGGGCTCCCATGGCCGTCTGGACGTTTATGACTTTCTGGTGGCGCAGGCTGGAGAGCTGGAGCGCCAACCGCACATCCGCCCGCCGCTCCTGACCGGACAGGACCTGATTGCTCTGGGGATGAAGCCCGGTCCGGCCCTGGGAGCGCTGCTGGCCGAGATTCGCGAGAAGCAATTGCAGGATGAACTCACCACCAAAGCCGGGGCGCGCGCGTGGGCCCGGGAACGCATGGCCGGAGGCGAGCCGAAGTGAACAGTTCTTGCGGTGTGGCGTCTAAGGTGTGTTATTGTTAGGCATCGTAAGAAAGCATCATGATTGAACGTTTTGCCGGTTGGAGTCTGCTCCTGATTTTAAGCCTTGGTTGTCTGGCCCGGCCGCTGCCGGCGGCCGAGTCCGTCGCTGGCGTGGCCGAGCAGCCGGCGGTGTCCACGAACAGCCTGCCCGTGATCGAGCCCGGCCCGGTGGATGGCCAGATTGCCGCAGTCACCGCGCAAATGTTGCAGCGTTACCACTACTTGCGCCGGCCGTTCGATGAAACCGTTTCCAGCACGTTCTTCGATCGTTATCTCGAAATCCTCGACCCGATGCATCTGCATTTCACCCAGGCCGACCTGGCGGATTTTGAGCATTACCGCACGAATCTGTCCCGCCTGACGTTGAACGCAAAGCGCCGCGGCGAGGCGGACACCACGCCGGCTTGCGAGATCTTCAACCGGTTTCTCGAACGCGTGGCGCAGCGCGTGGCGTATGCGGATGACCTGCTCAAGCGCGAAAGATTCACGTTCGATGCCGACGAGCGGATCGTGCTCAATCGCAAAGAAGCGCCGTATCCGGCGGACCTGGACGCGGCCCGCAGACTTTGGCGCGAAAGACTGCGCTTCGAATACCTGCAGGAATTGCTCGGCAAGATCAATGCCCGGAAGAAGAACCAGACGGCTGCCGCAAGCAAGAAGTCGCCGACAGTTGGAACCAACGCTCCAGTCAACCTCCCGGAGCCGCTGGCGGCGGCCAAAACCAGCGCGGACAGCACCATTGACGCGCTGCCCGCTGTCCCCGCGCTGCCGGTCAAGGCAGAAGGGCCGCGCCATCCAGCCTTGTTCTCTCCGAAGGATTCAGATCGGGCTTGGGCCATGCAGGCTGCTGCGGCTAAAGCCGAGGCCGAGTGGGCAGCCGAGTGTGATCGAATCAGTGCTCAGAATGCCCGTGCGGTTGCGGAGGCCAAGGCCAGGAATGCCGCGGAGACCCAGGCCAGGGCGGAGCAGGAGAAATTGCGGCTGGAAACCCTGGCGCGCACCAACCCGGCTGCGGCTGCGCCTCCCCCGAAGACAGACGACGAGGAAATCATCGAGACCCTCAGTCACCGATATCATCGCAATCTGCGCTTCTTTACCGATTGGAACCACGACGATGTCGTCCAGGTCTATCTCACCGCGCTGGCCCGCGCCTACGATCCCCATTCAGATTATCTCGGTCACGCACAACTGGAGCAGTTCTCCATCAGCATGAGCCTGAGCCTGTTTGGCATCGGCGCCGAGTTGCTCTCCGAGGACGGTTACTGCAAAATACGCCGCCTGCTGCCCGGCGGGCCGGCCATCAAGAGCAAGCTGATCCAAGTCAACGACCGCATCGTGGCGGTGGCGCAGAGCAACCAGCCGCCGGTGGATGTCCTGGACATGAGCCTGAACAAGGCGGTGCAGCTCATCCGCGGGCCCAAGGGCACCGAGGTTCGCCTGACGATCATCCCGGAAGGGGCGAACCTGGCGACGCGCAAAGTGGTGAGCATTATCCGCGATGAAATCCCGCTTACCGAACAGGCGGCCAAGGCTAAGATCATCGAACAGCCCTCTTCCCGGGGCGGCACCCTCCGGCTGGGCGTGATTGATTTGCCCTCGTTCTATGCCACGTTTGACACGCCGGCCTCCAAGGACAAGCCGGAGCCGAAAAGCACCACGGCGGACGTCGCCAAGCTGCTGGGCAAGCTGAAGCAGGAGAACGTGGCCGGGGTTATTCTCGACCTGCGCAACAACGGCGGCGGCTCCCTGGAAGAAGCCATCCGGCTGACGGGTTTGTTTGTCAAAACCAATCCCGTGGTGCAGGTCCGCGAAACCGACGGCGCGGTGCAGGAGGCGGTTGATGCCGACCCGGCGGTGGTTTACGAGGGGCCGCTGGTGGTGCTAACCAGCCGCCACAGCGCCTCCGCGTCGGAAATTGTGGCCGGCGCCTTGCAGGACTATGGCCGCGCATTGATTGTTGGCGAGTCGGCTACGCACGGCAAAGGCACGGTCCAAAGCGTCAACCAGTTGCGCCCGTTTATTCAGTATGCCGACAAGTCGCTGACGAATGATCCCGGCGCCCTGAAGCTAACCATCAAGAAGTTCTTCCGCCCCAGCGGCATGTCCACCCAGCTGAAAGGCGTTGTGCCTGACATCGTATTGCCGTCGGTGGCCAATGAGTCAAAGGACATCGGCGAGCGCGCGCTCGAGAATCCGCTGCCGTGGGACACCATTCCCAGCGCGAAATACGACCGCTTCAACCTGGTCGAACCCTATTTAGCCGAACTCCGCCAGCGCTCGGCCCAGCGCGTCGCCGCGGACCCGGAGTACGCATACGTGCGCGCGGATATTGAACTGTTCAAGCAGCGCGAGGCGGACAAGACCATTTCGCTCAATCAACAGCAGCGCCTTAAGGAACAGGAAGAGCTCGAAGCTCGCCAGAAGGCGCGGGACAAGGAGCGCCTGGCGCGCCCGGAGCCGACGGAGAAGGTTTATGAATTGACGCTTACTCAAGCCGCGCTGCCCGGGCTGCCGCCACCTGTCGCCAAGACCAATGTCACCGCGCTCGCAACTTCTCCGAGCGGCGCTACCGCCGGCGCGAGTGCCGCAACGGCGGGCTCCGCGCAGTCGCAGGACAATCTCGACGACGAGGCGGGCGAGCATCCGCCGCCGCCGGACGCGACACTGGCGGAGGTGGAGCATATCCTGATGGATTACCTATCCTTGCTGCCGAAAGGCAGTCTGGTGACGGCGGGCCAGTGATGCCTCAAGCTCGCGCTCCAAGACGGGCGGACTACAGATTGACAAGGCCTCCGGCGCGGCGCAGGTTTGTTACACAGTGGATTTACTTATGAAACGAGCCCTTGCCCTGATTGCTGCCAGCGGAATCCTGGTCGTCAACGTGTTCGCCGATCCCATCATCGTCAAGCAGCGGGCCTTGGAGCTGCGCAACCAGAACAATGTTCGGCAAGGCGTGACTCCATCGCCACAGCCCGGCCAGCCAACCCAGCCGGTCGCGCCGGCAGCGCCGGCTGCCTCGACCACCCCCTCGACTCTGCTGCAACAGAGCCTGGCCAGGGTGAAGGCCGACCTGGCGGCGATCCAGGCCAATTCCCCGGTCACCTTGACACAGAAGCAGCAACTCGCCAAGGACCTGCTGGCCAGCGCGCAGGGTGCCAGCAAACCTTCGCCGGCGACCATTGCGGCGCTGGCGGACAGCCTGGCGGCGGCCTTTGCCCAAAAACCATTGTCCGAGGCAAGCCGCAACCGGCTGGTATCCGACCTCGCCGCCGTGCTTAACCCGGCCAGGATTCAGGCGGCCCAGATGCAGGCGATCTACGACGACATCCAGGCCATCTTCCAGGCCAACGGCTTGCCGCGCAAAGACGCCGTGAAGATTGTGGACCAGGTCAAAGCCGTTGGCGCCGAAACCCAGCGGTAGCCGCTCCTGAACAGGCGCTTGTTAATTGGCTGGTGGCGGGCTTCTGTGCGAGGTTCCCATGGCCGATGAATAAGAGAACCATGCATCAAGCCCCAAAGGCATTCCGGCCGGTTCCGGATCTCAAGTGTTGGTCTTCTCTTGGGCTTGTGGTCTGCTTGTGCCTGGGCTGGCTGTGCGTCAACCCAGGCGCGGGATTGGCGCAAACGAAGAGTATGAACGGCTCAACCAATCAAACTGAACTTGCCACACTGGGCGGCGGCTGTTTCTGGTGCACGGAAGCGGTGTTCCAAATGCTTGCCGGCGTCAAATCCGTTACTAGCGGCTATGCGGGCGGCATCCGCGAGAATCCCACCTACAAAGAGGTTTGCTCCGGCGACACGGGCCACGCGGAGGTTATCCAGATCGAATATGACCCCAAGGTGCTTTCCTACGAGAAGCTGCTGGAGACCTTCTGGGAGGCGCACGATCCGACGACCCGGGACCGGCAGGGCGCCGACCAGGGCACGCAGTATCGCTCGATCATTCTCTATAGCAGCGAAGTTCAGAAGACGGCGGCGGAGAAGTCCAGGGCGGCGGCGCAGAAGCGCTTTAGCCAGCCCATCGTTACGGAGATTGTGCCGCTCAGGAAGTTCTACCCGGCGGAGGGTTACCACCAGGACTACTACCGCGAGAATCCGAACCAGCCCTACTGCCGGATGGTCATCCGCCCGAAGGTGGAGAAATTCGAGAAGAAACTGAAGGCGGCGAAGCCGCAGCCTTAGCCCGGCAGTTCAAACTACTTCACCGGCCGGACGCGCGCGGTGTGCCCGCCCCGTCTTGCCGGCGCCTCCAGCCAAAATCAAGACCGGCGGCCCGTTGCCGGGCCGCCGGTCACCAACAAACCCAACCCAGGAATCAAATCCCTTTCTGGATCATGTACTTGAGCAGATCCGACACGCGGCAGCTATAGCCCCACTCGTTGTCGTACCAGCTAACCAGTTTGAAGAAACGCTTGTTCAGCTCGATGCCCGAGCCCGCGTCAAAGATGGACGAGGACTTGCAGTGGATGAAGTCCGAGCTCACCACTTCGTCTTTGGTGTATTCGAGGATGCCCTTGAGGTAGGTCTCGCTCGCCTTCTTCATCGCCGCAGAGATCTCCGCGTAGCTGGTCTCTTTAACCGTCCGCACCGTCAGGTCCACGACCGAGACGGTGGGGGTGGGCACGCGGAACGCCATGCCGGTCAGCTTGCCTTTGACTTCGGGCAGCACCAGGCCCACGGCCTTGGCCGCGCCGGTCGTCGAGGGAATCAGGTTCAGCGCCGCCGTCCGGCCGCCTTTCCAGTCCTTCTTGCTCGGGCCGTCCACGGTCTTCTGGGTGGCGGTGTAGGAGTGGACGGTGGTCATCAGGCCCTCTTCCACGCCAAAGCCTTCCTTGAGCAGCACATAGACGATGGGCGCCAGGCAGTTTGTCGTGCACGAGGCGTTCGACAGAACGTGGTGCGCCTTCGGGTCGTACTTGCCTTCGTTGACGCCCATTACGATGGTTGGGCAGTCGCCCTTGGCGGGCGCGGTGATGATGACCTTTTTGGCGCCGGCGGCGAGGTGGCCCTTGGCCTTCTCGACATCCGTGAAGAGACCGGTGGATTCGATCACCACGTCCACGCCCAATTGCTTCCAAGGCAACTGGGACGGATCTTTGGCGCTGACCACCTGCATCTTCTGGCCATTGACGATGAGCACGTCAGCGTCCGGCTTGTCGGCGGCGGATTTCTCCGAGCCAACCGTGCCGTTAAAACGGCCCTGGATGGAATCGTACTTCAGGAGATACGCGAGGTTGTCGGCCGGCACGATATCGCCGACGGCGACCACCTGGACATCTTTCCCGACCAGACCTTGTTCGACCATCGCCCGGAACACCAGGCGACCAATGCGGCCGAACCCATTAATTGCAACTTTGACTGCCATAATTAGATTTCAGATGATATTTGAAATTAACCTATATATGTTACCCACAACGGCGGCGGGGTCAATGAAGAAACAAGAGCAATAATGAACAAGATAGCGCTGGCCATCACATTCGGTCTAATGATTCTATCTGCCGGGGTATCGGCGGAGCAGAAGGCGCCCCCGCTCAAGGGCTGGAAACTAATCTGGCGGGATGAGTTCAAGGGCCGGAAGCTCGACCCGAAGAAGTGGAACGTGCTGGTCCGCGAGCAGAGCAAGCACAACGAACTTCAGTACTATCTGCCGGACGAGGTCTATCTGGAGAACGGCTGTCTGCGCCTGCGGAGCCGGGTCAGGGATTACGGCGCCATGCATTACACCAGCGGCCGGGTGGATACCAAAGGCAAGCTCGCGCCGGTTTATGGGCGATTCGAAATTCGCGCCCGATTGCCGGGTGGCAAAGGCCTCTGGCCCGCCCACTGGCTGTATCCACAGAACCGCAACTGGGAGAGGGAATACCTCATGGCGGAAGCCGTCGCCAACGGCCAGGAGCGGCTGATCCCTGAAGACCGGCCATGGTACAGCGAGATAGACATCATGGAGTTCCTGGGGCACGAGCCGAATATCGTCTATGGCACACTTCACTATTGCACCTTCGACGGCCAGAAGAAGACCAGTTCGGTGACGTGGAAAGCGGCGGACACCGACTACACCAAGGATTTCCACGTCTATGCGCTGGAATGGGAACCGGAGGCTATGCGCTGGTTCATTGACGGGCAACTGATCCACACTACGACCAACGGGATTCCGCACACGCCCCATTACCTGATCCTGAACACCGCTGTCGGCGGCCGGTGGCCCGGCAACCCGGATGCCGGCACGAGCTTCCCCCAATTCCACGACATTGACTACGTCCGCGTTTATCAGCGGGAGGGATACTTCGATCACTGAGGGCCGGTTGGTCAGCCCGGACCACCGTCGGCCTTGGGTTCGCCGCCTCCGTCGGTCTCGCCTCCTGCCCGCTCAGCCACCTCGTGTTCGCGCCCGCAGACAAACATGCGCCTAATGATCTCCATAGTGATTTCGGCACAGGTGCTGTTGACCGTCGCTGCGGTCCTCATGGGTGTGTGGGCTGGGATGCCCCGGGCAGTGGCTGCCGGACTCGGGCTGCTGGGGATCGCCGCCATAGCCGCTGCCTTGCCGGTGGCGGGGCGGAATCTGGTCCGCCCCTGGGCGTTGGCCGCTGCGTGGGCCTGCACGGGGGCCATCCTGGCGAGCGTGCTGCTGGCGCGCGGTGCGCGGGCGACGTTTGACAGCTACCTCGACAGCTACTATGTGGCGCTGGTGTGGATCATAGCTGCTGTTCTGTTACCGGCGAACCGCTCCCTGTCCGGCGCGCCGGTGAAGGCATGGTGGAAGCTGCTCGTGATGCTCTGGGCCGTATTGGGCGGTCTGGCCTGGCTGGGGGCTTCGTATGCGCACAATCGTGCTGTGGCCTTCTTCCTGTCCCTGGTGGTCCTGCTGGCCTTGCTGTTGCTCTGCCATTGCTGGTTTCGCCTGCGAACGCCGGGCATTGTGGCCGTCAACACTCTTATCCTCCTGATTCTTGGCCTTCCGTTCGTGGACCTGTTGGTCCGCGGCGTCACGGCGCTGAGGACGCCACTCGACGCCCGCCGACAGTATTATCTTTACGCGACCGCGCAAGACGATCCCGCCGCCTTTGGCCGCTGGTGGAACTACTACGGCGCCCAGTGGCGGGCGGCCCAGGAGCGTCTCAACGCGCCGGATCCCGACCCCGTCCTGCTGTTCCGCTTGCGGCCCAACAGCCACGCGCAAGTCGCGCAAAGCTTGATCTCCATCAACCGCCGCGGCTTTCGCGGCCGCGAGATCCCGGCGGAAAAGGGCGACGCCTACCGCATTGTGGCGCTGGGAGAGTCAACGACGTTCGGAATCACGTTGGAGCAGGAACAGCGTCCGTGGCCGGAGCTGCTCGAACAATTGATCCGGGAGCGGCTCAAGCCGGGTCGGCCGGTCGAGGTCATCAACGCTGGCGTCCCAGGTTACCGGTTGGACCAGAACCTCCATCGGTTCCCGACGGAAATCCTGCCACTCAAGCCGGACATGGTGATCTCCTATCACGGCATCAACGGCTTTGCGGCTCTACGGGAGGCAGTCCCGGTTGCTTTGGGCGCCAGTCCGCCTGCTTACCAGGAGCGCCCGGTCCGGCTGCTCGCCGACGTTGAATACCGCCTCAAGCTCATTCAGTTCCAACACCGCCTGCCGCCGAAGCCCGCGCCCCGGCCAGCAACCCTGGCCGACCCCCTGGCGACGACCTGCGCGCAGCTCTACCGGCAGCTGATCCGGATCGCCCAAACCAACCACATCCGTCTGGTGTTGGCTAATTTCTCAATGGCCGCCAACGAACAGAGCGCCCCGGCGATCGTTGAGTTTTTCCAGGTCGGCCATCCCCAGGCGCCGTGGCAAATTCAAGCGAATCGCGCACACTCGGTGCTCGTCCGGCAGCTCGCCGCGCAAGAGCCGGAGGTTTGCTTCGCGGACACCCATCCCGGCCTCGACGGCGAGCACGATAAGTTCATTGATCTCGTCCATTTTGCTCCTGCCGGAGAGCGGCAACTGGCCGAGAATATATTTAACGCTCTCCGTCCCGCCCTGGAAGCAGACCTGCTGCGGCTTTGACAATGAGCCCCTGGAGGACAACATTGGCTTGAGCATGTGCTCGGCCTATGCCAGGCGCCAATCCTAACCCTGAGCCCGAAGCCGTTTCCACTTCAGCGGCTGCGCCGCCGCGGCCTCGCGCGGCCAGCGCGGCCCTGGCGGACGTGCTCGCCCGGCACACGATGGTGGGTTCGCTCTCCCGGGTGGAGGGGGATCGCATTCGGTGCGTCGCTTGCGGACACCGCTGCCTGATTGGTCCCGGGCACCATGGCATCTGCCGCGTCCGCTTCAACCGGGACGGGCAGTTGCGCGTACCGTTCGGCTATGTGGCGGGCGTGCAGTGCGACCCGGTTGAAAAGAAGCCGTTCTACCATGTCTATCCCGGCAGTGATGCCCTGACTTTCGGGATGCTGGGCTGCGATTTCCATTGTTCCTATTGCCAGAACTGGGTCACGAGCCAGGCGCTGCGCGACGATGCCGCGGTGTCCCCCATCCAAGCCGTCACGCCCCGGCAACTGATCAGCACGGGTCTGCGCGCGCGCGCGCGCCTGGTCGTCTCCAGCTACAACGAGCCGCTCATCACCGCCGAATGGGCCGTCGCCGTCTTCCAGGAAGCCAAAGCCGCCGGCCTGGCCTGCGCCTTTGTCTCCAATGGCAACACCACCGCCGAGGTGCTGGACTTCCTGCGCCCCTGGATCGCGGCCTACAAGATTGACCTGAAAAGCTTCGATGACAAACGCTACCGCACGCTGGGCGGCACGCTTGAGCACGTCACCGAAGGCATCCGCATGGTCCACCAGCGCGGGCTATGGCTTGAGGTGGTTACCCTCGTCGTGCCCGGCTTCAACGACAGCGAAGCCGAGTTGCGCCAGATGGCGCGCTTCCTTGTCTCCGTCAGCCGCGACATTCCCTGGCACGTTACCGCCTTCCACAAGGACTACAAGCTGACGGACGCGCCGAATACCACCGTGGCGCAAATTGTCCGCGCCGCCGAGATCGGCGCCGAAGAGGGGCTGCGCTTTGTGTATGCCGGCAACGCCCCCGGCCGCGTCGGCCCCTGGGAGAACACCTCTTGCCCGCACTGCCGCGAGAAGCTCATTGACCGCTTCGGCTATCTGGTGCGCGAATACAGGCTCACCCCCGACGGCAAGTGCCCACAGTGCCGCACTCCCATTCCCGGCATCTGGCCCGCCAGCGGCGCGGGCGAAGTGCCAACCGGCGAACGCATGGCCGACTACTACCGCCGCCTCCCGCGCGGCGTGAAAGTGAACTGAATGGCGAAGTTCGATCCAATTCCACCCGGCACAGTCCGTCTCCCTGCTGTTGCGGGCCGCTTCTATCCCGCCGATCCGGACGAACTGCGCAGTCTCATTAAGACCTTGCTCGCCCAGGCGGCCCCGGCCACCGGCCCTGCTCCCAAAGCCATCATCGCGCCCCATGCCGGCTACATGTACTCGGGGCCGATCGCCGGGTCCGCCTACGCGCAGTTCCTCTCCGGGCGCGACTTCATCCAGCGCATCGTACTGCTCGGGCCGTCCCACTGCGTTGCTTTTGACGGACTGGCCACCTCTTCTGCCGAAGCCTTTGCCACTCCCCTGGGTGTCGTGCCGCTGGACCTGGAAGCCATCCGCGAAGTCCGCTCCCTGCCGCAGATACAGCAGTTGGATGAAGCCCATGCCCAGGAGCACTCCCTCGAAGTCCAACTGCCTTTCCTCCAAACCGTGCTGGGCCGCTTCACCCTGGTCCCGCTGGCCGTGGGCGACGCCATGCCTGAGGACGTCGCGGAAGTCCTCGATGCGCTCTGGGACGGCCCCGAAACCCGCATCGTCATCAGCTCCGACCTCAGCCACTACCACGACCTCCAAACCGCCCGGCGGCTCGACCGCGCTACCGCCAAGGCGATTGAAGCCCTCAGGCCCAACGGCGTCGGCGACGAGGGTGCGTGCGGCCGCATCCCCATTCGCGGTTTACTAAAGACCGCCCGCCGCCGCAGACTGCGCGCCCGCACCCTTGACTTGCGCACCTCCGGCGACACCGCCGGTCCCCGCGACCAGGTCGTCGGCTACGGCGCCTTCACCTTCGAAGAACCAGCCCCATAAGGTGCCGCCGCCTGCAATTGGCAATTAGCCGTCGCCAATGCCTGCTGTTTGGGAAAGCGAACGCCTTGGGGGAGCCCTGATTCTCTCGGGTTTCTGGGCAACGCCTGCGACATTTCATCATCGGATCGGCGTTTCAGATATGGATAGCACACCACTTGCAGGCTGGGGGCATCTAGATTGCCGCCTGCGAAAGCGTTGTTCCACAAGCTGCTCCAGGTTCAAATCAAAAGCCGAACCAGTTTCCTGGTTCGGCTTTCCCGAAGACTTAACGAGGATACAACAAAACTCAGTTGCTGCCGCTGCGGACTAGTCTGCGCCAGAGCATAAACGCCGCTCCCGCCAGGACGAGCAGGGAGATAGAATTCGGCTCCGGTATTTGGCAGAGGGCGCAGGACAATCCGATCACGCCATTCCCCAAGCCGTTGTTATTCTTCTCAATGAGATCCTGGATGAGTGGCTGGGCCAATACGTTCGCGATGTCTTCCGGAGTCGCGACACCTCCCGCGATCAGGTAAGCCGTAATAGCGTCTGCGGAGGCCGTTACCCATGTGTTCTCGCTAAACTGGCCACTCTTTGTGCCCCCTTCCCCGATACCCTCTCCACCATTGATCGTAAAATAGTGGCCGTCGATGTTGACTTCGGCCACAATCGAGGGATCAAAAGGAATGGCCGTTGTCCCGTCTGCCAGACTAAGGACATCCAGGATGCCGGCAGTCCCGTTCGGGGGATCACAGTAATACGACCAGTGATACGCATACCGCGGCACGGCACCGATGAAGGTATAGGAATAGTAGTCCGTAAAACCCCACCACCAGTAAGGTCGACCAACGGTAAGGTTGTATCGAGATGCGTAGGGACTGATGTAAGGTGCAGTGATGGGATTGTACCAACCATAGTAAGGGGCCCAGTTGTATCCTCCATAGTAGTAATTGTAGCCGCCATACCAGTAGCCGGTGGGCACGGTTACGGAGACAGTGGTGTACTGCCAATACCAATAGCCGTCAGGACCCCACCAGTTTCCAAACCACGGTCCAGCGCTTACTTGCGCGGTCAGCCCGAGCAGCGATGCCAGTATCAGCGGATATATAAACTTCCTCATAATCTCTTCCTTTGGTGTTTACGGGGCGCATTTACTGATGTTATCAGCACCCCGCTGGTTTAGGTTATTCTCTATCAACCGGCGACGGGACACAGTTTCCTCTCGCCGTAACGACATTGCCCGGCATGCCACAAACTGCTGCCACGCACGGGCAAAGCCACTCACTTGACGATTCACGGCGCCCTTTATCCCCCCAAGACCGAATTCGGGAAAGTCGGCTATTAAGCTGTCAGCCGAGCAGGCGACAGGAGGGGCGGGGCTCGGACCCGGTGGAAATCAGAGTCTCGGGACGGGCCTGTTTGCCGCGTCATGCAGCGCTCTCGCTGGCGAAGCGGGCAGCTTGAGAAATGCATTCACGACCCGAAGAATCAGTTGGGATCGGTCGGCCACGCCCAACTTGCGGTGCAGGCGGGCAAAGTGGGTGTGCACCGTGTGCGCGGAGATGCCCAACTCGGCGGCGATGGCAGACTCGATGCGATCGTCAAACACCGCGCGCACGATTTGCAGTTCACGGCCCGAGAGATTCAGCGACCGGCTAATCCGCCCCCACGCCTGCTCGGCGAACATGGTGGAACCATCGGCCCCCGGATCGAAGTGCGCCGCCCTTGCTTTTCCCGCTGCGGTTCGCATCATCTGGGCCGCCGCGAGCGGCTCTGCCCGCGCCGCGACTCGTCGCGAGCCTTCGCCGCTCATCCGGGCTTTTGCCCGCCGTGATCCTGCATGGTTCTGATTCATGCCAAACCTCAACCCCAGGCACCGACGCCTGAGACCTGTCCCCGGCTCCCCTGCAAACGCCCCAAAGCCTGCTGCAGCACAGTCCCTGTTCGGGGAAACGATAGACCCTTAGCAGCATTGAGCCATAATCGGATTATGCTGTCAACCTTAAAACGATGCTTAAAACGATGCTGAAAAATGAGGCTCATCCCGGATTTCCGGGGAACGCCGACGAAATTTCGTCATCGGTTCGGCTCGGCAGCCACGAACCAGCAGGTTTCTGGGCAGGCGCCACCCCCCTCTCCACTCCCTATCCTCACCGTCACCTCACCGTTACCTCACCGTTGAACCTCTGCAAACCTTGCAGAGGTTCAACGGTGAGGTAACGGTGAGGATAGGGGGAGGTGAGCCTGAGGATAGGGTGTGGTAAAGATGTGGAGACGGCAGGCGACAGGAAGCACCGAGGGGACCGGCAGGAGTGAGGCTCAAGACCCCTCCCTGCCTCAAAATGGGACAGGGCGCCCCATGCAGAGCGGGATGTATCCTCTGCAGAGAGGCTAAATCAAGGCCGGGTCATTCGCGGGCGTCGGGCGTCCGCACCTGCAGGGAAGACAATAACGACCGAGGGGTCTGGGCGTGCCCTGGAAATCCGTGATAAGCCAAAAATGAGGCGGTTGGAGCGCCGTCTCCTCCGCCAACTCGGTCGTCCTCGGTCCCGGAGAAAGCCGGGCGCATCGCCGCTCGCGGCTTAGCCCGGGCGAAAGGAGATTTTCTGGATTAAGTCGCGTCCGAAGCTGTGCTGCAGGCGGGTGAGAATCTCCTTGCGGTGATACCGGACGATCTCGCTCAGCCACACGCTGCTATCCACCGCCACGAACAGGGTGCCCTTATGCAGCCCGGTCGGCTGGGCATGGGCGGCAATGTTCGGGTCCAGCAGATCGTTCCAGACCTTGACGACTTCGGCTTCGGCCCGGCGGCGGTCAATGCGCATCTCGGAAAGGACGCGCGGGAGCACGGCACTGACGGACCGGGCGCGCAGGGCTTGGGCCTGTTCCAGCGGCGCGAGATCCACCCCGCGCCACTGGGCGAAGACGCGCTGGCGGGCGGTCACCTTGCCGGGGCCGCGCGGCGGGATATGGCGGGGCGGAGGAGGGAGCATCTTATTTGGGAAAGTTAAACAGGTGAAGAAGTTAAAGCAGTTGTATGGGGCGGCCCGCACTCCACCCCAGTTAACCTACTTAACCGCTCTAACTTACTCAACATTGCTTGGGGGCTTCGTCTCCGCCGACTCGTCCAGCACGAGCACGCCGTGGGGAGGCAGGTCGTAATTGCCGGAGAAAGTGTTGCCCGTCAGAAACTCGTGCATCGGCTTGTAGAACTGGACGCGCAGGGACGAATTCTCGTGATTCAGCAGGAAGAAGACCCTGGCGTCATCTTTCTGGCGCAGGCTCACTTCGACGTTGTCCGGGACCTTGAGGAGCGGATGCAGGTTGCACATCTGGCGCAGCCAGGTCACGAGGTCGGTGTAGAAATGCTGGTGGCTCTGCGTGCCGATATAAATGGCCTTTCCGAGGCCGAACGTGTGCAGGGTCATCGCCGGGTGGCCCGCGTAGAAATCCTTCGCGTAGCTGGCGAGGACCTGGCAATCCCTGGGCTCGATGAGGTCGCACCACAACCTGGCGGGGTGCATGTGGCTGGCCGGGAAGGTGCCTTTAAAGGTAAGGTGGTTCTCTTCCCCCGGCGGCAATTGGTCGAACTCGAGCACTTCCAGGCCGAACAAATCGGTCAGGTCGTGCGGATAACCATTATCGGGCGCCAGGTTGTGCTCGTCCACCAGGCCGGTGTTGAACGTGGCGACCAAGGTGCCGCCGTTCTGGACGTAGAGCTTCAGCCGGTCCGCTTCGCCGCCGGAGAGCAGGTGCAGGGAGGGCGCGAAGACGAGCTTGTAGCGCGAGAGGTCTTCCGTCGGCCGGGCGAAATCCACCGCGATATTCCGGTCGTGCAGCGCGTTATAGAAAAGCTGAATGTGCTCGCGCAAGTTGAAGAACTTGTTCGGCTGCATCGGCTGCTGCAGCGACCAGTCGTTGTCGTGGCTGTAAAGGATGCAGGTCTCCGCCGGCACGCGGGTTCCCTTGAGCGCCGGGGCCAGCAGCTTCATTTCGTCGCCCAGTTGGGCCACTTCCTTGTACACCCGGGCGGTGGACCGCGCATTGTGCGGCAGGACCGCGCCATGGAACTGTTCGGAGCCGAAACGCGGCTGGCGCCAGCGGAAGAAGACAATCGCCGAGGCTCCGCGGGAAACCAACTGGTAAGTGAACATGCGCAGCACCCCGGGGCGCACCAGCGAGTTGACATCCTGCCAGGTGACATTGCCGGCTTTTTGCTCCATCACCCAAAAGCCGGGATCTCCGTCTGGCGTCCGGATGCCCGACTTCTTGAGCGAGCGCAGCATGTCAATCTCGCAGGCCAGCTCCGCCGATTTGGGTTTCAGGGCCGCGGTGCTTTCAATGGAGACGAAATCAATGACCTCCGCCAAATCAAAGTGGTCGAAGCGGTGGAGCAGCGGGCGCAGATTGGTCGTGACCGGACATTTCGGCGTCAGTTGGTGCAGCAGGTCGGCTTGCATCTTGACGAATTGCACAATGGTGTCGCTGCAGAACCGGCGCCAGTCCAGCACCAGCGCCGGGTTGTGAACCGCCGGCGCGGCCATGGGCATCGGCACCTGGTCCCAGCTCGTGACCACCTGCCCCCAGTGGCGCAAGCCCATCAGGTTGTTGAGCCGTTCGATGGTCTGATACTTGGCCTCCAGCCACAAGTGCCAGTCGCGGCGCGCGTCTTCATTAAAAGCGGCCTCGGTAAAATTGCCGCCCAGGCTGTTGTCAATTTGCCAGGCAATGAGCTGGGGATGCTGGCCAAGCGCTTTGGCCATGCTCTCCACAATGCGCTTGGAGTAATCCCAGAACACATCACTGTTGAGGCAGACCGCGCGGCGCGTGCCTTCGCGC
The DNA here is from genome assembly GCA_964507045.1 of uncultured Verrucomicrobiota bacterium. GTDB lineage: Bacteria > Verrucomicrobiota > Verrucomicrobiia > Limisphaerales > UBA8199 > UBA8199. Next base: position 90,739 of record CAZDOO010000004.1, on the reverse strand, counting down.
TTGACCAGCCCGCGCTCATCCACCGGCAGGATCTCCGGATGTTTCCGAGCCAGCCAGATGGGGGGGGCGGCGGTAGGCGTCGCCAGCACCACCTTGATCCCCGACTTGCCGAGCAGGTCCATCACCCGCTTGAGCCAGGCGAAGTCATACTTCCCCTCTGCCGGCTCGCACAGTCCCCAGGTGAACTCCCCCATGCGAACGACGTTGATGCCGGCGTTCTGCATCAGCTCGACGTCGCGCTCCCAGGCGGCTTCGGGCTGTTCGGATGTGCCGCCGTACGGATAAACCCACTGTTCTGGATGATAATCTACGCCGAAATACATAGTATCCTTTCGCGCTACGGCCTTTTCCTCACTCTAAATACAATACGGCCGCCGCGCAATGCAAAAGTGGGCGACGCAGAACTTTTCCCGGCCGCCGATTCAGCGCGCCAGCCCGAGGTTCTTCAGAATACGAACCGTGGCCGGCGCCTTATTGAGCGTGTAGAAATGAATTCCGGGCACCCCCGCGCGGAGCAACTCTTCGCATTGCCGGGTGGCGTACTCGATGCCGAACTCAGCGACCGCCGGGTCGTCGTTGCCCAACTCGTCCAGCTTGGCGGCCAGCGGCGCGGGAATGCTGGCGCCGCACATGGCGGTAAACCGCTTGATCTGCGTCCCGCTCAGGATGGAGACAATGCCCGGCACAATCGGCACGCTGACCCCCAGTTGGCGCGTCAAGTGATCACGGAACCGCAGGAAGTCCGCGTTGTCGAAGAACAACTGCGTGAGCACGAAGTCCGCTCCGGCCCCCACCTTCTCTTTAAGGTGCTGCCAATCCGCGTATTTGCCTTCCTGGCAGGCGGTATGGCCTTCAGGAAAACCCGCGACGCCGATGCTGAAATCATCCTGCTCACGAATGAAACGCACCAATTGGCTCGCGAACTCGAAGCCGCCGGGAGTGGCTTGAAAGGCGCCGCCGCCGGGCGGGTCGCCGCGGAGCGCCAGCAGGTTCTTGACGCCGAGGGCGCGAAGCTGGGCGAGCAGCTCGCCAATCTGCTCCCGGGTGGCGCACACGCAGGTCAAATGCGCCACGGCGGTCAGCCCGTGCTGTCCCTGGATGCAGTCCACGATCCGGAGCGTCTTGTCCCGCGTGCTGCCGCCGGCGCCGTAGGTGACGGAGCAGTAATCCGGGCGGGTTTGCAGCAGGGCGGGCAGGGTCTTGTCCAGCAAGATGCGGTCGCCCTCGTCCGTTTTGGGCGGAAAGAACTCAAACGAAATCACCGGGCGCCCCGCGGCGTGCCCGGTCGCGTAAATGTCGCGGATGAACTGCATGAGCCAACAAAATGCGCCAACGGCAGCGAGAAACCAAGCCTGCATTCCGCCTTGGACAGCGTTGAGGTGAGGCAGGACCTGAGCGCCCACGCCGGGCTTGAGCAGACTGAGGAGTGCGCGGCTCGCTCACCGCCGCCCGAAGGCGCCGGAGCGCCATTCGTTTTGCGTTCGGCTGGCCAGCAATCGCAGACCCGCATCGGCGAAAGCCTTCCGGACGCGCGCAAACTCGACCGCCAGGATGCCGGCGACCACCAGCACGCCATTCGTGCGCAACCGGGCCAGCAGTCGTTGCCGCTGATCCAGCAGGAGGCTCGAAACCAGGTTGGCGCACACGACTGAGTATTGCCTCCGGGACCGGCGCGGCAGGCGCGTTAGATCCTGCCGGCGGAGCCGAATCCTGGCGGACACGCGGTTGCGGCGCGCATTGGCCTGAGCCACACCGACGGATTGGGGATCGAAGTCGAAGGCATCCACCGGCGCATAGCCGAGCTTGGCGGCGGCAATGGCCAGGATGCCCGAGCCGGTGCCGACATCCAAACAGGACTGCGCTTCGCCCGGCCGGCGCCGCGCGACCAGTTGCCGCAGACAGAAGGCCGTGGTCGGGTGCCGCCCCGTGCCGAAGCTGAGCCCCGGGTCGAGCACCACCACGGCTTGGCCTTTCCGGGGGCGATGCCGGCTCCAGCCCGGTTTGAGCAGCAGGGCCGATCCGATCACCAGCGGCTGGAAGTGCCGTTTCCAGGATTCTGCCCAATCCGCCCGGCGGAGGCGCTTCAGCGAGATTCGGCCCGGGCCGAGGGCCAGTCCGCTGTGGGCAATGTGCTTGAGACCCGCGGCAAGCTCTGCCTGCCTCGCCCGGGACCAGTCCGGCCTGGCCGTAAGATAGAGTGCGACCGCTGTTTGCTGCGTCTCCACATCCGTGTACGAAGCGGCGGGCTGGCCGAAGGTGCTGCCGAGCCATTCCGTCACCGCCTCCTCGGCTTCGGGGGTCGTCGTTACGGAAATCCGCCAGAGGTTGGTTTGTTTCATTGTCAGCCCGGCGGCCTTGGAACCGGCAGCCTATGCCCCTTGGCGCCAGGGAGTGTAGTTGACCAATTGGAGCTCGGCGCGCTCGGGGAGCAGCCGGACCCGGGTGACGCTGGCATATTCAATCTCGAACGTCCCCAGCCGCGAAAGCGGCCAGTGCAAGATGATGGACAGCAGCACGCGGATAATGCCGCCATGACAGAAGATGGCGACCTGCTGGCCGGGATGGTCGTCCAGGATTTGCCGCAGGCACGGCTCGACGCGGTCCTGCAACGTCTCGGCGCACTCGGCGTTGGCGATGCCATCGCACTCCAGTTGTTCCAGCCAGGCAAAGGCGCTGACGCCAAATTTGGTGTGGACCGCATCCCAGGCCAGTCCGGTCCAGTCTCCAAAATCCACTTCGCGCAGGTCCGGCAGGATCACGGGCCGGGGAGTGCCGTTGACCAGCAGGGGGGCGAGCGTCTGCTGGACGCGCTTCATGGGGCTGGCGTAGATCGCGTTCAAGGGCTGCGGGTGGAGATACGCCGCCAGCGCGGCGGCCTGCTCGTGGCCGCGCGGCGAAAGCTCCATGTCAATCCGGCCGCCGAAGACGCCTTGATAGCGGGCTTCGACTTCCGCATGGCGGACCAGCAGCAGGCGGGTGGCGGGGGGAGTTGGCGGCTTCATCCGGGGATGCGGGATGCGGCTACTTGACCGGCTGGTCGCAGAGCTGGCCTTTGTCGAGATAGACCGTGCGCGAGGCCCGCGCCGAAGCATGCGGGTCATGCGTCACCATGATGATCGTCTTGCCATGCTCGCGGTTCAGTCCTTGGAGCAGATCGAGAATCTCGTCCCCGGCCTTGCGGTCCAGGTCGCCGGTGGGCTCGTCGCACAGCAGCAAGGTGGGGTCGGTGACAATCGCGCGGGCAATACCCACGCGCTGCTGTTCCCCGCCCGAAAGCTGGCGCGGGTAATGCCGCGCCCGCGCCGCCAGGCCCACGATCGCCAGCGCGGTGGCCACGTGCCGCTTGCGCTGCGCGCGGTTCAGGTGCGTCAGCAACAGCGGCAGCTCGACGTTGCGCTCCGCGGTGAGCACCGGCAGCAGGTTGTAAAGCTGGAAGACGAAACCGATATGCCGCGCGCGCCACGCCGCCAGCTTGTGGTCGGACAGCTCGGCCACGCGCTCGCCCGCAATGCTGACCGTGCCACGGGTGGGCCGGTCCAGGCCGCCGATCAGGTTCAGCAGCGTGCTCTTGCCTGAGCCCGAGGGCCCCATCAGGGCCAGAAATTCGCCCTGCGGTACCTTCAAGTGCAAGTCCTTCAGGACGTGAATATCCTCCGAGCCGCGGTGGAAAACCTTCTCCACTCCATCCACGAGCACCAGCGCGGAGTTGGCCGAATCAGTCATGCCGGGCGCCTGCGTTCACTTCTTCTCGGCCACCGCCGAGCCATCCTTCAAACCCGGCGGCCAATCCGCCACGACCCGTTCGCCGGCCGCCACGCCCGCGCTGACGACCACCTCATCGCCGCGCGTAGTGCTGACCGTCACCGCCCGGCGCTCGGCGCGGGCATTCTGCACCACCAGCACCACGTTGCGTCCGTCCTGCTGCTGCACGGCACTCTTGGGGACAATCACCGTGCGGGCGGCCACCGGCCCGGACCCGCCCACCTCGCGGAAAGCGACCTTGACGCTCATCTCCGGCAGAATCCGCGGGTCGAGCTGGTCAATCCCCACCCGCACCTTCACGGTGGACTTTTGCCGGTCGGCGGTGGGAATAATTGCAATCACCTTGCAGGGAATCTTCCACTCGGGGTAGGCGTCGAGCGTCGCCGCCACCGCCTGCCCGGCGTGGACGCGATTGATGTAGCTCTCGTTGACATCAATCTCGATCTCCAGCGATTCCATGTCCACGACCGTGGCGATGCCGGTGCGCGTGAAGCCGCCCCCGGCGGAGATGGGGGAGATCATCTCGCCCGGCTGGGCGTTCTTTGACGTGGCGATGCCGGCGAACGGCGCCCGGACAATGGTGTCATCCAGCTGCTGCTGCCAGTAAGCCACCTGCTTTTCAGCGACGATGACGTCAGCCTGCTGCTGCACGAGTCTCGCCTGCAGGGCATGGAGCGCGGCTTCGGCGTGGTCGAAGTCGGCTTGCGTGGCGATCTGGCTCTTGATCAGGCCGGCCTGGCGTTGCAGTTCCCGGTCGGCTTCCCGGATGCGCACGCGCGTTTCGGCCAGCGCGTTGGTGGCGGAAACCAACTGCGCCTCCGCCAGGTGGAGGCTGGTCCGGACATTCGTATCGTCCAGCCGCGCCAGCACCTGCCCTTGCTGCACCTTCATCCCTTCCTCCACGAACACCTCGGTCACCTTGCCGGTAATCTTGGATGAAACCGTCGCCTGCCGCCGGGCGGTGACATATCCGGACGCATTCAGCACGGTCCGCTCGATGCCATTGCCCACGGCCTCGCGCACCACCACCGTGCGCACGGGAATGGCGCCCGGCCGTTTGAGCCAGAGCACAATTCCCCCGGCCAGGGCCAGGATGAGAATGCCAATAACCACCGCCCAAAGTCGCGACGACGACTCTGGCTCGGCGTTGCGCTCGATGCGCAAATCATCCAGCGTAGGTTTGGGCAAACTCATAGGTAATGACCGCGCACAGCAAAGCGGGTTTTGAACCCGGGGTCAATTGCGTAGTGCCGGCCGAATCGGGTTGTCTTGGGCCGGCCATTCGTGTCATAAGGAATCCGTGCTTGAGCGAGTCTGTCTTCTGCTTGTTCTGCTCCTGTCCGCCACGGGCATGGCCGCCGCCGACACCGGCTTTGCGCCAGCCGCGCAGCACAAAGCCTTGGGCGTCCGGTTGATCGAGCCCTTTGACTATCGCGGCGTGGCACTCAACGACGGCCCGTTGCTGCGGCAGGTGATGGAGGTGCGCGACTGCTACCTGCGGGTGCCCAACGATGATTACCTGAAGGGCTTCCGCCAGCGCGCGGGGAGGCCCGCGCCGGGCGCCGACCTCGGCGGCTGGTACACGCCCGGCACGTTTCATGTGTTCGGCCAGGTGCTCTCGGGGTTGGCCAGGATGCATGCGGCTACCGGCGATGAAGCCTGTCGCGAAAAGCTCAACTCCCTGATCAAGGAATGGAGTCTGTGCATCGAGCCGGATGGCTACTTCTACTCCACCAGGCCGCCTGCGCCGCCGCACTACATCTACGAGAAGATGGTGGGCGGGCTGCTCGATGCGCACGTCTATGGCCGCAACGAGGAAGCGCTGGCGCTATTGGATCGCATCACCGACTGGGCCGAGAAGAACCTTGATCACTCCAACCCCTATGTCTTCAACACGCTGGCCGGCATCACGGAGTGGTACACCCTTTCCGAAAACCTTTATCGCACCTATCTCGTCACCGGCCAGGCGCGCTACCGGGATTACGCCTGGACCTGGGAGTATACCAATTACTGGAACCTCTTCGCCGAACCTGGCAAGGATATCTTCAAACCCTCCCCCGGCTATCACGCCTACAGCCACGTCAACACGCTGAGCGGAGCGGCTGCCGCCTACGCGGTCACTGGCCAGCGCCGTTACCTGGACATCATCCGCAATGCCTATGATTACCTGCAAGCGCATCAGGTCTATGCGACTGGCGGCTACGGCCCGGGCGAGCGGATGGTGCCGGAGCCGCTGCTGCTGGAGTACCTCGACACCATGGAGAACCACTGGGAAACCCAATGCTGTTCCTGGGCCGCGTTTAAGCTGGCCAAGTACCTGATGAGCTTTACCGGCGACGCCTGCTACGGAGACTGGATCGAGCGCCTGCTTATCAACGGCATCGGCGCCACCCTGCCGATGTCGGCGGATGGGCGGGTGATGTACTACGCCGGCCACAGTTTGAGCGGCGCGTGCAAGGCGCATAACATGCCGCCCTGGGCCTGCTGCGCGGGCACGCGCATCCAGGCCGTGGCGGATTACGACGACCTTATCTTCTTTAAAGACCAGGACAGCCTCTACGTCAATATCTTCACCCCCGCCACCGTGAACTGGGCGCATGGCAAAACCCTGGTGACACTGCGGCAGGAAACCCGCTGCCCTGAGAGCGATGAGGTGGTGATGCGGCTGTCCCTGCCTCGGGCGGACACGTTTGCCCTCAAGCTGCGTCAGCCCGGTTGGCTGGCGGGGCCAATGGAGGTGTGGGTGAATGACAAGGTCGTGGAGATTGACACCACCGCGAAGCATTGGGCGGCCATCCGGCGCAAGTGGCGCGACGGGGACCGGCTCAGCGTTCGGCTGCCGATGCGGCTGGCCGCGGAGCGCTTTCCCGCTGCCGCAACTAATACCTTTCCCGCAGCTATTGTGTATGGGCCGACGGTCCTGGCATGTCGCTCACCGGAAGGCAACCCGGTGTCGGCCCTCAACTTCACGAACCTGGCAGCCGACCTGGTGCCTTCGCCGGGCGAGCCCTTGAACTTTCACCTGGCCTCCATGTCCAATGTGCTGTTCCGACCGTATTACCAGTTCAGAGAACGAGAGAGGTATTACATATACTTCGACCCGGAGCGTCCGTGGACGCGCGTGCCGTTGCGCGACCTGAAGTTTTCGCCGGGTTGGAGCCTGATCCTGACCGAGGACATGCAAATCACGACCAACGCGGGCGCGTATGTCGAGCACACCTTTACAGGCACCCGCGTCCGCTGGGTCGGTCGCAAGTTCGACGACGCGGGCCAGTGCGAGGTGAACATTGACGGGAAGAAGGTCGCCACGGTGGACCAATACGACCCGGTGCGAGACACCCCTTTCCGCTACGAGATTTGCGACCTGTCAGCCGGGCAGCACACAATTCGCTTAACCTTGCTGGCGGACAAGAACCCGGCTTCCAGGAATCGCTATGCCAACATCACCGGCTTTGATGTCGTGCGCCCGTTTGCGGGCTCGACGCTGGCGCCGCCCCGGGCGCCGTAGCTCTGCTCCGAGCAGCTTCCCTGGGCTGTCGTGCGCTTCCTGGGACGCCTCGGCCGCAAAGCCCACCCGGGGCTGATAATCGCTCGTTATACAGAAAGCGGCATCCTGTCCAAGGCTTCTGCATGGCTTGCGCATGGCTGGTAAATGCGCTTGTGCAGGGGGGATCTTCAGTCACCCACAAGATCACAGGGCGCACTCAGGGCGGTCCTGGCGGCATTTGTAACTGGAAGATGGCCCATCCGAGCCCAGGCCCTGCCCCGGCACATCATCGTTGCTTGTAGGGCCTCCCAGCCTCGATCCGGCACCTTGTAGAATCGGGTCGGTGCGAAAAGGGGCTATTTCTTTGCCTTGGCGTCCAGTTCCTCCAGTTTCAGCCTCACGCTGACGATGTAGGGGGGGGCGCCTGCGGTCCAGTGGCCGTAGGTCGTGGTCACGATGGTGCCGTCGGGCAGCATTTCCACCCCGGGATAGGCGCAGTCGGCTCCTTTGGTGTTGTGCATCAGCCGCACTCGGTATTGCCCCTCCGTGCCCTTTACGATGTCCTCATACTTGCCGACCCAGGCTACCCAGTCGTTTTTGGTTGGCGACTCCAGCGTCGTGTCGCGGAAGGAAATGAACAGGCGGCCATCGGGCGCGTACTTGGCGGTGTGGCGGTCGCCGGTGAGCGCGCCGGGCAGCTCGCGCGGCTGGGTCCACGTCAGGCCCTCATCCCGCGTGAAGATGACAAAACTGTTCTTCTTGCGCGCGTTCTCCCGCAGCAACACGGCGATCTCCTTGCCGTCCGGCGAGCGCACCGCGCCTGGCTCGCACAGCTTCACGTCCGGCAGCATGGCGATGGGGATCGGCACGCTCCAGGTCAGCCCGCCGTCGGTGCTGCGGGTCTGGTACACGAAGAAGCACCACGGCTTGGCGGCAGGCGAGGTGTGATCGCTGTGGGGGCTCTTCATGCAATACTTATCTTCGTTGCCTCCCACGATGAACCGCCCATCGTCATGGAACAGCGCCATGTAATGGCCCGGCCCCGTTTTCAGCGGCACGCAGGTGGCCATCGCCACCACGCCGCCAAAGTTGCCGATAGGCTTCAGCTCGCTCCAGTTGCCCCCGTCGTCCTCGCTCACCGCCATCCGCACCGGATAAAGCCCGGAGAACATGATGAGCCGCTTCTTGCCGGCGGCATCTACCGTCCGGTGAATCGTGGGCACTTCGAGCGAAGTCACCCAACTCTTCGGAGTCGGCAGCCGCTCGCTCCAGGTGAGCCCGCCATCCGCGCTGCGCTTATAGACAATTGCGCCGCGTCCGTGCCCCTTGGGATAGACCACCAGCATCGTGCGGTTGTCGTCCAGCAGCACGGTGGTTGGATGCCCCAGATACTGTCCCGGCTCGCGGTCTACGATGACTTGCCGCCGGGTTTCTTGCGACAGATCAATGGTCGGGATGGAATAGCCGCGCGGCGGCGACTGGGCGGCGGCGGTGGCTGCCCCCAGGAGGAGGCCGGTGGTTAGACAAGGCCACAGGCTGGCAGGAACGCGGCAGGCGCTTGAGCAGTGCGTCATATTATCAACAGGCATTAACTGGCCGCAGGAGCGGCCCGGCTCTTGGCGTGTCCCCGCGGCAACCGCAGGTTTGCCACGCGACGGAATCATAATCACTCAGTTCTGTTTGTCACGTGCATCGCGACCTTTGCCGGCGTTGGGTTCGAGGTTCCGGCCCACGATGTCCCTCAGGCTGGTGAAGCCAATGCCGCCGGCGGCCACATAACCATGGCTGGCTCCGGATTCATCCGGCGCGACCCAAAAGGAGTACAGGCTCCCGTTGGCCAGGTGGAACCTGAACCTCACCGGCTGGCCGGCGAGCCGGGACAGATCTTTGGCCCCGGCCCATTGGACCTCGTGCAAGGTTGAATCGGCGCTGACCGCCGCGCAGTTGGCTTTCGTGAAGGGCGCGATCACCCTGCCATTCGTGTCCAGCACCTCCACGCGCAGCGACCCTTTCGGGTTATCCACATTCACAAATAGATGGCTGCCTTTGAACTTCACCGGCCGGGTGAGCAGGTATCCGCCCGTCGAGTTTGCCTCCAGCGAGGCAAAACCATCCCGGCGCAGAAAGGCTATGCCGGTGCTGCCCTGATCATACATGCCGTTGCGCCGCACGTCCTTGCTCAGCTTGCCGGGAGTGCCCCGGACGCCGCTGTAGTAGAACCACAGCTTGTCGCCTTGGACCAGGCAGATCCCGCCGACCGACTGGACGTAGCCGCGGTCCCAGGTGTTGGTCCGCGACGAGGCGATGAAGGCCCGGCGGTCCGGCCGGTCCCAATGAAAGCCGTCCCGGCTGTAAGCCAGCTCCAGGTCTGTGATCTTGGGAAGGCAGGTCCTCATGCCCTCGGCGTTGGGCGGCCCGCGATGAATCTCAAACAGCCCGAGCAGGATGCTTTCATACGCCACGGCATCCAGGTTGTAGAGTTGAGGCTTGTCCCCGATCGCCGGGTCGGGCAGGTCAAGCGCGTCGGCGCCGGTCCAGAACACCGGGCAGTTCGGATCCTGGTTCGTGAAGTTCCGCCAACTCGCGCCCTTGAGGAAATCATCACACTCCCAATAATGGCGGCTCCGGCCCCGGACGGAGGACCGCAGGCTGAATACCCACTTCTTCCGGAACGGATTGTAGAACAGGGTGCTGCGGTCGCCCGTAGGTCCGCTGGCAACCGGCGGGCTCCACTGAATCCCATCTGCGGAGACCAGGCACTTGCCCGGAATGGAACTGGAGCCTCCCGGCGAGCGCAGAAACATCATCCACGCCTGTTGGGGGTCCCTCCTCTCGTAGTCGGGAAAGACGGACCATGAATCAGGGAGGATGCCGGCCTCCAGCACCCGGTTGGCGCCGGGCTGGAGGGGGAGACTCGGGCGCTCCCATCGCAGGCCATCGGCGCTTGTGGCATAGCAAATCGTGGTGAGCCACCCCGCCTCATACCACATGCGAAACAACCTTAGCTGCGGATCCCACCAAATGCCGCCGCTCTTGGGACAGGCCAGCGCGTTGCCGGGTTGATTCAGCTCAAGTGCAGTCTCCGGCTTAAGAACCGGATTACCCTCATACTTTGTGGCCAGGTGGAACCGGCGGTCCAGCGTCGTCGCTTCAATGAGGAAAGAGTCAACGAACAACTGCCGGCCCACATCTATCGGGATAACCGGTGGCCGGTCCTTCAGATACGGAACCGGCATCGGCTGGTCGCTCTTTGGTTCCATCGTCCGCGGCGGCCACTCGGCGGGCAGTTGGATGCCGTTGTAAAGCACCTCCGCGCCCGAGCGGGCAATGTGCCCGGCCCCCAGCCCCAACGAAAGCAGCAGACCGGCCAAGACCACATCTCTGATCATCATGGATCGAGCCTAGCGCCATAACCCTCCGGCGCACAACCCGCAATCGCTCACGGCTTCCCCGGTTTCAGATGCTGCTGATATGCGTCCAGGGCCGTTTGCGGGTAATCCGTCCCGAAGAATCGGAACCCCGCCGACAGCAACTTCTCGAACACCGCTTGGTCGGCCATTTCCCACGGGATGAGTTGCAGGGCGATTCCTTTCTCCGCGAGTTCCGACCGGCGCTGCTGGAGGTAGCCGATCGTGGGCCGGAAGCCGGCGGCTGAAGCATCCTGGAACACGATGATCTGCAGGATCGAAATGCCGGCGAACTCGTCCCGCCGCAACTGCTCGAACATCCGGTCCAGCGCATACTCGGTGCCACCCAGCCACAGCATCGTCATCGAACGGGGGCACACGCGCTGCCACTGCCGGATCAAATGGTGCCGGCGGGTGACAAACACGACCTGGTCCTTCACCCCGTGCCGGCCGATCAGCGAGGCTAATTGGCCCAGCTCGATCTGTTTGTAATCCAGTTCCAGCATCCGCTCCGGGTGGCCCCGCATGTCGCGGAAGACTTCTTCCAAGGTCGGCACCTTCTGGCCGGGCCGCCCGCGAAAGGCTCCCACATCGAACGTCTTGATCCGCTCCAGCGTCATCTGCTCGAAGGACAGGGCATTCCACGGCGCCGGCACCGCCGGGGATAGTCGCTTGAGGTCGCTGTCGTGCACACAGATGATCACGCCGTCTTTCGTCGTCCGGATATCGGCTTCTGGAATCATTCCCTTCCCCCAGATCTCCCGGTAGGTTTCGAGGGTATGTTCCGGGAGCCCCAGCCCGCCGCCGCGGTGCGCCTGGATCGGGAAAACGCCCTTGTCGAGGAAGTCGCGGCGCAGGTCCACCCGTCTGGCGGCCACAGGCTCGGCCGTACGCGCCTTGCCTCCCGCCAGTTGGGAGATGGCATCGTAAGCGAGCGCCTCGTCGTAGATTCTGACGTCGTCAACACAGCAGGCGTCGGCGTTCGCGGGCCGGCTGGTCTTGCCGACTACGACCTTCGCTTCCGGGGTGGCGATCAGCCCGGAGGCATCGAGAAGCTCCTCCATGACGCCGTCCACATACAAGGATAAGGCTTTCCCGTCATACAATCCCACCAGGTGATGCCACTGGCCGTCGCAGACGCTCGAATAGCCGCTGGCCTTGCTCGCGGCCGCAATGCCGGCGAGCGAGCCTTTCACGCCCTTGACTGCGAATACTGCGCTGCCACCCCCCTTGGCCACGGCCAGCAGGCATCCACTCGCCTCCACGATCACCAGTTCCGCATCCGGCGGACGCTCAGCCTTGAACCAGCAACCGAGGGAGACCGCAGCCGACAGTTTGAGGCCTAACGTCCCGGACTCGACAACCAGGCCCTCACTCGCCGGCTGGACGGCCAGGGCATCGCCGATAACGCCGCTGACAAACGCAGCCTTGCCGGTAAGATTCGAATTCGAACCCGCATCCAGGGGCAGGTGGACGATCAAGCCGGCATGAGCGGCTAGCCCCAGCAGCAGCAAAGCCCCGCTTAGGAGCTTTGCTGATCGCCCATTCCTTCTCATCGTTCCGGCCCGGCGAGGCGACGGCCGAGAAGGTGCGCCAGCCAGCCGGGCGGCGTGGTCCAGACCGCGTTATTCCGATCGGATGCGGTAGAACGCCGGGTTGCAGCCATTGGGAGGCGTTTCGGTGTACTCCAACCGGCCGTCGCTGGCGGCGGCGTTGGTAATGACATCAACCCAGCTCGACAGGTCCAGGCACGAACGCTGGATCACGTAGTTGTAGTCCGGGATGCCGTAGAAACTTATGGTCATGTTCGTGCCGCCCAGGTTGCTGATGGTCGCCGTGCCGACGGACACGGAATTGGTCCGCAGGATTTGGATATAGTTGGTAGCCATGCGCAGCGTGTCACCCGCGCGGTAATCGCGCACGTCCCGCACCACATACTCGATGCTTTCAGCTACGCCGTTAGTCGAGCAGAGCGTAATGTCAGTGGCATTGGTGCTGACAATCGCATTGGTGCTGGTCACCGAGACCAGCGCCCGCGCGTCACCGTCCGCATCGGACGTGTTGCTGGCCAGGAAGGTGGCGATCGGAATACTGAAGGGCTTGAAGGACACGCCCTTGGCGAACGAGTAGCTGACGGCGCCGGCCACGGGCGCGTGGTTGGGAGCGAACGCGACCTGCAGATTGTCCCCGCTGGTGGTCACGGCGAACGTGCCGCCCGCCAGGTCATTGGCGAACTGGCTGGTTCCCACCGCGAACTTGGCGACGTCGAAGTTCAGCACGCCGCGCGTGGGGGTGGCAATGGTCCAGGCGTAACTGCTGTCGCAGCTCCAATTGGCCGCCGGTCCCGGCGTGTCGCCGCTATAAGAAGTTAGCTGAATGGTGTAGGGGTTGCCGGCCGTCGCCTGAATGTCGAGATGGCCCGCCATATACAAACTGCTGTAGCCGGCCCCCGGAGTGCCCGCCGCGTTGGTCACGCTGCAGGTGAGGCTGCCGCCGGGGCTCCAGGTGTTGGTCAGGAAGTTGTCGGTGTAATACACGCGCAACTGCGGGCGGACCCGGGCGGTCGTGGCTTCGGCGGTGTCGAATCCCCAGCCGTCCCCGCCGTCGGTCCAGGGCAGAACCGCCCAGCCGTAGTTGGCGCGGGTGCCATTGACCCAGGCCTGCACGTCGGTGGTCAGGTCAAAAGTATTGACCGTGGCTTGCACGTTGGGAGCTCGGTCGGCACAGCCCGCGCTGGCGCTGGGCTGGGTGGCCGCTTTGGTACCATCCGCCTGGATGCCGCCGAGGCTGCTCCACGTGTCGGTATCCTGCCAGGACTGCAGCAGCGCATGGAACAGTCCACCGTCGCCCGGCGCGTTGTTGAAATCACCCGTCAGATCGAGCACGGCGGCATAGACGGTCGCCCCGCTTGGAATCTGGCCGGCGGCATCGCCGATAATGTCGTCGAAGCGGATCAGGGATTGCTCGTTGTCGCTCTTGAGGGAAACGGCCCAGTCGGACCAGATGCCTGTCCAGGTGGCGTGCGAAGTGCTTGGCTCATTCTCCCGAATGCTGGTGTCCCGGGCGCTGGCATAACCATTCACGCCCTGCTGGAACCCGGCCATTTGGGTTCCGGGCGGTAACCAGACGACGTGCAGACGGGGGCGCTCGGACGCCGTGGTCCACTCGCAAGGCCTCCAGGCCACGCCGTTCCCGCCGTCAACCATGGAGGTCATCACCCACCCATAGTTTGCCGCGCCGTTGGCCCAGACCTGCAAATCCGTGGTGACGCTAAATACGCAGTGGCCCTCGCCGCTGCCGGTTTCCTTAATGCCCCAGAACGAGGCGTTGGTGGAGCAGGCATCGGTATTGTCGGTTTGGACGCCATTCCCCAAAGTGTTCCACGTTTCGGTGTTCGGGTCCCACGATCGCAGCATCCGGTAGAGGAGCGCGCCGTTGCCGGAGTCGGTGACAAAGAGGTCCAGGGTGGCGGAGACGATCGTCGCGCCCGCCGGAATCTGGCCGGCACCGCTGCCGAAGATATTCGTGAAGGCCAGCAGGACCTCCCGGTTGGTGGGGGTGGTGTCATAGTCAATCCACATTTGATTCGCGGAGGTCCCGGTGGGGTAGGTGGTGTCCTTGGCCCCGGGTGAAATCTCGACGTCCACGGCGCCCGTGTAACCGTTGACCCCATACTGGTAATCGCACACATGCGCCGCGCTGTTGACCACGGCTACGTCGTCCGGATTGAGGCCGTTGTAGCGGGCATCGGTGCTGCTGGCGGCTGCGAGCACAATGGTGTAGGCCGTGCTCCCGACCTGGTTGTTGTTATCGTCCGCGCCCGTCACGGTTACGGTCTGCGGCGTGTCCCAGTTGCTCGCGGTGAACGTGAGCGTGCTCGGCGAGACCGTGCCCTGGCCGGTGTTGCTCGAACTGACGCCGACAGTGACGTTCGCGTAGGGCTGCCGATCCAGCACCACGGTAAACGTCGCCGTGCCGCCGGATTTGGTCGTCTGCAGCGGATAGCTCGTGGGCGTAACGGTGAAGCCCGGCTTGTTTGCCGGGATGTAAACAAAGGAGCACACAGCGTCGGGGGCCCCCGCAGCAGGGGTTTGCAGCCCGCCGTTCGGCAAGTCGCGAGAATTGATCTCCCAGCCGGCGTTGCCGCTGTAGTTGGTGGGCACATACGTCACAATGTTGTCCTGGTTATACGAGTAGCCGCCTTCCAAGGACAGGATCAGCACGCCGTTGGTGGGCGTGTAATCAGAATTGTTCATCTTCAGGAACCAGCGGCCGTCCGCGATGCTGGTCACGGTGAATTGCGGAGAAGTATCGCTGTACATGTCAATGGTCACAGTGGCGGGGGTGGTGGATTTCTCGGATTTAAACCGCCCGGAAACCACCGTCGTATTCGTGCGGGGAATGAATACAAACGCGACGGGGTCCTGTTCATACTCGGCGCCGTTCCCACCGTTGTCCTGGATAAACACGTTCCAAGTGCCGTTGTTGGAGTTGACCTGTGATAAGGCATGGTTGGCTTCGTCCTTGCCGTGATTAACCAGCAGCACCCCGTCGTAGCGCGAATCTATGCCGAAATTCGTGAGGCTCACGATGAATTGGCCATTGCTCGCGCTCAAGCCCGTCATGCCTCTTATATCGAAGAAGTTGGTATAGGCGGCCCCATCGTTCCAGTTCTTCAGCCCCGCCGAACCGGTGAGTAGATTGTTGGAACCGCCATTGAGGTAGGGGGTGGTCCGGGCGTGACCGCCGATCCAGCTCGAGTAGGGGAACCAGGCACCCGCGACGTTCACATTGCACTCGGGCCCCTGATTGTGCCCGTAACTGGTGATGCGATAGCTGCCATTCGAATTAGTCTCGATAGCGCTGGTGCAGTAAGAGTTGGTGAAGAAAGTGGAGTTTGTGGCAGACAGGTAATTGGTGCGCACATTCTGGGCCACGGAACTGATCAGGACACCGAGATCACTATCATCTGTGCCGTCGGAACCAACCTGCACGTTGTAATCGCCGCGGCTGTAGCCGCCGATCCGAAAGTCATTGACGGACAGTGAGAGGGCGACCACGCAATTCGTGTTGTCATCGCCGCTGGTCCAGCCAGGGTACTGCGACACGGTGAGGTTCCCCGCGGCGACATTATGCGGGGCAACATACCAGCCGACCGCCCGGGCGGCGGGGGGGCCGGCCAATAACAGAGCCATGCCGGCGGCCAGCGCCGTCAGCGCCAGCCAGCGAGGTGAAGATTGAATTCGATTGCCCTGGGGCGGGCGGATGATGGGGGCGTTCACAAATACGTATCCTTCTATGGTCAGGGGTTTAGGTTTGAGGGCTGAGCAGGGCGGCTGGAAAAGCTGATCATGGGGAGTGCAATTCGATTCCCCCCGGGGACTTCAAGCACCCAGACATTTGTTGAGCGTGCCAAACTGCGCATGGCCGTCACACGAACCAAACAAGTATAACTGTTAACTCCGCACCCGGGATGCAACCGGTTGCATCACCAGGCACGCGACCGAGGATACAAATTTCCGCGGCGGAATCAAGCTAATTATGCGAATAAATTCGGCCGTAGCGGCGGCTCGGCAGAGCGCCGCACACTTCTCCTTCCAGACACCGGCGCTCTGCCGAGACGCCGCTACGTGAGGCGGGTTCAGAGGGAGAGGGAGCCCGGTTGGACCGGGGGGGAGCGGGTTGCGCCGCGCACAACGGGCGCACCCGGCTTATGGCAGGACAGTGAGACGCGCCTTTCGCGGGTAGTCTTCCCACCCCTGTGCCCGGGGCAATGCGCCGCAGCGGCTTTCAGTACTTTCAGTAGCGGCCGTGCTGGAAGACCTCGTCGGCCATGGCGAGGATGTTGGCGGCGGGCACGCCGTACTGGGTGTTGTGGGAGGGGGTGAACACATAGCCCCCGCCCGGGGCAAAGATGTCCAGGCGCTCGCGGACCTGCTGCCGCACCGCTTCCGGCGTCCCAAACTGATAGGTCGTCTGCGTGTCCACGCCCCCGCCCCAGAAAACGATGCGCCCCCCGAATTCCGCTTTCAGCTCGCGCGGGTCCATGTTCGCGGTGTTGACCTGCAGCGGATTCAGAATATCCACGCCGGCCTGGATGAAATACTCAATGAGATTCCGCACCGAGCCACAGGAATGGTACATGGTCTTAAACTTGCCCTGGCGGTGGACGAAGTCGTTCACCTGTTTGATGTGCGGCAGGTAGATGTCCTTGAAGACCTGGGGGCTGATCAGCTCGCCCTTCTGGGTGCCATAGTCGGTGGTGGAGAGGAGGACGGTGTCAATGCAATCGCCCACCGCCTGGAAGTAGAGCTGGAGGTTCTCGATGTTGCGTTCCGCCGTCGCGTGCAGGATCGAATGCACATAATCCGGCTCCGTCTTGAGCAGGCAGAGCCAGTCGGTGAAGGTGTGTCCGGCGATCAGGCCGGAGGACTGCAGCTTGAATTTGTTGAAGCCGCCGTGGAGGGAGTAATCGGTGTAGTCCCGCAGGAGGCGCGCCCGTTTTTGCAGCACGGCCAGCTCTTCATCCGAATACAGGGGAATGGACTTCCGCCATTTCTCGGGGTCCATGAAGACGAGGTTCTCGGACAGGGTGGTGCTGGTGATGCGGTCGAAATACAGGCCGCCGGGCGCCATGTGGGCGAGCGCCTCCCCCCGGGCGTCTCGCAGGACGAGGAAGCCCCGCTCGTCCGCGACGGGGTTGAACCCGCCCGGCATCAGCACCGCATTCCCGCACCCGGTCTGGAAGACCTTCCAATCGCGATTGGCCAGCCCCCAGGTTTCCACCAGGTTCTCGACCTGCACCACGTCGGCATGCAGCCGGCGGCGCACCGGCTCTTCGACCCGGGCCAGCATCTGGAACTGGTCGTAGACCTTGGGCAGCTCGACATCCAGGCCGAGGTATCGGCCCAGTTCGAGGTAGGCATCCATATGAATGCCGCTCTCCTTGGTGCCGCCGAGGTCAATCGGCACGCGGTCGGGCTGCTCGAAATTGATCGCTTTCCATACCCGCTCGCGGGAGGTCATAGCTGGTTTCATATTGCGGGCCCAAGTTACAGGTTGCCGCTGCAGATTCAATTTCATTCGCCGGCGCCCCGCGCGGCGCTGGAGTCATAAAGAAAACGGCATCCGGAGGTCCGGATGCCGTCTGTCTGACAGATTCAAGCCGCGGAGATTACGGCGCCGGCGGAGTATAACCGTCGCTCAGTGTCTGCATGAAGGCGACGATGGCGGCTTCCTCTTCCGCCGTCAGGCCCAGGTTGCCGAGTTCATCGGTGTTGATGTTGTCGGACACCTCCGGGGCCGGCCACGGCTCGACGTCGCGGGTGTTGTAGAAGTGAGTAATCTCGGCCAGGCTCTTGAAGTAGCCGTTATGGCCGAAGGCCTTGACGAAGCCGGGGTCGGGTCGTTTGTCCACATTGCGCAGGGTTGGCACCTTATGCTTGCCCCACTCGGCCAGATAGACGGCTTCGGGGTAACCGGCGCCCTTGAGGAATCCGCCCAAACCGGGGTCGGCCCACGCCCTGCCGTCCCGGTTGACGCTCTTGGGCGCGGAGTAGAATGGGTTCACGGGGTTCCTGGGCACGCCGAGATTATCGTAGCTGAAGTCGGTAAACAGCGGCGGCTTGCCCCCTTCTCCCGGCTGGCTGACATGGCAGGCCGAGCACATGGCCTTGCCTTCAAATAGCGCCAGGCCCTGGGCTTCCTGCTCCGTCAGGGTGGTTTGGCCTTTGAGGTAATAGTCGTACTTGGAAGTGAAGGGATTTACCTCGGCGGACCGCTCGTAGGCTGCGATGGAACGCCCGATCTTCTCGTAGGTGGCGGCGATACCGTCTTTCTTGCTGTCGAGTGAACCCGCCCCCCAGACCTGTTCAAAGAGGCTGGCGTAGGCGGATTTGGCGACGCGCCCGATCACCTGTTTGGCGCTCGGCATGTTCTGTTCGAGGTTGTTCAGGAATGGCCCCAGGGCCTGCTCGGCTAGCGGATCGCCCAGCGTCCAGCCGGTGGCGCGGCCGTCCCAGAACATGCCGCCCAGCCATAATGCTTCGACGTCATCGTAGTAGAACACCGGGCTGTCGCCGCCGTAAGCGGCTGCGGGCGGCTTGCGATTGCCCGCGCGCGCATGGACGGCGCCGGGATAGACCGCCGGGCCGGCGTTGATCGCACTGTCGGGCCCGGTAAACCCAACCGATGGCGCGTGGCACGTTGCGCAGGATTGGCCCGGCGGCGTGGACAGGTTGGGATCAAAGAACAGGGCTTTGCCCAGCGTTTCGAGGGGAGAGAGGGTTTGGGCTGTTGCCGCGGCTGCGACCACAGTCAAGGCCGCGCCGGCAATCACACAGGTTAGTAATCTCTTGGCTTTCATGTTCTGCCTTTCATCTGCAAGTTTGGTCCCGAAGAGCCCACGGGATGCACATGCGTCCGGATACCTCTTGATGACAAGATCACATGCTGACAACCGCACATCAGACCATGAGCCCGTTGATTACCCGCATTTATAGGCGCCGCCACCGCCCGCGTCTATCCGGGGAAATCCCTGATTCTGTTGGGGTGCGGGCTACGGCGCAGTGTAGCGGAAGCGGTAGTAACGCTGGCCGGTGGAGGACGCTCCGCCCGAGCTGTTCGCGCTGAAGTCGTCCTCGAAGCGGCTCAACGTTTCCGTCGCGGTGAACGTGCCGTTGGTGACGAAGTTGGTCCAGGAACCGGAGGTCAGCGAGTCCTTGAACTCGATGGTGTAGCTCAGGCCGGGACGGGAGAGGAACTCCATCCGGAACTTGCCTGCGGTGGTGAAAGCGGCGGATGTGAGCTCGAACGCCGGCACCCACACCGCCTCGGCTATCAGCGTGGGCGGGCACTTGCCGTTGTTGTTCCAGAGGGCATACATGAACTGCCCGTTCGTGTTGCTCACATTGTTGGTGAGCAGGAACTCCACAAATTCCTTGCTGGTGCTCTGGTAGTAGAGCTTGACCTCGGCCCGCTTCGCGCCGGCGGGCAGGGTGTAGAGCGTGTCATCCCAATACTGCCCGTCGTCGTAATGGTGGCCGACGGGCGCGCCGCCGAACAGGGCAAAGGTCACATTGGCGAAGCCCCGCGGCGGGATGCGGTTGTCTTCGTAAATCTTGTTGTTGAGGACAAAATGCAGAGACGCATCGGCATCCAGCCCCAGGAGCCCGCTGATGTTGGTGTCAATGCCGGGGTGGACCTCGTAGATCTTGGCTTCGGCGTCGCGCGTGAGCACGCCGTTGGTGGGATTATAAGCGCCGGATTCGCCCACGAGGTTCATGGCCTCGTCGTAGAACTTCACGTTCACCCAGATGCGGCGGCCCTCGGGATAGCCGGTGGGCAGCTTGTGGCCGGTCTCATTGGTGACGGTCACCTTGAGTTGGCCGGGCGCGTCGCTGACGGCGAGCGTGGCGGCGTTTTGGAGTTGGTAGGTGGCGCGGTCAATCCCGGCTTGGATGGCCGCCGCATCAATTCTGGCCGGATATAAATTGGTCAGCAAACCCGGGAGCCACGTGCTGCCGCCGGTTTGGTCGTGCAGCCCCATGTCCGTGCGCAACGGGATGCCGGGGTTGACATTGGTGTTGGCGGCGTAGCCGGAGACTGAGCGCATGTGGCAGTGCTGGCAGATGGACACCATCCCGTCGGCTTTGTTCCCGGCAAACTGGGGCGCGTAAACACCCGCAGGCGAATTGTAGTCGCTATTCAACCACTCGCTGTAGGTACGCTCGACCGGCCCGATGGAATGCGGCGAGAAGTCTGTGGCTGCGGCATCAAATGGGTTGGGTTGGTAGATGCCCTGGCCGTCTTTCGTGAAGGCCGGGTTGCTGACATCATGGCACGTCCCGCAGAACGCGGCGGAACGATGGAAGGGCGACCCGAGCGAATTGTGACCCAGTTGCGCATCGGTGTAAGGCCCGCGCCGGAGGCCGGTGGGATCAACGACGAACATGCCGTTGCCGTAGTTGGTGCCGGGGAACGACAGCGCGGCCAGCACGGCCAGGTCGTTGGTCGGGCTGGTGCCCGCGGTGTAAACCGGGTCCGCCATGCGGTGACAGAGGGCGCAGGTCACTCCGTCCTCATCCGCCGGCTGCTCCATCCGGCTGCCATCCGTCGGCACGGAACGCCCCGCCAGCCAGCCGCGCGGGAAGTGGCAGCGCAGGCAGAGGTCGCCGGAGTTGGCGGCGTCCTGGTTGGCAATCGCGAGGTTGGCTTTGAACAGCGGGTCAATCGAGGCGTGGGCCATCATGCTTCCCTGCCGGTTGAAATACGGCTCCACCGCCTGGCTGTAGCCGCCGTGGCAGTTGGCGCAACTGGCCGAGGAGTCGAGATCGGGACCGTGCTCGAAAGGCTGGGTGCCGGGCATGTCGAAGTCGCGGAGCGTGCTGCCCACGCCGTGCGCGTTGGTGAAGGTCAGCGAGCGGATGGCAAACACGTTGTCGCTGGCATCGTTGTTGGTGTTGCCGTAGGTGTCCCGCGCCACAACCTTGATGCGTGCCAGGCTGGTCGGGCGGTCGGCGGGCACCCAGGAGTAGGTTCCGGAATTGGCCAGCCCGCGCGCAATCTGTTTATAGCTCAAGCCGTTGTCGGGCGATTCATAGAGGTCAATGGCAGCGATGCCGCTGGCGTCGGAAGCGGCCCAGGTGATGTTGGCCGGGCGATTCGCCAGGTTGGTCTCCCCGCCGTTCGGCGCGATGACCTGAACGAATGGGGGCGTGGTGTCGCCGCCGACGACCGGCGTCAGGTAGCCGGCAATTTCCGCCAGATTCACGCCCACCACGGAGTTGGTTGTCTTCAAGCCGGGAAAAGTGGGGGTGTTGGCAAAGGAAGTGATGTTCGTCACTTCGATGTCGGTGATATAGCCGTCGAGATCCACATCCTTGCTCCGCAGGGACCAGACAGCGTTGCTGATGCCGGCGTCCTTGTTCAGAGCGAAGCCGGAGTTGAAGATGCCCTCGCCGTAGGCGTTTCTGGTGCCGCCGCCGTTGAAGTCATAATGGCAGACGCCGCAGTGGCCGGCCTTGCTGGGCACGCTGTCCAGCCGGGAGCCGACGGCATTGGGATACGCGTTGAAGAACCCCTGGCGGATGGCGGGACGCGCCGGAGCGGTCGAAGGACCGAGCGCAAGCAGGAGCAGCGCGGCGGCGCTGCCAGCCAGGGCGAGGAGTGGATGTGGACGCGGGTTATGCATAGCGGGGGTTCTCATGTGCGTGACCTTCGGCGCCTTGGCAGGTTGGACGGCGCCCAGCCTTCCGGCGACGAGGTTTTCGGTTAGGTTTTGGCATGACCAGGACTTCGGTTTCTACCGCCTCCCAGTATGTGTAGAATCCGCGGCGGTGAGTATCCGGGGAAAACCCTGATTTGCGGGGCGCGTTTGCCGGCGGTTCAGGGCTTAAGCAGGCCGTGCTCCAAAGCGAAGCGCACCAGTTCCGCCCGCCTGCGCAATCCCAGCTTCTCGCCGATGTGCGCGCGGTGCGTTTCCACCGTCTTTTCGCTGATGCACAGTCTGGTGGCAATCTCGGGGGTGGTGTGGCCCAGGGCGATGAGTGCGAGGACTTCGCGCTCGCGCTCGCTGATCAGGTCCAACGGGGCGCGCTCGTTCTTGGTCGGCATCGCCTCGTCACCCGCGGGAAAGTAGGTCTTGCCGGCTTGCACGGCGCGGATGGCCTGAAGCAACTCCGTCGCGAGCGCTTTCTTCAGCACGAACCCCGCCGCGCCGGCCAGCCGCGCCATGCGCCGGTAGGCCTCATCGTCGTGCATGGTCAGCACGATGACTTTGGCCCCGGGGCACGCGCGGCGGATGTCTTCCGTGGCCTTAATGCCCCCGCAGCCGGGCATGGTCAGGTCCATCACCACCACGTCCGGCTTGAGCTTGAGGCAGCGTTCGACCGCCACCACACCGTCTTCGGCTTCGCCCACAACTTCCAGGTCGCTTTGTCCTTCGAGCAAAGCGCGCAACCCGGAGCGCACCAGGGCGTGGTCGTCAACGAGCAAGACGCGCGCGCGGCTCATGCCGTCTCCTTCAGGGGGATGTCGGCGAAGACCGTCGCGCCTTTGCCCGGCTCGGAATCAACACAGAAAGAGCCGCCGACCAGGGTGACGCGCTCCTCGCTGCCGAGCAATCCGAGGTGATTGCCCGCCGCGCACCGTTTTTGCCAGTCGCGGGCGTCGAAGCCGCAGCCGTTATCCCGGACGACCGCCAGCACGCCGGTTTGGGTGCGCTGCACCAGCGCCAGCAGGCGGGCGGCCCGGCCGTGGCGGACGCCGTTGGTCAAGGCTTCCTGCACCACCCGGTAGATCGTCAGCTCGACTTCGGCCGGCAGCCGCTCGCCGTTCAAATCGAGGTCCACGCAGGCGACCTCGATGCCGGAGCGCCGCGCGAAGAGGCGGCAGTGCCGCTGTAAGGCGGCCATCAGGCCCACATCATCGAGCACGCTGGGCCGCAACGCGACTGCGAGGTCATGCACCTCCCCCAGCGTTTGCTCGGCCTGCTGTCGCAGTTCTGCCAGACGCCGACGCGTGGCGGCGTCACCGCCTTGGTTTTCCAAAGCGCTCAAGGCCGCGATCTGCGAGGTCAGGGCCTGCCCGGTATCGTCATGCAGTTCGCGGGCGATTCGCTTGCGCTCCTCTTCGCCCGCGTGAATGACCTTGCGGAGCAACTGCTGGCGGGCGGACTCCTTTTCGGCGATGGCCTCCGTCATCTGGTTGAACGCGGCTGCCAGTTCGCCTACTTCGTCCCTGGCCCGAACGGGGGCCTTGACTTGATAGTTGCCGGCTTTGACCGCCCGTGTCAGGGCGACCAACTCCTCGATCGGATGCGCAAAGACGCGGGTCAGCCCCCAGGCGCCCACCAGGCCCAGCAGCACAATGATTGCGGTCGTGCGCGCCAGCCGCCGGGTGAGCCAGGCCACCTCCAGGTCTAATCGAGCGGTGCTCATGCCGAGGCGCAGTTGGTGCGGGCTATGCTCGCGGACCACCGTCAGCTCGTGGATTCCGCGAGCGCCGGGTGCCGCGTCCGGGCTCCGTGCCTCAGCCAGGATCAGGCCATTAGTGGCTTGCAGGATCAGGTAGGCCAGGTCTGGAGATTCTGCAACTGAACGTCGCAGCTCGGCCCCCATGTCCGCCGCCAGCCCGGCGCGGGACAGGTCTGTGCAGTGATCGAATACCTCCTCGCCGAGCTTTTGCCCGCGCTGGTCCAGGTTGCGGAGCATGTGCGCGTGCCACGTCTGGTGAATCTGCCAGAGCATGCCGGCTGTGAGAACCAGCGCCATGCCCAGGGCTATGCCCATGACCTTGACGAACACGGGCACCCCAAGGAGCATCTGGTTAAGGCGCTGCCTCAATTCCCGTCCTGCCGCTGTCGTTTGCCGCTGCAAGCGGACTGATTCTAGACCAATTCGATCTGTGGCGCAAATCCGGCGCTGCCGAATGTGTCCGAGCGGGCGGCAGGCTTGCGTCGCTGGGCAACCACGGCTTAAGCTGGCGCCATGATGCGCGAGGTGATTGCACTGACACTGGCGGCGACCTTGGTAATGGCCCCCACCCCTTTGCGGGCGGCGGCGCCCGCCTCCAGACCCAACCTGGTCTTTGTTCTGGCCGACCAGCTTCGCTACCAGTCCTGCGGGTTTGCGGGCGATGCCAGGGCGCGGACGCCGAACCTGGACTCCTTTGCCAAACAGGGCGTGATCTTCCGCAATGCCGTGTCCGGCCACCCGGTCTGCGCGGCCTACCGGGCGTCCCTTTTCACCGGCAAGTACACTACCTCGACGGGCATGGTGATCAACGAGTTGCGGATGAACCCGAACCACGAGTGCCTGGCGCACGCGCTGACCCGCGGCGGTTATGACACGGCATATATCGGCAAGTGGCACCTGTGGGCCAACGAGCTGGGCAATCACGAGGACCCGAAGAACTCTTTCACGCCCCCCGGCCCTTACCGGCTGGGCTTTGACGGCTTCTGGGCGGGCTACAACTTCCATCACGAGTACTACCACGGCTATTACCACACGGACAGCCTCGAGAAAATACCGGTGAAGGGTTATGAGCCGGACGTCCAGACCGAGCTGGCCATCGGCCAGATCAAGCGCCAGGCCCGCGCCGGCAAGCCGTTCGCGCTGGTCCTGGCCATCGGCACGCCCCACGACCCGTGGCACTCGAATAATGTGCCCGCCGAGTATTACGCCATGTTTGCCGATGACGGGAAGGAGCCCCGCTTCGCGCTGCCGCCGAATTACAAGCCCGTGAACGATCCTTACTCGGACGCGTGGGGCCGGTTCCGGGGCCCGGGCGAGCGCCAGGCGATTCTGAGATGGCTGCGCGTTTACTACGCGATGACCGCCAACCTGGACTGGAACCTCGGTCGGCTGCTCCGGGCGATTGACGACGCCGGCCTCCGCGACAACACCCTCGTGGTGTTCACCGCCGACCACGGGGAGATGATGGGCGCGCAGGGGCGGCGCGCGAAGAATATCTTCTACGAGGAAGCCGTGCGGGTGCCGTTTGTGATGCGTTGGCCGGGCCGGATACCTGCCGGAACCACGAGCGACGCGTGCCTCAACACGCCCGACATCATGCCGACGCTCCTGGGGATGGCGGGCCTGCCGATTCCCGCCAAGGTCGAGGGCATGGACCTGAGCCACTGCGCGTTCGGCAAGCCCGGGCCGGAGCCGGAAGCGGCGTTCATGCAGAACACCGGCGCCTGCGCGGTGTGGGAAGACGGCTACGAATGGCGCGCGCTGCGCAGCAAGCAATTCACCTACGCCCTCTATCGGAAGGATCGGAAGGAACTGCTGTTCGATAACCTCAAGGATCCCTATCAACTCCAGGATCTGGCGGCGAGCCCGGGGCAGGAGGCGACCCTGAACCGCTTCCGCGCCCTGCTGAAATCGCGGATGCAGGAGCTGGACGACAACTTCGAAGCCAGCACCTGGTATCGCGACCACTGGACCAAGGACCGCATCATTACCCGCGTGCGGTGACTTCGGCGCCAGGGCGCGCCCCGCTTGCAAGCGTCCTGTCACAAGAATGCTTGAGCCGCATCACTCCGGCTGCTACGAGGAAGGAGATGAAACGCGCCCCGTTCCCGCCCGTTGTTGGCATTCTGGCGGTGCTTAGCCTTTCGCTGTGCTGCCCCTGCGCCGCTCCCGCCCAAGCCGCCAAGCCTAACTTCCTGATCATCCTGGCCGACGACATGGGCTACTCGGACGTCGGCTGTTATGGCGGAGAAATCCAGACGCCCAACCTTGACCGCCTCGCCGCCAACGGGCTGCGCTTCACCCAGTTCTACAACACCGCGCGTTGCTGGCCGACGCGCTCCAGCCTGATGACCGGCTACTACGCCCAGCAAATCGGCATGGATCCCCCGCAGGGACGGCTGCCGGCGTGGACGCGGGTGCTGCCGCATTACCTC
Organism: uncultured Verrucomicrobiota bacterium; assembly: GCA_964507045.1. Taxonomy (GTDB): domain Bacteria; phylum Verrucomicrobiota; class Verrucomicrobiia; order Limisphaerales; family UBA8199; genus UBA8199. The sequence continues at coordinate 64,674 of CAZDOO010000004.1, read as the reverse complement.
AAGCCGCAGGGCTACCGCTGCTATCATTCCGGCAAATGGCACGTGTCGGGCGCCCCCAAACCGGTCGCGGATGGCGGCTTCGACCGCTCGTATATGTTTCAGGACTGGGATCGCTACTTCTCGCCCGCGAAGCACTTCGAGGACGACCGCAAGCTGCCGGCGGTGAAGCCCGACAGCGGCTATTATGCGACGACCGCGTTCGCCGACCACGCCATCAGCTACCTCAAAGACCATGCCACCAACCACGCCGCGCAGCCGTTCTTTCTGTACTTGGCCTTCATCTCGCCGCACTTCCCGCTGATGGCGCCGCCGGAGGACATCGCGCGCTACCAGGACCGCTACCTGGCGGGCTGGGACGTGATTCGCGAGCAGCGCGGGGAGCGCATTCGCCGGATGCGCCTGCTCGACTGCGCTCTGCCGCCGCTCGATCCCAACTTCACGCCGCGTTACTTCAAGCCCGTGGTGATGGACAAGCTCGGCCCGGGAGAAGCCGAGCACCCGGTGCCCTGGCAGACGCTCACCGCCGAGCAGAAGACCTTCCAGGCCGGCAAGATGGCGATTCACGCGGCGATGGTGGACCGGATGGACCGCGAGATTGGACGCGTGCTGGACCAGCTCCGCGCCATGGGCGCCCTGGACAACACCGTCATCTTCTTCCTGTCCGACAACGGCGCGGACGCGACCATCATGGTCCGCGGCGAGGGCCACGACCGCAGCGCCCCCGCCGGCTCGTGGCGGTCATTTCTGTGCCTGGGTCCCGGGTGGGCCAGCGCCAGCAACACGCCGTTCCGCTGGCACAAGATCTGGACGCATGAAGGCGGCATCGCCACGCCGTTGATTGTGCATTGGCCGCAAGGCATCCAGGCGCGGGGCGAGTTTCGACGCGACCCGGGCCACGTGATTGATTTCGTGCCCACGCTGCTCGACCTGGCCGGGGCGCGGAGTTCTCCAACCTGGCACGGCGCCACCGCGCCGCCGCTTCCCGGCCGGAGCCTGGTGCCCGCCTTCCGCAAGGACGGCGCGGTCACCCGCGACTTCCTCTTCTTCCACCATGAAGGCAACCGCGCCCTGCGCCTGGGAGATTGGAAGCTGGTGTCGGCCCGCGAGAAGGAAGACCAGTGGGAGCTCTATGACCTCGGCCAGGACCGCAGTGAAATGCACGACCTGGCCGCGCAGCAGCCCGAGCGGGCGCGCCGGATGGAGGCCCGCTGGAAGGAGTTGGAGACCACCTTCCGGGGCCAGTACGCACCTGGTGGAACAACGCCATGACACGACTCAAACACTGCTCGGCGACGATCCTGCTAACCGCCTTGACCGGGCATCTCTGCCTGTTCGCGGCCCCCGCCAGCCGCGCCACCGTTGCCCCGCGCCCCAACATCCTGATCTACATCGCCGACGACATGTCCTGGGCGCATACGAGCCTGGACGGCGATCCGGCCGTTAAGACCCCCAACTTCGATCAACTGGCGAGGGCCGGGGTCAGGTTCTCTCACGCCTTCTGCTCCTCGCCCTCCTGCACCCCCTCGCGCGGGGCCTTGTTGACCGGGCAGGCGTTCTGCCGGCTGGAGGAGGGCGCCAGCCTCTTGAGCACGCTCCCGGCCAAATTCCCCGTCTATCCCGACTTGCTCGAACAAGCCGGCTACGCGATCGGCTGCTCGGGCAAAGGCTGGGACCCGGGCGACTGGCGGCCCGGCGGCCGAAAGCGCAACCCGGCCGGCCCGTCTTTCCGCTCGCTCGGCGCCTTCCTCCAGGAGCTGCCGCCCGGCAAGCCGTTTTGTTTCTGGGCCGGCAGCCGCGACCCCCATCGCCCCTACGAGGCTGGCAGCGGAATCAGGGCCGGGATTGACCCCGCCAGGATTATTGTGCCACCCATCGTGCCGGATACTCCCGAAATACGGCGAGACCTCGCCGACTACCTGTTCGAGGTGCAACGATTCGACCAGGATCTCGGGGTGCTGCTGGCTGACCTGAAGGGCAAGGGGCTGCTGACAAACACCTTGATTGCCGTTACCAGCGACAACGGCATGCCTTATCCGCGCGGCAAGTGCAGTCTCTACGACTGGGGCACCCGGGAGCCCCTGGCGATTGCCTGGCCGGGCAAGATCCCACCCAACAGGGTGATTGATGACTTCGTCAGCCTGACCGACCTGGCGCCCACCTTCCTCGAGGCGGCGGGTGTGCCGCGGCCCGCCGAGCTGACCGGGCGCAGTCTGTTGCCCATGCTCTTGTCTGACTGCCGCGGGCGGGTCGAGAAAGACCGCGACCGGGTCTTCTTCGGGCGCGAGCGGCATGATTCCTACCGGCGCGAAGACGGCCAGCCGGTGGGGTATCCCATGCGCGCGCTGCGCACCGGGCAGTTCCTCTACATTCGCAATTTCAAGCCCGAGCGCTTCCCTTGCGGGGATGATCCGGAGAAGAACCAGGACAATGACCGGGGCCCGGCAAAGACATTTGTGGTCACGCACAAGGAGGATCCCGCAATCAAGCCTTTCTATGATCGCGCTTACGGCCGCCGCCCCGCCGAGGAACTCTACGACCTGGCCAAAGACCCCGACCAGCTCCACAACCTCGCTGGCGATGCCGCTTACACGCAAACGCAAACCCAGCTCCGAGCCGAGCTGGACCGCCGGATGACCGAGCTGAACGACCCGCGCCGCGTCGAAGGCAAAGACCCGGATGTCTTCGACCGCTACCCGATCCGGCAGCGGCCCCGGTAAAACCAGACTCGCCCTGGCGCGGGCCAATCCCCCGTTACCAGATCTCGACCGGCCCTTTGGGGACGGGGATGGAAGCGGGCGGGGTGGAGCCGGGGTCGCGCAGGAAGGAGGCGGTCAGGGGCGGGGGGCGGAAGCGGGGCTTGAGTTCCCCGCTCGCGTCCAGGAACTGCCGGCGCCAGCGGCGGTAGTGGTCGAGGGTTTCCAGGAAGCCGGCGCGGGTGCAGATGTGGACCACCCGCTTGTTGAACTCGTTGGCGGGGCCGAACCGCTTGGCATGCCACGGGGCGATCTTGCGGAACATCCGGCAGCCGTGGGCTTCGCCAAACACCTCGATCATCAGGTCCAGGTGATGACACATGACGCGCACGCGCTCGTCGAAGCCGGGCTCGGGCAGCAGCTCGCCGGTCCGCAGGTAATGGAGCGTGTGTTGGAATATCCACGGATTGTAAAGCGCTCCGCGGCCAATGCTCACCCCGGCGCAGCCGGTCTGGTCGCGCATCACCCTGGCGGCCTGCGGCGTGATGACATCGCCGTTGCCGATGACCGGGATGGTCTTGAGCGCCTGCACCACGGCGCGGATGCCGGCCAGGTTGACCGTGCCGGAGAATCCCTGCGCGCGCGTGCGGCCATGGACGAAGATGCCCGCCACCCCAACGGCCTCGAGGGCGCGCGCCAGGTCCGGGGCGGTGAGGTTCTCCTCGTCCCAGCCCAGGCGCATCTTGGCTGTGACAGGTATCTTCACGGCGTCCACCATGCCCTGGACCAGCCGGGCGGTCTTGTCCAGTTCCGCCATCATGGCCGAGCCGCCGCCGACCCGGCAGACCTTGCGCACCGGGCAGCCCATGTTGATGTCCACGGAGGCGACGCCGAGCGATTCGAGATAGGCCGCCGCATCGCGCATTTCCTCCGGCACCGAGCCAAAAAGCTGCACGGCGAGCGGCTGGTCAGCGGGGGCAGTCTCGATGAGCTTGAGGGCCTTGGGCTTCTTCTCGAGCAGGGAGCGGGCGTTGACGAGGTCGGTCGTGGCCAGCCCGAGGCCGCCCAGCTCGCGGACCGTGAGGCGAAAGGGCAGGTTCGTGTAGCCCGCCAGCGGCGAGAGGAACAGGTTGGAGGCCAATTGCAGCGATCCAAGACGCATCACTGCCACCCTAACCGCTCCCCTACCCAAAGGCGACTTGAATTCAAAGAATGCACGGTGCCGGGCTGTGCAAAGCGCGGCCCTTAAAGCGCGCGGGGACCGGGGATTCGCCTCCCGGGACCTGATACCTTGAAACAGCCGCCAGCCCCCATCGGCCATGGCATCTCCAGCCGTTCCAACACCGTGTGTACAAGGGGAGTACAAGGGATGCACACCGGATGCACACAGGGCTGACCAATGTACACCCCTTGAGCATCCCTTGTACTCCCCTTGTACACGGCTATGATCAGCGGGGAAAACGTGTAAATCCGGTGATTTCATGCGCCAGGCTGCCGGCACCTGGAAACGCCTCCGTCGTCCGCCGGGACCGGGCGACTACCCGCTGAAGTGTGCCAAGTTGTCCCATGCTCATTTCAATCCGCCCTCCCGCGTGACGGGGCGGGGCGGCTCGACATTCCTGTCGGCTTGGGCCAGCCAATCCCAAAGCAATTCACGGATTCCTCGTGTGGGAGGGGGTGGCAGTGCCAGCTTCGTCCCACACATTCTCGGCCCCCCATATTAATCTTGATCTTCCCATCCACTTGATCGATCGATCACGCCCGTGCTAAAGAAACCGACCCAACGAAGGCGCAAAGGCTTTTACGACCGACCAGCCCCGGCGCCTCCGCCCGGGGCTCCCGACCCCCCCCGCAGGGCCGCCCCCGTATTGACCTGCGCCTTCGAGTTGAGGGACGACGGCACCATTGACGCCACAGCTACTGACGAAGCCGAGCCGGCCCCGGAAGCCGCAGCCCCGTTTCCCGCGCCTCCGTCGCCTCCGCGCATCGCGTACCGGGATGATCGGCACGGCCTTTGGCTCTACCACGGCAACTGTCTCGAACTGCTCGACGCCGTTGCCGCCAAGCACCCCGACGGCCGCTTCGACAGGGTCTTCGCTGACCCGCCCTATTTCGGTGACTGATGTTTTAGGCTTGGTTGTTCTCCCACAAGGTTTGCCGGAAGAAACCGATTTACCCGGCGAGGTGTTTGCGGTCATGCTCGACTGGGACTGCCACAGGAGACTTTTGGCGAACCTGAAGGGGTATGGCTTTTACGCGCGCGTTTCGATGCCGGCGGTGGGGGGGCTGCGGGCTTGCCAGAGTTCGGGTGGTAGCTATTTGCTAAGCAGCGTGGCGTGCCGCAGCCGCGGGCTTTTTGAAGGGGAGTGGGCGGGCCGGTTTGGCGGTGCGGGGTTGCGCGGGATGCGTTAAATGGGATGCCTTGTCGGCGAGGGCGAGGGCGAGTTGGTCGCTGTTGGGTGGCGGCGGGGCGTAATCGGTCTCGAACTCGGTGGTCTCGCCCTGGAAGGTGGGATACAGGGCTGCGAGCTGCGGGACTGCTTTCTTCGCCAGGGCAAAGTACTCCGCGTCAATCTCGATTCCGACGGACTGGTAACCGATGGCGTCGGCGGCGGCGATGGTTGAGCCGGAGCCCATGAAGGTATCGAGCAGGATGCCTTCCCCCAGCGGCAGCAGGGCACGAACGAGCAGGCGCATGAAGTGCTGGGGCTTCAGGCAGGGATGGTCCGAAATGGCGGCTTCGCGATCGGGAGTCCGGCCACTGGGAATCGCGTCGGGCAGAGGGCGGTCGAGGGAGAGACGGCGAAGTCCGCCGGTTTTCCAGCGGCGGAGGTTCTCCGCCACGGTGCGCTCGGCAATGGGTTTGCGGAAAAGCATCCAAGGCTCGTAGGCGCCCTTGGGGGTGACGCAGACTTCCGGGAATTCCTGTTCGGCGTTCTTGGGGCGGTCGCCGCCACGGAAGCTGAAGTAGAGGCGCATGAGCGCCGGGCGAATCTCGAAGCCGGCGTCAGCCATCGCGACCTGGACGAGGGGCTGGAGCATGGGATGGCCCGCGACGCAAACGTGGGCGCCAGGCACAAGGGCGGGCATGAGGAGGCTGCCCCATTCGCGGAAGAACAGTTTCAACTGGTTCTTCTGCGCGTCGTTGAGAATGGTGAACCTGGGCAGCGGGTCGCGGCGGGAACCGCCGATGGCAGGGGGCAGGCGCCAGACGCCGCCGCGACCGGCCCGAAGCTTCGCGAGTTCCTTCTCGGTGAACTCGAGGATGCCGTAAGGCGGGTCGGTGCAAACCGCATGGAGGGAACCCGGCTCGCGTTCGCGCAGCCACTGGAAGCAGTCGGCGTGAAAAAGCTGATACATACGCAACGAGGGTAATTTCAAGTATAGGCGAAAGACAAGCAAGCGAAAATGCACTATCAACTAAAGGCGAAATGGACGCCAAAGGCATCATTGGGCGCTTTGTTCGCCAGTTGCGCGAGATGAAGGGCCTCACGCAGGACCAGGTCGCAAGCAAGACCGGGATTTCATACCAGTTTCTTTCCGGGCTGGAGAACGGGCGCGAGAATTTCTCGATTGATGTTCTGGAGTCGCTTTCACAGGCCCTGGAGGTTCCGCTGGAAAGGCTGGTGGCCGAAGCTTTTAGCGGGGGCGGGTCGTTCGCGGCACCGGTCGCGGAGCCGAAGTACTTCCGTCCGCAGGTGCCGCTGCCGCCGGGAATGAAGGTGAGTCATTTAGAGGCGGCCATCAACGCGACTCAAACACTGGTTGCTCGGATCAACTCCAATCTGGTTGCGAGCGGGGCGAGGCCCCTGCCGGGGTACATCCAGGGCAACAATTTCAGCGGGCTGGTCTCAAACGTGCTGTGCGACGCGCTGGACGAGCATTCGCCGTACAAGCACAACTCCGACCAGGCGTACCCCGACCTGATCAATCCTGGTGTGAAGGCGGGCGGTAAGGCGGCGGGGTTGGAGGTGAAGTCCACCATTCAGATTGGCAAGGGCGGCGAGAGCCATAACGGGCACTCGGGCTGGCACCTGGTTGCGTGCTTTCAAATCGAGGAAAGGAGTGGGTTGATTCGGTTTGTCCATGTGATGCTGGCCGTCCTGAACGGGCACACCCACCCGGAGTCGGATTGGGTGTATGTGGGGAGCAAGGTGAACGCCACAACCGGCAGCCGACGAACCGAGACTTACAACACAACCCTGGCGGGGACGACGAAATTGCGTGATGGCTCGGTGTATTTGGATCCGTCGGTTATTGAGATCAAGCGCTGGCGACAGGCGCGCAAAGGGGCGGTGCCGGCATTCTCGATCTTCAAAAGGGGTGATTAAGAGCGGCACCGGGCCGTGGCATATATCCAACAACTACTGATAGGTTATCGGGGTAGACGTTCTCGCGGCGGTCGCTGCGATTCATGACAGGGCAAATCGCGCCGGGACATTGGATGCGGAGCGCGCGGGCCCTGCCGCGCCGATTACCTGGCCGGAGCGAACGCACAAGCAAACGATGGCGGAGTGGAGAACCGACGCCTTCCCCCCTACATGGATATGTAGGGGGAAAGCCCTACATAAGCGTTGACCCGCATGCGCGGGTGGCGGACATTATGGTGTCATGATGTGCCAGCCGCGCAGTGCTGCCCGAATTGTTGCCCGTTTCTGGGTTGTGCTTCTCACCTGCTTCCTGATCAGCCCGGTGCAGGGTGCAATTCGGGATGGGGGAATCAATCCGTCCAACCTGGGCAAAGGCGAATGGATTTACCAGATGAACCAGGCCGTCGGCGGCTACGTGCCGTCGGTGACCAATGTGACGAGCCTGATGATTTACCTCAAGAACCAGGGGGTGCGGTATATCATCGTCAAGGCGGGCACGGGGGCGGAGCTGTTTGGGGTGCCGGGGTTCAACCCCCAGTTCACGAGCAGTCTGGTGGACCAGGCGCACGCGGCGGGGCTGTGGATTTTCGGGTATAACCGCTCCTTTGCGACCAACACGGCGGGCGAGGTGGCGATTGCGGATTACGTTTTCCAGCAGGGGGCGGACGGATTCGTCTGGGATGCGGAGGCGGAGTGGGAGTCTTCCCGCATTGGCACGCAAGGGCCGGAGCTGGCGATCGCGCAATGTTCGCAGGTGCGGTCGAATTGGCCGAGCAAGTTCCTGGCGCATTCCCCGTTTGCCTACATCACCGGTCACAGCTCGTTTCCGTACAAGGAGTTTGGGTACTACTGCGATGCGGTGATGCCGCAGGACTATTGGGTGGAGTTTGGAGAGACGCCGACCGCGGTGGTGACCAAGATGAGCACGCAATGGCGGAATTGGCAGAACACGCTGACCGGCAAGTGGGTGAGCTCGATCAAGCCGCTGGTGCCGGCGGGGCAGGGCTATAACGGGAGCGGGACGGTCACGGCGGCGCAGATCACCGAGTTCGTGACCGCGCTCAAGAACGACGCGAATCCCGCGACGGCGGGCGGCTACAAGGGCGTGAATTACTTCAAGTGCGAGGGGCACCCGGCGGATATCTGGGACGCGGTGCGCACCAACAACATCACCGTATTCACCAACGCGCCGGTCATTGCCAACGTCTCCGACGGGAACGTGACGGCGAACTCGGCGACCATTACCTGGACGACGGACCAGAGTTCCGACAGCGTGGTGGAATACAGCCTGGACCTGAGCTACGGCAGCGCGGTGACGAACACCACGCCGATTTACTACCACACGGCGGTTCTCAGCGGGCTGAGCGCCAGCACGACCTACCACTACCGGGTCAAGTCCCGGAACAGCAACAACCAGACCGGCGTCTCCGCGGATTACGTATTCACGACGGAGGCCGTCACGGTGAGCGATGTCATTGTGGAGAGTTACCTGGCCGGCCCGACCTTGAATTCCAACCCGCCGTATCTGGACTCGCAATTTGTCGGGACCCCTTCGAGTTGCAAGAGTTCGGCCTCCGGCCTGATAGGGCCGGCCGCCGCGCGTTATGCGACGGGTGGCGGTGGCAGCTCGCCCTCCGTCACATTGCGGCCGACACTGCCCGTAGCCGGCGGCACCTACGATGTTTACCTCACCCATTGCAGCGCGAGCAGCGTATCCCCCGATATCGTCGCAACGGTGGGCCAGACCAGTTGCAGCGGCTTGCCTGCCACCACGACGGTATTTCAATCCGCTGGGGCAAACACTTGGGAACTGGTGGGGCGGATGACGCTCAATGCCGGGGTTACCGTGCCGACGGTGTCGTTTACCAGGTCAGGCGGCACGCTTAGCGCCACCGCCCGCATGTATAGCGACGGCTACAAATTTGTTTATGTGCCGCCGCCGCCGCTGCCGCCTTCGATCGCGACGCAGCCGCAGAGCCAGACGAACAACCAGGGCAACAGCGCGACCTTCAGTGTGGTCGCCGCGGGCACGCCGATGCTGTTCTATCAATGGCGTTTCAACGGCACGAACATTGGCGGGGCCACCCTGAGCAGCTACACCCGGCACAACATCCAGGCCGCAGACGCCGGCAGTTACTCGGTAACCATCACCAATGGGGTCGGCTCGACCAACAGCGCTAACGCATTGCTGACGGTGATTGTGCCGCCCACGATCCTGGTTCAGCCGGCGGACACGGGGGCGGGCTCGGGGATGAACGCCACGTTCAGCGTCACCGCGGTTGGCACCGGCACGCTGCAATACCAATGGCGCAGCAACGGCACCAACATCTCGGGGGCCACGGCATCCAGCTACACGGTGAGCGACGTGCAGCCGTCCAAGGCCGGCCCGTATGATGTGGTGGTGTCCAGTCCCTATGGCACGAACGTCAGCGAGACGGCGTTCCTGAGCTTCCGGGATCCGTGCATCTCCACTCAGCCGCAGAGCCAGAGCGTCGCGGCGGGCGGGACGGCGGTTTTCAATGCCAGCGCGGTGGGCAGCCCGACGCTGACTTACCAGTGGATGAAAGCCGGCGTGAACCTGGCGGACGGCGGCAATATCAGCGGCGCCCAGACCCCCAGTCTGACCGTGGCGAATGTGCAATGGGAGGACATGGGCAACTACTCGATGGTGGTAAGCAACGGCAACGGTTGGGACGTGAGCTTGAGCGCCGCGCTCGTCGCGCCGTTCCGGCCCGGCATCGTGACGCAGCCAACCAGCCAGACGGTCAGCGCCAGCGCGGCGGCCACGTTCACGGTGGGAGCGATCGGTCAGGGAACATTGACCTTTCAGTGGAAGCGAGACGGGACCAACCTGGCCAATGGCAGCAAGTTCAGCGGGGTAACCAATGCGAGCCTGGTGGTCGCCAAGGCGCAAGCCGCCGACATGCGGAATTACTCGGTGGTGGTGGGCAATACCTATGGCGACACGGTCAGCTCGAACGCGGTGCTGGCACTCTGGCCGCTGGCGGGGTGGGGCCATAATGTTCACACCCAGGCCGACATACCGCCGGAGTTGACCAGCGTAGCCGGGGTGGCCGGCGGGCTTTACCACAGCCTGGTGTTGAAGGCGGATGGGACGGTGACCGCCTGGGGCGCTGGCTGGACCAACTCGGGGCTTAACCCGCACTATGGCCAGACGATTGTGCCCGGCGGATTGGCCGACGTGGTGGGATTGGCTGGCGGCGCCTACCACAGCCTGGCGTTGAAGGCCGACGGGACCGTGGCCGCCTGGGGGGCCGGGACAAGCTATACCGGGGCCAGTCCGCACTATGGCCAGGCGATTGTGCCGCCCGCGGCAACCGGCATCGCGGCCATTGCTGCCGGCGCTTATCACAGTCTGGCGCTGAAGTCCAACGGCACCGTGGTGGCGTGGGGCGCAGGCACCAACACCGGCTCGAGCCCGCACTTTGGCCAATGCGCCGTGCCGGCAGGCTTGAGCAATGTGGTGGCGATTGCCGCCGGGGTTTATCACAGCCTGGCGTTGAAGTCGGATGGCACGGTGGTGGCGTGGGGCGCGGGCACCAGCTACACGGGCAGCACCCCGGAATTCGGCCAATCCCAAGTGCCCGCGGGACTGAGCGATGTCGTGGCGATTGCCGGCGGCGGCTACCACAGCCTGGCGTTGAAAGCGGACGGGACGGTGACCGCCTGGGGCGCGGGCACCAACGACACCGGCGGCAGCCCGGACTTCGGCCAGGCGCAGGTGCCCGGCGGAGTCACCAACGTGGCCGCGCTGGCGGCGGGTTTCTACCACAGCCTGGCGCTGAAGGCGGACGGTACCGTCGTAGCCTGGGGTTACAACAACAACGGGCAGACCAATACCCCCGGCCCGCTGGCCAACGGCGTGGCGGTTGCCGCCGGCGGTTATCACAGCCTCGCCGTGGAGGGCGATGGGGCGCCGTGGTTTGCCGTGCAGCCGGTCTCCCGGCTGGTGGCGTCCGGCACAACCGTCAAGCTGGCTGCCATCGCAACCGGCGTGCAGCCGATGAGTTATCAGTGGCGGTGCAATGGGACGAACGTTCCCGGCGCCACCGGCGCGGTGCTCGCCTTGCCGGAGGTGCAGATAGTGAGCGCGGGGACTTACTCGGTCGTGGTGTCCAATACCCTGGGCACAGCCACCAGCGCGAACGCCATCCTCACCGTGATCGCCCCGCCGACCATTACCGCAAACCCGCAAAGCCTGCTTATTAATCAAGGGAGCAACGCCACGTTTACGGTGACGGCGGTCGGAACGCCGCCGTTGAGCTACCAGTGGCGGTTCAACGGGACCAACATCTCCGGCGCCACTGCGACCGCCTATACGCGCGCCAGCGCGGAGGCGTCCGACGCCGGCAGCTACTCGGTGATGGTGACGAATTCCCTGGGCAGCGCGACCAGCCTCACCGCGACGCTTAGCTTCAACGTGCCGCCGGGCATTACCACCCAACCCCAGAGCGTGATGGTGGTTGCCGGCAGCAATGTCACCTTTGCGGTCATCGCCACGGGCACCGCCCCGCTGGCTTACCAGTGGGTGTTCGCCGGCACGAACATTGCCGACGCCACGGCTAGCAGTTATACCCGGAATAACGCACAGCCGGACGATGCCGGCAGCTATGCGGTGATGGTCTCGAATGTGGCCGGCAGTGTGACCAGTTCCAACGCCGTCCTCACGGTGAATGTGCCTCCCGCCATCACCGCGCAGCCGCAAGACGTATCCGCTGCGCCCGGCAGCAATGTGACCTTTGCGGTCACCGCCACGGGCACCGCCCCGCTCGATTACCAGTGGCGGTTCAACGGGACTAACATCGCCGGCGCTTCGGTGTCCAGCTACACGCGCGTTAACGCGCAAGCAGCCGACGCCGGCAGCTACTCGGTGGTGATCTCCAACCTTGCCGGGACGGTGACCAGCGCCGAGGCGATGCTCGCGGTTGTCCAACCGGTGCCGCCTCGTATTGACTCGATCAGCCTCACCGCTGAAGGCCGGGCCCAGTTGCAGGTCAGCGGTGCGCCCGGCCACTACGCCGTGGACGGGGCTAGCAACCTGACGGATTGGGCGGAGTTGGCCCGGGTCACCAACAGTGGCAGCGGCTTCCAGTACTTGGATCCGGAGACCGGTCTGACCGAGCGTTTCTACCGGGTGCGGTTGGTTCCGTAGCCGCTCTATCCGTACAAGTCGCGATGGAATTTTGCTTGATGCCAACCGGCTCGCCCAACAGGATCAAGCTGGCCCGTCTGCCCTGCAGTCGTTGCTGGTCGCGGATGTCTTTTGCCGGCGTCGTGCGAATCCTCCAGGCCGTGCGGCTGTGTGATGGCGCGCCTAGTAGCCAGCAGTCGCCGGAATAATAGAACCAGTCAGCACTCATGTTACAAGCAACCCGAACTATATGATGAAGAACCAACCGTTGAACCACAGAGGAGCGGGGATGAACTTAAGTGTGAACGGGGTCGCCGGCGGAACCTTCTTTCCGCGCCTTATTCTGAGCGGGGTGGCCATGTGGCTGGTGCTGCTCCTGGTCGGTTCGGCCAATCCGGCCGGCGCGACCGAGTATCGGGCGTTCTGGGTGGATGCCTGGGGCACCGGCTTCCTGACCCAAAGCCAGGTGGATACCCTGCTGGGCACGGTTGGCACCAGTACCGGCGGTCAGATTCGTGACGCCAACTGCAACGCCGTCTTTGTCCAGGTGCGGCGTAATTGCGACGCCTGCTATCCTTCCAGCATGGGCGAGCCGTACTTCACCTCCGGCAATTTCAACGCCCTGCAGGCGATGATTAATGCGGCCCACGACACCACGGGTGGCAAGAAGCGCATCGAGGTGCACGCCTGGATCGTCACCTTTCGCAGCAGCGGCGGCACGGTCTATTCGCTGCACAGCGACACGCCGACCGGCAGCCTCACCAGCTTCGACAACTACTGGCCGACGCGGGATGACTCCGGCGCCGAGACGGATGACCAGGCGTTCGATCCCGGCCATCCCCTGTGCCTCCAATACACGGTTAACGTCGCGATGGACCTAGTGAACAACTTCAACATTGACGGCCTCCACTACGATTACATCCGCTTCACCGCCAACAACCAGGGCTACAATCCGACCAGCATCGCCCGCTACAATGCCCGCTACGGTTTAACCGGGCAGCCCGCCTCTACGACCGAGCAGTTCAAACAGTGGCGCCGCGACCAGGTCACCGCGCTGGTGCGGCAGGTTTATGCGCGGATTCAGAAGAGCAAGCCGTCGGTCAAGCAGTCCGGGGCGTTTGTCACTTGGAATCCTTCGCCCACCACCTCAACTCGGGCCGGTTTCCAGGCCACGCGTCCTTACTATGATGTCTATTCCGACTGGGATAGCTGGATGCAGGAAGGGATTGTGGATTTGGCGGTCCCAATGACCTACTACAACTGGGCCAGCCTGCCGACTGACTACACAAAGTGGATGAACTTCGAGAAGGATCGCAAGTTCAACCGCCAGATGATCATCGGGCCGGGCATTTACCTCAACTCGCTTGCCAACGCCATCAGTGAGATTCTGATGACCCGCGACGCGTCCCCGGCGGGCAACTACGCGCAGGGATTCTGTGGTTACTCCCAGCGGACGCCGTACTCGAGCGGCAGTTGGTCTGGGTTCAGTCCTTCGCTGGTGTCGTCCGTCACCCCGACTTGGGACGACATCCCCGACATGCCTTGGAAGACAGCGCCCACCAAGGGCCACCTGATGGGCACGATCACCATTGCCGGCACGGGTGCCTGGGCGGACGGCGCCACGGTGAGCATCACCGGCCCCACCAATCGCACCATGTATGTGGACGGGACGGGATTCTACGCCTTTATTGATCTGCCGGTCGGCACCTATACCGTGACCGCCAGCCTGAGCGGCTATCCCAGCGCCAGCGGGACAGCCACCGTCGCCATCGGGGCGGTCACCGGCAACATGTACCAAGTGGACTTGGTCCTGGGGGCGAACACCCCCCCCTCGATCACGACCCAGCCGGCGAGCAAGAGTGTCAGCCAGGGCGCTAATGCCAACTTCACCGTTGCCGCCAGCGGCAGCACGCCGCTCTACTACCAGTGGCGGCTGCATGCCACCAACATCGCTGGTGCAACGGCCTCGAGTTATACGCGGGCCAGTGTGCAGCCGGCTGATGCCGGGCCGTATTCGGTGGTTGTCACCAATGCTTACGGTACGGTGACCAGTTCGAATGCCATTCTAACCGTGATCGTGCCTCCGACCATCACCACTCAACCGCTGAGCCAGACTGTCACCCAGGGGCTGAGCGCGACGTTTACCGTGGATGCTTCCGGCACGATGCCCTTCGGCTACCAGTGGCGGCTGAACGGCACGAATATCGGCAGCGCGACCGCCAGCAGCTACACTCGTAGCAATGCCCAACTGGCCGATGCTGGCAGCTACTCGGTGATCGTTTCCAACTCCGCCGGCACTGCCACCAGCTCGAACGCCCTCCTGACTGTCATCGTTCCCCCGACCCCGCCCGCCATTACCACCCAGCCTCAGGGCCAGATGGTCATCCTGGGAGGAACCGCCTCGTTTAATGTTCTGGCCACGGGAGGCATCCCGCTGGCTTACCAGTGGCAGCTAGACGGCGCGGACATCAGTGGTGCCACCACCAGCGTCTACACCAAGGCCAACGTCCAGGCCACGGATGCCGGCGAGTATTCCGTGCTGATCACCAATGCCTACGGGAGCCTGCTCAGCTCCAACGCTACGCTCGTGGTGGACACAAACATCCCGCTGCCGGCGATCACCGCGCAGCCGCAAAGCCAGACAGTTATTGCCGGCCAGAGCGTGACCTTTACTGTGACGGCCACCAACAAGGCCGCCCTGAGTTATCAGTGGCGATTCAATGCCGTGCCGATCGCCGGAGCAACGGCCAGCGCCTATACCCTGGCCAATGCCCAGACCGATAACGCGGGCTCCTACTCGGTGGTCGTTACCAACGTCATCGGCGCCACTACCAGCACCGACGCGGTGCTGACCGTCAACTTCTCGCTTGCTGTCACCGCCGGCACCGGCGGCTCGGTCGGCAAGAGCCCCGATCAGACCAGCTATGCCCCCAATGCGGTTGTGACGCTAACCGCCAGCGCCAACTCGAACTACGTCTTCGGTGGCTGGTCTGGCGGCGCCAGCGGTACCAACAACCCCCTGCTGGTTACCCTGACTACCAACAAGACGATCAACGCTATCTTTGTCAGCACCATCGTGGAAATCGGCATTGATAATACCGACCCAGGCTGGTCGAACACCTCCCCCAGCGGGTCGTG
The DNA here is from genome assembly GCA_964507045.1 of uncultured Verrucomicrobiota bacterium. Taxonomy (GTDB): domain Bacteria; phylum Verrucomicrobiota; class Verrucomicrobiia; order Limisphaerales; family UBA8199; genus UBA8199. The sequence continues at coordinate 49,321 of CAZDOO010000004.1, read as the reverse complement.
GAACGCGGGATCAATTGCCGAGGTGCCTAAGATCGGTTCTAACTATCTCTACTACGCCGGCTCGGGCAGTTCCTCCATTACCCGGAGTTGCCGCTGGACGCCGACTATTGCGACCGCCGGCTTCTATGATGTCTATGTCTTCTACCAGATCGGTTCGAACCGGAATACGAACGCTACCTACAGGGTCTACTACCGCGGCGGGAGCGTCAGCAGCTCCCAAAACCAATACTCCGCCACACCCAACCAGGGCGGCTGGTTCCAAGTGGGCACGAACCTGCCTTTTGCCGCCGGCACGGGTGGTTACGTCGAGCTGGGTAACGATTCTCTGGATGCCAAGTCAGTCAGCGCCGACGCGGCGAAGTTCATCTTGGTTACTCCCTTTACGCCGCCCGTGGTTACCGCCGAGCCTCAGAATCAATCTATCATCGCCGGCGCGGCGGCTACCTTCAGCGTCACTGCGACCGGAACAGCGCCGCTTGCCTACCAGTGGCTTTTGAATGGCGCGAGCATCGCCGGGGCCACCGCCAGCAGTTATGGCCGCAACAATGTCCAGCCTGCCGATGCCGGCAGCTACTCCGTCGTTATCACCAATGTGGCCGGCAGTGTGACCAGTTCGGATGCGGTCCTGACGGTCAACGTGCCGCCCTCGATCACGACTCAGCCGCAGGGGCTGACCGTGAACCAGAGCGCGAACGCCACTTTCGCCGTGACCGCTGCCGGCACGGCGCCGCTGGCTTACCAGTGGTACTTAGGCGGTTTGCCCCTGGCCGACGCGACCAACAGTGTGCTCACGCTTACCAACGTGCAGTCGGCGGCCGCCGGCAGCTACTTCGTTGAAGTGCTCAACGTGGCCGGCCAAGTCACCAGTTCGAATGCAACCCTCACAGTTAATGTGCCGCCGGAAATCACGGCACAGCCCGCGAGCCTCAGCGTGAGTGCCGGCAGCAACGCCACCTTCACGGTGACTGCCACGGGCACCCTGCCGCTGGCCTACCAGTGGCGCTTTAACGGCACAAACCTGGCCAGCGAGACGGCCAGTGCCTACACGCGCAACAACGCCCAAATTGCCGATGCGGGCAACTATTCCGTGATCGTTTCCAACCTTGCGGGAAGGGTGACCAGCGACGATGCCGTGCTGAGCGTCACCCAACCCGCACCGCCTCAGATTGACTCGATCAACCTCACCTCCGAAGGGCAGATTCAGTTGCAGGTCAGCGGCGCGCCCGGCTGTTACGCGGTGGATGGGGCGAGCAACCTGACGGATTGGGTGGAGTTGGCGACGGTGACCAATACCGGCAGCAGTTTCCAGTATCTTGATCCCGAGACCAACCTGGCCCAGCGGTTCTACCGGGTGCGCCTGGTGCCGTAGCCGCCCGGGAGCGGGGCATTCCCCCTTGTTCCCAACGGTCGGCCGGATAGTGGAAACGCCTGAATCTGCTTGATTCTGGCGCAAAAGTCAGAGAGTATACGATTGCGAAAGTGCCGTTTAGTTGTTCTTGCGTCCGGATGTCCGTAGGCAACGTCGTTTGCCTTCCAAGCCGTGCTCTGGTGAGGGTGGGCGTCCGAAAGCAAGCAGCGACCCCGACAACTGATAACTTATGTCAAATGAAACACCGGGCTCCAGCCCGAAATCCCTGATCCCGCATCCCCAAGTCGAGAATCCCAGACTTCCGCGCCTGTCCAGGACGCGCTTGGGCGTGTTGCTGCTTGCCGCGCTGCTCTCGTTTGCCGGCGGCACGACTTCCCGCGCCGCCGAAGAGTTCCGGGCGGCCTGGGCGGATATCTTTCATGTGGGGCTGACCAGCCAGGCCGACGTGGATACCATGGTCGCGGCGCTGGTCGCGGGCCGCTACAACGTGGTCGTTGCCCAAGTGCTTGGCTACATGGATAGCACCACTGCTGCTTCGCATGGCGCGCACTGGAAGTCGTCTATTGTGCCCTGGTCCTCGCGCGTCACCGCCAGTTTCGATCCGTTGGCCTACCTTTGCACAAAGGCGCATGCCAACGGCATTGAAGTTCACGCCTGGATCGGCGGCAGCGGCGGCGCCATGTATCGCGTCTCGACCGCCTGGCCGCCCGCCGGCAACGCGACTCTGGCCGCGCACCCGGAATGGTTCATTGCGCCCCTGGCCAACAGCGAAGGCAACGCGGTGGTAGCCGTGGACGGCAACTACGTGCTTGATATGGGTTCCCCTGACGCGCAGGAATACATCGTCAGCATTGTGAAGGAGCTCGTCACCAACTACCCGATTGACGGCATCAATTGGGACGACGAGATCAATGGCACGGGCTACAATGCGGGCTTCAATTATCCCGCTTATAGCCAGGCTAATTACGCCCGTTCCGGCCTGGCTCGTTTTCGCATCAACAGCGGCTACGCTTCCACCTACACCCCCAGCAACACGGACACCGCCTGGTCCAACTACCGCCGGCGGTTCAAAAACGAATTGATGGCCCGCGTCCAGGCCGAGATGCAGTCCATCAAGACTAATCCGCGGCAGCCGTTGCGCCACACCACGGCCGCGCTCGCCTACAGCCCGGTGCCGGCTTCCTGCGACTTTACCACCTCCACGCCGTATCTCTATTTCTGCGATTGGGCCAGGATGCTGCAAAACGGCTGGGTGGATGCGGTGATTCCGCAGACCTACAGCACCAGCACGATCAGCAACTGGGTGGACCGCATTACGGAGTGCTGGCAGTACAACCGGCAGGTTTTCCCCGGCATCGGTGCGTATCTCAATCCCAACGCCACCATCGCCAACCATATCTATTATCTCCGCAGCAAGGGGCTCAAGGGCTACTCGACCTATTCCTACGCCGTCGCGAATAATTCCGGCACGCCGAGCGATTGGTGGGCGTATGCCGCTGCCAACGTGAACACCACTGTGGTGTCTACTCCCACCATGTCGTGGCGCAATCCGGCGACGGCGACCGAAGGCATCTTGTGGGGGCGCGTCACCGACTACAATACCGGCCTCCCGGTGGACGACGCCACCGTCAACGTGACCGGTTGGTCCACCGTCAAGACCGACGGCAATGGCTACTATGTGGCCACGCTGGTTCCGGCGACGGCGGTCGGTATCCCGCATACGACAACGGTCAGCAAGACCGGCATGACTTCCCAAACAGTGACCGCGATCGTGCTCGCCGGCGATGTCGTGCGCTACGACTTGACTCTCAATCCTCCGGCGAATAATCCGCCTTCGATCACCAGCCAACCCCAGGACCAGACGGTCAGCCAGGGGGCGAGCGCCACCTTCACAGTGGGTGCCAGCGGCACGGAGCCGCTCTCCTACCAGTGGCGCTGGCATGGCACGAACCTCTCCGGCGCGACCGCGTCCAGTTACACCCGCGCCAACGCGCAACCTGCCGACGCCGGGCCTTACTCCGTAGTAATCACCAATGCGTATGGCACGGCAACCAGCTCGAATGCGCTGTTAACGGTGATCGTGCCGCCCACGATCACCGCCCAGCCGTCGAGCCAGACCGTCACCCAGGGCACCGCTGCCACCTTCAGCGTCGCGGTCTCGGGCACGGCGCCCTTGAGCTACCAGTGGCGGTTCAATGGCACGAACCTCAGCGGTGCCACCACCAGCGCCTACATCCGCGGCAACGCGCAGTTTGCCGATGCGGGCAGCTACTCCGTGATCGTGACTAACACGGCAGGCAGCGCGACCAGCTCAAATGCAATTCTGACTGTCGCCGTCGCCCCGATTCCGCCCGCCATCACCACCCAGCCGCAGGGCCAGACGGTCCTGCTGGGTGGAACGGCTTCGTTTAACGTTGTGGCCACGGGCACCGCGCCGCTGTCTTACCAATGGCGCTTTAATGGGGTGGACATCGGCGGCGCGACTGCCAGCGCTTACGCGCGCGCCAATCTCCAGGGAGCTGATTCCGGCGATTACTCGGTGCTGGTTACCAACCTCTATGGCAGCGTGCTCAGCTCCAACGCCACGCTGGTGGTGGATACGAATATCACCCTGCCGGTTATCACCGCCCAGCCGCAGAGCCAAACCGTCATTGCCGGTCAAAGCGCGACCTTCACCGTCACGGCCACCAACAAGGCACCCATGAGCTACCAGTGGCGGTTCAATTCGGCCCCCATCGCCGGCGCCACCGGCACCGCCTACACTGTGGCCAACGCGCAAACCGCCAACGCGGGTTCCTACTCGGTGGTTATTACCAACATCATCGGTGCCAGCACCAGCGCCGACGCGGTGCTAACCGTCAACTTCTCGCTCACCGCTACTGCCACCGCCGGCGGTACGGTCAGCAAGAGCCCCGACCAGGCCAGCTACGCGCCGAACGCCGTGGTGACCCTCACCGCCACCACCAACGCGGGCTACCTCTTCGCCGGTTGGTCCGGTGACGCCACCGGCACGGACAACCCCCTCTCCGTCACCATGACCACCAACAAGACGATTGCCGCTAACTTCACCGGTGGCGACTGTCTCGACATTATCCTGGACAACACCAATGCCGCAGTAACCTTCAGTGGGGAGTGGCAGGCCGGCACGGCTTCCACCGACAAGTACGGCACGGACTACCGGTTTGCGAGCACGGCGGCGGGCGGAGTGTCCAACGTCATCTACCGTCCCTACATCTGCGCTGCGGGTTACTACGATGTGTTCATCTGGTATCCCCAGGGCAGCAATCGCGCGACGAATGCGCCGTGGTCGGTGGTGTATGACGGCGGCAGCATCAACGTTCCCGTCAACCAGCAAACCAACGGCGGGGGGTGGGTAGCCATTGGCACCGCGCTCCCCTTTGCCCAGGGGACCAGCGGTTACGTGATGCTGTCCAATGATACCGGTTACTCCGGTTTCGTAGTCCTGGCCGACGCGGTGCGGTTTGTCCGTATTACGAACATCACCCTTACCGCCACCGCCGCGGGCGGCGGCGCGGTTTACAAGTATCCGGACCAGGCCACCTACGAGTCTGACTCGATGGTCTCGCTGATCGCCGCACCGGTTCTGGGGTGGAACTTCACCGGGTGGTCCGGTGGCGCCAGCGGGACCGCCAACCCCTTGATGCTCACGCTCACCCACCCCCTGAGCATTACCGCCAATTTCACCTCCACCGTGGCCGACCTCATTGTGGACAACACGCAGGCAACCACCACCGGAAGCTGGACGGTTCGGACCACCGGCACAGGCTACTACAGTAATAACTTTCAAACTGCCGGCACGAGGACGGGGTCGGCCAATGCCACCAGCACCTTTACCCCCGCCATCGTCACCGCCGGCAATTACGATGTATATGTCTGGTATCCCACGCCCACTGACGGCACTACTTCCGCCAATGCGCCATTCCTGATTTCCTACGATGGCGGCACCACCAACGTGGCGGTCAACCAGCAAACCAGCCAGCAGACCTGGCGCTTGCTTGCGTCGGGCCTCAAGTTCGCCGCCGGCACCAGCGGCTATGTCCAGTTGGCGAACAACACCGGTGAAAGCAGCCGCCGCGTCTTGGCCGACGCCGTGCGCTGGGTTTACTCGGCCAATCAAAGTACAGCCCCGGTCATCATCGCCCAGCCGCTGAGTCAATCCGCGGACACGGGCGGCGCGGCGACCTTCACCGCCTCGGCGGCGGGCACCGCCCCACTTGGGTATCAGTGGCGGTTGAACGGCACGCCGATCGGCGGCGCGACTGACAGCGCCTACACCCGCAGCAATCTGCAACCCGGCGACGCCGGCACCTACTCCCTGGTCGTCACCAACGCCGTCGGCAGTGTCGCCAGTTCCAACGCCGTCCTGACGGTTATTCTGGTGAATGTCGCGCCAGCCATCTCCGAGCAGCCGCAAGACCAGAACGTGAATCAAGGCAGCCCCGCCACCTTCACGGTGATGGCGACCGGCACGCCGGCGCCGGCTTATCAATGGCGTTTCAACGGCACGAACATCAGCGGCGCGACGGACAGCAGCTACGTGTTGGCCGATGCCCAGCCTGCCAACGCGGGCGGTTACTCGGTGGTCGTTACCAACGTGGCCGGCAGCGTCACCAGCTCCAATGCCATGCTGAGCGTCAATGTGGCGCCGGCGCTGGCCACGCAGCCCCAGGACCAGAACGTCAACCAGGGGAGTAACGCGGTGTTCAGCGTGGTGGCAACGGGCACCCCGGCCCCGAGCTATCAATGGCGCAAGAACGGCACGCCGATCGGCGGCGCGACCGGGACCAGTTACACGGTGGCCGATGCCCAGCCGGGTGATGCGGGCAGCTACTCGGTCGTGGTATCCAACATCGCCGGCACGGTGCCCAGCGCCAACGCGGTGCTGACGGTCAACGTGGCGCCGGCGATCACCACTCAGCCCGCGGACCAGAATGTCAACCAGACCAGCAACGCGGTCTTCAGTGTGGAGGCGACGGGCACCCCGGCCCCGAGCTATCAGTGGCGCAAGGACGGCACGCCGATTGGCGGCGCGACCGGGACCAGTTACACGGTGGCTAATGCCCAGCCGGGTGATGCGGGCAGCTATTCAGTCGTGGTATCCAACATCGCCGGCACGGTGCCCAGCGCCAACGCGGTGCTGACGGTCAACGTGGCGCCGGCGATCACCACTCAGCCGGCGGACCAGAACGTCAACCAGACCAGCAACGCGGTCTTCAGTGTGGAGGCGACGGGCACCCCGGCGCCGGCGTATCAATGGCGCTTCAACGGTACGAACATCAGTGGTGCGACCGACAGCAGCTATGTGTTGGCCGATGCCCAACCTGCCAACGCCGGCAGCTACTCAGTCGTGGTATCCAACGTCGCCGGCACAGTGACCAGCGCGGACGCCGTGCTCACGGTGAATGTGCCGCCCGGCATTACCGGCCAACCACAAAGCGTGACGGTGGCGATTGGCAGCAATGTGACCTTTACCGTCACCGCGACCGGCACCCTGCCGCTCGGTTACCAGTGGCGTTTCAACGGCACGAACCTCGCCGCCGCGACGGACAGTGCCTACACCCGCGCGGACGCGCAGTTGGCCGATGCGGGCAGCTATTCCGTGATTGTTTCCAACCTTGCGGGCATGGTGACCAGCGACGATGCCGTGCTGAGCGTCACCCAACCCGCACCGCCGCAGATTGACTCGATTAGCCTCACCTCCGAAGGGCAGATTCAGTTGCAGGTCAGCGGCGCGCCCGGCTGTTATGCGGTGGATGGGGCGAGCAACCTGACGGATTGGGTGGAGTTGGCGACGGTGACCAATACCGGCAGCAGTTTCCAGTATCTTGATCCCGAGACCAACCTGGCCCAGCGTCTCTACCGGGTGCGCCTGGTGCCGTAGCCGCCCGGGAGCGGGCGCGCTTCCCTGTCGCTGAATCGTTACAGCCAGGCAACCCCACTGTTGGGTGATTGACCCATGCGCCGGCGGCAAGGGGCTTGATTTTGCGCCCAGCGCCGGAGATAGTATAATCACGAATGTGCCGTTGAGTCGTTCTGGCTCCCAGAGTCTTTTGCGGAAGCGCCGACGGGCCTGATCGGTCGGGCTTTCGCGGACGATGGGCCGCAGCAGTGAGCAATCGTTTAAAAGCCGAAGCATTTATGTCAAACCGAACCCTGGGTTCCCAATTCCAATCCCCGCATTCTCCAGCCGACGCCAGACGGCCGCACTGTTCTGCCAGGCGCTGGCTGGGCGCGGGGCTGCTGGTTTGTCTGCTGGCGCTCCTGCCAGCCAGTCCCGCGCGGGGTGTCATTCGCGACGGCGGCATAGACCCGGCCAACCTTGGCAAGGGCGATTGGATTTATTACCTGAGCGCGGCGACCAACCACCTGGGAGGCAACGTTATGAGCGTGACCAATGAGAACAGCTTGATGCTGTTCTACAAGAGTGTGGGCGTGCGCTACATCATGGTCAAAGCCGCCACCAGCAACTACTTGTTCAATGGCTCCTACAGCTTCCCGCAGTTTAACAGCCACTTGGTGAATATTGCCCACGCCCACGGGATCCTGATCTTTGGGTATAACCGCTCTTACGGCGGGGACATCCCTGGAGAGATTGCCATCTCGGACTATGTGTTCAACCAGGGCGCGGACGGTTTTGTCTGGGATGCCGAGAGTGAATGGGAAAGCAGTCAGCCCTGGATCGGGACGAACGGGCCGGCGAAAGCGTGGACGCTGTGCTCGACGGTGCGGTCCAACTGGCCCAACAAGTTCCTGGCCCACGCGCCGTTTCCAATCATCAGCTACCACTCCTCATTTCCCTACAAAGAGTTTGGCTACTGGTCCGATGCGGTGATGCCGCAGATCTATCCCTTTGGCTGGACTAATGTGAAGAGCCGGCCCAGCGGGGGCATCAACTGGACCGATGTGAACTGGTATAATTTCCAGAATGGTCTAGTGGGCAAGACCACCAACATTGGCGGCACGACCTACTACTGGACAAACGCCATCAAGCCGCTGGCGTTTGCCAACCACGTTTATGGACCCAACCCGCCGAACAGCGGTGTGTCGGAGATCCCGGCCGAGTATGTAATGGAGTTTGTGGATTTCCTGAACGCCGACCCCGTCCCCCAGACGGTTGGAGGCTACAAGGGCGCGAACTTCTGGCGGGCCGATCTGCATGGCGCGGGCCAATGGGCCAACATCCAGGCGAGCACCATCGGCGACTTCGCGGGCGTCGTGAACAATGTTGTCATTGATAATCCGACCGCAACAGCGGTGGGGAGTTGGACCTCGACCCGCACGTTCTACAACGGCACCTTCTATGGCAACGGCAGCGGGAGCGACACCAACTCCTTCGGGACCAATTACCTGACCAAGGCGCAGGGCGCCGGCAGCGCCTATGTGCAGTTTACGCCGACCATTGTCGTGCCCGGCGACTACAAGGTGTACCAGTGGCACCCGTACCTGGCCAACGCCTCGGCCAGCGTGCCGCATGTGATCGCCTATAATGGCGGCTCCACCACCGTCTATGCCAACCAGCAGACCAACCCGGGCACCTGGAGTCTGTTGGGCACATTCAACTTCGCCGCCGGGAGTTCGGGGTATATCCGGGTCACCGACGGCATTGGCGAATCCGGCGCGGTGGCGGCGGTGGATGGGGTGAAACTGGTCTTTGTGATGCCGGCTTCGGTGCCGGCGGCTCCGAGCGGGTTGAGCGCCAGCGCTGTGAGCACCAACCAGATTGACCTGGCCTGGACGGACAATGCGACCAATGAAAGCGCCTATATTGTTGCCCGCAGCACGACGGCGGGCGGGCCTTACACGAACCTGGCGGTCCTGCCGCTCGGCTCGACGAGTTTCAGCAACACCGGGCTGACACCCGCCACCACCTATTACTATGTCGTGTGGGCGACGAACTACCTGGGCGCTTCCGCCACCGCCCCCGAGGCGAGCGCCGCCACTCCCGGGGAGGCGACGCCGCCCGTCATCAGCGCCCAACCGCAGGGCCAGACGGTGATTGCCGGCCAGAGCGCGACCTTCACCGTGACCGCCACCGGCACGGCGCTCAGCTATCAATGGCGCTTCAACAGTTCGCCCATTGCGGGCGCCACCGGCAGCAGCTTCATGACCAATAACGTGCAGATTGGCAGCGCGGGCTCCTATTCGGTCGTCATCACCAACAGTGTCGGCGCCACCAACAGCGCCAACGCCGTGCTCACAGTCAACTTCTCCCTTGCCGCCACTGCCACCGTCGGCGGCACCGTCAGCAAGAGCCCGGACCAAAGCAGCTACGCGCCGAATGACGTGGTGACCCTCACCGCCACGGCGGACGCGGGGTATGAATTCGCCGGCTGGTCGGGCGATGCCACCGGGACCAACAACCCGCTGGCGGTCACCCTGACTGCCAACAAGACGATCACCGCGGCTTTCTACATCCCGGCTACCGACATCATCCTGGACAACACCAATCCAGCCGTGACCTTCAATGGAGTTTGGCAGACGGGCGTGTCGTCCACGGACAAGTACGGCTTGGATTACCGCTTCGCGAGCACCGCGGTGGGCGGTCTTTCCAATGTTATTTACCGGCCTTATATTTCCACGCCGGGCTATTACGATGTGTTCCTCTATTACCCCCAGGGCGCCAATCGCGCTACCAACGCGCCGTGGTCGGTCATTTATGACGGCGGCACCACCAACGTGTCCGTCAATCAAACCGCTAACGGCGGAGCCTGGCTGTTGATAGCCGCCGCGCGTCCCTTCGCGCGGGGCACCGACGGCTACGTGAGCCTCTCCAATGATACCGGTTACTCGGGCAAGGTCGTCATGGCCGATGCGGTGCGCTTTGCCTACGTCGGCCCCATCAACGTGGCGCCCGCGATCTCTCAGGAGCCCCGGAGCCAGAATGTTAACCAAGGCGACAGCGCCAGCTTCAGCGTCACCGCCTCCGGCACCCCGGCGCCGGCCTATCAATGGCGCCGCAACAGCGCGGACATTGCCGGCGCTACCGACAGCGCCTATATCCGCAACAACGTGCTGCCCGCCGACGCCGGCAGCTACTCAGTCGTGGTATCCAACGTCGCCGGCACAGTGACCAGCGCGGACGCCGTGCTCACGGTGAATGTGCCGCCCGGCATTACCGGCCAACCACAAAGCGTGACGGCGGCGGTCGGCAGCAACGTGACCTTTACCGTCACCGCGACCGGCACCCTGCCGCTCGAGTACCAGTGGCGTTTCAACGGCACGAACCTCGCCGCCGCGACGGGCAGTGCCTACACCCGTACGGACGCGCAGTTGGCCGATGCGGGCAGCTATTCCGTGATTGTTTCCAACCTGGCCGGAATGGCCGTCAGCGACGATGCAGTGCTGCTGGTGACCCAGCCGGCGCCGCCGCAGATTACGGGGATCAGCTTTGTGCCCGAGGGCCAGATCCGGCTGGAGGTCAGCGGCGCGCCGGGCCACTACGCGGTGGAGGCGACAACGAATCTGGCGGGCTGGTTGGAATTGACCAATTTCACCACGACCGGCGACTCCTTTGAGTACGTTGATCCGGACGGCAACCTGCCTCAGCGCTTCTACCGGGTGCGATTGATACAATAACCGGGCTTCCCGGCGTCAGTCGGCGCAATATGTGCGGGGCGAGGGCAGCTCCGACGAGCACCGGAGTCGGTTTTGGCGCATAGCGGCTCTGGGCGGGAAGCCGGGGAGGCTTCTCGCGCAAACGGAGTGGGTGTTGCGGATCCCGTGTGACGCCAGGGCTGGGAGGCGCGTTGACACCGGCCTGCAATTACTTAGAATAGCCTAATATGCGTCGGACCATGCGCCATTGTGTGATTTCAGCGGCTGCGCTGCTGGCTTTCGGCCTCACCTCTTTGTCCCTGCCGGGCCAGATTCGCGATGGCGGGATTGACCCGTGGAACCTGGGCAAGGGCGATTGGATTTATTACATGAGCATGGCGACCAACCACTTGGGTGGCAACGTCATGAGCGTGACCAACGAGAGCAGCCTGATGCTTTTCTACAAGAGCGTGGGCGTGCGCTACATCATGGTCAAAGCCGCCACCAGCAACTACCTGTTCAATGGCTCCTACTCCTTCCCGCAATTCAACTCGAACCTGGTCAACATCGCCCACGCCCACGGGATCCTGATCTTTGGCTATAACCGCTCCTACGGCGGGGACATTCCCGGCGAAATCGCCATCTCTGACTACGTATTCAAAGAAGGCGCCGACGGCTTCGTGTGGGATGCCGAGGGTGAGTGGGAGAGCGGCAATGCTTGGATCGGGACGAACGGTCCGGCGAAGGCCTGGGCGCTGTGCTCGGCGGTGCGGTCCAACTGGCCCACCAAGTTTCTGGCTCATGCCCCGTTCCCGATCATCAGCTATCACTCCTCCTTCCCATACCGGGAATTCGGTTACTGGTCCGATACGGTGATGCCGCAGATCTATCAGTCGGGCTGGAGCAATGTGAAAAGCCGGCCCAGCGGCGGCATCAACTGGACGGATGTGAACTGGTACAACTGGCAAAACTCCCTCATTGGCCGTTCCTCGGTCATTAACGGCCAGCGGGTTTACTGGACCAACTCGATCAAGCCGCTGGCGCCCGCCAACCATGTCTATGGGCCAAACCCGCCCAACAGCGGCGTGTCGGAGATTCCGGCCGAGTTTGTCACGGAGTTTGTGGATTACCTGAATGCCGACCCGCTGCCGCAAACCGTTGGTGGCTACCAGGGGGTGAACTTCTGGCGGGCGGACCTGCACGGCGCGGCGCAGTGGACGAACATTGGGCTGAGCACGATCGGCACTTATACCGGCATCGTGAACAACATCGTGATAGACAGCCCGAACGCAACAGCGGTGGGCGCCTGGACCTCCACCCGCACGTTCTACAACGGCAGCTTCTACGGCAACGGCAGCGGGACCGATTACAACTCCTTCGGGACGAACTACCTGACCATCGCCCGGGGCACAAACGGCGCCTATGTGCAGTTTACTCCCAATATACTCGTGGCCGGGGATTATGACGTTTTCGAGTGGCATCCGTCGCTGACCAATGCTTCCGCCAGCGCGCCGCATGTCATTAACCACCAGGGCGGCTCGACGACCGTGTATGCCAACCAGCGGACTAACGCGGGCAAGTGGGGTTTCCTGGGGCGGTTCAATTTCGCCGCCGGCACGGCGGGCAACATCCAGGTTTTGAACTCTGTCACCGAGACGAACGGTCTCGCCATCGCCGACGGCATCAAGCTGGCATATGCGGGGCTTCCGACCGCCCCCATCATCACGGGCCAACCGCAAGGCGCGAGCATTCTGCCGGGCCAAAGCGTGACCCTGGCCGCGGGCGTGGTCGGCACGCATCCCATGGGCTACCAGTGGCTATTCAACGGCGCAGAGCTTCCCGGGGCCACGTCCGCCGAACTGATCTTTGATCCCGCCGGCGCCACGAATACCGGCACTTACTCTCTCCGCGTGACGAATGCTTATGGGACAACTTTCAGCACCAATGCCGTGCTGTCGGTGATTATGGCGACCGTGACCGGCGACAACACTTTCAGTCAGACTAACGTGCCGCAGTTGGCGACCCGCCTGGTGGCGGTGGCCTGCGGAGCCTGGCACAGTCTGGGCCTGGGCGCGGACGGGATTGTGGTGTCCTGGGGCAACAACTCCTCGGGCCAATGTGACGTGCCGGCGACACTGAAGGACGCCGTGGCTATCGCCGCCGGCGGCTATCACGGCCTGGCCGTTACCGCCGCCGGCGCGGTTGTGGCCTGGGGGGCTGACGATTACGATCAAGCCACCGTTCCCGCTGGCCTGACGAACGCGATGGGAGTGGCTGCGGGCACCTGGCACAGCCTGGCCTTGAGGGCGAATGGGACCGTGGTTGCCTGGGGCGACAACGGCTTCGGTCAGACGAGCGTGCCGGCCGGCCTGGGCAATGTGGTGGCGTTGGCGGCGGGGGGCAATCATAGCCTGGCCTTGAAGGCTGACGGCACTGTCGTGGCTTGGGGTGAAAACACCGACGCGGAAGGCAATGTGGCCGGGCAATCGGTGGTGCCCCTGGGGCTGTCGGGCGTGGTGGCTATTGCGGCGGGCGAGTATCACAGCCTGGCGGTGAAAGCGGACGGCACCGTAGTGGCGTGGGGCGACAACTCGCAGGGGCAATGCGACTTCCCGGCCGAACTCACCAACGTGGTCGCCCTCGCGGGTGGCGGGGCGCACAGCCTGGCGCTGCACGCGGATGGGGCCGTCAGCGCGTGGGGAGCCAACTGGAGCGGCCAGTGTGCCGTTCCGCCGGGCCTGTACCCGTCGGTGGGGGTTGCCGCCGGAAGCTATCACACGGTGCTGCTTCTGGAGGGCGTGCTGCCGGTGCCGCAATTGATGCTGCCGGCCAGGAAGGACGGCAGATTCAGCACGCGGGTGCAGACGTTGAACCGGAGGAGTTATGCCCTGGAGTACCAGGATTCACTGGCTGCCACCAACTGGACCGCGCTGTCCACTAACACCGGCCACGGCGCTTTGATGATCTTGTCCGATCCCACCGCCACCGCCTCGCAGCGCTTCTACCGGATGCGGCAGTGGTAGCCAGCCCATGACTGAATGGAACATCCAATCCCGCGCCCACGCCTGCGCGTCCTGCGGCAGCTCCTTTGCCGACCAGGAAACCTACCACACGCTGCTGTTCGACGAGAAGGCTGACTTCCGCCGCTCCGATATCTGCGGCGCCTGCTGGCAGAAGCAGTACAGCGAAGGGGCGAGCGATCGCAAAGGGTTCATTTCCTATTGGCACGGCGTCTATGTCGCGCCCCCGCCCCCGATGGAGGCCATCCAGAAGGAAACCGCCGAGTCGCTGCTGCGCAAGCTCATCGAATTGAACGACCCGCGTTACATGCCGGCGGGCTATATCCTCGCCGTCATGCTCGAACGCAAGCGGCTGCTCAAGGTGAAGGAGCAAATCGTCCGCGACGGACAGCGGGTCTTCATCTATGAACAGCCCGCCACCGGCGACGTGTTTACCATCACCGATCCCGCGTTGAAGCTCGACCAGCTCGAACAGGTCCAGCACGACGTTGCCGCTCTCCTCGAGCACGGCTTGAATCCTCCGGCGGACCCGGCGCTGCCAGCGCCGGTCGCAATTGCCTCCCCAACCGGCGACGCGGCGCCTGCCGATCCGGCCCCGGCGGTAACGCCCTGAACCAAGGCCTACGCCCGGATGAGCGACCCACTACCTCCCGTTACCGGATACGAGGAATTGCAGGCGCGGCTGGGCTATGTCTTCCGCGATCGCGCCCTGCTGCAGCTTGCCCTGACGCACCCTTCCGTCGCGCACGAGCAAGGCGCGCCCATGCAGACCAACCAGCGGCTGGAATTCCTCGGCGACGCCGTCCTGCAACTGGTGCTGACGCGCGAGCTTTACGAGAAGTTCCCGGCTTTCGGCGAGGGGCCTCTGACCAAGGCCCGCGCCAAGCTGGTCAATCGCCGGACCCTGGCGGATCGCGCCCGCCAGCTGGGCCTGGGCCAGCACCTGATCGTGAGCCGGGGCGAGGAGTTGCACGGCGGCCGGGAGCGGCCCTCTGCGCTGGCCGACACCTACGAGGCTCTGCTGGGCGCAATACTGCTCGATGGTGAATATGAAGCCGCCCGCGCGTTCATCCTCCGCCAGTTTCAGGCGGCCTTCGGCGGGCTCTCGGTGATCCCCATTCTTGAAAACCCCAAGGGCGAGCTGCAAGAGCTGCTGCAAGCCGTCTCGCCGGAATCTCCCCGGTATTGCGCGGTCTCCGCCAGCGGCCCCGACCATGACCGCGTCTTCGAGTGCACCGTGCATCACGGCGGGGTGGAACTGGCGCGCGGGCAAGGCAAGAGCAAGAAGGCGGCGGAGAGCGAAGCCGCCCTGGCCGCGCTGGCCAAGCTGCGCGCAGAAAGGGAACGCAAGCGGTGAAGACACTCTTTGATCGGCACCGGAAGCTGCTTCTCGGCGTTGTCCATCTTCAGCCCTTGCCCGGCGCGCCGCTTTGGCGGGGCGAGCTGGAGGCGCTGATTGCGGCAGCCATCCGGGATGCCCGCGCCTACGAGCGCGGCGGCGCCCACGCCCTCATCATCGAGAATTTCGGCGACATCCCCTTCACCAGGGGCAGCGTTGCGCCCGAAACCGTCGCCGCCATGGCCGCCGCCGGCCGCGCCATCCACCAGGCCGTCAAGCTCCCTATCGGCTTCAACGTCCTGCGCAACGACGCCCGCGCCGCGCTCGCCCTGTGCGCTGTGTGCGGCGGCGCGTTCATCCGCGTGAACGTGCACAGCGGCGCCATGCTGACCGACCAGGGCCTGATCGAGGGCAACGCCTACGAAACGCTGCGCTATCGCCAGCGCGTCTGCCCCGGCGCGCAAATCTTCGCCGACGTCCACGTCAAGCACGCCGTGCCGCTGGGCAACTGGACCCTCGAAGATGCCGCCCGCGACACCGTCGAGCGCGGATTGGTGGATGCCCTGATCGTGTCCGGCGCCGGCACCGGCCTGGCCACGGACCTGGCGGATGTCGAGCGCGTGCGCCGCGCCGCTCCCGACACGAAGATTCTCCTGGGCAGCGGAGTGAGCCTCGCCAATGTGCGTGATTTCCTTCCCCTCGCGGACGGCTTCATCGTCGGCTCATCGCTCAAAGCGGGCGGCAAAGTGTCCAATCCTGTGGATGCCCGGCGCGTCGCCGCCCTCGTTCGCGCCATTGGAAGGTAAGACCAGTTTTCCCTATCCTTCCCCGGCGGTTTGGTGCCAGATTAAGGCATGCCAACGCCAGCCCCGCTCTTGAAACTGGCCAGCGTAACCAAGCGCTACGACTCGCCGGACAAGCCGGAAGCATTGACAGTCCTGAAGGACGTATCGCTCGAAGTCGCGCGCGGTGAAGCGCTGGCGATCATCGGCCCCTCCGGCTCCGGCAAGAGCACGCTGCTCCATATTATCGGCACCCTCGACCGCCCTACCAGCGGATCGGTCGCGCTGGATGGGCAGGACTTGAGCGCCCTGGACGAGCCGCAGCTTGCCGCGGTGCGGAACCGGCAGATCGGCTTCGTCTTTCAGGCGCACTATCTCCTGCCCCAATGCACCGTCCTGGAAAACGTCCTCGTGCCGACCCTGGCCTCGCCGGAAACCGTGGGGCGCGACGGCGCGGCCCAGCGCGCGGAGCGTCTCCTGCAACGCGTCGGCCTCGGCGAACGGACCGCCCATCGCCCCGGCGAACTCTCCGGCGGCGAACGCCAGCGCGTGGCCGTCGTGCGCGCGCTCATCAACCAGCCGCAGCTCCTGCTGGCCGATGAGCCCACCGGCTCGCTCGACCACGCCTCGGCCCAGGAGCTGGGGACATTACTGCTGGAACTGAACCGGGAAGAAGGCGTGACGCTCATCGTCGTCACGCACGCCCTGGAACTGGCCCAGCGCATGCGGCGGGTGCTGGAGCTAAAGGATGGGCGCCTGGTGCAGGCACGTTGAATGCGTTGTATGAGCTTTTGGATGCTCATCCGCCGCAGCCTGCGCTTCCATGCGCGCGCGCACCTGGGCGTGACGGTCGGCGCGGCCATCGGCAGCGCGGCCCTGATCGGCGCGCTGGTGGTGGGCGATTCGGTCCGGGAGAGCCTCACCCGCATGGCCTTGCGCCGGCTGGGCGGCATTCACTTTGCCCTCGCCACACAGGATCGCCTCTTCCAAACCAGCCTGCGCGAGCGCCTGTCAGCCCTTCAGCCGCCGGCCCCGATCCGCACAAATGCCAAACCCGCGGCGGCGGTTATTCCCCACCCGGCCTCCTGCGATTCCCAGGCGCTGGCGCTGCCAGGGGTCGTTGCCCGGCAGGACGGAGCCGCGCGCGCCAACCGTGTCCATGTGCTGGGCGTGGTGGTCGGGTCGTGGCCGCACCTGGCCGATTGGGGGCTGCTTTTCCCGGCCGCCTGGCCCAAGGACCCCGACGACCCGTGGCCGAACCGCGACGGGGTCGTGGCAATGCTGCGCGAGCAGGGCGACGGTCCGCTCAGCCGCTGGAGGTCCGGAGAAACCGCCTTCATCAACCAAACCCTGGCCCGGCAACTCGCCGCCCGCGTGGGGGATGAAATCGTCCTGCGTGTGCGCAAGCCCAGCGCCCTGGGCCTGGACGCCGCGATCAGTCCGCGCAACGAGGACACCGTGGCCCTGCGCCTGAAGGTGGGCGCGATCCTCCCGCCCGAACTGCTGGGCGACTTCGCGCTTGCCGCCCAGCCGGCTCCGCCCGCCAATCTGTTTCTGCCTCTGGGATTCCTTTCCGACAAGCTCGGTGTTCCCGATCAAGCCAACTTGCTGGTGCGGGGATCCTTTGCCGCGGAACGACACTGGAACCTGTTGGATAACCTGCGCCACACCGCCGCAGGCTGGTTATGGAAACATGCGCCCCGGCTCCCGGTGAGCGAGACCGGACCCATGCGGAATTACTACCGCCAGGACCCCTCGAGCCTGGCGGTCCGTGCCGCCCGCAGGCTTGGACCCGAACTCGTCAGTCCAATCCCCGACGAACTGACCCTGCCCTGGCTGAACCGGGAACTGGCTCGCGCCTGGCTGCCGGAAGACGCGGGACTGTCCATCCGCGCCATCGAGCCGCCGCCAGGCGCAATCGGGGAGGAGCACAGCCGGCCATTCGTCGAAGTAACCAGCTCACGCATCTTCCTCGAACCATCTGTCACAGCCGCCGCGCTCCAGCCCCGGACCACCCTGCTCACCAACCGCCGGGCCGTTCAGCCGGATGGAACAAACGATCTGGCCTTCGCTCAGTTTGTCACCAACGGCGTGCGCGTCCTCACCTACCTGGCGAACCTCATCCGCGCCGGCGACCACGCCACGCCCTACTCGATGGTGACGGCGGCAGACAGGCCGTTCGTGCCTGCGGACATGCGTGACGACGAGATCCTCGTCAACCAGTGGCTCGCCGACGACTTGCGGGTCAAGCCGGGGGATTCGGTTGCGCTGAGCTACTATGTTGTGGATTCGGGCAGCCGCCTCGTCGAGCGCACCAACTCCTTTCGCGTGCGCCAGGTTGTGCCGCTCAAGGGCATTTACGCCGACCGGACACTGATGCCGGAGTTCCCGGGCCTGGCCAAAGCCGAGAGCACCCATGACTGGGACGCAGGCTTCCCGCTCGTTTATCCGATTCGCGTCAAGGACGAGGCTTATTGGAAAGCTTACCGCGGCACGCCAAAGGCCTTTGTCACTCTGGCAGCGGGTCAGGCAATGTGGGCCAACCGGTTCGGGGCGCTCACGGCTATCAGGTATGACGTGCCGACCAACACCTTTGCCAGCAAGATCCGCGAGGCGGTGTATCGCAACCTGCTGGCCAACTTGCAGCCCTCGGATGTCGGCCTCCGCTTCGAGGCCGTCCGCGAGCAGGCGCTCACGGCGGCTGCGCAGGGGCAGGACTTCGGCCAACTGTTTCTCGGGTTCAGCCTGTTCCTTGTGGTGGCGGCGCTGCTGCTCATGGCGTTGCTCTTCCAGTTCGGCCTCGAACAGCGCGCCGCCGAGGTCGGCATCCTGCTCGCGCTTGGCCTGACGCCCAGGCAGGTGCGGCGACTGTTGCTGAGCGAAGGCGCGGCGCTGGCCATGCTGGGCGGCATTGGCGGCGCGCTGGGCGGGCTCGGCTACGCCAAAACGATGCTGTGGGCACTGACCACCGTGTGGCGCGGCGCCATCGGCGGCGCGGATATTCAATTCCACGCCACCGCCGCCAGCCTGCTCATCGGCTTCTGCGCCAGCACGGTCGTGGCCACGCTCGTCATCTGGCTGGCCTTGCGCAAACAGGCGCGGCGGCCCCCGCGCGAGCTGTTGGCGGGGGCAGGGAGTATTCCGGGTTCCGTGGTCCGTGGTCCGGTCGTCTGGCTGGTGCTGGCCTCGGGGGCGGCGGCGATGGGGCTTGTCGGCTGGGCGCTGCTGAGCGGTCGCAACGCGTCCCCGGGCGTGTTCTTCGGCGCGGGAGCCTTGGTGCTGGTGGCGGGCGTGGCCGCCGCCGCCGCCTGGCTGGGCCGGCTGGCGCGGCCAACGCCCGCGCCTCGGCCAACTCCCGGCACGTCCGCCTCCCCGGCCTCCCACGCACCACGCGCCACGCACCACGCCGCCCCCCCAACTCTCACCAGCCTGGCGATGCGCGCCTGCGCCCGCCGCCGCCACCGCAGCCTCGCGACCATTGCCCTGCTCGCCTGCGGCTCCTTTGTGATCGTCTCCATTGGCGTGTTCCGGCTCGATGCGAACCGCGACGCCACCCGGCGCGATTCCGGCACGGGCGGCTTTGCGTTCATCGGCGAATCCACCATGCCCGTCGTGCAGGACCTGAACACGAAAGCCGGGCGCGACTTCTATGGCAT
Organism: uncultured Verrucomicrobiota bacterium; assembly: GCA_964507045.1. GTDB lineage: Bacteria > Verrucomicrobiota > Verrucomicrobiia > Limisphaerales > UBA8199 > UBA8199. The sequence continues at coordinate 29,600 of CAZDOO010000004.1, read as the reverse complement.
GGATACCGAGCAACTTGCGGGGGTGCAAGTGGTCCCGCTGCGCGTGCGCGAAGGCGACGCGGCCAGTTGCCTCAATCTGAACCGCGCCCAGAAGCCCCGCCTGCTGGGCGTAAAGCCCGAGCTGCTGGCCGGCCGGTTCACCTTCGCGAACGTGGCCCCGGGTCAGGACCGCCGCCAGGGCTGGGAACTGCTTCGTACCGGCAGGAGCCGACGTGAGGAGGCTCTAACTGACAATTCCACACTCCGCACTCCGCACTCCGCACTCCCCGATGTGGTTCCCGCCATCGGCGACGCCAACTCCATCCAGTGGGCGCTCGGCAAGAAGATCGGCGACACAATTGATTACACCGACGAGCAGGGCCGCGCCTTCAAACTGCGGTTGGTTGGCGCGGTGGCCAATTCGATCCTTCAGGGCAGCTTGCTTATAGACGAAGCCGAGTTCACCCGCAGGTTCCCCGGCGAGAGCGGCTACCGGATGTTCCTGGTGGACGCGCCCACGAACTCCGTCGCGCAGGTCTCCGCCACGTTGTCGCGCGCGTTGCAGGATGCCGGCTTGGAGCTGACGCCCGCGGCGCAGCGGTTGAATGAGTTCAATGCCGTGCAGAACACCTACCTCGGCACGTTCCAGGTGCTGGGCGGGCTGGGGTTGCTGCTCGGCAGCGCGGGCCTGGGCGTGGTCGTCCTGCGCAACGTGCTCGAACGCCGCGGCGAGCTGGGCTTGCTGGTGGCGGTCGGTTTCCGGCGGCGACTGCTCCAGCGCCTGGTGCTGAGCGAGCACGGCGCCCTGCTGGGGCTCGGGCTGAGCCTGGGCGTTATCGCCGCCACGGTCGCCGTCCTGCCAGCCATTCTCTCCCCGGGCACGCCCCTGCCTTGGGGCTCGCTGGCGCTGACCCTCGCCGCCGTGCTGCTCAACGGCCTGCTCTGGACCTGGCTGGCGACAGCGTATGCGCTCCGCGGCAACCTGCTCGCCGCTCTGCGGAATGAATAACCCCCCTCTATACCCCCTCTGTGTATCTGGCTGTAACCTCCACGTATTAACTAACTTCGGTGCTTTTCCACGAGCCTGCAAAGGCGGCTCGCTCCCATAGCGGCTACGATTAACAAACTGAGCGCTTTCACCTGGCCCGCAGGCCAAATACCAGTCCCTTCAATCTGTTGCCGCCAGCCGCAGCCAGGTCCTCGGTGCCGCCAAGAGTGCATCAAGCCCACAGCCGGGACACGGTCTGGCAGGGTGTTGCCTGCGGTTTCCGCTCCGCACCAACCCGGCAGGGTTGGCAGATGGTAGCCGGTCGGTCGTTTCGGGGTGACAGGGGGAAACGACCACCGGTACGCGGGGTAAAGGGTGTTCCACCCCGGCAGGGGGTGGCAGAACCAAACCGCATGAAGAAGACGCCTGGCATCCGGGACGATCTGCCCCATCCGGGGTGGTGGGGTCAAACGCGCCGGTTTCCGGAGGTCGCCGCCCCCATTCCCCCGGCGACCTCCGGCTATCTTGTTTCATCCTGGCCAGGATGAACTGGCTCGCGAAAGGCAGCCCAGGACCGGCTTGTTCCCCGCATGGGCGCGGCACATGCTGAGCTTGATGCATCCCTGTCAGTGCCGCTGCCCCGGCAAAAGATCGCTTGATTCCGCCGCGTAAAAGCGGCCAACTGAGAGACCTTTACGAAGCATGACAGCGCATATCTTATCTGAACTGGGCCGCCGCACCGAAGAACCGCCCATCTCCTGGCTGATGGCCACCGCTCTGGCCCGGCCCCAACTCGTCTCGCTGGCCGCCGGGTTCACGGATAACGAGTCGCTGCCCGTCAAGGAGGTGCGCGGCCTGCTCCAGCAGATCCTGGGCTCGCCCAAGACCGGCCAGGCGGCTTTGCAGTATGGCACAACCGCCGGCGATCTCACGCTGCGCCGGCTCACCGCCCGCCACCTGCACACCACCGACGGCGCGCCCGCCGCGCGGCGGGCCTACTCGCCCGACCGGATGATCATCACCAACGGCTCGCAGCAGATGCTCTACATGATTACCGAAGCCCTGTGCGATCCGGGCGACATCGTGCTGGTGGAGGATCCCAGCTACTTCGTCTATCTCGGCATTTTGCAGAGCCACGGCATCCGGGCGCGCGGCGTCCGGATGGCGCAGGATGGGCTGGACCTGGCGCGCCTGGAAGCGGTGCTCACGGCCTTGAAGCGCAGCGGCGAATTGCGCCGCGTGAAGATGCTGTACCTGATCACCTACTACCAGAATCCCACCGGCCGCACCACGAGCCGCGCGAAGAAGGCCGGCGCGCTCAAGCTGCTGCGGCAGTTCGAGCGAGCCGCCGGGCACCCCATCTACCTCCTGGAGGACGCCGCTTACCGGGAACTCCGCTTCGGGGGCGAGGACGTGACATCCGCGCTGGCCCTGCGGGGCGGCGGCGACCGGGTGATCTACGCCGGGACTTACAGCAAACCGTTTTCCACGGGCGCGCGCGTCGGTTTCGGCCTGTTGCCGGAGCCGGTCCTGACCGCCGTGCTGCGCATCAAGGGGAACCACGACTTCGGCTCGTCCAACCTGCTGCAGCAGTTGCTCGCCGGGGCGCTGGCCTCCGGCCTCTACCAAAAGCACCTGGCCGTCCTGCGTCGGCGTTACGCGCGCAAAGCCCGCCTGATGCGGGAGGCCATCAAACGCCATTTCCCCGCCGAGGTCGAGTGGTGGGAACCGGCGGGAGGGCTGTATTTCTGGGCGCGGCTGCCGCGGCGCCTCCAGTCGGGAGTCTCCTCGAAAGTCTTCCAGGCCGCCCTGAAGAACGGCGTGTTCTACGTGCCCGGCGTGCTCTGCTATGCCAACGACCCGACCCGCCCCAAGCCGAACCACGAAATGCGGCTCAGCTTCGGCGGCGCCACGGAAGCCAACGTGAGCAAAGGCATCGCGCGGCTCGGCGCGGTGTTCCACAAGTTCCTGCGCGGATAGGCACCAGGAGCTGGGAGGGCGAGCGTCCACGCGAGCCCAAACTTCCCGGCAAACCTGTGGAGATCAGGGCGCGCGTGGACGCTCGCCCTGCCGGGAAAAACTCTGCTCAACCCGGGGGCCAGCCCATCGGGCGGCCGCCGAGGATATGGCAGTGCAGGTGCGGCACCGCCTCACCGGCGTCCGGGCCGTTGTTGAACACCAGCCGGTAGCCGGACCGCGTCAGCCCCAACTTGCCCGCCACCTCCGCTGCCTTTAACAACAGGTGCCCGAGCACCGCCTGATCTTCCGGACCGGCCGCGGCGATGCGCGGGATCGGCTTGCGCGGCACCAGCAGGATATGCACCGGCGCCTGTGGCTTGATGTCCCGAAAAGCCACGACCTGGTCGTCCTCATAGACGATCGTGCCCGGAATCTCCCGCGCAATGATCCGCTCGAACAGGGTCTGGCTCATTCGGTCTCCGCCGGCTTACTCCACCACCAGCGCGAAGTCCACCGGCCCGGGTTCGGCGCTGAGACATTGGCGCAGGTAGGCCACAATTTCCCCCTCCAGGCTCTGGCAGCGCCGGCTCCAGCGCCGGGCGCCGGTGAGTTGCTTGACGCAGCCGCGCAACCCGCGAAACCGCAGCGCCCGCGGCGCCTGTTGCAGGTGCCGCTGCAGCTCCGCCCGCAGGCGCGGAAAGAAGACCAGCTCCCGGCCCGGGCCGGACTCCCGGGCCAGCCGGCACAAATCCGACTCCAGAACCTGCGGCTCCGGGTTGGCTGCGGGGGCCAGTTGCGCCGTCACCGCAAAGCCGCGCAGCACCTTCTCCAAGGCCCCGGCAAATTCACCGGCCGACACGGTTTGCCGGCCCAGCTCGTGCTTGAAGTAATGGAACACGGCCTTGGTGGCATGGTGAACAAACTCGGAGTCGAACAAGGCGCCCGTGTTGCCCGCCAACTCGATGCCCACCATGTCGGCGGAACAAGGGATGCTCTCGCCGTTGGCCATCTCGAAAAGCAGGCAATCCGAGCTCAGCGTGATCATGGTTTGGCCTCCAGCTTCTTCACTTCGTGCACAAAGTCCGTTGCCTCCTGGAAACGGCGATACACGCTGGCAAAACGCACATACGCCACATCATCCACGGCGCGCAATCCGTCCATGACCAACTTCCCCAGCGCCTCGGCGGGCACCTCGCGCTCATACTTGTCCGTCACGCTATTCACAATGCGCTCGATCAGGTCTTCGATGATCTTGGGGCTGATGGGACGCTTCTGGCAGGCCTTCTTGATGCCGGACAGCAGCTTCTCCTTCGAGAACTCCTCCCGGCGGCCATCGTGCTTGAGCACCATCAAGCCCGCGCTCTCGACCTCTTCGTAGGTTGTGAACCGGTAGCCGCACCCTATGCACTCGCGGCGGCGGCGAATCGTCGCCCCCTCGCGGGAGGCGCGCGAATCAATCACCTTATCATCCTGACAACCGCATTTTGGGCATCGCATATATCAGCCTGTCCACTGCTAATTGTGGTCCAAGGTCTAGTAGCACACTAAAGCTTGGGGTGTCAAGCCCTCCCCCGCGAGCGGGAGCCTCCCCTCCAGCCTCGCCGGAGTGGCCGAAAAACACGAACCCTTGCCCCGGTCCCACACAGCTTCCCACCGTCCCCATCCCTCACCTCACCGTTACCTCACCGTTACCTCACCGTTGAACCTCTGCAAACCTTGCAGAGGTTCAACGGTGAGGTAACGGTGAGGAGACGGAGGGGTGAGCCGGGGGAGAGCCGGAAGTGGCGGCGGGCGCCTGGCTTGGCCTGGTTTCGCCAGAAGGGGGCTTCGCCTGGGTTGATCAGGGCCATTTCCGGGCATTTCCGGCCTTCCCCACCCGCGCCGGTCATTCACAGGGCTTGGTTTCCTCCGTGACCCTACTGTGCCAACTTGGCTCAGTTGAGGACTGACACTGGTTCAAACATAGTTGGGCGAGGGGTGCGGGCAAATCGTGAGGCTGCGACTTCGACTCGGTCTAAGAAAAATATGAGAGCTGAACACATAAGAAGCTTGGCGGCTAGGTGCGCGCTCGGGGCGATTGTGCTCGGGTTCGGCTGCGGGGTGTATTATTATCTCACCAAGGATTCCAGAGCGATCGCCTACCATAGAGCACGGCTGCTGCCGCAGGCGGGTCTGAACCAGAACGCGAGAGCTGACCAGGAAGCGCTGGTTAAGCTGGGCTGGTTAGAACGCCGCGACGTCCATCTGAGGCACCAAGTGATCCGAACGAATGCGTATTTGGAGGTATGTGCAGTCGCCAGCGCTATGCACATCGAGTTGAAGGAGCCCGCCTTCTTTGGGGTGCTGAGCGCTGATGCTCAAAAGCCGGTGGACCTAACCGTCTGGGCCTATCGCGGGGACATGCCCAATGTGGAGCGCATAGTGGCTCAATTCGACTCACTAACAAGTGTCAGTCCTCACTATTGACACTGGAGGCGTCCGTTGTTACCTACACGCCATGCGAGGAAGCTGCGCATTCGTCCGTCTTTTGTGTCAATAGTGAGGACTGACACTTGTTTTAGCATTTTTAGGTTCACTATCATTGGAGTGCTAGCGCTTGCGTTACAGTTTTCAGCACTCTGCGATACCAACTCCTCCCCAGTTGGGGCTCTTGCGGAGCGAATTGCAGCCACAGATCGCATCATCGCTACAAATTGGGCGGCTGCTGGTTTTGGGGAGCAGCCGTTCAGTATCCCCATCCCCGGGGACAAGGTAAAAGGAATTGTCAGAGCTGTCTCTGGAGCAACGTTCTACGCAAACCAGGAGCACCCCAACTGGGAATGGGATTGGCAGCTTCGGTTCTATAAGGGAACGAACCTTCTAGCTGCAATCTACTTCGCTGGGGACACATTCCTGACTGATGGAGTGTACCGCGATCCTACCGGTGCGTTGGAGCGGGTTTACCGCGATTCGTCCAACCGAGAGTATGTCTCCCGAGTTTACAAAGACGAAGATAAGGACTTCGCAGAATCGAAAAAGGCCGAAGCGAAGGCATGGCTAAAGTCGCCGCTCCACGCGATCCTCGGTCAGGACAAGAAGAAAGTGCTCAGGTATGTGAACGACTTCTACGGAGCCGGCGCGCTGAAGGTCTTTGTGGCTGACATCGAGACGCATATGAACGGTAAGAACATTCCAGCGGAAAGCGCCAAGTACCTGTGTGTTGTGCTTCCCACAGACGAGGATGCAAGGCGCAGAGTGTTCCGAGTCCACTGGGAGGCCGTGCGCGAGTGGGGCTTCGATGCAGACGATGACGTTGGACAGAAGTATACGTGGTACCCAATTGATTGGCATGATCTCAAATGAACAGCTAACAAACCACTTCACTCGACGCCGCGATGACGCTGCTGTTTCATGCTGGACGTCAGTCGCGCGGCGCGAGTGAGTTCAATTGTTGGGCATGCCATGAATGAACCACGCCGACTGATTCGCCCCCGCTTTCTTATAGGCCTGATTGTTGTCGGGGCTCTGGCGGCTTGGCTGCTGCTGCCTGCTCCCGCCAGACGGACGAACAGAGGCCCTGTCGTGGGCCAGATCGTGAATAATCTGAGCCTCATACAGCAGGGAAAGGAGCTTTGGGCGCGTGAGCATGGGCGCACCGGTGCGGTGATGGTGACCGAGCATGATTTGGCTCTCTACGTTCATGACTTTCCCAACTGCTTGCGCCGCGTGGTTGGTGAGCGCTACAAGCTAAACGTTCTTTCAGAATCACCTGAGGCGGAGCTGACCCACGAGTGGGGCGGCTGCCCCAAGGGGACACTCTTTCGTTTGAATTCAACCAACCTCTACGAGATCATCTTGCCCAACAAGCCGCATTCAGCTAACAGCCGCCACGATGGCCAGCGGTGGTTCGGCTTTCGTGGGATGGCGGCTGTAGCTGATGCGGGACGTTCGGCGGCTTTACGTCTATGAAAGCACAACGCGTCCTAGGCACGCTCTGGCTGGCATTCTATAGCTTCGCCGTTGTTCTTTGGCTTTGGAGGTTGGCCGTCCACCAGTACCTGTCGTCCGACCCGGGTATGGAACCGCCCATGATTCCGGTGTATTGGTTCGGTGTTGTGGCAAGCGTGTTTCTCATCCGAGGGGCACGGTGGGCGCAGAGGGCTATCGGTATCCTGGCACTTCTGCTGTTCGTGGCGGTGGTGAGGGCGTATTGGAAATCGGGCTGGCACTGGGACTGGGACTGGCCGAGGTGGCTCGATACCAGCATCTGTTTATTCTCACTTGCGTCGGCCGCCATCTTGCTGCCTCCAAGACGCCAAGGCGTCGCCGAACCCCTCTCAAGCCCGCGCCGTCAATAGGCAACAGTAATTCTTTATGGAGGGCTGAAAGCCGTCCGTTTGGCAAACCTCGAAGCGGGAACTCCGGCTTGGTTTTCAGTCAGGCAGCTCGGGCTGGGGAGTCCGGCTGGGAGCGCCGGCATCCTTGCCGGTGGGGAGAAGGGGTGGGCAGCACGCCGGCAAGGATGCCAGCGCTCCCGGGAATTCAGGTCTTCCTTAACTTAAGGAGCTGGGGGAGGGCTAGAATATCTGCGGCACACCCTCGATGAGCATGCGCACCTTGTGGGTGATCCCCTGCTCGGCGGCAAGCTGGCGGAGCCAGCGGGGGGGCTCGTCCAGGTCCTCAAAGGATAGCCGGAAGGTGCCGTAGTGCATCGGCACCAGCCACCGGGCATGCAAATCCTTGAAGGTTTTGATGGCCTCGTCCGGCCCCATGTGCATGTGGCGAAAGGACTCCGGGTGGTAAGCGCCAATCGGCAGCAGGGCGATTTCCGGGTGGCAGCTCTTGCGGATTTCCTTGAAGCCATCGAAGTAAGCGCTGTCCCCGGCGTGATAGATACGCCGGCCCTGGTGTTCCAGCACGAACCCGCCATAACCCCGCCGATGGTCGCGCAGGACGCGCGCGCCCCAGTGTTTGGAGGGGGTTAACGTCACCTTCCAATTGCGCTGGCAGAAGCTCTCCCACCATTCCAGCTCGACGATGCGGCCAAACCCGAGGTTGGAGGCGAGGTCGCCGACGCCCCACGGCATGATCCCGATCTTCGGGTGCGGCAGCCGGCGGAGCGTGGGCTTGTGGAAGTGATCGAAGTGCGCGTGGGTGAGCAGCACCACGTCAATCGGCGGCAGGTGTTCGATGCGCAGGCCGGACCGCTTGATGCGTTTGAGCAGGAAGAGCCAGTTGGCGAAGTTCGGGTCAATGAGGACGTTCAAGTCGGTGAACTGGAGGAGGAAGGAGGCGTGCCCGATCCAAGTGATGGCGACCTGCCCGCTGGTCAACTTGGGGAAGGCGGGCCGCCGGGTCAGGCCGGTCCGCCGGGTCAGCAGCGCCTTCCACACCATCTCGCGGAAGAAGGTGCGCGGGTTGAAGTGCCGGGCTGGCGTGAACTCCTTAAACGAACTCGGCAGCGGCTGACGGCCCAACTGGGGGTGATAGGGCGCGCGTTTGGTCATAAATCATCGTCCATGCTATGGTTACTACACTTTGAATAAAACTCAAATTGGGCCGTCGTAAGGGTGTCGGTTGAGATATGATTTGAAAGGCAATTTATGAAGAGAATGTTTGTGGCGCTTACGACTTTGGCCCTGGCTGGGGCCGGTGTGCAAACGGCTTCGGCTGGCGGTTGCGGTCGGGGCCATGGCGGCGGCTGGTGCGCGGCGGCCGCGGTGGTGGGCGGCGTCACGGCCGGGCTGGTTGTCGGTCAGGCCCTGGCTTCGCCGCCCGCTTATTACGTCGCGCCGGCCCCGGTCTGCTATCCCGCCCCGGTGGGCGGTTACTATTACGCGGCTCCGGTGCAACCCGCAGTCGTTTATGCGGCCCCGGCGCCAGTGGTCTATGCCGCGCCCGCCCCGGTGGTGGTGTATCGTCCCCCGGTGTGCGTCGCGCGGCCCGTGGTGCGCTGCGGCGTCGGTTATTACGGCGGTTGCCGGCCTTACGGCTATCGCGGCTGCCGCTGGTGAAACCGCGGCTCGACACCTTCCTGCGCCGGCAGCCGGTGCTGGGCAAAGGGGTTTATATTGCCCGGGGCGCGGTGGTGTTGGGCGATGTAACCCTGGGCGCCGGGTCCAGCGTCTGGTGCAACGCGGTGCTGCGGGGTGACATCAATCGCATTGCGGTCGGTCATCACTCCAACCTCCAGGACAACGCGGTCCTGCATGTGGCGGAAGCACGACCCTGCGTGGTGGGCAACTTCGTCACCGTTGGCCACGGGGCCATCGTTCATGCCTGCGCCGTTGCCGACGAGGTGTTGGTGGGCATGGGGGCGGTGATTCTGGATGGCGCCGTAATCGGCGAGCAGTCAATCATTGGCGCCGGCGCCCTGGTGACTGCCGGCATGCAAATCCCCCCCGGCTCGCTGGTCCTGGGGATGCCGGCCAGAATCGCGCGCCGGCTGGCGCCGCACGAGCGCGCGGAGTTGAAGGCCCAGGCGGAGAAATACGCGCAGCTCGCCGCTTACTATCGGGAGCACGGCATCAATCTGGCGGCGCAGGCGCGCCGCGCTTCGCGGGGAACGGCGAGCCGGGCTTAGCTGGCGGCCTGGTCAAACTGGAGCGCGTACAGCCTGGCGTAGGTGCGCCCCGCGCGCAGCAATTCGGCGTGCGTGCCGGTCTCGACGATGCGGCCATTATCCAGCACGACGATGAGATCCGCCCGTTGAATGGTGGACAGCCGGTGGGCGATGCAGATGGTGGTGCGGCCTTGCATCAGATCCTCCAGCGCGGCCTGGACCGCGCGTTCCGACTCGGAGTCCAGAGCGCTGGTCGCCTCATCCAGGACCAGGATCGGCGCGTTCTTCAGAATCGCGCGGGCAATGGCCAGCCGCTGTCGCTGCCCGCCGGAAAGCACAATGCCCTTCTCGCCGACAATGGTGTCGAAGCCGGCCGGCTTCTCCATGATGAAGTCATAAGCGTGGGCATGTTTCGCCGCGGCCTCAATTTCGGATCGAGTGGCGCCCGGCCGGCCCAGTTCGATGTTCCGCAGGATGGTGTCGTTGAAGAGCACGGTTTCCTGCGTGACGACGGCAATCTTGCCGCGCAAATCGCTGGTGGCCACCTCGCGGATGCCGGTGTCGCCGATCCGGATGGCGCCCTGTTGGGGATCGTAGAAGCGCAGCAGGAGATTGGTGAGGGTGGTTTTGCCGGAGCCGCTGCCGCCCACCAGGGCGACCATTTGGCCGGCCTTAACCTGGAACGTGATGTCGTGCAACACCGGCTTGTCGCCATAGCTGAAGGTGATGTGGTCGAAGACGATATCCTTGCCGGCGGCGGGCAAGGGTTGGGGATGAACCGGCTCCGCGACCACGCTCCTGGTGGCCAGCACCTCGAACATGTAACTGGTGGTGGTCTGGGCCTGCTCCATCGTGGCGTGCACGCGGATGATGGACTTGATGGGCTGGTAGAGCATGAAGATGCCGCCGACCAGGTAGAGCAGGCTGCCCGGCGTTGTTTGGGAGAACAACGCGATGTAAACAAAGAAGACGGCGACGCCGATCGAGCCGATGAATTCAATGAGCGGGCCGGGGATTTCCTGCGCGCGCAGCAGCCGCATGGCGTGCCGGATGGCCGCCTGCGAGGTGCGGACAAACTCCCGCTGGACGGTGGCCTCGAGGTTATAGGCCTTGATGATCCGGTAGCCGGTGAGCGATTCGTGAACCAGCTTGCTCTGTTCGGTGACCTGCCGGTGCAGCGCGGCGCTCGAACCGCGAACCTTGCGCGCGTAGATCACGAAGGGGATCAGCGTCAGCGGGAAGATCACCAGCGCGATGAGGCTGAGTTTAGGCTGCAGCCACACCAGGCCGATGACCATGCCCACCACCGAGACCGGCTCTTTGATGATCACCACCAGCGAAGTGCCGATCATGTTCTGGAGCGCCGAGGTGGCGTTCAAGTGCGCCATGAGCTTGCCGGTGCTGGTGTTGCTGAAGAAGCTGGAGGAAAGCCCCATCAAGTGGTTGAAGAGGCGCGCGCGCAGATCGTTGACGGCCCGAATGGAAACCCAGTTCATCAGGTACGTGTTCAAGTAAGTGAACAGCCCGCGCAGCAGCATCACCAGCGGCACCGTGGCGATGATCAGCAGCGTCAGGGTGGTGGAGGACCGCACATTCCCGGCGGCCAGCGAAGGCAGGACGTGTTCGACTGTATTCCGGACGATGGCCGGCGCTGTTTGCAGTTGTTGGACCAGGCTGGGCCCGCCCGGCGGCGGAAACACCGTGTCCACCACGAGCTTGACGGATCCCATGAGCAAGGGAGCGGCGAAGCCGGCGAGAATTCCGCAGATGATGCCCAGGATAAAGCGCACGCGGTAAGGCTTGGTCAGCGCCAGAACCTGCCGAATAAACGGAATCAAGTGCATACCCGCATGATATTGCGGAGCCAGGCCATTCTTACCAGCCTTTTCCGGCCGCTCGCCGGAGGCTGGCGGTCCCTCTCGCGATGGCAGCCGCCAGCCAACCCTCACAGCCAGCACCGCCGAGGGCTGCCAACCTGAACCTGTGGGGAGCAAACGGTGTGTGTGCTGGAAGCGGTCTCCAGGCGGTGTCAGGTTGGACCGCCGGGGCGTTTGGGGCATAAGTCATTGCAGTACAGAGGGTTATGCCATGAACTGCCACTCTGTTTGCCTGGGGTGAATCGCGTAAGCCTCTGGGATTGATGCACTTGCTAACTGGCAGGCTTTGATCTGGCCGCAGCCTGCATTCTTTCAGGACACCTGTCCAAGAACTTGAATCAACGCCGTTCCGGGAGGGTTCTCGTTCGGGCTGGGCTTTTATCTCCGGGAGCCACTTCACCCACTGGATACTGGCTGGAATGCGTCCCGGGGCCTCGCCGCCATCGGGAGAAGGTGTCAATAGCCGGGCGCTGGCGCTATTCGGCTGGGGGTGTTGGCACGCTTCTCGCGTTCAGTGCCCCAAATGACGATTTCAGTACTGATGGGCCGAATGAGATACGCGGCTCTCATCGTTCTTCTCTGGGGCGTTGTTTCCGCCCTGACCCCTTCGAGCTTCGAGGCTGCCGGCGCGGTTACGCTGGCTTGGGACCCGAACTCCGGCACCAACGTCATTGCCGGCTACAAAATCTATTACGGTGGCAGCAGCCGCGCCTATACCAATGTGACTTCGGTTAGCGCCGCCAATACTTTGACCATTTCCAACCTGCTCAGAGGGAAGACCTACTATTTTGCCGCGACCGCTATTGATGCCTTCGGCCTGGAAAGTGATTATTCCACGGAAGCTTCGGCGCTCATCCCCACGGGGGCTACCAACCAGCCCCCCACGCTGGACTTGCTGGTTAATGTCGCCATTAACGAGAATGCCGGGCTCCAAATCGTCAGTCTCTCCGGCATTACCTCGGGTGCCACCAATGAGGTTCAAACGCTGGCGGTGACCGCTGCATCCAGCAACCCGAGCCTGATCCCGACGCCGACGGTCAATTACACCAGTCCCAATACCACTGGCTCACTTGCCTTCGCCCCGGTTGCCGCCGCCAGCGGCTCCGCCACGATCACGGTGACGGTGAATGATGGAGGCGACACCAACAACCTCGTTGCCCGGTCGTTTTTGGTCACAGTGATTCATACCGAGCCGAGGCCCGCCTGCACCTACGCGCTCAGCTTGAGTCAAACCAACTTCAATGCGGACTCCTCCGACGGCACCTTCACCATCACCGCCGACAGCAATTGTGTGTGGAGCATTGAGGCGCCAGCCTGGGTATCGTTCAGCTCCACCAACGGCAGCGGCGACTTCTCCGGCACGTTCACCGTGGAGGCCAACACCAATGAGCTCCGGACCGGGCTGGTGAGCGTCATCGGCGGCGAGGCGGAAGTCAGTTGCACTCTCACCCAGGAGGCCGTTGTGGCGGAGACGGTTGTGCTGACGACACCGCAGGATGGCGCCATCCTTGAGGACCGCCGCCCGCAGTTCTCCTGGTCGGAATCCACTCCAGCCGCTACCAAGTACTACCTCTGGATCAGCCGCAACGGGACCAACTACCTCAATAAGTGGATTGTGGGAGCGACTAATTGGGTCGCCCCGACCGCTCTGCCGGCGGGCACCTACACCTGGTGGGTGCAGTCGTGGAGTCCTGCCGGCTACGGCCCCAGGTCCGCGACCAGCATTGTGGATGTTGTTTCCGTGCCGAGCGATCGGCTCCGGGTGCGGACAAACGGTCGGGGTGCGTTCTCGCCCAATTACTGCAACGCCGTGCTGGAGATCGGGAGGAAGTACAGCCTGAAGGCCACGGGGATCAGCGGCTACGCCTTCACGAATTGGGTGATTTCGACCAACTGGGTAGGCGCTCTGACGACCAACGGGCCGACGGTGCAGTTCCTGATGCAGTCGAACCTGACGTTGCAGGCGAACTTTGTGGATGTGGCGAGGCCGACCAACACGGTCACGGCGCCGAAGTCGGGGCAGCGGTGGAGCAACGCGGTGTTTACGGTCACGGGCACGGCGCGGGACAACGCGGGGGTGACGGGGGTGTGGTATCAACTGAACACCAACGACTGGGCGCTGGCCTCCTCGGGCAATGGGTGGACGAACTGGACCGCAGACGTGACGCTGACGCCCGGCGCCAACACGGTGCGGGTCTATGTCGCCGACACGGCGGGCAACCGGTCGTTAACCAACAGTGTGAAATTTGTCTACGTGCTGAGCGACCGGCTGCTGGTGCGGATGACCGGCCGGGGCACGCTCTCGCCCAATCTCAGCAACGCCATGCTCGAGATTGGGAAACTCTACAGCCTGAGGGCGACAGGGACCAGCGGGTATGCCTTCACCAACTGGGTGATTTCGACCAACTGGGTGGGGAATTTGACGACCAACGGGCCGACGGTGCAGTTCCTGATGCAGTCGAACCTGACGTTGCAGGCGAACTTTGTGGATGTGGCGAGGCCGACCAACACGGTCACGGCGCCGAAGTCGGGGCAGCGGTGGAGCAACGCGGTGTTTACGGTCACGGGCACGGCGCGGGACAACGCGGGGGTGACGGGGGTGTGGTATCAACTGAACACCAACGACTGGGTGCCGGCCTCCTCGGGCAATGGGTGGACGAACTGGACCGCGAACGTGACGCTGACGCCCGGCGCCAACACGGTGCGGGCGTATGCGGCGGACGCGGCAGGCAACCGGTCGGTAACTAACAGTGTGAGATTTGTATACGTGCTGAGCGACCGGTTGCTGGTGCGGATGACCGGCCGGGGCACGCTCTCGCCCAATTACAGCAACGCCATGCTCGAGATTGGGAAACTCTATAGCCTGAAGGCGACAGGAACCGGCGGGTATGCCTTCACCAACTGGGTGATTTCGACCAACTGGGTAGGCGCTCTGACGACCAACGGGCCGACGGTGCAGTTCCTGATGCAGTCGAACCTGACGTTGCAGGCGAACTTTGTGGATGTGGCGAGGCCGACCAACACGGTCACGGCGCCGAAGTCGGGGCAGCGGTGGAGCAACGCGGTGTTTACGGTCACGGGCACGGCGCGGGACAACGCGGGGGTGACGGGGGTGTGGTATCAACTGAACACCAACGACTGGGCGTCGGCCTCCTCGGGCAATGGGTGGACGAACTGGACCGCAGACGTGACGCTGATGCCTGGCGCCAACACCCTCAGGGCCTTCGCCGTGGATGCCGTCGGCAACCGGTCGGTGACCAACAGCGTTATTGTGAACTATGTGCAGTCCGGCACCAATACCCTGAAAACCCTGGCCGCGAAAGCTGTCGGCAACCGGTCGGTGAGCGACAGCGCGGACTTGACTTCGGAGACAGGTCTCGCGAGCACACCGGAAATCCCGCTGCAATTCCTGTGCGGCAAGAGGGACCTCGCGGTGACGAACAAGTGCCTGCAGATGCGACTGAGCGGGCCAGCCGGCGCTACGGTCGTGGTGGAGAGTTCGCCGGACCTGGTGCACTGGCAGCCGGTTCATACGAACACCGTGCCCGCGGAAGGCTTGCCTCTATCCGTGCCGATGAACCTGGAACCCGCGCGCTTCTTCCGAACGCGATTGTTGCCGTAGCGCCGGCGCTGCGGGCTGGCCTCCCGGCCTCCACGCAGCCGTGGGTAACTGCGGATTCGGGCATTGCATCCAGGAAGCGACTTTAACCGGGCAGGCATTTCGAGACTGGTGCCAACTGTGGAAATGCGACGGGACAGGCTGTGCCCCTGAAGCCGCTGGCAACCGTTTGGGGTGCCACCGGGCAAGCGCACCATTGAACCGCGCATCTGCCCACGAGGATAGCCATCAGCGCCAAACCGGCTCCCGCACCTTCCCCGGCTTTACGTGAGCGGGCTACCCTCTCGCCACGGCTTGGAGCAGAAGGTCGAAAACCTCGTTTACCCTCCGCTTGGCCGCCGCCGCTCGCGCGCTGAAGTAATCCCTGTCCAGGCGGGTGACCATATCCAGTTTCTGGCCGATCTCCCCCCAGGATTTCAGTTTTAGCTCGCAAGTCAGCTTGACAACATCGAGAAAACCCTCGGCTTTGGCCACCGCAATGGGACCAATCAGATGCGGGATTCCAAACGAAAACGCCGTGATATTACCGTGTAAACTCGTGCCCAGAAAGAGGTTGCACGCGGCTAATACCGAAAGGATATCGAAGATAGAGTAAACCTCGATATACTTGAAAGCTCCGCCGGATGACCGGGCCAACTCCTTGAGATAAGCGTCGTCGCCGTGGCAGCGTCCGATGGGGATAAGGATTACCTCGCACGCCGTTCGCTCTTGATACGCCCGGAGTTGTGCGACGAGTTCCAGGCTGTCCCGCTTCTGTTGCGGCTGACACTGAAAGCAAAGAATCGGACGCTGGATATCCACCCCCTGCTGCTGCAGGATGCTCCGGCCCCGTTCGCGCTCGGCCACGGGATCAAAGAAATCACTTAGCGCGACAATTAGATCGGGACCGACATGGATTTCCTGCTGAACCCCGGCCTGGACTAGGCGGTCCTTCGACTGCCGGTCGCGCACGTAGACAAAACGGGAGCGATTGATGGCGTTGGCGACCTGGCTGCTAACGTCTTCGCTAAACGGAAACGGGACCCCGCAAGAACAGTAGGCTACCGCCTGCACATTTGAGAGTTTGGCCGGATCAATAATGAAAGGCCCGGCAGCGGGATAATTCATGTGCTGGGATCTGAATTGGGCGGCAAAATCAACGCGCTTGCCCAGCAGCCGCGCGAATAGCCCCGGCGGGTTGCACAGGGGGAACTCTTCCTTTCGGCGGAGGCAAATGGAACGATAGTGGGAAGCCACCAGGTTCCAATCCGTGCGTAACAAGTCGCCACCCCCTACAATTAATGCGCGCAATTGCTCGTGGCTGGATGAAAATAACTGCTGAACGGGACGGGTGCTGTAGCCGCAGCCCTGCAGTGACGTGGTGTCCAGGAATGAAAACTTGCGCACTTCCCCTGCGGGATCTCGTTTCCGAAGCATCTTCTCGAAGAGAACCGGATACAAGAGATCCCCATAGTTCTCCACATCGAAAGTTCCAAGCTCACCGAGAACGGATTCTCCACTCATGATTATGGCCCGAGCATCCTTGCCGGTTTGTGCGCCGTCAAGCTCTGTTATCAAGCGCGTGCTATTGCCCGGGCGCGCTTGTGCCGATCGCGTCTATGCGCAACGCAACCTGGTTGCCCGTCCGGATATAGCCGAGGTAGGTGAACTTGACCGCCGCCGCTTCCACGAATTCTATCCAGGCCTTGTATTCGTGCTCCAGCCAGTCGGGGTAGTTGTAATACTCGTCGAATGCGATCACCGTTCCCGGCTGGAGCATTGGACGGAGGAGGTTCAGCACGTCGCGCGTGGCGGAGTAAAGGTCGCAATCAATGTGAATGAATGCCACCTTGCGCCCCTGGTTCTCCTTGCAGAACTCCGGCAGGGAGGCGTCGAAGAAGCCCTTTACCAGCGAGACGTTCTTCCTGGTCGGGGGCAGCTTTCCGCCGATGTCGAAAGCGCCCTTTCTCGCTCCGAGAGTCCAGGCTTCCGGCAATCCTTGGAAAGAATCGAACCCGATGAAACTGCGCGTCGGGGCCAGTTTTGCGCAGAGATTGATCGAGTCGGCCTTGTACACGCCGAACTCCAGGTGCAGGTCGTCCGGCGCTTTGACCTGATCCAGGCACGCTTTGAAGAGGTCGCGCCGCGTCTTGAAGAACGGCACGTTGCTCAGATGCCGGGCTTCGAAATCGTGGGAGGTGATGGCCGCCCGCACTGCGGGGACGAGGTCGGTGCCGGTTAGCGCGATCTCAATGATCTTCTTTATGTAGCGCCGCACCAGCCTGCGGAAGAAGAGATTGATGCCCGTGGCCAGCTCGCGGAAGAAGATGACGAGCGGGTTGCATCGGCGAAGCTTGGGAATGGAATTGAGCTTGGTGCTCTGCATCGGCGGAAGCCTGAACTCGGCCGGGGGCGATGTCAAGTTTCCGTCTGTGCCCGAGTATGGCGCATGCCGGCCACTGAACTGTTGAACCGGCGAGTGTGAGCAGGGGGACCCTGGCGGGCCGGATCAGGTCCGACGCGGATTCACCAGTGAGACTCAGGCACCCCTCGACGCGCTCGCCGACAGCGCTGCCTCAGCCACTGGAACAAATGCTCGAACGGCCGGCAAACTTTTCGCCGCACCCAATAGGCCGCATACCAGAATCTGGATATCTGGCCTGAGAACTCGCTCTCCAATTCGAGTATTTCCTCGGAAAGATGCGCGCTGCGCCGGTGGCGCTTGCGCAACTCGTAGTAAAGGCGGTTAAACCTGCGCAAGCAAACATCCTGCCCTTTGTCGCGAGCCCGGGCGCGGTAATCCTTGAACAACTGGAACATCTCCAACATCCCGATTCCGCCAGCGCGATTCACCTCGCTTTGCTGCCCGGCGTGCTTGCGGAAGCAGCACCAGGGTTCCGGGCTATAAACAAAGTCTCCCTGCTCAAGCAGGTGAAACCAGAATTCCAGGTCCACCAGCTGCCGGTAGCGCGGGTTGAATCCGCGGGCGGCATCGCGCTTGCGAAAGAGCGCCGCTGAGGGCTCGCCAATCAGATTGCCGGTCTCATTGAGGCAGCGGACAATCACCTTGGGACCATTGTGCACGCCGGGCTTGCGAAACTTGTCCCACAGCTCGATGACTTCCGACTTCTCTCCGATTACATAACGTGCCGAGGCGGCCAGCGTGGCTGAGGGATTGGTTTCGAGCAGCTCGAGCATCTTCCCCAGAGCTTGCCGGCTCGCGAGTTTATCATCACCAAACAGGAATTTGATGTATTCCCCGCGGGCTTCGGATAGGCACCAGTTCCAGTTCTGCACCATGCCCAGGTTGGTCGGGTGGACTTGGAACCGGATGCGGCTGTCTTTGGCAGCGTAGGCGGCAATCACCTCGGCCGAACCGTCTGTGGAGGCATCGTCGCTAATCAGCAACTCCAGGTCCCGCCAGTCCTGCTCCAAGACCGCTTCGATGGCCTCCGCGAGATAGCGGGCGTAGTTGTGGGTGGGAATCAGGACACTGATTCTAGGCAAATTCATAAGCCGGCATTGGGTTCATCCTGGCACAGTGCTCATTGATAAGCCACGCCCATTGCGCAATTATCTAACCTGCTGCCCAAAACCGTTTCTGAGAATGAACGGCGCCGCCTGCGCCGGGTGGCAGTCAACTCGCTAGACGGCTGGTCTTGCAAACGGCGGAAGGGGAGCCGGCGTTTGACCCCCCAGGAGTTCGCGCGCGCCCATGCGCAGCAACTGCTCCACAAACCCCAAAACGCGGCAACCGCGGAAGAACAATCGGGCCGCCCGCTGCCGCCGAAACATCAGCCCCAGCACCACGCTGCCTGCGAATTGGAGGATCAGTTGCGGCACCGCCGCCAGACATCGGCCGGCGCACAGCGCCAGCCGGCGGGGGCGGGTCCGGCGCAGGAGCCAGCGCAAGACGGCCGAATCCCGGCCCTCCTGCCGCCAAAGCCGGGCCTGGGCCTTGAAACGCAACCGGCTTGCCGGAATGATATGCCGCACGCGGGCGGATTCCAGCCACCACAGCTCGTAGCCGGCCTGGCGCAACCGCAAGTTCAGCTCCGTATCACTCTGGCGCGGGATCTCCGGGTGAAATCCGCCCATGCGCACGGCCAATTCTGTTGGGTAGGCGCAATTGCCGTTGGCCGGCGTGGACCCTCCAACCAGCTTGCCCGTGGCAGTGGCCAGGCGGTAGGAACCGTAGTGCGGATCGAGCCAGGCTGGCACCGGGGCTTCGGGTTGTGCGAGGTAGGGGCCGCCCACGCAGCCAAGTTTGCTGGTCGGTGGATTCTTCAGGAAGCTGCGATAAGCGTCCAACCAGCCCGGCTCAACCAGCTCGTCATGATCAAAGAAGAGTATGTGCCGGCCCCGCGCATTGAGCAGCGCGGCATTGCGCGCGAACGGGATGCCCGGCGTCGCCTCCTGGCAGAGACGAATGACGGGATTGTTCGCCGCCAGCGCGGCAATGACTTGTGGGGTTTCATCCGTTGAAGCATTGTCCACGATGAGCAACTCCGTGTCCGGCCCGAGCTGGGGCAGCACACTCTCCACCGCTCGCGTGAGCAGTTGCGCCTGGTTCCTCGTGCAGACGGCCACCGTCAGAAAGAGTTTGGGGTCTGGCTTCGGCTCGATCGGCATATTCGACCTAATGATTGTCAGATGCGACCGGACCAGGCCAAGCGCAATTTCTTCTTTATGCCTCCGGGGGGGTGATTAAATGTGGGCGAGCCCTGAACGAGGCGGGCAAGCTGTTGGGATGTTCAGTGTGATGGTAGCCGAGCTTTGCTTCGCTTGAGAAGTGTTCGCAGGCGAGAAGCTATTCCAGCGCCACATCATTTTTCGCTGGCACGCTTCTTGTATTGGTTGGCGGGTCAAGTTCATATTTTGACACTATGCCCCGGAGGGTATGAAGGGTGAACTGCAGGAAGGAAGCTATGTTGATCTCAACTAATGTGAACTCACCGCTTGGGTCAGTGTACACATATGGATTGGAGTCGGCAAAGTCGTAGGGATGGAGGGACTCGGGTGTTGTGGCGCCGGGTCTCTGCTCGTAACTGATAAGAATTTGCTTTTTTGGCGGCCGCAGGTACTCAGCGCTGCGCGGGTGATACGGTAACGATGATATTGGGATGATCGTTCTTTTACGATACGCCTTTATGGAGTGCGCGGGGTTTTTGGTCACCTGTACCTTTCAGGTGGGCATCACATAAACAGGAACCCGTTTTTCTTGCACAGGGTGCACACGGTGGCATGACTGGCCTTTCGGTTGCAGATTTCGCTGCGAGCCGCGTTATAGGCAGCACCGATCCAGATTTCGCGGAAGCTACTGGAAAAGACGTTGCCGAGGGAGAACTTGTCGCCATGGACGGAGCAACAGGGGAAAACATCGCCATTCCAATTGATGACGGCTTCCCGCCATGGCTTTTTACAAAAGGTTTGCACCTTTTTGGCTTTCTTGCCGTCCATGTCAAAGGCGCTGAACTCGGGCGATTGTGGAATCCATGCACCGTCCCGTTCAATGGCGGTTTCTGCGGATTCGAATATCTCCTTCCCCATGTCGGTGCGCATGGCGGAAATGCGCAGCCCCACGTTCAGCTTGGTGGCGAGCGCTTTGGCCGTCTCCACCTCATGTTCGTTATGGCGAAAAACGTGAAACAGCCAAATCACCTGGGTATTACAGCCCGGTGTGTTCTGCTGCAAATGCACAAGCATCTCCAAGTTTGACATGACTTTTGCATAGTTCCCGCCAATATGATATTGGTTGTAGGATTCGGCCGACGCGGCATTGCAGGACACAAAGAACTTGTGCAAGCCCGCATCCAAGATTGCTGCCGCCAATTCGGGAGTCAGTGATACCAGGTTTGAACTCATTTGGGTTTGCGTGCCCGCTTGCACGGCATAACGAATGAGTTCCGGCAGAGAGGGGTGTAACAAGGGTTCCCCCCAGTTGTGCAGGCTCAGCTTGCCGGTGTAGGGTGAGATTTCGTCGATGATATGCTTGAAGTTATCCACCGAAATAAAACCGCGGCGCACAGATTTGTCGCCTTGCCCGGTCGGACAAAGTGGGCAATGCAGGTTGCAGAGGTTGCCAATGTCAATGGTGATTGACTTTGGCCAGTGCCTGACGCGTGATGATCGCAGTGCCAGAGATAAATCCGACCGCACGCCATTCAGCAGGCGACGAGGAGTGATCTGGCGCAGTTTTGAGGCGACGCCTTGAGGTGCGACACCACGCTGTTGTTTGATGTTGCTCATGTATAGGCTCCTATGGACAACTGTTGCGTTTGGCGTGCCCGCCTCATACTGATAAGAATTTGCTTCTTTGGCGGCCGCATGTACTCATGCGCTGCGCGGGTGAGAGCAGCATTCCGATCAGTCGTTCTCCCATATCACATCCTCCAAGAGCTGACCAGTGCGGTAAGAATACTCAACAGCTTCCCGGGCAACGATGTATGGAATCGCATATGCTCTTGGCATGTCGGAGTCATAACTGCCCATCCTGTAGTCAATCGTCTGGTCTGTTGGATCGCCAACGCTGTGCTGGGCGGGCCAGCCAGAAGCTGCAATGTGATCCAGCACGCTCAGTCTGCCACCAATGCCGACCATGAGCACCTCGCCTGTGGGCGATTGGAGTTGCACGAGCACAGGGCTCATTTCGTCATGATCTGCGGCCACCTGGTCGAGCATCCGGTTGAGCTCATCAACAGTCGGCGCTTCGTGCGGCTCATCATCTTTCCATTGCAGAGTCCACATGGATCGCATTCTCTTTCAGTGCGGTAAGCCGTAAAGAGGTCGGTTAATGAGAATGTCATATTATCAGCAGTCGTTGGTTGGCGGGGGCAGACTGTCGGCTCTTGTCCTGTTGCTGCAACAACCACGCCAGACGACTGCGGGTGCCCATGTCCAACCGCTCCACAATCCAGTCCAGCATCGGCGCGCTCCCGTCACTCCACCCCTCCGCACCCGGAATCGCCTGACACGCGATTTGCAAAGCATGCCCCAGTATTGGCGACGATAGGGGCCGCTTGTCAACGCCTGGGTTAGGGCATTCCAATCATCCCAGCGCGCATGTATGAAGGGCGGAGCGCTGGCGGTGGCCAAGTAGCGCGGGCGTCCTCGACGGCGGGTTGGCGATGGCGTCTCGCCTCGCCGTTCGTTGGGCTTGGGCGGCGAGACGCGGCCCAAACTCGCCGGCGAGGACGTCTGCGCTACGTCCCTTCATGCGTGCGCGCTGGGCCGTGTATCCCGCTGCCGAAGGTTGAGCAACCGATTGGGGCCGGGAGGCTGCGTCACGCTTGGGCACTCTTTGTCCATTAGTGGTTCTTAATTATCTCGCTTCCCGGCAGTCGGCCGAGAACTACCGGCTGGGCGCGAAAAGTCTGGTTTTTGGCCAGTTCCAGACCCCCCTTCGGTGAGACAGCAGTAAGACAGCAGAGAGACAGAGGCCCGACCCCACCCCGCCGGAGGCCAAATGGGGCAGAGTTGAGAAGCTGGGCTTATTCATATGGCTGGTCTGGAGGTCCCGCGCAACTGGGTCTAGCACTGATTCCATGAGGCAATCGGCAGGTTCCCATCTTGTCAGCGCGTATACATGAAGCCCGGGAAGGAGCGTGGACATTCCTGTCCGCCTAACGGGTTGTGGACAAGATGGGCCGACAAGAATGTCCGCGCTCCTTCAGGCAGACGCCCGGGACGCCCGGCGGAGCTGTAATTCGCGGCTTTTCAGGGCAACGGCTAGTGGCGTAGTATGGTAGCCGCATGCAATGCGCCATGGCAAAGTGGTTTCATTTCGACGATCCAATGCGGCCGCTCGCTTCCCGGCGGCGGTGGTAGCCATCTGCTCGCGCTATGAATCGCCTTCCTGTTTCGGTCTGCATGATCTCGGGCGCGGAGGTGCAGTCTATCGGCCGCACGCTGGCGAGCGTCGTCGGCTGGACCAGCGAAATCGTCGTCGTGCTCAACGAGGACGTGCGCGATGGCACGGAGGAAATCGCACGGCGGCACGGGGCCAAAGTCTTCCGCGAGCCCTGGAAGGGGTATGTCGCCCAAAAGAACTCCGCCGCGCAGAAAGCCACGCAGGAATGGTTGCTGGGGCTGGATGCGGACGAAGTTGTCTCACCCGAACTCCGGCGGGAGATTCAAGAGCTGTTTGCGGCCGGGGATAAGCTCGAACCGTTTGCCGCATTCAGCTTCCCGCGGCTGACCATGTTCTGTGGCCGATGGATTTGCCACGGGGATTGGTATCCCGACCGCAGCACGCGACTCTGGCGCCGCAGCCGGGCGGAATGGGGCGGGGGCCAGGTCCATGAAAAGCTACAGGTGGCCGGCGCGACGGGAAGACTGCGCGGCAACCTGCTGCACTACAACGCAATGACGCTCGATGCTCAAATTGCCAAGATCACCCTTTACAGCGACGCGTTTGTGCGCGAGGCCCTGGAGCATCGCCGGCGGGCTAGCTGGTTCGATCTGGCAATGCGCCCCAGTTGGCGGTTTGTGCGCGCCTATTTCATTCGGCGGGGCTTTCTAGATGGCGTGCAGGGCTTGAGCATCGCCTGGTTGACGGCCTTTTATACTTTCCTCCGCTACGCCAAAGTGCGGGAAGCCCAAGCCCAAGCATCAAGGAAGCCGGCGGATTAAAGATGAATCCGCCCCTTCACCGGGTCCATGACCGATCTTTCCATCATCATCGTCACGCGTAACACGTGCCAGTTGACCTGTGCCGCCATTGAGTCGGCGTTGAGCGGCCGGGAAGACCCCCGCCGGGAGATTATCCTGGTGGACAACGGCTCGACGGATGGAACCGCCGCGGCAGTTGCAGAGCGCTACCCTTCGGTCCGCCTGCTCCGAAGCGAGAGGAATCTTGGGTTTGCCCGCGCCAACAACCTGGCGGCAAGCCAAGCGCAAGGACAGTTTCTCCTGCTGCTCAACTCGGATGCCGCCCTCCAACCGGAAGCCCTCGCCGCCGCCGTCGGCTGGATGCGGGCGCATCCCGATTGTGGCGTAGCCGGGGTGCAATTGCTTAATCCGGATGGCTCGCCACAGAACTCCATTGCCAACTTCCCCACGCTGGCGACGGAATTGCTCAACAAGTCGCTCCTCCGCTGGCTGTGTCCGCGCCGTTATCCCGGCAAGGAACATCGCTTTGCTGAACCCGTCGAAGTTGAGACGGTGGTGGGAGCTTGCATGATCATCCGGCGCGATCTCTGGGATGCCCTCGGCGGCCTGGACGAACGCTACTTCTTCTTCCTCGAAGAGACGGATTTCTGTTTGCAGGCGCGACGCTTGGGCAAGCGGGTAATGCATCTGCCACAGATTAAGGTCTGGCACGGGCAGGGGCGGACCGCAAAGAAAGACTCCGCCGCGGCGCGCGTTGAGTATTGGCGCTCCCGCTATATTTACTTCGCCAAGAACTACGGACGCGGCGTCCAACTGGCGCTGGCGGCCGGCCTGTTGCCCAGACTGTTCGCGAATTGTCTTGGGAGCGGATTGCTGGTCGCCCTGACCCTGGGGCGGAGCGCTCGGTGGCAGAACAAGTGGCAGGTCAATTCAGCCCTTGGCCTTTGGCATGTGAGAGGCAAGCCGCAGGCGATGGGCCTGCCGCGATGATCTGCCTTGCGCCGAGGCCAGCGCCCCGTAGAGAATATTTCATGGCCGATAACAGTGAAGAAGCTGCCAGACCAATGTGGATTACTGCACAGATCACCGTCACTGCTAGCGCTGTGACCTCGCTCCCATCTGCCGCTTGCGGCTAGAGGATACCCTGCATGCTGGGCCGTTGGGCATACTTTCTGCGCCGCCTGGGAATTGTGTTGGTGCTGTACCTGTGCCTGCGCGGGATCTTCTTTGCCTGGAACCACGACCGGTTTTCGGGCGTGGGCGCTGCGGAAATCGCCGCCGCCTTTCTGCAAGGGGTCCGGTTCGACCTGGCAGCCGTGGCGGCCATCAATCTCCTGTTCACCCTGCTGACCTTTCTGCCTCGCCGCCTGGAGCCCGCGCCGGCCTGGGCGGGTTTAACGAAAGCTGTGTTCCTGGTGCTGAACGCGCCCTTCCTGATTATCAACGTCATTGATATCGAGTTCTTTCAATTCACTGGCCGGCGCTCGACTCTGGAATTGCTCGGTCTCGCGGGCGACGCCGCCGTCCAGCCGCTGATGGTGGCCTGGTATTATTGGCCATTGGTCCTGCTTGGCCTGGCTCTGTTTGCAGCGCTATTCTTTCTATACGGCAAGACGTCCGCAACCGCGCCGCCTGAGGTCCGCCGTGCCCCGGTACTGTCCTGGCTGCTGAGTCTGGTGTGCGCGATCGCGTTATCCATCATCGCCATCCGCGGCGGTTTGCAGTTCAAGCCTCTCTCCCCGGCGCAAGCCATGCCGTCGGCGCCGGGCGATCTGGGCCAACTGGCGCTGAACTCCTCGTTCACGGTTCTGAAGAGCTATAATCACAAGCGCCTGTCCCGGGTTCACTACTTCAGCAGCCGAGACGACCTCCTCCAAATCCTCCGGCCGCAGGTGGAGGGCGGGAAGACCATCCCAGACGAACCGCGCCGGGATAATGTCATCATCCTGGTGCTGGAAAGCTTCGCGGCCGAATATATGGGAGCGGGCAATGGCGGCGCCCGCTATACCCCGTTTCTCGACTCCCTCGCCGCCCAGTCCCTGTTCTTCTCACAGAACTATGCCAACGGGCGGCGTTCGATCGAAGCCATGCCGTCCATCCTCGCGGGGCTGCCTTCGCTGATGCCCGATTCCCTGCTGGAATCCATTTACCAGAATAATCAATTGCTGGGGCTGGGTGCCTTCCTCAGCCCGCTCGGCTACACCTGCAGCTTCTTTCATGGCGCGGAAAATGGCACGATGCGCTTTGACACTTTCATGCGCCGCGCGGGCATCCCGCACTATTTTGGCCTGAAAGAGTATCCGAACCGGGCTGACTCCGACGGTCATTGGGGAATCCTGGATGAACCTTACCTGCAATACATGGCCCGGGAGCTGTCCCGGCAGAAGCCACCCTTCGCGGCCACCGCCTTTACACTGTCCTCTCACCACCCCTACGCCGTTCCGGATAAGTATCGTGGCCGCTTCAAGCGGGGCACGCTGGCCATCCACGAGTCCATCGGTTACACCGATTTTGCCGTCGAACAGTTCTTTGCGACCGCGCGGCAGCAGCCGTGGTATTCCAACACGCTCTTCATTATCACCGCCGATCACACGCAAAAGCTGGAGACCCCTGAGTACCTGAACCCGCTGGGCCAATACCGTGTGCCACTGATCTTTTTTCATCCGCAGATGAGATTCTCCGGCGTGAACACCAATCGTGTTACCCAACAGGTGGACATATTGCCGTCGGTGTTGGACTACCTGCAGATTCAACCGGAGCGCCGGCTGCTGTTCGGCAAATCCGTCTTCCGGGAGGGCGAAGGCCGCGCCTTCTTTTATGATGGCGGCCGTTACTGGCTGGTGCGCGCACACCAAGCCCTTGAACTCACCCCGGAAGGGGGGGCCAGGCTTTACGATCTGGCACAAGACCGGCAATTGAAGTCCCCCCTCCCCCTTCAAGCGGGGTCTTCGTCCGATCTTGAGCGGGAAGCAAAGGCCCTGGTTCAGTATTTCAACAACGGCATGATAGACAACAGTCTTTACGACAGCGGCCAGCTCATTCCTTCAGCTTCTCCCAAGTCGGCAATGCCGCAAACTCAGTAGCGTAGTTCCCCGGCATTGCTGGCCGGAGCCCTGCGATTGCGAATGGCTATGGCAGGAGACAGGCGCGCCTGGAAACCCTCACTGGCTAAGAATCGGACCAAACGCCGTTTGCCAGTCCGACGGGGGGCGGGTTGGAAGCAGGAGATAAAACCTCTTCGGCAGAATCGGCGGCACAATTCTGTCAGCGCGAGGCGGTGGCGTCACTGGTTTCTGATGCCAGGTCCTTCTGTGCCAGCACGGCGGGGTCCTGCTGGTTGACATACCGCTCGAGCATTTCGTCAATCACCACGTCCGGCTTTTCGCGCTCGATGAGTTGGCGGTTCCAATCATATTGCCAGATATAGAAGACATCCTTGAAATGCTGGCCCAGCAACAGATACCAACTGCAGGCAAAAGAGTCATGAAAGACCATCGCCCGGCCGCTGGCGTTGGTGTTAAGGGTGAAGAAGGGCCAGATGTCCTTGATTCCCTTCTGCGGCAGGCGCACCGGGTCGTAAACCTTTTCCAGCTCGGCCAATGGTTTCAAGGGTATCGCCTCCAGGCGGTGCGGTTCGATGGCCGAATCCGTGGTGTTCTTTAGGCGGTTCAGGTCTCCGGCCGGACTCGGCTTCGGCTTCCACTCGTAGGTGTCCAATGGCAACGGTTCCAGCCCGGGCATTTGCCGGGCCAGGGCTTGCATGAGCGCGCGATAGGCAACGAAACCGCCAAACTGATTCCAGTGCGTGTCCGTCTGGAGATAAGTTACCCGTTGCTGCTTAGCCTCGATCAGCGCAGGCCTTAAATCCAGCACTTCCACGGTCGAATGCGCCTTGAGATAATCCACCAGGTGCTGGACCTTCGAAGTCGCGCCGGAGTCTTTGAGCCAATCCGGCAGATACTCGGGATAGACGCTATGTTTGTCGGGCGGTATGACGAACAAATACTTGATGCCGCGTGCCTGCAGCCAATCCCGCCGCATCTCCAGCAGCCGGCGCCAGCTTTCCAGGTCCTGCTCCCGAAAAGCGTTCTCGCCGGTGTAGTTCCGCATCATCCCTTCGCCGCAGAAGAAAAGCCAGCCGTCGCGACCCGTGAGCACATTCCGGGTCCACGGGTCGTGGAACAACTGGGCCTTCCAATGGTTGTTCATGCGGACCAGCCGTTTGCGGAAGCCGAAGTGGTCGCTGAAGTAATCCTCCAGCCCCCGGACAAATTCCTGCGCGTGCCCCAAGCCCTTGAACCGCGGCCACTGCGCCGGCAGCCGGTTCTCGTCCGGGTCCCGCGCATGGTCGAGCTTGAAGAAGCAATCGAACGTCGGCAGCCACAGCAGTCCCAGAAAACACACAATCGTCACTGTGTTCCAGAATGCCGGCGCGCGCCCGATGGGAGAGGGTGAACTCATGCCACGTTAGAACCGGAAATAGATAAACGGATTATAGGTGCCCCC
Source organism: uncultured Verrucomicrobiota bacterium (assembly GCA_964507045.1). Classification (GTDB taxonomy): domain Bacteria; phylum Verrucomicrobiota; class Verrucomicrobiia; order Limisphaerales; family UBA8199; genus UBA8199. The sequence continues at coordinate 1,542 of CAZDOO010000004.1, read as the reverse complement.
GGCCAGCCACGCGCCCGAGATCAACAACAAGGCCACCACCAGCACACAATGCAGCGCCAAACCCGTTCCCGTTGCCGCGCCGCGCCAGCCTTCGGGCAGCCGGTTGCGCAGCGCCTCCAGCCGGTTCCGCAGCCAGCCCCAGGTCGGCATCGCAAAGAGCGCCCCGAAAGTCAGCGAGCAGGCCAGTTCGTTGGTCCAATACCGCGCCAGCTTCTGCGTCGGCGCCGATCCGGCGGCCAGCCCGGACATGTTGCCCAGGAACTGCATCGCCTGCCCGAACGTCTCCGCCCGGAACAACACCCACCCCACCATCACCACCAGCAGCGTATAGACATGCTGCAGCGGCCGTGGCAGGGCTTCCAGCCACTGGCCAAACCGGGTCCGCTCCAGCACCAGGAAGATGCCGTGGTACAAACCCCAGATCACGAACGTCCAGCTCGCCCCGTGCCACAGGCCGCACAGGAAGAACACGATCACCAGGTTCACATGGTTCCGCCAGACCGGGCAGCGGTTGCCGCCCATCGGGATGTAGAGATAGTCCCGAAACCAGGTGGACAGGGAAATGTGCCAGCGCCGCCAGAAGTCTTTGATGGATTGCGCCGTGTACGGGAAGTTGAAGTTCTCCAGGAACACGAACCCGAACATCTTGCCCAGCCCCACCGCCATGTCCGAGTAGCCCGAGAAGTCGAAGTAGATTTGCAGCGTGTAGCAAATCACCGCCAGCCAGGCCAGCACCGGCGTCAGCTCCTGCCCGGGCAGCGCGAAGATCTTGTCCACCGGCACCGCCACCACGTTGGCAATGATCATCTTCTTGGCCAGCCCCCCCACAAACCGCCGCACGCCCTCGGCGAACCCCTCCCGCGTCACCACGCGCCGGGCCAACTGCGGCGCGATCGCACTCCACCGCAGGATCGGCCCCGCAATCAGTTGCGGGAAAAAGAAGATGTAGAGCGCCACGTCCGCCGGGTTCTTCGCCGCCGTCCACTTCCGGCGGTAGATATCAATGACGTACGACAGCGCGTGGAACGTGAAGAACGAGATGCCAATCGGCAGCCGCACCGGATCCAGATGCACCGGCGCCAGCCCCAGCCATCCCAGCACCCCGTTCAAATTGGCCACCGCGAAGTTCGCGTACTTGAAGAAGGCCAGCGTGCCAATATTCAGCGCCACCGCCACCCCCACCGCCCATTTGCGCCGCGCCGGCTCAGTCTCCCGGTCCACCCACTGCCCCAGGAAGTGATTCACCAGCGCCGAAGCCAGCATCAGGAAGACAAACACCACCTCGCCCCAGGCGTAGAAGAGCACGCTGAAAAACAGCAGCAGACTGTTCCGCAGCTTCAAACCCGGCAGGGCGCAAAGAGCCAGCACCACCGGCAGGAATAGAAACAAAAATATCGGTGAACTGAAAACCATCAGTCAAATGAAACGGGGTGGATTCTTGTGAAGGGCGGTGTCGCTGTCAAGCCGTCGCGCGGCCCCCACGGCCCAAGGGTGTGATTAGAAGTGGGTGAAGAAGAAGCAGAAATTCTCAAAAATGAGATT
>CAZDOO010000003.1:0-120536 GCA_964507045.1 uncultured Verrucomicrobiota bacterium | reverse complement strand
ATGCCATCATAAGACGTATGCGAGACACAAAAGGTTTCTACAAAGCACATCCAACCTCGAACCCTCAACTCGAATCAGACCGGCCGCTATCTCGTTGACCGCAGCCGCCGGTGTGGCAGGTTCTGTCTCAAGGCTGCGGAGATATGGCAGCCCGGTTGACAGGCCCGCGTCGGGCTGGTCGCCGGGCGGCGCTCCCGGCCCCTGAAAGAAAGCGCCTCGCTTATGAAACTCCTCGATACCCCCCGCACCGGCAGCCTCGGCCCGAACACCTTCTACCCATCGCCCTTCGGCCAATGCGCCCGACAACGGACCATCCCCCGCGACCAGCCCTCCCAGCGCAAGGCGGCGGCGCGGTCCCATTTCGGCGTTTCCTCACACGAGTGGGGCTGCAAGCTCACCGAAGCCCAGCGCGAACGCTGGAACACCGCCGCCCTCAACGCCCCCAGCCACCCGTCGCTGGGCCAGTATGCGCACCTGAGCGGCCAGCAATTCTGCGTCCAAATCAACAGCACCCGGCGCGGCATCGGCCAGCCGCCCGTGCTCGAACCCCCCGCCCCCGTCGTGTTCGCCCCCAACCCCGTCACCGGGCTGGACATCGTCAACGACCCGGAAACCGGCGTGCGCCTGCGGCTGAATGTCGGGACCGTCACTGAGGACATCATGGTATATGGCCAACCGCCCTGCAGCTCGGGCCGTATGAAGCGCCGGCGGGTCTATTACCTGGGCCTGTTGGGACCGGCCACCGACGGCCAATGCGACATCACAGACCTCTACACCGCCCGATTTGGCCAGCCTATCCCCGGTCAGAAGGTCTTCATCGTCACCAGCCAGACAAAGAGCGGCTGGAAAGGCCAGGAATGGGTGTACAGCGCGATTGTCCCGCCGCCGCCCAAGCCCAAGAACCAGCAAATAACTGAAAAGACAAAAGTTACGAAAGCGAAGCCTTCAGCAGCCCCAAAGTCCGCTGCCGCCCCCGCCGAGGTCAATTCTTCGTTCTCTCGAAGCGTGTACAAGGGGAGTACACCGGATGCACAAAGGGAGAACAGGGGACTGAAGTGTGAGCATCCGGTGATCATCTCTTGTACACCCCTTGTACACAGCTTGCAGGTGGCCCTGGGGAGGCTTGGAAGGCTGGGGAGGCTGGGGAGGACTAGGGCGATCGCCTGATGAGCGACCCGAACCTGATCTGACCGTGCATGAGCCGGACGCAATCAGCCTGATACTGCGGCGGTTTTCGTGGCGGGTGGGGTTGCCGATGGTTGTGGCAGGGAAACGACCGTCGCGACGGCATAGGGACAGTTCAAAGTGAGGTTTCCCGGGCGCGGGGCCAAGTCGGAGATCAACGTGCGCGGCAAACAAGCCCGGGTGGCGGCTTTGTCGCCCGCCTCTACCGCTGAGTTCAGTCCGCCGGTTCGACGTTCAGCGGCAGGTTGGGAGTTGCGTTAGAGAATCCGCAGGTCGTCGCGGTATTCGGAGGGCCAGCGGCCGGAGTGTTGGCGGAAGGCGCGGCTGAACGAGGCGGCGGTCCCGTAGCCGCATCCGCGGGCCACGTCGGCAATCGGCTGGGAGCCGTCGGCCAATAGACCACGGGCCATCTGCATTCGCACGCGGGCCAGTTCCGCGTGCACGGTCCGCCCGAGCACCTCGGTGAAACGGCGATCCAGCGTGCGCCGGGAGACCGCGACCGCCTGGGCGACCTGCTCCACGCCGATGAGCCTGCCGGCCTGGGCGCGGATGAACTGGACGGCGGCTTTCACAAGCGCATCCTCGACGGCTACCATGTCGGTCGAGCCGCGCGCCACAACGCCGGTGGGCTGAATCTTGAGATGCGGCTGCCGGATCTTCCTGCCGGCCATCGCGTTTGCCAGCATCCGCGCCGCCTCGAAGCCGAGGCGGGGCGTGGGCAGGCTGATGCTGGACAAAGTGGGCCAGCTCACGTCGCACATGAGCTCATCATCGCCGATGCCCAGGACCGCCACCTCATGTGGGACGGCCAGGTGGGCCCACCGGCAGGCGGTCAACACCCGCTCGCCCAGCTTGTCGTCAAAGACCAGCAGCCCGACCGGCTTGGGCAGCCGCTTCAGCCAGCCCATCAGCGGCTCGAGGCGCGACTCGCCCTCGCTCACCGGTTCGGAAAAGGCCGCCAGCGGACGCTCTCCCAGACACGCGGCGAAGCTTGCCCGGCGCTGCTCGGACGCCGCCCGTCCCTGCACGCCGCAATAGCCGAAATTCTTGAGCCCCGCCTGGGACAGGTGCTCGGCGGCCAGGCGGCCGACGGCGTTGTTATCCAGGCTTACGGTCATGGCGACCTCCAGCTCTCCGAGCGCGGTATCCACCAGGGGTACAGCCAGCTTCCGGGCCATCTCGAGCAGGCACCGGTCGGCCACGTAGGCGATGATGCCGCCCGGGGCGAGACGCGCCACTTCTGCCGCCGCCGCCGCGCCGCTGTGGCGGACCAGCATCATCCGCCAGCCCAGGCGGCGGAGATATTGCGCCACGCCGTGCAGCCGGTTACGTCCGGCGCCGTCCCGCGTGTCAATGCAGACGGCAACCGCCCGGCGGGGAACGGAGGGGTGTTTCATCAGCCCGTAGGCTGCCTGTCCAAAAATGCAATGGCAATGACGAAATAAGGCAATTGCACCCAATCCCCGGCGGGCCTAGACTGGAAAGCGTCATCCTATGCGCTTCAGCAACAAGATTGTCCTGGTGACGGGGGCTGCCCGGAATACGGGCTTGGGGATTGCGGCGGCGTTCGCCGCGGAGGGAGCCACCGTCTATCTCAACAGCCGAACTCAGGAAGGGGTGGATCACGCCTTGGCCGTGCTGCGCCGGCGTGGTTTCAAGAAAGTCCGGGGCTTGCTCGGCGACGTGGGGGTGCCGGCCGACGTGGACGCGATGTTCCGGGAAATCTCCGCCAAGGCCAAACGCCTGGACGTGCTGGTGAACAACGCGGCGCACCTGGGCGTGGGGGCGGGCTTCCTGGAACTGGAGCTGGAGTGCTTCGAGGCGGTGCTGCGGGTGAACCTGACGGGAGCGTTCTACGTCTCGCAGCAAGCCGGGCGCATGATGAAACGGCAGGGCGGCGGCGCGATTGTCCACATCGGTTCGAATGTTTCGACGCGGGCCATCCGCAAGCGAACCGCCTACCTGGCGAGCAAGGGAGGGGTGGACGCCTTGACGCTTTCAATGGCAACGGACCTCGGGCCTTATGGGATCCGCGTCAATACCGTGGCGCCGGGTTACATTCACACCGACCGCTGGGAGGTGCTGGCGTCGGCCAAGGCGAAGCGGCGCCGGGCCAACGTGCCGTTGGGCCGGGAAGCCAGCGCGGAAGAGGTGGCGCAGGCGGTGCTCTTCCTGGCGTCCGACCAGGCATCAAATATCACCGGGGCCAGGCTGGTGGTGGACGGCGGGTGCTCGGCCCAGCACATGCCCGCCGACGTTGACGTGTGAGCGGCGGCGCCGACCATGCCGGAGGCGCCGTGTCCCGTCCGCGCTACAAGTGGGAGCTGCTGGCGCTGCTGTTCTGCGCCTTTTTCTTTCACCAGGGCGACCGCGCGATCTTTGGCGTAGTCCTGTCCGCCATCAAAGCCGACCTGCACCTGGCGGACAGCCAGCTCGGGTTGGTGGGCTCGGTGCTGTTCTTCATGCTCGCGGTTATGATGCCTGTGGCCGGGTATTTGGGGGACGTGTGGAACCGGAAGAAGATCATCATCAGCTGCCTGTTGTTTTGGAGCACGGCCACGATGTGCACCGGGCTGGCGGGCGGGCTGATCGCGCTGATTGCGTTTCGCAGCGTCGCCACCGCCGGCGGCGAATCCTTCTACGCGCCGGCGGCCTACCCGCTGCTGGCCACCTATCACACCCGGACCCGCGCGATCGCCCTGTCCATTCATCAATCTTCCCTCTACCTCGGCGTGATGGTCAGCGGGTTCCTGGGCGGGTTCATCGCGGAACGCTGGGGCTGGCGCTCGGCCTTCTTCACCTTTGGCGGCGGCGGCGTCGTGCTCGGCCTGGTTTTGATGTGGCGCCTGCTGGATGCCCCGGCTCCCGCGGCCCACCCGGACGCGGGCCCGCGCGACTCGGTTTGGCAGGCCCTGGGCGTGCTGTTTCGTTCGCCGACCGCGCTGCTGCTGACGGCGGGGTTCACCGCGATCGTCTTTGTCAACAACGCTTATGTGGTTTGGGCGCCGGTGTTCCTGCAGGAGCGGTTCCATCTCTCGCTGACCAAAGCCGGCGGTTTTGCCATGTTCTATCATCACCTGGCGGCGTTGCTGGGCATTCTACTCGGCGGCTGGCTATCCGACCGTATGGCGGTGACGCGGCCGGTGTTCCGGCCCCAGATGATGGGCGCGGCGATGCTACTGGGCGTGCCGGTGATATTCCTGATGGGGCGGGCGGGGACTTTATTCGCGGCGTGCGCGGCCATGGCGGGGTTCGGCCTGTTCCGCGGATTCTATGAAGCCAACACGCACGCGGCCTTGTTCCAAGTCATCGCCCCCCGGCACCGCGCCTCGGCGGTGGGCATCATGACGATGCTGGCGTTCCTGGTGGGCTCGCTTTCCCCGTGGTTGCTCGGGCGGCTGCGGGAATCGTATTCCGAGGGCCTCGGGCTGGGCTATGGCTTTTCCGCCTTGTCCGGGGCATACTTGCTGGGGGGTCTGGCGCTGCTGGTTGCGGTGTTCTTCACCTTCCAGCGCGACTATTACCGCGAGCCGGAAGCTGAACGGTTATGATTATCATGCATTGCACAGTGTCCTCCAAACAACTCGATTGCCTATGAAAAATGATTACGTGTCACAAGCCTCGCGCTTAATGGGTCGCCCGGCCCGCAGGCCGGCGACAAGTCTCACCGCCGCTTTGATGGTCTGCGCAAGCGGGCTGTTCGGCGCGGAGCAGCCCGTTGCCCCGGCCCCGGGCGGCGGCCTGGAACGCATTGCCAACGAGCGCATCTACTTCTCGCTCTCAGCCGACGGGCGGAAGTACGAGCTGGGGTTCGCCGGCCAAGCGCCAACCCTCGCCGGGGATCGCGGGTTGTTTGATATTATGGTCGGGGTGGGCCAGCGCCGCGAGTGGGGCATTGCGCCGGAAGCGCAATCCGCGCGCGTGACCCGGGAAGGCAAGGCGTTGGTGGCGCGCTATGCCACGCTCCGTCATGCCGGCGCGGAACACAAAGCGCAGATCGAGCTGCGCTTCACGCTCGAAGGCGAAGAGGTCGTCTGCGAGGCGCAGTTGAACAATCAATCCGACATGGTGATTGAGGAGTTCTGGTTTCCGTGGGTGGGGCCATTCCGCAGCCTGGGGCCGGACCAGGAAAGCGACACGCTCATTCTGCCGCACGGGCTTGGCCGCCGCATCAAGAACCCGGCAGCCTATGTGGAAGAGCAGCACACTCTCTACATGGCGCCCGACCAGAGGCGTGTTTTGGCCTGCTCCCATTACCCGGGCGGCACCATGACCATGGACTGGTTTGGCCTCTACGGCGGGGGCAAGGGGCTGGGGCTGCTTTCGGAGGACCCGACCTTCCAGACCACAGGCTTGAACCTTGCCCGGGAAACCAGCACGGGACGACTGTTCGCGGGGTTTGTTCGCTACCCGTTCCTGGCCCGGGGAACCTGGACCGCGCCGCGTTCGGTCCTGCGCCTGCATCACGAGGACTGGCACGCCGACGCGCGCGCCTACCGGAAGTGGGCGGATTCGAGCTGGTGGAGCCAGACGCCGCGGCCCGAATGGGTGAATCAGATGCACGGCTGGCAACGCATCATCATGAAGCACCAATATGGCGAAGTGTTCCTGCGGTACAAGGATCTGGTGGATGTGTTTGAGGGCGGCCGGCCCTACGGGATCACCACGCTGATGGTCTTTGGGTGGTTCAAGGCCGGCATGGACAATGATTATCCGAACTACGAGGCCGCCGACGACCTGGGCGGGGCGGCGGGATTGCGGGAGGCGATCGCGGAGATTCATCGCCGGGGCGGGCGGGTGATTTTGTATGCCAACGGCCACCTGATTGACACTGCTTCCGATTATTACAAGACCACCGGCGCGCGCATCTGCGTCAAGACCGCGCAGGGGAGCGAGTATCGCGAAGCCTACAAGTTTGCGGGAGACGGCACCTACCTGCGCGAGTTTGGCGCCCGGGACTTTGTCGCGGCGTGCCAGGCCACGCCGGAATGGCGCCAGAAGCTGATCCAGATCGGGGAGTACATGGCGTCGTTCGGACCCGACTGCCTGTTCTTCGACCAGATGGGCGGCCGGCTGCCTTACCTGTGCTTTGACCCGTCGCATCCGCACGCGGGGCCGGCCCTGGCGCAGGGGCCGGGCAAGGATGGGAACATGGCGGCGATGCGCAAGGCGCTGATTGAAGGGCACGGCGACCGCGCCTTTGGCACGGAAAAGGTGAGCGACTGCCTCGACCGGCACGTGGACTTTGTGCATGTGGCCGACTTTGGCGCCGCGCAGACTCCCGAGGCGGCGCCGGAAGTGTTCGGCTACACCTTCCCGGAGATCCTGTGCAGCACGCGCGGCATCCGGGACGAGCGCGACCACGAGAAGCGGATGAACTGGGGGTTCCTCTACGGCTGGCGGTTCGATGTCGAGATCTGGCGCTGCCGGGGCGACCTGCGCCAGGCGCCGAAGTATGGCGCCTACATGGCCAAGCTGATTGCCTTGCGCAATCGCTGGCCGGACCTGCTGATGACGGGCCGGTTTGTGGATGACGAGATCTGCCTGCCGCCCGCTTCCGGGGTATTGGCCAAAGGCTACACGGCGGGCAAGCGGGCGGCGATCGTTGCCTACAACCATTCGTCGCGCGCAAAGGCCTTCACCCCCAAGCTCAGCCAGCCGCTGCGGTTTGTCGAAGGCGCCACGGTGAACGGCAGCTTCCAGCCGGGGGATAATCTGCCCGCGCAGTCGGTGGCCGTGTTGGTTTACGAGAGGTAAAGATGCACACGCGCTGCCATTTCCTGCTGCGTGCGCTGCTCGCAGGACTGGTGTGGTTCTCATTGGGGCTGCTAAGCGGCACGGCCGCTGTGGCCGCGCCAGCGGAGCGAGCCGTGGCGGAGTGGAAAGAGTGGCCGGCCACCAATGTGCAACTGCAGGGAGCCTCGGCAGCTCCGGGCACGAACGGCTGGCTGGAGGTCAAGACCCGCAAGGAATCCGGCCGCGTTGGCCTCAAGGTGAAGCCCGCGCCGGAAGGCCGGAACTTGGAGGCTTTTTCGGAAATCGCCGTGCCGGTGTGCAACCGGGGGACCCACAACCTGCGGCTGATATTGCGGGTGGACGATGAGGCAACCGAGAGCCTGCCGACAGTGCAAACGCGCAAGGGCATCCACCAGGTCCAGGTTTCTCCGAGCCCGGAGCCTGTGTGGCTGGTGGTGCCGTTGAGCGACAAGAGGTCCTTTGGGGCTGAAGACAGGTTCATTTCCATGGTGGGACAGCCGACTGACTTTGTGCGCCGCGGGAGCGTCAATGGAGCCAATGTCACGGCCATCTCGATCTTCACGCCCGACCCGGATGCGGAATACGCCTTCGCCATCGGTCCGGTGATTGCCCGTGGTGCGCCTGCGCCGTTCCGGGACTGGCCGGCCGATCGCGTGTTCCCGCTGGTGGATGAGTTTGGCCAGTATGCGCATCGCGATTGGCCGGACAAGATTCATGCGGCGGCGGAGTTTAGCGAAAGACGCAGGAGTGAGGAGGCCGACCTGGCTGCGCATGCGCGGCCGGCCGACTGGGACCGTTACGGCGGGTGGGCTGGCGGGCCAAAGCTCGCTGCCACGGGCTATTTCCGGGTCGAGAAACTAAACGGGGCCTGGTGGATGGTGGACCCGGAGGGCGGGTTGTTCTGGTCTCACGGCGTCGTGCGGGTCGGCACGCGCGTCCGGGTCGGGTCTGTCTATCACGGCACCCCACTGCTGGACCGCGAGAACTACTTTCGCCTGCCGGATCCCGCCTCGCCGCTGGGGGCATTTTATGACCGGGAGCCGCAATCCACACGACGTTATTATGTCGGCAAGGATAACCACCCGGTTTATGACTTCCTCGAAGCCAATCTCTTCCGCAAGTATGGAAAGGATTGGCCATCCCAGTATGCCGCCCAGGCCCAGCGGCGGCTGGCCAGTTGGGGTTTGAATACCATCGCCAACTCGTCCGACCCCGCCATCTATTCCAAACGGCAGACGCCTTACACCGCCATCGTTTACTCGGCGCCGCTCGGCAAGTCGGAGTTCCGCCTCCAGGGTTCCGAGGGCAACTGGGGGAAGCTGCCGGACCCATTTGATCCGGGCTGGCGTCAGCTTATTGACCGAACGCTGCAAAGGGAGTTGAAAGAGGCGCTTGATGATCCCTGGTGCCTGGGCTTCTTCGTGGATAATGAGCTGCACTGGGAAGACACCTGTTACCTGGGGGAGGCGGCGCTGCGCTCGCCGCCGGAGCAGCCGGCCCGGGAAGCGATGGTGGCGGGCTTGAAGAAGAAATACACGGAAGTGCTGAAGCTCAATGCCGCCTGGGGAACCGCGTTTACAGGCTGGGAGACGCTGCGGACGAATGTCCCTGCTCCGGATAGAATGCGACCGGCGGTTCGTGCCGATCTGGAGGCTTTCAGCGAGCAATACCTGGCGGCCTATTTCCAGGGCTGCCGCGAGGCCATCAAAGCCGCCGCTCCAAACCACCTCTACCTGGGATGCCGCTTTGCGGGGTCCGGCAACGCCCTGGTCATGCGGATTGCGGCGCAGTACTGCGACATCGTCAGCATCAACCGTTACGCGCCTGAAGTCTCCGATCTCAGGCTGCCGGAAGGGCTGGATCGTCCTATTCTTATCGGTGAATTCCATTTTGCGCCGGTGGACGCGCCCATGCAGCCCGCCGGGCTGGTGCTGGTGGCTAACCATGCGGATCGGGGCCGGGCTTATGTAACCTACGTCAAGAGCGCCCTCGAGAACCCGGCGGTTATCGGCGCTCATTGGTTCCAATTCTACGACCAGCCAGCGACCGGGCGGTTTGATGGGGAGAACTATCTGACGGGCCTGCTGGATATTTGCGACACTCCATACCCCGAGACCGTCGCCGCGTGCCGCCAGATCGGCGGCATTCTCTACCAGGCTCGCGCCCGGGCATTTCCCCAGCCCTGATCGGCGGGCACTCAGCCATGTACGCCCTAAGCAATCCCGAGCTTACCGTCCTGATTCTCGATCCGGTGGCCGATGTGACGCGCCTGGGTTCACGTTACTGCACCGGGGGCTACATCTGGCAGGTGCTGGACGCGCGCCACGGAGAGTTGTTTGCCGGTCCGGCATATCCCCTGGCGCCTAACACCTTTGACGGGCAAGGTGCTCCGGACATGTTTCAACGGGCCTTGGGAGCCGAGGCTGCGCCGGTAGGCGGGGTAGTGGGCTGCATCGGCGTGGGGCTCGTGCGCCGGACCAGCCCGCGCGAGCCGTTCGATGTGCGCTACAATCCTGAGGTGATCGAGTTCGTGAAATGGGAAATAAGCTGCTCCCCGGATAGCATTGCCATGCGAACAGAGCACACCTTCCGGGATTGGGCTTATCGCCTGGAGCGCACGGTGAGCCTCCAAGGCCGCGTGATTCGATCCCGCACCGGGATTCGCAGCCTGGGGAGCGCCCCGTTGCCGGTGCGGTGGTTTGCGCATCCGTTCTTTCCGGTCCCTTCCAACAACGTCTTGTGCCGCTTTTCCTTCCCGGTTGGCCTGCCGGCTGACAGCCCGGGTTATTTTCTGGATGCGGAAGGATATGTGGCGCGCAAGCCTGCGCACGATTGGCGGCGCGGCTGCTACCAGGCACTCGACCTGCGCCAGCCAGGCCAGGTGATGCGGGCAACGCAGCAACATCCCCGGCTCGGCCAGTTGACGGTGGCGACCGATTTTGCGCCGGCCTTCCTGCCCATCTGGGGCAACGACCGGACTACCTCCTTTGAACCCTACTTCGAGCGCGTGTTGAACCAGGGCGCCGAAGCAAGCTGGAGTATCGAGTATCATTTGGGCGGTGACGCCACGGTTCCGCCAGCCTCCCCTTGTTGACGCTTTCCACTGCAAACCTTTTATTATGAAGATCACCGGCATCAAGACCTTTCTCTGCCACGCCTACCGGACCAACTGGGTGTTCGTCAAAGTGCTAACCGACGACGGCTTGCACGGCGTTGGTGAGGCCACCCTGGAATATCGCGAGCAGACCGTCGCCCAGGCGGTGAAGGAACTGGAGCGCACGCTCGTGGGCCTGGATCCGCACAACATCGAGGCCATCTGGCATCAGACCTATCGCGACGCCTACTGGCGCGGCGGTCCAGTCCTCATGAGCGCGCTGTCCGGTGTCGAGATGGCCCTCTGGGACATCAAGGGCAAGGCTCTCGGCATGCCGGTGTATCAGTTGCTTGGCGGCAAGGTGCGCGAGTCTGTTCCGTGCTATGCCAACGGGTGGTTCGCCCCGGCCAGGACGCCCGCTGAGTTTGCGGAGAAGGCGCGCCTGGCGGTAGCCGCCGGCTTCCGGGGATTGAAGTGGGATCCGTTCGGCTCAGCCTACCTGGAGATAGACAAGCGCGGTCTGCGCGACGCCTTGAGTTGCATTGAGGCCGTAGTCGGGGCGGTGGGGCCGGAGGTGGATATTCTCATTGAAGGCCACGGGCGCTTCAACGTGGCGACCGCCGTGCGCATTGCCCGGGCGCTGGAACCTTTCGACATACACTGGTTCGAGGAACCTGTTCCGCCGGACAATCTGGAAGCACTGGCGGAGGTCAAACGCCGCGCGCGGGTGCCCATCGCCGCCGGAGAGCGGCTCTACAGCCGCTGGGATTACCAGCGCTTCTTCGCGCTGAGCTGCGCCGACTTCGCGCAGCCCGATGTCAGCCACGTCGGCGGCATCCTGGAAGTGAAGAAGATTGCCGCGCAGGCCGAGGCCAATCATATCGCCATCTGCCCGCACAACCCGAGCGGTCCGGTGGCCAATGCCGCCAATCTCCAGCTTGCCGCTTGCGTGCCCAACTTCACTGTCCTTGAGACCATGAGCGCTGATGTGTCGCATCGCGGGCAGATCAGCACGGAGAAGGTTATCTTCCAGGATGGTCGGCTGCGAATACCCGATGCTCCCGGCCTGGGCATTGATCTCAATGAGGAAGCTATGGCCGCGCATCCTTTCCAGGCGCGTGATCTGCGGCATTATACCGGCAAGCTCACCGACATCCGGCCGGCGGACGCCGCGGACTATTTCCAGCGCGCGGGCAAGTAATGCCCTTCACCCGCGGGATTGGGTGCCCCATCTTTGTCATCCCTTCCGCACGGCTCCGGCGGAGGAGAGCGGCGTTTTGGGGCTCAGAACTCGATACGTTCCGGCAATTCCAGCACGATGCGAACCCGCACCTGACCCGGCCAAGGTTCGCGTGCGCCGAATCGTGCCGAATGCTCGCCGGGCGCGAGGCTGATGGTTGGCGCGTCGTCAGCGGTCTCAGGTTGTTTGAGCGCCGGTCCGTAGCGCGTAATGCGCTCGCCCGGCCGGAAGAACAGGAACTGGCCTGCGGTCAGCTTGCCTTGCCAAGTCCAGCGGTGCTCTTCGATCTCAACCCAGGGATCAACAAGCTCCATCCCCTTGGGCGCATGAATCTGCACGCCAACCCGAGCTGGGGTTTCCTTGACGCGAACCTGCCAGGTGGCGGTGTTGGTATCCGCCAGTTTGATTTCGTGCCAGGGTTCGTAGGCCACGCGCTGGAAGAAGAACTGTCCATTCTGTTCCAGCAGCCGATACTCGCGGCGTTTCTCGAGCAGTTCGGGTTGGGAGTCGCCCGGCTTGATGGCGGTCAGGGCGGGATCAATTCGCAGCCGGGCTTTGACGGCGTCCGGCACCCGGCCCGAAAGGCGCAATCGTTCATAGCGGGCAATCAGGTCGAGAATCTCGCCGGTGAACGGATGCGCCGCCGCCGCATCGCACGAGACCTGGAACGACATTGAGGAGTTGTAGCCAATGGTGGCGGCCAGCACGTATTCGAACATGTCGGGCGTGGCCGTCGGGTCATAGCCGTAATACCAGCCGATGTCCAATGGCATCCAGTCGCGCGCCAGCCCGGTGAACTGGCCGGAGCGCTGGTCCAGATAGCCCTTGAGGTCGCCGTGGCCGTCGGCGGAGGCGCTGCGCGCCAGCAGGTGCCACGAGTAATGGCTGAAGCTGCTGGCCTGGAGCAGCATATCTTTGTTGGCCAGCTTGTCGTAGAAGCCCTGGTGGAGCCGGGCGTTGTAATACCAATGATCGCCTTGCAGGTTTTCCGAGCCGTCGAAGTAGATCATGTCAATGTCGCAGGTTTTCGCCACGCGGGCAAAGTGGCTTGCCACTTCGTCCAGCAGCGAGGTGTCCAGGTCATACATGTGGTAGCCGTAGGCGCGGACCAGGTGCCGGACAGTGTCGCCCCTGGAGTGAGCGGCGGGCCGGGTGCCCAGGTGCCCGCGGTGGCAGCCGCTGAACCCCAAAGGTTCCGGCGCGGCTTTGGCGGTGTATTGGATCAGCTCGTCTCCAATCTGCACGATTGTGCCCCGCCCGTTGTAGCCGCCGTCTTCGGCGGGGAACTGCTCGGGCGCGGCGGTGACGGGCAGGAAGTCGGTAGTCGCGCTGACATCGGCGGCCAGCGTAGCGACGGCGCCCTTGACCAGGCGCGCGTCCGGCACGGGCGTCAGATACGGATCGGGCGGATAGATTGAGGCGCCCAGGAAATGCAACCCCACATGGAAGCCCGCGTCTTTGAATCGGGCGACGGTTCGCTTGAGGCCGTCCAGTCCGTCGGGGAAATGCGCGCGGTTGATCTCGTAGTGTCCTGTGCCCTGGCTCCAGGATTCCTGCCCCAGCAGGATCGTGTCGAAGCCCCCGCGGCGCGCCAGCGCCAGCCCTTGCTCGAACTGCGCCTCGCGGAAGCTGGTCAGAAACAGGTAGGAGCGTTTCACCCGCGGCGATTGCTTGTTCCACACCCCGCCGGGCCGGGGATGCGGCAGGCCGGCGGCGGCTTCAAAACGCTGGACCGTGTCGAGGAAGTCCGCCTCGCGGCAGGCGATCACGCCGAATGCCGCCGGCTCGATGCCGTGAGCCTGTTCGGTTTGCGCGCACAGGTTGATTGCGAGCGAGGACCAGAGCGCGGAGGTGGGGTCTTCAAAATCCTCAAGGACCACGGCTCGGGTGTTCCCCTCCCGCCCGATCAGCGCCTCGACATGGTCCACCAGGCAGGTGACTGACGTGCTAGCGGGCAGGCCGTTGTAATAGAGATTGAGGGTGGAAACGCGGTCGTAGCGGAGCGTGTCAATCGGGCAATTGGTCAGTGTCACCTGGCGCCAGCCCTGAAAGTCAATCGTCAGATAGTTGTCCCGGTACCCGCCCACGCCGTCATAAAGCTGCAGCTTCAAGGCCTCGCCCCGGCCATCGCCGTGCACCCAGGCCCGCAAAGCGCGGCAGCCCGTGAGGTCCAGCGGCGACGAATAGTCCCGTCCGCTCATGCTCCAGCCGCCCGCCGTGGCGTCGCACCGGGCGGTGAATCGCGCGGCTTGCGCCCCGACTCGGCCCGGCGTGGTCGGCGTCAGCTCGTGGCTGCAGCCGGAACGATCCGCGCGCGCGCCGCCAGCTCGCTGGCTGATGGCATGAACATTCGGTTTGGCGGCCATGACGGCGGCGACATTGCCGTCGCAGGTTGCGCCGTTGACCGTGCCGTGCATCGTCGCGCGAGCCGGCGCCGGGAGTTGAAACAGCCAAAGTCGCGTGACGGGCTTGGGCGTCTCCAGGCGCTCCAGCCGGAAGATTGCGAAACCCCGGCCCCGCGTGGTCTGGAATTCCGCGCGTGCCCCGTTGCCAAAACGCACCCGGAGGTGGTTGCCGGTATGTTTGACGGACTGCGCCGGGTAATTGGTGCCGCCGGCTTCGAGCGCGAAGATCGGCCCGGTCGACATCGGCCAGCGCGTCCCGTCGGCAAATGCGAGCCTGGCCCGGCCTCCGGAATCGAGCGTGAGCTGGGCGGTTTCGAGGTTGAGCGCGCCAGTCACCGCCAGCAGGACACCGCCGCTGGTAAGCAACGCAATCAGACAGCTGGCTGGCCGAAACCAGATGGAGGGATTTGTTGTGATCATTGACTACTGTGTCTAAGCGTCCCGGCCGCAAGTGTCAAAGCTCTTTGAGAGACCGTCTTTTCTGTTATGTCCAACACAAACCCCAGCCCGGCAATGGCGAGAAAAGGGGGTGTACCCGGTGATACCCCGGTGTATCTCCCATGTGGGTCGGGCCTCATGGCTCCTGGCATATAGATAGAGTATTTTTGAACCGCCCTGGTTTGTGCATTGCCTCGCGGGTTAAGACCTGATATAAGACAATTAAGCGTCAGATGAGCGAACCCTGCCCCTGTAGTGCGGAGCGTACAGCCGCCGCGCGGAAATGGAATCCGTTGCGGTGGTTTGCGGCCGGCACCGACGCCCCAAGGATCACTGACCCGGAACGCATCAGTCGGTTATACCACCGCAACCGAATCTCGGTTCTGTTTGCGATAACCTGCGGCTATGGTTTCGGCTATACCTGCCGCCTGCCGCTGGCGGTGATGAAAAAGCCGCTGCTGGACGAGGGAGTATTTACGGCGGAATGGCTGGGGCTGATCGGTTCAGCCTTCTCCATCGGCTACGCGGTGGGCAAGCTGGTGAACGGCTTTCTAGCCGACCACGCCAACGTGCGCCGGTTTTTCTCCGCTATGGTGCTGATGTCGGCGCTGATTAACCTGGCCATGCTCGGTTTTGTCTCGCCCTGGGCCTGGGCGATTCTGTGGGGGCTGAACGGGTGGTTCCAGGGTGCCGGGTCGCCTTGCAGCGGGGTCTCGCTGGCCAACTGGTTCAGCGCCCGGGAGCGCGGACGCTACTACGGCATCTTCAGCAGCTCGCATTCGCTGGGCGAGGGGCTGACCTTCGTGTTCAACTCCCTGCTGGTCGCTCACCTGGGCTGGCGGGCGGGGTTCGCGGGGCCGGGGGTGTTTTGCATCCTGGTCGCGTTCGGCATCCTGCTGTTGCTCCGTGACCGCCCCGAAACAATGGGCCTGCCCTCCGTCGCGGACTGGAGGAACGATCATCCCGCTCCCACGCCCAAGACCGACGCGCCGACCAAAGTTGGCCGGGGCCAGTTTCAAGCGCTGCGGATGCCAGCCATGTGGGTGCTGGGACTGGCGAGCGCCTGCATGTATGTCAGCCGTTACGCGATTAACAGTTGGGGCATGCTTTACCTCCAGGAACAGCGGCAGTACACGCTGGTCCAGGCCGGCCTGATGCTGGGTTTGAACACCGGCGCGGGGCTGGCGGGCTGCGTGGTCTATGGGTTCATCTCCGATAAACTCTTCAACGCGCGGCGGCCGCCGGTGACGCTCATCTTCGGCCTGCTGGAAGTTATCGCGCTGGTAGCCATCTTCTATACCCCGCCGGGGCATCCGGTGATTTTGTCGGCGGCCTTCCTCCTCTTCGGCTTCACGCTCAGCGGCTTGCTGGCCGTGCTGGGCGGGTTGTTCGCGATAGACATCGCCGGCCGCCGGGCCACAGGCGCGGCGATGGGATTCATCGGCATTGTTAGTTATCTCGGCAACGCATCGCAGGAGTGGATCAGCGGCCGGCTGATTCAGCGGGGCCTTACCGTAGAAACGGTCACCAAACTCAATGAACAAGGACAAGCCATTGTCACGCAAATCAAACACTACGACTTCAGCGCCGCGATCGCTTTCTGGATCGGCGCTTCAGTGGTGTCGGTGGTGCTGGCGGCGACGTTATGGCGCGTCAAAACCAAGGACTGAAATGAACGCAATGAATGTAATCACAAGACAACTCTCACGCCGGACCCTGTTGCTGGGGCTGACATTGTTAATGGCCGGCCTGGCCGGTTCCAGTCCGGCGAAGGTCCTGCCGTCAAGCTTCAACCGCATCTACGCGGAGTTCCAGCAACCCGCGGGGACAAAGGTGCTTGTCGCCGCGCACCGCGGCCTGTCCGGCCGCTCGACCGGGGCCTGGCAGCGGCAACCAGAGAACTCAGTTGCCGCCATTGCCGAGAGCATCGAGCGGGGCATTGACATTGTAGAAGTGGACGTGCGAAAAACCAAGGACGGCGGGCTCATCCTGTGTCACGACGCCACGGTGGACCGCACCACGGACGGCACCGGCGCCATCGCCGACCTGACGCTCGCCGAGATCAAGCGATTGCACCTGCGGCTGGGCGTCGGGGGCACCAACGCGCCGGTCACCGACCAGCGCATGCCGACGCTGGAAGAGGCGATGCTCGTGGCCAAAGACAAGTGCATGGTCAATCTCGACAAGGCCTGGATCATCGTGCCCCAGTGCTGCGCCGTCCTGAAGAAAACCGGCACGCTTCGCCAGGCCATCTTCAAGTCCAGCTACAGCGCCGCCCGCTGCGAAGTGGATTTCGCCAATCTGAATCCGCCCGTGTTCTTCATGCCCATCCTCCTCCACAAGAAAGGCTGGGAGAAGAAGTCGGAGCAGGGCTGGGCGCAGCTCGAACCCTACACTCGCCGGATGCATCCTTGTGCCTTCGAGTTAGTCTTCGTGTCCGACGACGATCCAATCGTCTCGGCAGAAACGATTGCCAAGATTAAGAAGGCGGGCGCGCGCGCGTGGATTAACACCCTCTGGGATGACCTGGCGGCGGGACACACGGATGCCAAGTCACTTACCGATCCCGCCGTCGGCTGGGGCTGGGCCATTGCCCGCGGCGCAAACGTCATCCAGAGCGACGAGTCGGAGCGGTTGCTCGAGTATCTCCGCTCCCGCGAGCTCCATTGGTGAGCGCGGAGCCGGGGCGGGCTGCCGACGCAGCCTGACCTCCGGAAGATAAAGGGGCTGGAGCCCGCGCGGGCCGTCCACAGGCGCATCGATGAGGAATTGATTTCCCGCTCGTCTTCTGTGGCGTCTTTAGTAGAGTATGGTGTATGCGTACGGCGATCTATCCGGGCAGTTTTGATCCCATCACCAACGGGCATCTGGATGTGCTGTGTCGGGCAACCAAGTTGTTCGACCGGGTTATCGTGGCGGTGGCTAAGAGTGAAAGTAAACACCCGCTCTTCACACTGGAAGAGCGCGTGCAGATGGTGGCGCGCGCGACTCGGCACCTGCCGAATGTGGAGGCTGATTCGTTCGAGGGTTTGCTGGTGAGCTACGTGGAGCGACGCGCCGCCCAGGCGGTAGTGCGCGGTTTGCGGGCCGTATCGGACTTTGAATTTGAATTTCAGCTGGCGCTGATGAATCGTAAGTTGAACGAACGAATAGAAACCATTTTTATGATGCCGAAAGACACATACACTTTCCTCAGTTCGCGCATCGTGAAGGAGATGGCGCAACTGGGAGGCGACGTCAGCCCGTTTGTGCCGGCGCATGTTCGAGCCGCTCTGGCTGGCAAGTTCAGCCCCAAACCGGCCTAGTCAGGTTATCATGCCGCTCATCGTAAACCTGCGCCATTTGGAGGCGCATGAGGTCCATCTGGGAGGCCTATTGCCAGCGGAGGAATTGGATATCGACACGCGCGACGAAGTTATCCAGGTGGTTCATCCGCTGGAATACGATTTGGAGGTGGATAAGGTTGAGAACGGCTTGCTGGTGCAGGGCCGTTTGTGCCTGAAACTGGAATGCCAGTGCGTTCGCTGCCTCAAGCCCTTCCAGCATCGCCTGGAGTTGAGCGCTTGGCACTGTTTCCTGCCCCTGCAAGGGGAAGATCAGGTGGCGGTGGTTAACGATTGTGTGGACTTGACGCCTTATGTCCGGGAAGATATTCTACTGGAGTTTCCGCGACATCCGCTCTGTGACCCGGGATGTCGCGGTTTGCCAAAGATGTCTGTTGGCAATTCAAGACCTGCCAGCAGCACTGGCGGAACCGAAGTGAATTCATCGGCCTGGGCCGAGTTAAACAAACTGAAACTTTAGAGATTATGGGTGTTCCCAAGCGAAAACCGTCACGAAGTCGCCAACGGATGCGCCGCGCTTACAATAGTGCGTTGGCTCTGCCGCAACTCAGTTCCTGTCCGCAATGCGCGGCTCCTTACGTCCCACATCGGGTTTGCCCCGCCTGCGGCTATTACAAAGGACGCCAGGTCATTACAGTTACGGCCGGAGCCTGACCGCTCGAAGGTGCGGAGCAAAGTCTCGCTGCCTTCGGTCCCGTTATGCGAATCGCAGTGGATGTCATGGGCGGCGACCACGGCTGCCGGGTGGTCATCGAAGGTGTCAAAAGGGCCTTGGAGGCCGATTCGAGGATTAGCGCCCTCTACCTGGTGGGCAATCGCAGCGAAATTCATGCTGCCTTGCCCCCGCGCGGGTTTCGCGATCATCGCGTGCGGGTGGTTCACGCCAGCGAGGTCCTGACGATGGCCGAGAAGCCTGCGGCGGCCCTGAGAAAGAAGAAGGATTGCTCGATCGCCCGCGCGGTGGAATTGGCTCGCGAGGGAAAGGTGGATGCCGTGATTTCACTCGGCAACACGGGGGGCATTTTCGCCGCCGCGACTTTCAAGTTAGGCCGGATTCCGGGGGTTGACCGGGGTTGCATTGCCACCGTCATTCCCGCGCCGGATCATGAATTCGTGCTGCTTGATGCCGGCGCCAATATCGAGTGCAAGCCCCTGCACCTAGCCCACTACGCCGTGATGGGCAGCATCTACTCCCGGGAGATTCTCGGCTATAAGAATCCCCGGGTCGGCATCCTCAGCATCGGCACCGAAGATACCAAAGGCAACGAGTTGACCCTGGAGGCATTCCGATTGTGCAAGTTGCTGGACCTGAACTTCATCGGCAACGTGGAAGGGCACGACCTGTTTAACAACCATGTGGACGTGGTCGTCAGTGACGGGTTTGTTGGCAACATCGTTCTGAAGACGTGCGAGAGCCTGGCGCTGGCCATGTTTTCCATGCTCAAGCGCGAGCTGACAGCAAATCCCCGGCGCCAGCTTGGCGCCTTGCTGGCCCAAAACGCGTTCCGCACGATCAAACGCCGGATGGATCCCGAAGGCTTTGGCGGGGCGCCGCTGCTCGGCTTCAACGGCACAGTGATGAAAGCTCATGGGGCGGCTCGTGAGCGCGCCATCACCAACGCTATACGGGTTACCGCCGAAAATGTTCAACATCAAGTGAACCAGATCATTGCAAACGAGATTGCGCGGGCGAATCAACGTCTGGCCGCCGAGGTGTCGGCCGCCATGCCTGTCTTGTCCCAGAACTAGCTATGCCCATCCATCGCTCAGGAGGCGGGAGCCGGGAGTTGAGCCCGGCGGGATCCCGGCTTGGGTTCCTGGTTCCGTTCGAGATCGCTTCCCGCATCTGTCGTCCTTCAAGGCTCAGTCAAGACTGACCAGAGATCAAAATGAGTCCATCATCCAATCCCAGATTCAAGAACCCACGAGCCAAGTATAACTTCCAGGGTCGCACCTGCTCTATAAGCGGTGTGGGCTCATATGTCCCGGCTCGAATCCTTACCAACGCGGAGCTGGAGAAGATGGTGGACACTTCCGACGAGTGGATCACAACCCGTACGGGCATCAAGGAGCGCCGAATCGCTGCCAAGGAGGAGTTTACCTCCGACCTGGGCGCGCAAGCGGCGCGCCGCGCCATGCAACGTGCGGGGGTCAGTCCGGAGCAAATTGATTTGATCATTGTGGCCACAATCACCCCGGACATGCCGTTCCCTTCGACCGCATGCCTGGTGCAAAAAAAGATTGGCGCCTATCGTGCCGCCGGTTTCGACTTGGAAGCCGCTTGTTCCGGCTTCATCTATGGCCTGGAGATCGCCCAGCAGTTCATCATGTCGCGCACGTACGACACGGTATTGGTCATCGGCGCAGAGAAGCTCTCGGCCATCGTTGATTGGAAAGATCGCAACACCTGTGTGCTCTTCGGCGACGGCGCGGGCGCGGCCGTCCTTCAGAATCGTCCTAACGCCCACGGGTTGCTGACAGCGGTGATGGGGGCCGACGGCCGGAAGGCGGACCTGCTTTTCATGGCCGGGGGGGGCAGCCGTTGCCCGGCGACCACAGAATCAGTCGCCGCAGGTATGCATTACCTGCGGATGGAGGGCAAAGAGACCTTCAAGAACGCGGTGCAGGCGATGCAAACGGCCGCGGTAGAGGCGTTGCGCCGCTGTGAAATCGACATCGCGCGCATCAAATGCATCATCCCCCACCAGGCCAACCGTCGCATCATTGATGCGGTGATCGACCGCCTTGGGGCTAAGCCCGAACAACTCTTTGTCAATCTTCACAAATACGGAAACACCTCTGCTGCTTCGGTAGCTATCGCTTTGGATGAGGCCGTGGCCTCGGGGTGCGTCCAACGGGGCGACTTAATCCTGATGTTGGTCTTCGGGGCGGGGCTAACATGGGGCGCGGCGGTCATTGAATGGTAGCAACTTATCCTATCGTTTTGACCAGCTAATTTGACGGTTGCTTACAACATGCTATTCTGATGTTGCTGTATGAGTGCGAGAAGAATTGCAGGTAGTGAATCGTTGCCACAGGTCGTGGTTGAAGCGCGACAAACCTGCCTCTCTCTCTCTCCCCACTCGGTGCTCATTCACAAGAACGGAATTGAGTTTCGCAGCGTTACGCCGTTCTCCGAATGGACCGAGATGACCCTGACCTTGCAAGCGCCGGTTGATGGAGGCCGGGTTCACTGTTCCGGCGTCGTCATCTCCTGCACCGGCAGCAAACACACCGGCTATCACGTCTCCATGGTATTGACAGGGCTGTCGAGGCACGCGCAGGAGCGCCTGAGCACGATGGCCCACTCGCTCCTTGAGTAGTGGTTGAGCGGCCGGGGAGCAAGCCCGGGGGCGGGTGCAGCAGGGCCAATGACTCGGGTAGCAGATCCCGTTTGGTTGTGGGCTCCGGCAGCGGAGCGGCGGCAGCGCGGGTATCTAATGGCTTGAGCGTCGAAGCGAGGCGGGCTTGGCCAGGGGGTGGTTCTGCTGCCAGGCAAAGCCAGGCGTTGGCTTTTCGCCCTTGGTTTTCTGTAGCTATTTGCTACCCTGAATGACATGGAAATATTTCACCGTATTTTGAAGACGGCCGTTGAGGGCGGGGCGTCGGATGTGCACTTGAAGATTGGCACCCCTGTTATCTTCCGCATTAGCCGCCAGTTGATCGCCATCGAATGCCCGTTCCCGACCGAGGAATGGATGAATAACGTGGTGAAACAAATCACCCCCACGCATTTGAACAAACGGGTGGAACAGGAGCGTGAAGCGGATTTCTCATATTATGTGCCCGGTATCGGCCGCTTTCGCACCAACCTTTTCCAGCAGCGCGGTCAGTGGTGTCTGGCCATGCGCTATGTAAAAACCCACGTGCCCAGTTTTGAAGAGTTAGGACTGCTGGAGCAGATCAAGAAGATCGCGGAATCGCCACGCGGCATTGTCTTGTTGGCCGGTTCAACCGGCTGCGGTAAGTCAACCACGCTCGCCGCCATGATCGAGCACATCAACGCCAATTTCAAGAAGCACGTTATCACGTTGGAAGACCCGATCGAATACGTGTTTGAGGACAATCAATGCGTTATCGAGCAGCGCGAAGTTGGTTTGGACACCCTCTCGTTCCATCATGCGCTAAAGCACGTCCTGCGGCAGGACCCGGACATTATCATGGTGGGCGAAATGCGCGACTCCGTCAGCTTCACCTCGGCGATGAGCGCGGCGGACACCGGGCACCTCGTGCTTTCTACGCTGCACACGACCAACGCCGCGCAATCCATCAGCCGCATTCTTGACTTCTTCAAGGCCGACGAACGCGAGCAGATACGGCGTCAGCTTGCCGGCACCATGCAGGCGGTTGTTTGCCAGCGCATGGTAAGCACTCTGGCCGGCGGCATGACCCCGGCGCTGGAAATCATGATCAATACGCCGACGGTGAAAAAGCTGATTGAGGAGAATCGGCTCGACAAGCTGGGGGCGGCCATCGAGACCGGCAACGACGATGGGATGATCAACTTCAACCAGGCGCTGTTTAACCTCGTGAAGCAGGGGAAGATCAGTGAGCAGGAAGCCTTGGGAAAGGCCTCCAATCCTCAAGCGCTGGAGATGAACTTCAAGGGCATCTTCCTGGATGAGGGGCGGCGCATCCTGTCATAACGGCGTCCGCGCAACCCGCAAGGCGGACCAACTTACTGTCACGGTGCAGGATTACTTGCCGGAGGCCAGGCGCTGGACGATCATATCCGCCGTTCGGTCAACAGCGCCAAGGTTTTCGCGCACCACCTCCAATGCGTTGCGGCCCAATTGCTCGCGACGCGACTGGTTGGCAAGGAGTTCGCCCAGAACCTCCTCCAGCCCTGCAGCATCCCGCACCTGAACTGCGCCATCTCGCTGCAGAAAGCTTTGGACCACCGCCGCAAAGTTTTGCATGTTGGGGCCAAAGACCATGGCCTTTCCCAGCGCGCCCGGTTCAATGGGGTTCTGTCCGCCTGCAGCGGTAAGACTCTTGCCCACAAAAATGACGGTGGCGTGTTCGTAGAAGTGTTTCAGTTCACCCGTGGTATTGACAATCAGGCAGTCTACGGCACCTGGCGCAAGCTGTGTGCGGGATGTAATCTCGCTGCGATAGACCACTTTCAACCCTCGCGCCGCGACCTCCCGTCCAACCTCCCGGCTGCGCTCAAAGTGGCGCGGAACCAACACGAGAACCAGGTCCGGAAAGCGCGAGCGCAAGCGGCGGAATTGCTCGGCCAGGACAACCTCTTCCCCGGCATGCGTGCTGCCTGCCACCAGCAGGCGCGAGCCTTCCTCAACGCCAACCTGGCGCAAGAGGCGCGGCACATCGAGCAACCGCCGCGCGTCGATCTTGGCGGCATCGAACTTGAGGCTGCCAACAATATGGATTGCTTCCTCCCGGCACCCGAGCTTTCGGAGTTTAGCAGCGTCCGCTTCGTTTTGCGCGCCGACGCCGCTGAAGAGGGCAAACAACGGCCGAAATAGAAACCGGAACCGCATATAGCCGCGGTAGGAACGGTCGGACAGGCGCGCGTTGACGAGGAATACCGGAATGTCCAGCTTGCGGGCCCGCCAGAGAAAATTCGGCCAGATCTCGGCTTCAACCAAGACGATGGCCAGGGGGCGAATCGCAGCCAGAGCGCGGCGAACATACAAGAGGCGGTCAATGGGATAGTAGATCTTGCTGATGTGGTTCGGCAGCTTGCGCTGCAATTCACCCATGCCGGTAGTCGTGGTGGTCGAAACGACGATCTTGAGGTTCGGCAAACGTGGTTCGAGCGCGCGAATGAGTTGGGTGCAAACATTAACCTCTCCGACGCTTACCGCGTGCATCCACAGCGTGTCCCGATTGGTGATGGCCTGCTTGAGTTTGGTGTCGTATTTGCCGAAACGTTCGGCGAAGCCTTGCTGCCAGTTGCCGCGCCGCCGCATGCGTATGAAGTAATACGGCGAGGACAGGACAAAGCCGAACGTGAATAGAATGTTATAAAGGGTGCGCACTCCGCTCTTCACCACTAAATTACAGCTTGATTGTGGGAAATCATTGCGAGTTGTGCAACGCAATTCTGACTTCCACTTTTCGGCGTCATGAGCGGAAGAAGAGCAGCCAGATTAGCAAAAGCATCGGCCCCATGCAGGGTAGCGTGTATTTGAAGACGAATCCCAGGAAGCCCGGCGTGGGCACCTTCTGTTGGTCGGCAATGGCCTTAACCATGAAATTGGGGCCGTTGCCGATGTAGGTGTTGGCGCCAAAAAACACGGCGCCGATGCTGATGGCAAGAATGAAATTGTTGTAGGCGACATTGCCCAACAGGAAGGCCACTTCGATTTCATCCACCTGGACCTTGCCGCCAGCCAGAAGGTCGGCGTGGTATTTCTGCAGCGCGGCGTAGGTGTTTCCAATGGCTTCGGCATGCGGACCGGTTATGCCGGTCAGGTTTGTCCCATGTTGTTGGACCAGCAGTTGGACCTTGTCAATGATCTCGGGGTCCACGAACAGCCCGAACGCCGCACTCAGAAAACTCAAGTAAGTCGGCGCGTTGTCGAGCATACTGGACAGCATGCCACTGCCCCAATAGAACACAGCCGGACTAGGCGTGCCCAGCTGGCCGGCATTCTGCTGCAGCCAATCCAAAGCCGGCATCATCGTGGAGAAGATGCCAATGAACAGGATGGCGACTTCTTGGATGGGATGGAAGCTGAAGTGATTCGCTTCATGCACATGCTTCTTGGTGGTAAACCAGGAACCGGCAGCGGCACCCAACATCAGTACCTCGCGCAAGAACAGCGGGCGGTTAATGAACACCGCCACGAGAATGACCAGCAGATAGGCCACGTTCCACAGGCCCTCAAACCGCCACTGATCCGGCGGCTCCGCCAACCGGTCACGTACTTCCCTCGGGGCGCGAAGATAGTTGCGGGAGTCAATGATATAGAACAGCACCAGCAGGAAACCAACGCCCACCGCCCACATCGGCCAGCAGTGTTCGGCCACCCACCAGAAGGGAATGCCTTTGAGATAGCCCAGAAACAGGGGCGGGTCACCGATGGGGGTAAGACAGCCGCCCACGTTCGAGACGATAAAGATAAAGAAGACAATGTGATGAGCCGTGATGCGGTACTTGTTCATCCGGATCCACGGCCGGATGAGCAGCATCGAGGCGCCGGTGGTCCCGAGCACATTGGCAATCAAGGCCCCCAGGAGTAGGAAGAGGGTGTTGGTCCGCGGCGTGGCCTCGCCACGGACATTGATGTGGATGCCCCCCGAGACAACATACAGCGAGCCAATCAGCGTGATGAAACTGATATACTCAGCGCCGCCATGCAGCACGCGTTGGTAAGCGTGGAGACTGACCAGGTAATAGGCCAGGGTGATCCCGCCGAGCGAAAAGGCTACCTTGGGATAATGTTTAGTCCACCACCCCAGGCAGAACAGCGGTGCCAGTGCAAGCATGCCCAGCAACAGCACAAAGGGCAGAATCATCCACGGATTTGGCTGGAGTATATGTTCACCCATCCCACTTACCCTACCGGGGCTTGCGAAAACCGGTCAATCACATTCCGGCGCTGGAAGGTGAGCCCGCACCGGCTCCGCCAGCAGGCCATGGTCCGGAAGCCCTGCCAGACCAGGAGTGTCCCCTGCACAAGCGCGAGCCCTGCGGACCCGCGTCCAGCGCGCCAACACAAGGCGAGGAACCGTTTACGCGAGCGAAACAGAGTAACGTTCGCGCGCGGAAACGGTTCCCCCGCAAGGTGACTTTGCTGCTTGGTCGCTGCCGGTTTCATGCGGCCAGCAGCTCGCGGCTGCGCTGACGGATCTGCTCCTGCCGCCCCACGCGAAGCTGGGCGGCGGCGGTCATTTCGTCAAATAGCACCGGGAAGACCAGCAGCGGATAGCGCGTGACCCAGGCCAAGGCCGCGGCTGCGTTGGCCGCCTGCCTCAACTCGGGCTCGAATTGCGGGTCCCGGGTCGCGGCCAACCGTTCCGAGAGCAACCGGGCCTTGAGCTGTTCGAGTTCGGCTTCCTGCCGCGCCCGGAACGGCGCCGGGGGAGCCGGTTCCACCTCAAATCTCAGCTCGGGCCCGAACTTGGCCGGCACCCGTTGATAGTTTGCATTCATAATATAGCCTTTCTCTAACGCCGCCAGTCCCGGCGGCACGGTTCAACAAAAACCCCGCGATTGACTGGCAATCGCGGGTGTTTCGAAAATCTTCTGAACAGCTCAGTCGTTTCCTCCCGCGAGGCCAGTGCAGCGGTGACCGATGGACATCTGTCCGCCGGCTCGCTGGTCACACAGGCAAGTTGTTACTATGTTTGTCATCTGCTAACGCCCTAATCGAACACCATCTTGCTTGTCTTGTCAATGACACTTTTGCTTATTTGGCCCTTCAATCAGGATCTTGGCGCGTCAGGCCGTCTTCCAGAACCTCCCCGGCCACCCTCGCCCGCAGTATTCTTGAAGCAATTCACTCGGACGATGCGAGCAGGCATGGCGGCCTAGGCCTCACCCCTGTGGGTTCTGACGGCATCCTGCCGCGACAAGGGTGCCGGCTAAAGGCCAGCTCTGCCCACGGTCCGGTGGCGGGGTCAAGTTGCTCCCGGTTTCTGCTTTGACGGCGCGATCCAGAAGGATTACCAAGAAGCTTGTTATTCGGGGAGCGCCCAGTTGCTGGCTGCTCAGGCCGGGACGCTTGTTGCGCGAGCAGAAAATGCTACTATCTAAGAGTAATGAGTGCGAGCGATAAACCACTAAAGATGGTTACGTGCGGCGGGTGTGACGCCAAGGTCTTCATTCCGGGTGACCTGCCGCCGCTCTCTACCGAACCCTGCAAGCGCTGCGGCTACCCGATCATGATGCCGATGCAGTTGCGACAGTTCGAACTGCGCAGCAAGATTGCTTCGGGCGGCCACGGAAAGGTTTACCGATCCTTTGACACCGTTCTGGAACGCCTGGTGGCCATCAAGCTGATGCGCAAGGAGCTCGAAAACGACGCGGTGGCCCTGGAGAGTTTTTACCGCGAAGCGCGCGCTTGTGCCTCGCTCAACCATACCAACATCATCCACATCTATGCCTTTGACGAGTTCGAAGGACAGCGCTACCTGGTGATGGAATTGGCGGATCGGGGCAGTCTTGACTCGCGGATCGAAAAGCAGAATCGCCTCAGCGAGCTCGAAGTCCTGGATGTTGGCTACAAGATCAGCTCCGCCCTGGACATGGCGCTCAAACACAACCTGCTCCACCGCGATATCAAGCCCGGCAACATTCTGTTCAATGCCGACGGCGAGCCGAAGCTGGTTGATTTCGGCCTGGCGCGCAGCCCCGACGCCGAGCCTGAGTCGGCATCGGTCACAGAAGGGACGCCTTACTATGTCGCCCCGGAGAAAATTAAGCGGGAGCGCGAAACTTTTCTATCGGACATGTACAGCCTGGGCTGCACACTTTATCACGCGATGACCGGTCACGTGCCCTTTGAGGCGCCCAGCGTTGAGGAGTTGGTGGCCGCACACGTGAACACGGCGGTGACCCCGCCGAATCTGGTTGTCCCCGAAATCACCCAGCCGACCAGCGATGCCCTGGTGAAAGTATTGGCAAAAAATCCCGCCGACCGGTATCTGAGCTATGACGAGTTCCGGATGGCGCTCGAGGCGGCGCGCAGCCAGTTGCTGGTCCAGCGCTACGCGCAGAGCGCGCAGAGCACCGGCACCAAGAGCAAGACAAGCTGGTGGCGGCGCTGAGCTGCCGGTTCCTGCCCGCGTGCTGAATAGACTCGGCTTTGGCAGGCTACCAGGCTCCCTCGGCCAGCAACTCCGTCACCTTCTTGGCGAAGTCCGCGGCGAGCAAAGGCAGCGCCTGTCGTTCGGTACTGACTAGATCGGTGGTGACGCGGATAAGCGTCGTGCCCACGACCGGCTGGTCGAGGATAACCTTGCCGCTGCTGCGCTCACGCGCGGTCACTTGTGCGGTGAGCAGGATCCGATAATCACGCACCGTCAGGATATCGGTGGACGCGAAGCTGGTCTCCTGCCGATCGTAACGGGTGATTGCCCCGCTGACCACAATGTCCCCGTCGTCGTGAGTGGCGAGCTGATAGGTGCCGTCGCGCTGCAACTGCTTGCGCAGTTGAACGGTGACCGCATCGCCCAGGCGAGGTTCGAGTGTCTGATTGACGAAGGGATTGACTTGCACCGACTTCTCGCGCGCGGCCAGCCCGTTGACGGGCCCGAGCCGGTAACTCGCGCACCCGCTCACGCCGAGCACCGCCAGACCGACCACCAGCCAGCAACAGAACCGCATGCTACTTGCCAGTCCCCTGGATTCGCTGCTTGAGCTGGTCAATCCGTTGCCGCGCTTCAGTCGCATAAGGCGAGTTGGGATCTTGTAGCAGGACCTCGTTGTAGTAAATCCGGGCGCTGTTCCACCGCTTCTGTTTCTCGTAGAACCGGGCGACGTTAAAGTTGCCGCGCGCTTGTTCGCTCTTGAGTGACGCAATGGTCTTCTGGGCCTGCGGCACGCGCGGGTCGTCCGGGTAGAGTGCCATAAAGTCGGTGAATTTAGCGATCGCCTGTCCCGCGGTGGTCTGGTCACGGTCGGCGGTTAGCGACTGTTTTTCACAGGCCAAGCCGGCGCGGAACATGGCCTCGGAAGCCACCTTTGGCTGGTCATAATAGCGATCGGCAGCCAGCTCGTAGGCCTGAACGGCAGCCGGATAGTCGGGGGACTTGAACCAGAGAGCTTTCTGTCTCTCCCGCGCCGTGCCAATCTTCAATTGCGCTTCGGGCGCGACATCACTGTAGGGCCCGGTCTTCACAATGTCCGCATACATGCCGGCGGTGCGTTCCATGGACCGATAAGGAATAAACCCCCAGTGCTTGAATCGCTTGCCGGCGAGAAAACTATCGGCAATCTCGCTTTGGCGCTGCCGGATCTCCGCGAAATTCGAAAACTTTGGCTGCTTCTCCAGCAACTTTTGATACTGGGCGAAGGCCTTCTCCGCCTTGCCGGAAGCTTCGTAACAGCGCGCCAGGAGATACTGCGCCTGGGGAGCGTAATCCGACGTGGGCCACTTCTGGACCAGGTAGCGCGAGGCTTTCAGGGCAACGCCGTAGGCTTTCTGATCGAAAGCCGCCTGGGCCACAGTCAGTTGCTCCTTGGCCGACATCCGCTGCCATCGGCCTTCGCCGCCATACGGCTCGTAGACCCAGCCTTCGCCCGCCCTATAGATCAAGGGCGCCGGCGAGCGAAACGGAAAAGCCAACAGGCAGACCGCGATAAGCACCAGGCGAAAGGACCGGCTGTTCATAAGGACAGGCTAACGAGGGGAACTCGTCGCGTCAAGGAAGGCTGCCGGCTCAACTCACAAATCCGGCGCCCGGCTCTCGTCGTCCGGCTGCGCTTGGCGAAAACGCCCGGGATCACAGCCTAACCCCGATACACGATCAACACGCCGAAGTCCTGGAGCAGCTTCTGCGTGCCGATGTCCAGGTGCGTGTAGACAATCGTCGTGATGCTCATCATGTTGGCCTCCCCAATCTTGGCCAGGAAGTTCGACACCACTTCGTCAAACTTGTCGTGCCCCACTTCCACGCAGTCCGTGTGCTTGATCGTCTTAACGCGGAGCTTCTTGTCGGTTTCCTTGGCGGCAACTTCGAGGGGGACCAGCGGTTTTACGATCAAGCTTTCCGTGGGGGTCTTATGGACCGGCACGCGCAAGTGCATCTCCACCTTCGCTGCCGCCGACGAGGCGATCGGGTTGACCGGATTGACCTCTCCCCGTGGCGCGCCGGCTGCGCTTTCCGCGCCCGGCCGGCTGGTCATTGGCTCCGGTGCCGGAATAACAATCAGCGCCCCGCAGGACGGGCAGTTAATCTCCGTGCCGGACCCCGCGCTATCAACGGCCAACTCCTGTTCGCACTTGGGACAATTAAAAACTACATCCATAATGCCTGGCCTTTCGTTTGCCGATTCCAGCCGCAGGATAAACGACTTGTCGGCAATCGCCAAACAAAAAAGTGCGCAAGTCCACCAATAGGCCCATCTCACTTTCTGGTAATAAACCGGGATGCGCTCGTTGTGCGCGGCGCAACCCGACACCCTCCCGGTTCGGCCGGGCTCCCCCTCCATCCCTGCACCAGCCCCACTCCGTCACCCCACCGTCTCCTCACCGTCACCTCACCGTAGTACCTCTGATAGGCTATCAGAGGTACTACGGTGAGGTGACGGTGAGGTAGGCCAGGGCGGAGCGGGATCTGACCCGGATCGGGGGGTTACCGGCCTTTGGGGCCATCCGGACCGTGAGCCGAACCCGGCCCTCGAGTGGTGCGGCGTGCAGTTCGGCCTGTAACAAATGCCTGTAATCCAGTCGGCCCGGCCGGGAGTTGACCCGAAGGCCGACAAGAATGCCCCTCCCCTGGCAAGACACTAAGATGCGCCCTCCGTCAACCCAGCAAATCCAGCAACCGGGGGCCCGTCCCCGGTCATCCCGCTTACTCGTAGGTCTTCTCGAGCTGCTTCACCCGCTGCCAGACGGGCGACGCCGGACCGATGCGCTCTTTGACGCTGGCAAACACGCGCCTGGCTTCCGCGGGATCTTCCCGGGCCACCGCCACGCAGTAATCCAGCTCGATCCACGCCTTGCGCGGGTCCTCGACGCTTTGGCTGTGGTTCTTAAGCCAGGCTTTCAACCCGGCGGCGCCCTGGTTGCGAGCCGTCCGCAAGCTCTCTTCAAGCTGGTAGGACATGCCTGGCAGTTGATCGCCCATCACGCTGGCTGCCGCCTCCTGTTTCTGTTTGGTCTCTTCCTCGTTCTTGACCTTTTCCCAGTACAGGAACAGTTCCCAGCCGCCGTAAAGCACCCCCACGATAATCAGGGCCGCAATCAGTTTAGTCATGTTTCCTCAATTCGCTCGATCCGTGCGCCCAGTCGGCGCAGCTTGCTGTCAATATTCTCGTAGCCGCGGTCAATGTGATACACGCGATTCACCTGCGTGGTGCCGCGTGCGGCCAGCCCCGCGATCACCAGCGCCGCCGAAGCCCGCAAATCGCTGGCCATGACCGGCGCCCCGCTCAACGGCTTGCCGCCCTTCACAATCGCACTGGGCCCTTCGATTTCAATGTCCGCCCCCAAGCGCGTCAGCTCGCTGACGTGCATGAAGCGGGACTCAAATATCCGCTCCGTAATAATGCTGATGCCCGGCGCCAGGGTCATGAGCGCCATCAGTTGGGCTTGGACGTCGGTGGGGAAACCCGAGTAGGGCAGAGTGGTCACATCCACCGCTTTCAACCGGCCTTGCCGGCGGATGGTGATGTCCGCCCCGCAGCGCTCGATGCCGACGCCCGCATCCTTGAGCTTGTCGAGTACCGCCCGCATGTGCTCGGCGCGCGCGCCGCGCAGGGTCACTTCACCGTTGGTGGCGGCGGCGGCGATGGCATAGGTGGCGGCTTCGATCCGATCCGGAATCACCTCATGTTCCGCGCCATGCAGTTCCTTCACCCCGGTGATGGTGACCGTCGGGCTGCCGGCGCCGGAAACCTGCGCGCCCATCGCGTTGAGAAAGTTGGCCAGGTCCACAACCTCCGGTTCGCACGCCGCGCTCTCGATCACCGTCACGCCCTCCGCTAGGACGGCGGCCATCATCACGTTCGCGGTCCCCAGCACCGTCGAGCCCGCCCGCCCGCCCAGAAATAACGCCGACCCCGTCAACCGCTTCGCCGTGGCTTGCACATAGCCGCTCTGGATTACCACCTTCGCCCCCAGCGCCTCGAATCCCTTCAGGTGCAGGTTGATGGGCCGCGCCCCGATCACGCAACCGCCCGGCAACGACACCGTCGCCTTGCGCAGCCGGCCCAGCAGCGGCCCCATCACGCAGATGGACCCCCGCATTTTGCGGATCAGATCGTAATCCCCGGCCCCCTTGACCTTCCGCGCCTGCACCCGCACCGCGTCCCCCTCGAACCGCACCTGCGCCCCCAGCCAGGTCAGGATCTGGCCCATGAACTTCACATCGCTCAGGTTGGGCACACGCCGGATCACGCACGGTTCGCTCGTCAGCAGCGTGGCCGCCATGATCGGCAGCACGGCATTCTTGGCCCCGCTGATGATGACCTCCCCGTGCAGCGGCACGGAACCTTTGATCAAAAGACTATCCATGAAAACTCAGTTTTACAGTAACTCATGACGGTTGGCCGGGCGCGCCCGGCTTCGCTGCCGATCGCGCGGCAACCAGGAATCTTGGCCGGCGAGTGTAGTCCTCCACCACCGATTCCACAATCCACTTTTGTTCCTGGAACAACTCGCGCAGCCGGTCCGCCTGGCCATCGCCGAATTCCATCATTAGCCGGCCCTGCGGTTTTAACCATGCCGCCGCCTCCGCCGCCAGCCGCCGCCCGTAATCCAGTCCATCCGTGCCCCCATCCAGCGCCCCGCGCGGATCGTAATCGCGCACTTCCGCCTGCAAAGTGGCGATTTCCCCGCTCGGGATGTAGGGCGGGTTGCTGACCATCAGGTCGAAGCGCACCCCCGGCGCCACCGCCCCAAAACCGTCCCCGTGCAGGAAGCGGATACGCTCCGCCATGCCATGCCGCGCCGCATTCTGGCGCGCCAAATCGAGCGCTTCGGCGGAGATATCCACCGCCCAGACCGCCGCCGCCGGGCACTTCCACGCCAGCGCGATCGCCAGGCAGCCGCTCCCGGTACCGAAGTCCAGCGCGGTTAACGATTGCGAGCCGGAAGTGGAGAGTTGATTGAGGAAGCTCCAGCCGCGCTCAGCCAGCAGCTCGGTCTCGGGGCGCGGAATCAGCACGTGGCGGTTGACGGCGATCTCGAGGCCGCAAAACGACGTCGAGCCGACGATGTGCTGCAAGGGCTCACGCTGTCCCCGCCGTTTGATGAGTTCTCGAAACGCATCCAGCTCGGCCGGTGTCAGCGCGCGCTCGAAGTCCAGATACAATCTCATGCGCGGCAGCTTGAGCTGGTGTGCCAGCAGCAGCTCCGCCTGCAGGCGGGGCGACTCCACGCCCTTTTCGCCCAGGAACTTCGCGCTGCGCTGAATCACTTCGAGGACCGTCACCCGGTCAATACTACCTCCCCACGATGCCGTTCAAAGCCCAAAACGAGGCCGCGACGGCAAGGCCCAGCGCAATCGAGACCCGCGAAGCGCCGCTAGTGATCCCCGCAGCTGGTCATTAGCCCCATCGGCCGGAACAACAGGAAAGGCGGAGGATACTCCCCCGCCTTTTACAACAGAACTGAAACGATGCCGCTTACTTGGCTCCCAGGATCGCGTCCTTGGCAGCCTTGGCGACGCGGAACTTCACCACGCGCTTGGCCGGAATCTTGATCGCCTCGCCGGTCGCCGGATTGCGGCCCATGCGCGCTTTGCGATTGACGAGCACCAGCTTGCCCAGCCCGGGCAGCGTGAAGCTGTTCTTGGCCTGCTTATAAGCCAGCGCCACCAGCGCCTCCAGGACCTGACCGGCCTGCTTCTTGGTAATGCCAACGGTTTCCGCAACTGATGCGACAGTTTGTGATTTAGTTAATGCTTTTGCCATATATGTAAGGCAGAAGTAGCGGCAAAGCAGTGCGGGCGCAAGCTTAAAACACGCCTTCCCTGCGTCCGCCGGAAGAGAATACAGCTCGCTGCGGCTCAAGCCGACACGGGGGCTCCCGCAGGCTCCACGGTATGCAGGATATTCTGCATGGCTTCCGGAGAAACGCCGTAGGAGACCTTGGCCTTGAGCTGCTCGGTCAGGAACTCGTCGAGCGCCACCCAGCGCCCCTCCACATTGATGCGCTTGGTCCAGGCGCAGACGACCTGCATGTGATCTTGCAGCCGGTGGAGTTCATCGGCTGCGCGTCGGCTTGCTTCGAGCGCGGTCTCCAGCTCCTTGCGTACGCGCAGTTGCTCGCCGAGGCTGTGGCGCAACCCCTGCACCAGCAGCCCGATGATCGCAAAGGCCAGGAAGCAGATCATGGTGTTGGCATAGCGGAACAGCTCGGAGGGATATTGGTGGCTGGAGAGGATGTCCACGACGCACCAACTCATCCCGCTGGCCACTGCCATGCAGAACACCGAGAGCCGTCCCAGGTGCCAGCCGCACAGGGCAACCGGGATGAAGAAAAAGACGAAGAACAGGAAGTTGTACCCGGTCAGGTACGCGATGTAACTGAGCACCAGCAGGTTGGCCAGGCTCGCCAAAATGACCTTCAGTTGAGCGCGCTTGTTCATTTATGTATCAGCTTCTTGCACCGCAGGATCCCAACAAAACAAGCAATTGGAGCGAGTTCCGTGCCGAATCGGGCCCTATTTTCCGAATAATCTGTCTCACAGCAAGACGGTCGCAAAGTGCGGAATCCTTTTATGTCCCTGCCGCTCCCTGATGGTTTTCATGGGCCCGACCCAAGCGAGACATGTTATGGTTTGAGCTTCCCTTCCCTGGCGTTGGTTGGGTTGCACCGAGTGCCCAGTCATTGTATATCAGAGCCGGCATGTCATACGACCGTGCAGACTTCGACTACAGCACCGAGGCCGAGCCTCTGCCCAAAGGTCACGCAGGAACGCACATCGGGAT
The DNA here is from genome assembly GCA_964507045.1 of uncultured Verrucomicrobiota bacterium. Classification (GTDB taxonomy): domain Bacteria; phylum Verrucomicrobiota; class Verrucomicrobiia; order Limisphaerales; family UBA8199; genus UBA8199. Next base: position 86,500 of record CAZDOO010000003.1, on the reverse strand, counting down.
GTTTCTCGCCTGGGCCGTGCTGAACAACCTGGAGAGCGACTTTCACCGCCAGCATTCGGTGGAACCCCTGGCGCGGTTGCGACGGCGCGAGATTACCGGGCGGCAGTTCTTCGAAGCTGCCTGCAAGGAACGCTTCTCCGAGAGAGACTTGAACGACGAGGGCAATTTGTTCGCGCAGCATTACTACGTGGATGCAGCCGGGCGCCGGGGTGAATACTTCGCCGATTACAAGAAGACGCTCGCCGCGGGCCTGCCCAGCTTCTGGCACGTGGCGGACAACTGGGGGAACTACGAGAAAATTGCCGCCCGAATCAACCGGCGCTACGAGGAATGGAAAAGTCCTCGGCCCCGGAGGCGCTGGTGGCAGTTCTGGAAATCGGGCCGGGCTTAGCTCAGTCCGTCCAGCCCAGCTCCCGCCGCCGCGCCCACAACTCGCGCGGTTTCAGAATCCCCGCCGGCGTAATGATGCCCGTGATCAATTCGGCCGGGGTGACGTCAAATCCGGGATTCAAGGCCCCGCTGGTGGGGTTGGCCACGCGCGCGTAGACGCGCCGCACCCGGTGCGACCGCCCAGGCACCGCAGCCATGCCCCACGCTCCCAGCACTTCGCTCTCGTGCCGCTCCTCGATGGGAATGTCGAATCCGGACTTCAGGTTCCAGTCAATCGTGGAGAGGGGAATGGCGACGTAGAAAGGGATTCCATGCCGCCGGGCCAGCACGGCCTTGGTGTAGGTGCCGATCTTGTTCGTGACTTCGCCCGTGCGGCCCAGGGTGCGGTCACTCCCCACAATCACCAGGTCGATCTTCCCGCGCTGCATCAAGTGGCCGGCGGCATTGTCGGCAATGATCTGGTGTGAGACCCCCTGCTGCGCCAGCTCCCAGGCCGTGAGTGTCGCCCCCTGCGAGCGCGGCCGCGTCTCGTCACAATAGACGTGAAACTTCCGCCCTCGCGCCTGGGCCGCATAAAGCGGCGCCGTGGCGGTGCCGATATCCACGAAAGCGAGCCAGCCGGCATTGCAGTGGGTGAGCACATTCATGCCGTTGCGGATCAGCCTGGCCCCGTGCTGGCCGATGGCCTCGCAATGCCGCACATCGTCGTTGGCGAACTCCTCGGCCGCTGCCAGCGCCAAAGCCTGCTGCTCCTCCACCGTTCGGCCCGCACGCATGGCCCGGCGTACCCAGGCGATGGCGTTGACCGGGTCAACAGCGGTGGGGCGCGCGGCGGCGAGCGTTTCGGCAACCCGCCGCACGTGCTGCTGGAAGCGCGCGCGGCTGCTCCCCCGGAAAGCCCGCGCCCCCTGGGCCAGCCCGTAAGCTGCCGTGGCCCCAATTGCGCCGGCGCCGCGCACAATCATGTCCTGGATAGCCCGCGCGGTCTGGTGGAAATCGCGAGCGGCCACGATGCGAAACTCATGAGGCAGCAGCCGCTGCTCAATGAGGAGGACGGCGTTGCGCCGGACGTCAAACGACACCGTGCGGAAGCGCCGGGCGCGCCCTTGGACAGTTACATTCAAGCGATAGGGACCTTTATCGTCTGGATCCGGCTCTCAATGCGGCGGTAGAGCGGGTGCTGGCGGAGTTGGCTGAGATCCGGGTCCTTGGCCAGCCATTTGAAATCGCGGTAGCCCAGGGTCAGCGCCTGCTCCAGGGCGGACGCCGCCTGGTCCAGCTCGCCGTTCAGGGAATGACTGCAGGCCAGGTTGTAAAAGACCAGCGGATTGTCCGGCTGGAGCCGGGAAAGCCGCTGGTCCACTCTGAGACTCTGGCCAAACTCCCCGCGTAGGCTGTAATGGTCTCCCAGCATCTGCAGCGCCTCAACGTAGTGGGGATCCCGGCGGACGAGCCCCTCGAGGAAAGAGATCTTGATCTCCAGTTCCCGGGTCACCTTGCGGGTCAACGCTTTGCTCTTGGCACTGGACTTTTCCGGCATACGACAGCTTGGATTGTTTCCAAGCAGCGCGAGCAAGTCAAGTGCGGGGAGAAAAACTCAATGGGGCGCTCCATGCTTCACCAGCCACCTTGTCGTCTCGTGGAATAAGCTCGCCCCGGGGCGGTTTCCGGGCGGTTTCCTGTGCAAGCCCACCCGACGTATCCACAAACAAATTGCTCCCTTCCAGCCAATGCCAGAAGGGAGCAAATTATACCGAGAATGTTAGGAGCCTACGCTTCCCTGCTGATTACAGCCCTGGCGGCCCCGGGCGCCAGCGTGACGGCGGTACCGGCGGCGGGGGTCCGGGCGGCGGGCGCGGCCCCGGGGGCCTTCCCGGCCAACCTCTCATGCAGCCTTCCATACCCGTCTTATCCACATCGGGCAGCGGCTTCAGCGTGTCGGTCGGAGCATCATACTCCTGGAGGCCCATGATGACCTGAGTCTTTACCGCGCCATTCGCACCGACATAGGCCAGCACCACCGAGCCCTGTAACACCTTGACAATTCCGTCTGCGCTAATGTCGTAAACCGTGCCGCGAATTCCGGCCACGCCATTCGGAATCTTCACCTCATACTTCGAGGCGGCCGACATCTTCTTCACCATCCCGAAGATGTGGCCCGCTTTCAAATCCAGCTGCGTGTCGGTCACCTCATCTGCCCCGGTCTGGGTCGTGCTCAGCTTGTCTATGCCCAGAAGGGTATTCTCCCACATCCGTACCACGTTTTGGTCAACCGTGGGACTGTAGGAAAGCATATCCCCCGCGACCGGGTGAGCCGCGGGCGCAGCCCCGTCTCCCAGCACAAAATCAACGCGGGACTTCTCCGCGGTTTGAATGACGCTGCCAGGCTGAACGAGGTCGCCGACCTTCAGTAGCTTTCCGTCGTTGCTTCCGCCGACGTATCGGGCTGAACCTTTAAGACGGACGACTTTCGCCACCCCCTGGTTGACCGTTTGGGCCGCGAGCGTGGAAACCATCGCCAGCGCAACCCCGCATGCTAACAACCTACTGACTAAGCTTCGAGTTTCTTTCATATATGCTCCTAGTGACTAGACTGCATCATTCTTGGTGCAATTGTAGGTTCCCCTCCTGCTTTGTCAACAGATTATTTTTGCCGATTCTGCCACCATGGGGGCGGCGGGTTTGACCCGCGCTAGAAAACAGTTGTAATCCGCCAAGGCGGGTTTAGGCTGCGGGCGCAGTCAATGAAAACGTTCGCCGAACTCAATTTTCCCGGCCGGCTGATTGCGGTGGAAGGACTGGACGGCTCGGGGAAGTCCACCCAGATCTACCTGCTGAAACGCTGGCTCGAATTGCAGGATCTCAAGGTTTACTTCAGCGAGTGGAATTCCTCCGAGCTGGTCAAATCCGCTACCAGCAAGGGCAAGAAGCGCGAGCTGCTTACCCCCACCACCTTCAGCCTCATCCACGCCACGGACTTTGCCGATCGCTACGAGCGGCACCTGGTGCCGCTGCTGCGCGCCGGCTACATCGTCCTGTGCGACCGCTATATCTTTACCGCCTTTGCGCGCGATGTCGTTCGGGGTTGCCCGCCGGAATGGGTGCGGGGCGTTTACGGCTTTGCGGCTCTGCCCGACCTGACCTTCTTCTTCAAGTCGGACCTGGAGGTCTCGCTCAAGCGCATCCTGGATGGCCGGCCGCAGTTGAAGTATTTCGAGGCGGGTATGGACCTGCGCCTGTCCGCCGACCCCTACGAAAGCTTTCGCATCTTCCAGGGGCGCATCCTGGAGCAATACCTGGCCATGAGCACCGAGTTCAACTTCCTGGTGGTGGACGCGAACCGGGTGGTCGAGAAGCAGCAAGCCGTGGTGCGGGAGCTGGTCACCCGGCGGCTGGACCTGGCCAGCTTCCACCGCGCGGAACGACCGCTCGCCAAAGCGCCGGCGGAGCCGCAGAAGAAAGTCAAAGAAGAGGAGCCGGGATTATGACCACCGCCGCCAAGAACCACATCGTTGTCCCGCGCCGCACCGAGCGGCGCTTTTACGGGCAGGGGATTCCGGGCGTGGACCTGGAGCAACTCGCCGGGAAACTTATCGTCGTCGAAGGCGCCGATGGTTCCGGCCGCTCGACCCAGATCGAGATGCTGGTCGAATGGCTGGAAGGCGGCGGCCATGCGACGGTGCAGGTGGGGCTCAAGCGGTCCACCCTCGTCAGCGAGGAGTTAGAGCAGGCGCAAGAAGGCAACATCCTGAGCCGCACCACCCTGAGCCTGTTCTATGCGACGGACTTCGCCGACCAGCTCGAGAACATCATTTTGCCCGCCCTCAAGGCCGGGTTCGTCGTGCTGGCCGACCGCTACATCTACACGTTGATGGCGCGCGACATGGTCCGCGGCATGGACGAGGCCTGGCTGCGAAATCTCTATGGGGTCGCGCTGGAACCCGACGCGGTGTTCTATCTCAACGTCCCCCCGGAGGAGCTGGTGCAGCGAACCTTCGCCAAGAACGCCTCGCTTGATTACTGGGAAAGCGGCATGGACCTTGGGCTGTCCCGGGACATGTTCGATAGCTTCATGAAATACCAGACGGCTATGGAAAAGACCTTCCGCCGCCTGCAGACTTCTTACGGTTTCACCATTGTCAACGGAATGCGCGCGGCGGACGTTATCAACACCGAGCTGCGCAAGAGAATCAGTGCCGTGCTGGCCGGCAAATAGGAAAGTGTTATGGCCGAAACTTCTAGCAAAGCGGAATACTTCATCGGAGTTGACCTGGGCGGAACCAAGATCCTCTCGGGGGTGTTCAAGAACTCGCTCGAGTGCATTGGCACCGCCAAGCTCAGCACCAAGTCCCAGCGCGGCGTCGAGGCCGTCATCGAGCGCGTCGCCCGCTGCGTCCAGGACGCGGTGGATGAGGCCGACCTGTCATTCAAACAGGTGGCCGGCGTCGGCATTGGCGCGCCGGGGGCGGTGAATTTCGCCGAGGGCAGGGTCATCTTCGCTCCCAACATGGAGGGGTGGAAGGATGTGCCGCTCAAGAAGGACCTCGAGAAGCTTCTCGGCGTGCCGGTATTCGTCGAGAACGACTGCAATATCGCCGCGTTGGGTGTCCACGTGGCCGAACTCAAGGCCAAACCGAAGAGCCTCGTTGGCATTTTCGTGGGCACAGGCATCGGTGGCGGCCTCATCATCAACGGCGACCTCTACGCCGGGTTGAATCACACTGCCGGCGAGATCGGCCACATGGTCCTGGACGTCAACGGCCCCAAATGCGGCTGCGGCAACAAGGGTTGCTTCGAGGCCCTGGCCAGCCGCACCGCCATCTTTCAGCAGATCAAGGCCGGCGTGAAGGACGGCCAGAAGACCATCCTCACCGACATGCTCGGCGACGACCTGAGCGACCTGCGCAGCGGCGACCTGCGCAAGGCCATCCGTCGCGGCGACAAGTTCGTGGACAAGATTGTCGAAGACGCCGCTGAGTATATCGGGATCGGCGTGGCCAACCTGGTCAATATCCTCAGCCCGGAGGTCGTGGTGCTGGGCGGCGGCGTCATGGAAGCGCTGGCCGACGAGATGATGAGCGTGATTGTGGAGACGGCGCAGGACTATGCCATGCCCGGCACCATGAAGGACGTCGAGATCATTGCTTCCAAGCTCGGCGATGAGGCCGGCATCACCGGCGGCGCGGTGCTGGCCCGCCGCGAGACAAAGTAAGCCGGCGCCAGGCCCAGGCCATCGCTCGGACGCCCCGCGCGTGGAGATGAGAATCGCGCTCTTAACCACCGACAACCGCGAGGATCGCAAGGATTACCGCGCGCCCGTGCCCGGTTTCGGCAGCGCGCCGGAAGCTTTGCTGCAAGGCTTCGCTCGCCTGCCCGAATTGGAGGTGCATGTCGTTTCCTGTGCGCAGGTGCCGATGCAATCGCCGGAGAAGCTGGCTCCCAACCTCTGCTTCCACAGCCTCCATGTCCCGAAGTTCGGCTGGCTGCGAACCGGCTACCAGGGCTGTATCCGAGCCGTGCGCCGCAAGCTGCGGGAACTTCAGCCCGACCTGGTCCATGGCCAGGGGACGGAGCGCGATTGCGCCCTCAGCGCCGTCTGCTCGGGCTTTCCCAATATTCTGACCCTCCATGGAAACATGCGCTTGATCGCGCGGGGGGATCACGCCCGGCCCCTTTCTTATCTCTGGCTGGCGGCCCGGCTGGAGCGATTCACCCTGCCGCGTTCCAACGGGGTGATTTGCCTCACCGAACATACCCGGCAGGCGGTGCTGGGCTTGGCTCCGCGCACTTGGATTGTGCCGAACGCCGTGGATGCCTCCTTCTTCGAGATCAACCCCCAGCCGGCGCCAGGAGCGCCCGCGCGCATTCTGTGCGTGGCCAACATCTGCCAGCTCAAGAATCAGAACGCTCTGATCCAGGCGCTTGATCCCCTGGCCGAGAAGCAGTCGCTGGAACTAAGGTTCTGCGGAACCATGAACCCGGGCGATGCTTACGGTTTGGAATTCCTTCGCCTGGTCAAGGGGCGGCCCTGGTGCATCTACGACGGGCCCGCCACGCGACAAGAGCTTAAGGCATTTCTTGGCCAGGCAGCGGTACTGGTGTTGGCCTCGCTGGAGGAGAATTGCCCCATGGCCGTCCTGGAGGCCATGGCGGCGGGCGTGCCGGTCGTCGCTGCGCGGGTCGGCGGGGTGCCGGAGTTAGTTACAGAAGGCCAAACCGGATTCTTGTTCAACCCTCGGGAGGCGGCGAGCATAACGGCTGCGGTCGAGCATGTGCTGGCCGATCCGGCCGCGGCAGCCGCAGCCGCGGGCCGGTCCAGGCAGCGCGCGCGGGAACGTTTTCACCCCGAAGTCATTGCGCGGCGGCACCTGGACGTTTACGCCGAGGTGCTGAAACTAGCGCCTTGACCCCCGCCCGACCGAGCCCCCAAGCTGTCAACTGCATTACTTTGCGCTGGCCATCTTCAGTTCAAGAGATCCGGGTGCGCGCCGTCCTGAAAAGGCTCCACACCTCGGCCGTGGGGTGGTCGTGGATTGCCAACGGGCTGCGACTGGCGATCGGGGCGTTCCTGCTGCCACTAGTATTGCGGAAGTTGTCCACGGAGGAGCTGGGCATGTACATTATACTGCTAAGCCTGGTGCAACTGGCCCCGGTGATTGATTTTGGTTTTAGCCCGACTATCGTGCGGTTCGTGAGCTACGCAATGGGTGGGGCCGAGACGCTGCAAGCGCATGGGTTTTCCAAGGCGGGCACCGCCAGCCCGAATTGGCGGTTGCTTGGGCAACTCTTTTTCACGACGCGCGTTCTCTACCGTTACATGGCGGTGATAGTTCTGATCGCGGTAGGGGCGTGGGGCACTTACCTGGTGGAGTCGCGCGTTCACGACACCCCTTACCCTACGGTCACGCGTGTGGCGTGGGTGATCACGCTGGTGGCGACGGTGGCCGATATCTACTCGAGCTGGGCGGTGATCTTCCTGCGCGGGATGAACCACGTGCTGTTGTCAGTGCAAATCAGCGTTGCCGCTTCGGTTGTGAAGTTTGTGACGGCAGCGGCGTTGCTGCTCTGCGGCGGGGGGCTGATAAGCCTGCCGCTGGGGAGCCTGGCAGGGAGCCTGTTGCAGCAGGGATTGGCGCGCTGGCAGTGCCGCAAACAGTTGGGCAACCATCTCCAGCCGGAGAAGGCGCAGGTGTGGGAGAACCTACGCATTATCTGGCCCACGAGTTGGCGGCTGGGGATGTTGACGGTAACCTCGTGTTTCACCGCGCAGGCTAACATTGCTATTTGCAACCAAGTGCTGGGGTTGGCGGGAAATGCGCAATATGGACTTTCGACCCTGCTTGTCGGCGTGATCAGCGGCATGGCCACGGTCTGGACCACTGTCAAGTGGCAGCTTATCGGCCAGTATCGCACGCAGCATGATTACGCCGCCATGGCGCGGGTGCTGTGGCCGCGGTTTTGGTTGCAACATCTGACCTTCCTGATTCTTGCCGCCGGCTTGGTTTTATGCGGGCCGCTCCTGTTGTGTTGGTTTGGCAGTGGCAAGCAAATGCTGCCCCTGGGGTGGCTGGTGGTGATGGCGCTATACTACTTCATTGAACTGCATCTCAGTTTCTGGGTCTCGCTGATCTCGACGGAGAATCGCATTCCGTTTCTATGGCCGGGGCTTGCTACCGCCTTGGTGGGCCTCAGCTTCTCGCTCATTCTCATTCATTTCACCTCGCTGGGCATCGGCGCGCTGGTGCTGGCGCCCTTGCTGGCGGGTAGCTTGTTCAACTATTGGTATTGGCCCCTGGTCGGCGCCCAGAGTTTGAAGACAGACCTGTTCGGCTTCCTTTGCGGCCGCTCCCGACTTTCCTCCTCGCGGCAATCGGAGGCAGCCTGAGTCAAGGCTGCAAGCCAAACCAACGAGGCGTTGCTGTCAGCAAGGTGCGCATGGCTATGACTGGCGGTCGGTTCTTCGCAGCATTTGATAGAGCCCCGAGGCTGCGCGCACGAAACGTGGCCCGAGGCACCGAGCCATTACCTGGAAGAGCAGGTAGCCCCCGTGCGGCGGGCGGGACCGGAGCAGCAGACCACGGTTGTAGGCCAGCAACCGGGGGCTGAATCCCCGGGCATTCTCGAGCAGAAACCGGGTTGGCACGGGGGTGGGCTCAAGAACTCTGGCCCGGTCGAAACCGAGATCAATCCCGTGCTTGCGCAACCGCGCCGCGTTCTTCTTGACCTGCATCAAGGTCAGACCTAGAAGCTTGCCGTTCCGAGTCACGCGCGTTGTTCCGCGGCCATCCGCATTGTGACTTCGGACGTTGCCGATTATCCGGTTAATCGCGGCAGCGCCGTGGTGCAGTGTGAGTTTGGCCCACATGTCCCAGTCGCCGGTGAACCGCGACGTTGGAAGAAACCCGCCCAGCGCTTTTGCATAATCCACCCGGAACAGTTCTGCCGGAAAACAGACGGGATTATGCAGAGCCGTTTCCACGGGGTCGGCGGCCCGCCACCCGACCCCCGGCAGGGCCGCCGTCGTCCAGGCCGGCTTGCCCGCCGCGTCAACCACATTGCACCGGCCGTAGTATAGCCCCTTGTCCGGCATCTTGGCTGCCAGTTCGACCATCGCCGCGACGAAATCAGGCTCAAGAAAGTCGTCGTCGTGCAGCAGGCACATCCAGCGCGTCGCGCAGAGATCCATGCACGCGTTCCAATTATCAAACAGACCCCGCCGGCGGGGACTGCGATGGTAGGTGATTCGCGGGCCGAACTTCGAAACAACCAGCGGCTGGAGACCGGTATCGGGGCCGCAGTCTTCCACCACCATGACTCGAACCGGCAGCGTTTGCGCCAAGGCGCTGGCCACCGCCTGCTCGATATAATCGCGCCGGTCGAAGATGGTTACGGCAATGGTGATGTCTCCAGGTGTCATCGGGGGTTCCGCAACATGGGATTTCACCCTAACGGAGCGCTCTGGCAGCGTCAAGGCGAGCGTTGGGCCGGCGTCCTTCCGGGAATCAAAAAATGGCTTCTCAGGCAAGTCGTTTGCAGCTAGGGTTGGATGTTAGCTTATTTAGAGCCATAATCGAAGGGCATCTGCCCCCAACTTCATGAAACTGCTGGTATTCGCCCATACGCCGCCGCCTCACCATGGCCAGAGTTACATGGTGCAGCTCATGCTGGCGGGCTTCGGGGGAGATCGTTGGCGCGCGGGCCGGCCGTCGGCGGCCGGCAAGCCGGGTCAGTCCCTCGGCATCGAGTGCTATCACGTCAACGCCCGCTTGTCGCAGAAGCTCGAGGATATCGGCGACTTGAGGCTGGGCAAGTTGGTCCTGCTGCTGACCTATTGCTTGCAGGCTATCTGGTGCCGGTTTCGTTACGGCGTCAGCACCCTGTATTACATCCCGGCCCCGGGCAAGCGTTCGGCCTTGTATCGGGACTGGCTCGTAATGCTGATCTGCCGGCCTTTCTTCAAGCGCGTCATCCTGCACTGGCACGCCGCCGGGCTGGCCAAATGGCTCGAGTTGGTGGCAACAATGCGCTGGCGGTCGCTCACCTATCGCCTGCTGAAGCAGGTGGACTTGAGCATCGTGCTCTCCAAGTACAACCGCGCGGATGCCGAGAAGCTTTTCTCCCGTCAAATCAAGGTCGTAAGCAACGGCATTCCCGACCCCTGCCCCACCTTTGCGGCGGAGGTCCTGCCCCGGCGCAAGGCCCGCTTTGCCGCCCGCAAGCAGCTCTTGTCGGGCCAGCCCCTGGAAGCCGCGGAGGCGCAGCTTGCCGGCGGCGACCCGCATTTGGTCCGCGTCCTCTATCTGGCGCACTGCACGCGCGAGAAGGGACTGTTTGACACACTCAGCGCGGTGGCGCTCGCCAACCAGCGGCTCGGCCAGCGCCAGGCGCCGGTTGCCCTCCGCCTGCTGGTGGCCGGCGGCTTCATCACCGCGGAGGCCAGAGCCGAATTCGATCGCCGGCTGGCCGAACCCGGCCTCGCCAACACGGTCGAGTACCTGGGCTTTGTTTCAGGCGACCAGAAGCACCGGTTGCTTCGGGAGGCAGACCTGTTTTGCTTCCCCACCTATTACGAAAACGAAAACCAGCCGGTGAACCTGATCGAGGCCATGGCCTTTGGGCTGCCGATACTCGCCACGCGCTGGCGGTCGCTGCCCGAGCTGTTCCCGGCCAACTACCTCGGCCTGGTCAACGTCCGGTCCCCGGAGCAGATCGCCGACCGCCTGCTGGCCCTGATGACGGTCGAAACGGGCGAGGAGTTCCGGCAAATCTTCCTGCGCAACTTCACCCTGGAACGGCATTTGTCGGCCATGGCCGAGGCGATCACGCAAGTCGAGGCGACCCCACCGGCAACCGTCTCCGCCGCTGCCGCCCACCCGCTCCCGCGATAAGCCCACCTCTCCCCTCGTCTCACCCGGCCTGCAACACCCGCGCGGCAAACGCCTCCACCGCCGCCCCGACCTCCGCTTCCTCCGTGTTCACCATGCAGCAGGGCGCCGGAAACCGGCAGTAATCAGAGCAAGGCTTGTACGGGCAGGCCTTGCCTTCGAGCCACTCCGACGCCGGATGGAGCGGCGCGAACCACTCGGCCATTTGCGGGCCGAACAGCGTGAAGGTGGGCACCCCGCAGAACGCCGCCAGATGGCCGGGGCCGGAATCGTTGCCGATGAATGCCCCCGCCCGGTCCACCAGCGCGAACAACTCGGCGACGCTCCGGGGCGTGGCCACGCTTGCCTCCCCGGCCGCCAGCCACCAGTTCCGTTGCTCCGGATCGCAGGCCACCTGCACGCGGCGGTTGGCCCGCCGCAACCGGGCAACCAGCCCGCCATACCGTTCCAGCGGCCAGACCCGCACCGGCTGACCGGCGCCCGTGTGCACCAGGATCTCCCCTCCCGGTCGGGACAGGGGCAAGACCAGCGCCTCACGTTGCGGCACCTCGAAACCCAGCGCCCGGGCCATCACGTGCCAATGCTCATAGCGGTGGGCTGTGGGGTCCGGACGGCCCAGCGACCTGGCCAGCATGACCTTGCTCCCCCAGCGCGGGTATCCCAGCCGCGCCCTGGCCCGCGCCAGCAGCAACAACAGGTGGTCCCGCGGGTCCCAGCGCGCCGACAGGCCGAAGTCGAACTTCTCAGCGGCCAGTCCGCGGAGCAGCCGGAACATCCCCATCCACGGCCAGGCCAGCAACCGATACTTGTGCTTGAATGCCGTCCACGGCGCGACGAATGGCACCACCTTCACTTCCGGCCAGAACCGCTTCTGCAAATCCAGCGCATAGGGTTTCGCCACCAGCGTCACCGTGTACTTCTGGCTTGCCGCCCGCAGGAAAGGCGTCGCGATCACCAAATCCCCCAAGCCCCAGAGCTCGAATACCAAGAGCTTCGGTTTTCCGGCGGGCTGCGGGCGATTATGTTCGGGCCTGGTCACATTACGGATGTCTGGCAGAGTCTTACAGGGCAGCCGGGAGAGGCAACGCCATGCCGCCTGGCTCCCAAGCCGGCGTCACGTTAGCCACCACCCTTGCGGCTGTAAAGCTCAGTCCAAGCCCAGTCCCACGGCGCCCACGCGGCACTGCGTTTGGCCAGGGGAATCTGCGCAGCCGGCCCTACTTCACCGCGCGGTGATAGATGCGCCAGTCGAAGCCGTTGAGGCGAAACAGGGGGAAGCAGTCGGACGGCGGCTCGGGCATGCCGGCGATCTTCACCGGCTGGAACTCCCGGTCATGCAGCACTTCCGCCCAGCCGATGATGGGCCGATTGGAGAAGTTGATGACCACAACGAATTCGTCTTTGTTGTCCAGGCGCATCAGGGTGACGAGATTGGCTTCGTCGGAGTTGCGCAGCCAGATGACGCGGTCGTTGCGGAACGCGGGGTAGGCTTTGCGCAGGCGGATCAGGGACTGGTAGATCTGGCGCAGCGGGGGGCGGTCCTTGGGCTGCCAGAAGACCGGCAGTCTCTCGAACAGGGCCGGGTCGCCGGATTCCGTGGCGTCGCCGACCTCCATGCCGTTGTAGAGCAACGGCACGCCGTCGAGCGTGAACATGAGCGCCGACGCGGCGAGGGCGCCTTTGGCGCTGAACCGGGCCACGGCGCGCGCTTCGTCATGGTTGTCTGAGAAACGCAGGTGGAGCGAGCCCTCGGGGAATTGCTTGCGGCTTTCCTCCCATGAGCGCTTAAACTCGCTGGCGGGAGCGCCCCGGAGCAGCACCTCATTCAAAGTGCCATGCAGGGGCCAGGAGTAATCCGCATCGAAGGCATTGGTGAGCAGCTCGGGTTTGCTGGCCTCGGCGAGCATGAAAAAGTCGGGCTTCACCTTGGTCAATGCAGCGCGAGCTTCTTCCCAAAAGCTGGTGGGGACCTCGTAGGCGACATCGCACCGGAAGCCGTCGAGGTCGAAGGTGGCGGGGTCAAGCCAGTGCTTGAGCATGCCGATCATGTATTCGCGCAGCTTGGGGTTCTGGTAGTTGAGCCCGGCGACATCCGTCCACTCCTTGACCGGCGGGATAATCTTGCCGCTGGCGTCCTGCTTGTAGAACTCCGGGTGCGCCATGAGCACGCTGTCCCAGGCGGTGTGATTGGCCACCACGTCAATGATGACCTTGAGCCCGCGCTTGTGGGCCTCGGCAACAAGGCGCTTCAGGTCGGCCTCGGTGCCGTAGTCGGGGTTGATGCCGTAGTAATCGCGGATGGCATAGGGGCTGCCCAGGGTGCCCTTGCGCAGCTTTTCGCCCAGCGGATGGATGGGCATGAGCCAGAGGATGTTCACCCCGAGATCCTTGAGTTCGTCCAGCCGGGCGGTGATGCCGTTGAAATTGCCCTCGGGGGAGAAACTGCGGGGGAAGATTTCATAGACGACGCCGTCCCGGACCCATTGCGGGGTGGTGCGGGCCACCTGGGTGGGGGCGGCGAGCAGGGTGAGGAACGAGACGGCCAGGAAGGCGCCGGCGAGCGACAGCCCTCCCCATCGGCGTGGGTTGGAGAACGGTTTCATGTTATGCATCATAGGGAGTGTTTGAGGTGGCGAACATTACTGAAGCAGCTTGACCCGGTAGAATCGCTGGCTGGCTGCCGCCGGTGGCGCATCGGTGCAGGTGAGCGAGAGTTGGAGCGGGCCGGCGGCGGTAAGGCCTCCGGACAGGTTGCTCCAGTTCGCGCCGAGGGCGGCGGCCCATTCAACCTGGTAGGAATGGCCCGGCATGGCGGCCCAGTTGATCGCGTAGCCGCCGCTGGTAGCCTGGAAGCTTTGCAGCCTGAAGCCCAGCGCGGGCTCAAGGCGGTCGAATGTGCCGTTGGCGTTGTTGTCGAGCAGGGCGGTGGTCGGGATGACGAAGAACTCGGCGGGGTCAATATCCGGGCCGGTGCCGGCGGGGCATTGGGCGGCCAGGGCGCCGTTGTCGGCGGTCTGGTAGGCGGCGGCGCAGAGGTAGATGTTGGCCGGCAGGTAGCCGAAGGCGGCGACCAGGTCAATGGTGCCCGCCATCGCGCCGGAGTTGGTTGCGGCCTTGAAAGCCAGCGCGGAGGCCGGGGCGTTAAACCAGGCGACATAGGTATTCAGGCTCTCGCTGGCGAGGAAGGGCTTGCTGGTGGCGACGGCAACCTTGCCGGTCTTGGCCCAGGGCGCGGCGGCGGAGGCGGAAGACAGGAGTTGGTCGCTGACGAGGATGAAATGGTCGTTGGGCCCGCTGGTGCCGGTGGACCAGGTGGCGACATAGAGGGTCGTGCCGCGCAGGGCGCCGTAGAGCACCATGCCGCTGGCGGCAAGTTGGTAGCCAGGGTAGCTAAAGGTGCCATCGAGCACAAAGGGAGGATAGTTGGTCGGCGCCGCGGCGAGGGTGTTGGTGCAGACGGTGGCGCTGGGCGTCGAGAAACCAACGCTGTTCGAGGCCACGATGGAATAGCAATAGTAACTGTTGGCGCTCAGACCGGTGTCCGAGTAAGCCGTGCTCGTGGTGAGCGCAAGGGGTGCTCCGCCGCGATTGACGATGTAAGCGGCGGCGCCCGAGACGGCCGACCAGCTCAGGTTGAGCTGATTGGTCTGCACCGGCGTGACAGACAGGTTCTGCGGCTGAGACGGCGGCTGCGGCGTGCTGCTGACCGTGAAATGCCAGTCCTGGCCGCTGTTGTTGTCCCAGGTGCCGCTGCCGTTGTTGAAGACGCAGTCCAGTTGGGTTGTGTCGGCAGGCACGGTGACGGTGTACTCCCAGCGATTGGAGGCCGAGTTGAACGTCATAGCCGGATCGGGATTGAGGACCGTGGCCCAGCCGTTCCAGCCCAGGTGGATGTAGATGGCGCTGGCGCCAGCCAACGGGCCGCCGGTGGGGGTGAAGGCAATGGTGGCACTGGTTCCCGCCACCGGCGGCACCGGGGAAACGCACACCCGGCCGTTGCAGCCATTCGTATTATCACCACCGCTGCCGCCCTGGGAGGTGCCGACATAGACGTGTTGAATGGGAGACTTGTAAGTGTTGCCGCGGTTGTCGGTGCCGGAGACGTAGTAATCCACGTAGCTGTTGGTGACGCCGCGCACCTTCGCGTAGTAGTAGTCGGCAATGTATTGCGGGGTGACGCCGATGACCGGCGCGACCACGCGCTTGGTCATGTTGGAGGCGAGCCAGGGGCCGGCGAGCGCGCCCCCGGCGTAGGTCTTGAACTGGTCGGAGGTGGGCGGGTTGGTGCCGTTGACGCGAAACTGGAGAGTGACATTCGAGATGCCGGAGACATCGTAGCCGTAGGTCCAAACCCAGAAGTCCGAATTGGTGGCCACAGTCAGCTTGAAGTTGTATTGCACGCCGAAGTTGGTGCCGCCGGGATTCCACGGATGCCGCTGCGGCGGGAAGAGCGTGGGGGGCGTGGTGTCGCCGGAGGGGTTGCCCGCCAGGATGCTGTTGACGTTGCGGACGGCATTGGATTGGGCGACAACGGCGCGCTGGCACTCGTCGTCGTGGCAGCCGTAATAGACGAAGCCGCTGTCCAGGCTGCCCAGGTAGTAATGCCAGCCCAGCTCCACCGCGTTAGGAGTGGTGCTGAAGCTGCCCGGGTCGCGCACCTGGTCAACGCTGGGCGTTACCCCGGCAATCTGCTGGGCGGTCTTGACGCGGTTCTCGGTGGCGATGATGACGCGCCAGTTGTCGGCCTTGTCGCTGGTGCCGAGGCTGGGGTCCACGACGTTGACGCCGCTGGCCGAATAGCTCGGCGGCCAGTGCCAGTTGATGAAGATCGGGGAGCCAAAGTCGCTGTCGGCATAGACCCAGCCGCCGTCCTCGACGTGGACGACGTCACCGGCAGCGGGCGGAAACTCCTGGAGGAACTGCTCGACCGTGGTGGGCTCGTAGCCTCTGGCGCTGGCGGAGTCGGCAAAGGTCTTAACCCATTCCATGTAATAGGAATAGCCGCCGCTCCAGGCGTTGTCGCCGTCGTGGGCGCACATGACCAGGGCCGGCTTGGCGGGGTTGTTGCGTTCATTCAGCAGGTTGAGCAGGTCCAGGCTCCAACTGCTGTAGCTGTCCTTCCACCCCAGCACCTGGTCGCTGGGCACCAGGATCATCTGCGACTCCGCGCCCGTCTCCGGGTCCACGTGGCGCGCATAATGCACCTGGAAACCGAACGGCATGACCTGGATGGGAGAGCAGCCGCGGTCAATGGACTCGCGATGGTAGTTGCCGCTGCCCTGGGCCGGGTTGAGCTGGTCGGCCAGGTTGGGCAGGTCGCAGTTCTCGCCGCCGGAGCCGACAACCACCGGGAAGTCCGCGCAGGCCCGCGCCAGGTGCGTGTTCGCGATGACCGTCCAGTCAATGCCCACGCGCTTGAGGATGGGAATCATCCGCTCGGAGAAGCAGGTTTCGGCGGGAAAGTAACCGCGCGAAAGGGCGGGGCTGGAGGTCCAGAAGATCTCCATCTGCCGCCGGTGAATCTTGAGCTCCATCTCGAGCGTCTCATCGCTCAGCAAGGGCGCCAGGGCGTGGTGATAGGTGAAGTTAACCAGGTCCATGCGGGGCTTGCCGCCCGTGGTGGTCCAGGTGCGGGCGTTGCGGTTGGCGAGATACCAGCCGGGACCGTAGCCGAGCGTGCCACTAGTGCCGACGGCGCCGAGGCTTTGCACGTTCTCCATCAAGGCCCCCGAGTAGCTGATCTGCGCGCCGGAGTTGAGATAGCTGCTGATGCTGCCAAGCGCGGCGCTGGGGCGGCCCTGGTAAGCATTCACGCGATCATCCCACCCGAAGATGTCGCGAAGCACCTCAGGTTTGGGGTGCGCGCGGCCGGCATCCTGTTTCTGGATAGTATCCCACGCGGCTTCGTAGTGGTCCGTCCCGTAGCCCCGGCTGTCGGGCCAATAGATCGGCTGGTGCAGGTGCCAGAGCCAGGTGGTGTGAATGCTAGTGCCGCCCCAGGCAGAGCCGCAGGCTGCCAGGAGACCAAGCTGCAGGATTCGACGCCATAACCTTCGGCAGGCATACCGAGCAAGGCCTTCCCCAGGCCAAGGCGACTGCGGTGCGGGGCATCTTTCAGACATCTGTATTACTTAAGCAGAAAGAGAAGGGTTTAGCTCCCGCATCTTTGTGCGGTAGCTGCGCACGCCATCTCCAGCATTGGCCTTCGAACGGGCGGCTAAGGCAACAGTGGATCGAGATGCATTACGGCCAGCAGACCTGGGCTGGTCCGCAGACCACGCTTCAATGGAAAAGCCTTCCTCGACCTGCCCAAGACCACCTCCGCCCGCATCCCCCGATCAGTAGGCCGAGCGCCTCTCCAAGTTTGCCACCCCTTGATCTACAGCCCATCCCCGCGCTGTGCCAGCCTCAGTCTCGCAATATCCCCATCTAAACCCCCTGTATACCCCGTGTATGCCCCGTGTAATCCCCATCTATTGTAATACAGGGGGTATACAGGGGGATTACAAGGGGTATACAGGGGGTTTAGATGGGGATATTGCGTCGGGCCGGACCTGGGGCAACCATGCAGTTGAGAATGGGGAACGCACGCGTCCGGCGTGCTGCCAACGGAGCCTCGCCGTCGGCTTTGTGGTGCGCGGGCCCTTCACCGTTTTGTGTCTGAGTCAGATGAGGCAGGATTCCCGGCGGGACGCCGCAAACCACACGCGGGACGCGTATGCTCCCCGGCACGAACTGCATAGATGAGAACTCTCGGCGGAGGCGGGGGCGGGTTTATCGCATTGGATACGCTCGCCCACATCCAGCAATTCTGATTCTGGCGCTCCAGACGCGTTTGGTGTCCACCCTTTAGGGTGTCTGCGGCCCCCCCCAACACGCCATGAAGCGTGGACACCAAACGCCGCACGGCAGGCATCATGAGAATAGCTGTCCCGCATCTTTGTGCGGTAGATGCTGATCCCATTGACGTGCTACATTGCGCGGTATCGCACTATGCAGATCACCCTTGCCTTCCGTTCGGCGTATTGTTGTGTCGTTATAGCTCTCTCCCTCGCGGGGTTGGCCACTGCTCGAGGCGAAGCCATGCTCCAGTTGTTCCAGGTGAGATGGAGCGACCTGAGCCAGAAGATGCCCGAGCTGGCCGAGGCCGGCTATACCAGCCTGTGGCTGCCCCAGCCGGCCAAGGGCGGCAGCGTGTACTCGGTCGGCTACGACCTGTTTGATCCGTTTGACTTGGGCGACAAGAACCAGAACGGCACCATCGCCACCAAGTACGGCACCAAGGCGGAACTGCTGCAAATGGTGGAGACGGCGCACCGGTTCGGCCTTCGCGTCTATTTCGACAACGTGATGAATCACCGGCAGGGTGTGGTGCCCGGCTACGATGTTTACACGCCGACCAACTTCTTCCCCGGCCTGTGGCCGCAGGATTTCCACCTCAAGACGACCAGCAGTGGAAACCGGAACTGGCCGAATGTGGAGAACTGGAGCGACCAGGGCCTCGTGCAGAATGAGCCGATCAACGGTCTGTGCGACCTGGCCAACGAGCCGGGCGGCATCAACTACAATTTCGGCGCTACTCTCTGGAGCCAGGCCGGCAAGCCCTTCTTTGTGCGCCAGCCCAGCAGCCGCGAGTACTACATGGACACCAACTCCGCCTTCCTGGGCAGTTGGTCGGCGGGAAGTTCCCCGGGATTTGGCTGGGAGGCGGGAAGCTGGCACGGGTTTAACGGCACCAACGGCCAGCCGGTGGCGGAGCGGGTGGAGGACTACCTGACGCGGGCTGCCATGTGGACCGTTTACACCACCAAGTGCGACGGGTTCCGGCTGGATGCGGTCAAGCATACCCCCTCGCCT
The DNA here is from genome assembly GCA_964507045.1 of uncultured Verrucomicrobiota bacterium. Lineage (GTDB taxonomy): Bacteria > Verrucomicrobiota > Verrucomicrobiia > Limisphaerales > UBA8199 > UBA8199. Next base: position 67,868 of record CAZDOO010000003.1, on the reverse strand, counting down.
TTCTTTGGCGATTCCTCGACCAGTTGGCGGGGCTACCTGGGCGGCATCCAGGCGATGTATGACTTTACACACGGCTATGGCAACAATGTCCGCGGCAACAATTACACCGAAGGGGACGATAACCGGAACAGTTGTTTCGACACCGAAGCGCCGCGCAACGATGCGATGGTCTTTGGCGAGCATCTGGGGTCGCCGCCTTCCTACGGCGAGTACATCAGCACCGGCATGAGATTGCTCAACTCACCGTTGCGGGACACCTTGAATGGCGCCCTGAGCGGGGGCGGCAATCTTCCCGGCGGATTGGATCAATCCGACGTGATTCCATACAGTGGCGCCTTCAGCATCAAGCAGGGCGTGCAGCTTACCGAGGACCAGGATCATATTCTCTGCTGCCCGACGCACCGCGAGATCCAGAACGCCTATTACTTCATGCATGAGGGGTTGCCCATGATCTACTCGGACAACTACAACTGGGCCGGCGATCCCAGCAGCGAGCAGACCTTTCCCCAGGTACCCATGACCAGGTATCTGGGACAATACGGCGACACCACCATGCCGGAGACCTGCTACATCCATAACCAACTGGCCCGCGGCGGGACGCGACCGCGCTGGAGCGATAGTCATATCGTGGCCTTCGAGCGCTACGACTACCGCGATGTCAGCTCCGATCCCTACAACAACCCGGATGCCACCGTGGTGTTGTTCGCAATGAATGCGACCTACAATTCCCCCACCGGTGATGTTCTCTTTGACGATGGCGTGGTTCGCACCGGTGATGGTTACTACAATTGCTATAATGGAAGTCCTTCCAAAGGTGTCGGGCTGGTGGTCGGCTTCCCGCCGGGGTCGGTCCTGTCGCAGATGGCCGGCAGCTCGCCCAACGGCGGCAACTCGCGCACCTGCGCCAAGCTGCTGGTGCATGCGGCGACGACCAGCCAATCCGAGGCGAATTCCACCGCTGGCGCCGCCGACCCCGCGCAGCGCAAGATTTATGTGGGCGGCCAAATCCTGGCACCGGGGGGCGGGGCAATTGAGCTGCTGGTGCCCGCTGGCGGCTGGGTCATGTATGGCTACCAGTGGCCGGAGCCGAGCCGGGGCAACGCGCTGACCAATGCCATCACCTTCCGGCAGGGCGGCGCGGCGGCGCCCTCGCTGCTGGTCTATCGGCGCGACGGCAGCAACGGCGACCCCAACTTCGGACCGGTTTATCCCTTCAAGATGCGCGGCAGCGTTGATCCCAGCGGCAACGTCTTCTTGGCGCCCGGCGAAGGCCATGTTTCCACCACGACCAACACTTACGCCATCCGGATTCCGGTCCTGACCAACGCGCCGTTTGACATCCAGGTCCGCAGCGATGCGTCAGCGTATAACATGATGGTTAGAATGGATGGCGGGCTGGACCTGAACAGCCAGATGGGACTGGGGCCGACCACGGGTTTCGACCGGCGGGATAACAAGCCGGGCTATGTCAGCGATGTGTGGGTGGGCTATGAGCAGGCAACCAACCAGTTCCGCTACGGGCCGGAGAAGTTTGGCGCGCGGTTGGTGGACCGGGACAACATTGTGTCGCTCGGTGCCGAGACCTACTGCTACACGAATGGCACCGCCGGCAGCTCGGTGACGAACGGCTCGGGGGGCGGCTTGGCCATCAAGACCCAAACCGCGGACTGGGTTTATCACGATCCGGCGGCGACGAACACCGCCAGCGGGCAGGGCACGCCCACTCAGCGTATGCCCTATAATCCCGGCGCGGGCCAGGCCACGGTTATCTGGGTGAAGTCGGGCTACAAGTTCCAGACAGACAAGTGCTTCATTTACTACACCACCGACGGCAGCGCCCCCGAGGGTGCGTTTGGCGTCGGCCAAGGCTCCACCCAGGTTATTGAGGCCAAGTGGGCTGGCCTCGATAGCGCCGATAACACGATTGATTGGTGGACAAACTCGATCCCCGGTTTTGCCGCTAACACGCCGGTCCACTACAAGGTGGCCCTGTTCAAGGGCGGCTACAGTCCTATCAGCGCCATTTCCGACGCGGACGGTGCCAAGCTCTACGGCCTGACGCAATTCGGCGTCACGAATTTCAATCCCACCACCGCCAGGGTCTGGCTGCACAACGATCTGAACACCAACAACACCACGACCGGCCTGCGCAGCGGGTTCCACATCGTGCGGGCGCATTGCTTCCTGCCGCGCAGCGGCAAATCGGCGGTCTATAACACTTTCCTGCAGACTTTTTACTACGCCGGCCAGTTGCCGGGCGGGGTCATTGCCTATCCGGCCACGGACGGCGCCACGCTTGCGGGCAGCAGCTACACCGTAGTGGTGCGCGCGGACAACGCGACGACCGAGGTGGCTTACTGCATCACAGACAACAATGGGCAGAACTGCGGGGTGGCCTCCGCCGTCTCACCGGACGGCACCCTGAGCCAGCAATACCCCGCCTACCCGCAGGAGTATCGGTTCACCTACAGCCCGGTGGCCAGCAGTGGCACCGCGACCATCAACGTGTATTTGAAGGATACGGCGTCGAGCGTCTATAGCAACCGCTATACGACGCTTGCCCGTACGGTCAATGCGCAAGGACCGGCCACGGTGCTGAACATCGTTGCCCCGGCCACCGATGGCCAGCTCCTGACCCTGAACTCCAATGACATCTACACCATCAGCTCCTGCTTCACCTCCACCCTGACCACGAACGACTACAACCTGTTCAGCATTTACATTAACGGCGTGTTCCAGCCGCGGCGGGACGCCGGCAGCAACGTTCTCTATAATATCCGCCCTTACGGCTGCGGCACCGGGATGCGGCAGCTCTATTACAATTGGACGGGGTTTGCGCCCGGCACCAATCTCATCCAGGTTTACTTCACCAACGGGATCACCTTGGGCGCCTCCCGCACGGTGCTCGTCGGCATCCGCAACTCGCCGCTCGACTCGGACACCGACGGTGTGCCGGATTGGCTTGAGCTGATTGCCGGAACCAATCCCTACGATCAGGGTTCCTTCCTGCACATTACCACTCTGGTTTCCGGCAACCCGGTCGAGTTGGCCTGGTCCAGTGTGCCCGGCAAGACTTACCAGGTGCAGGCGACGACCAATCTGGTCTATCCCATGGCGTCCATTGCCGGGGCCCTCGTGCCAGCCGATGCCAGCAACAGTGTCACTCGCTGGTTCGACGGGTCGCCGGACGCCACCAACCGGTTCTACCGCATTCAGGTCCAGCAGTAAGCGCGGTCCGGCGCGGGGCGCGTCCCCTGTCGCAACCGCAAGTGAATCAGCTATGAAGAGTCAACCTCGCCTGATCCTCCTCGCGTGCCTGGCGCTGTGCCTGGGCGGCGGCCGTCAATGCTTTGGCGCGCTCGCCAATGCCTGGCACATCCCCGACAACACCAACGACTTGGCGTTCACCATGCGCACTCCCGAGTTCGAGATTGGAACGAACACCACGATCACGGTTTACCACGGGGTGCAGAAGTGGACGGGGGGCGGGGCAACGCAGATCATGAATCAAACCGGCGGCCTGCTCTACTACCGCGGCACGACCCAAACCAACTGGTCCAGCACGCCGCTTGGCTGGCATGGAGACCATATCTACCGGCAGGACAACCAGTACTGGAAAGCGTCGTTCAACACCACCAACTTCGGCCCTAACGAAGTCATTCAATACTACCTGTATTTGACTACGGACGGGTATGGCAGCGTTTCCAACACCTACGTTTACGGCAGCGACAGTGGCAGCAGCACTACCGCCGCCCAGAGCACCGCGGCCGCTGCTCCCTTCACCATCCGCAATCGCCCGGCCTGGCTCTTTCATGCCGGAAACCGCGTTATTAGCCCTGGCTCCGACGGCAGCCACAACCATGTGGATTTCTGGATCAAGATCGGCTACCTCGGCAAGGACAGCAGCGTTGGTTCGCGTTGGGCCGACCACGCCAGCGTTTATTATACCACGGACGGCTCGACTCCCGCCGGCTCCTTGGGAACCGCCAGCGGCACTTCCCAGGCGGCAGCCCTAAGCCTGGATCACGTCGAAAACGACGCCAGCCCTGCCGGCAACGCCATGTGGTGGCAGGGCACGGGCAGCAACCTGCCGACCTTTACCACCATCAAATACAAGATCGGCGTGTGGCACAGCAGCAACAACGAGGAGAAGTTCGCCGATTACAATGCCGGCACCCCCAACGCCGTGTTCAATTTCTCGATGGGCACGTCGGGAGACCCGGCGCTGACCATCAACGGTCTTAACGCCGATTACACCACCACCCATGTCTTCGTGGACGAGAATGCCGGCGATTCCGTGCCGCTGACAATCCTGTTCTCCCCCAATACCCCGAGTGTCACGACGGCGGAGGTCTTCTCCAACCTCAATCGCCGCGACCGCGCTGCCCTCGACGCCAACGGCGACGGGATCGAAGATGGCATCGTGCCGCCGGACGGCGGGGCGATTGTGGCCGGCGATGACAACAATTATTACAAGGCCTACACGATGGGCGCGAGCGGCACGCCCGGCCAGTATGCGCTCACGCTCAACGCGCAGAAGACCGGCGCGTATCGGCTGACGGCGCGCTACAAGGTGTCCGGCAATACCAATTGGCTCTGGTATTCGAGCAATGGCCGCCGCGATCACGCGATCGTGGTCGCGCCCGGAAAGGCGCGCAACATCACGCTCTACGAGCTGAACGTGCTGAATATTGGTTCCCAGGGCACCCAGGATTACCAGCGCAGCACCTTTACCGATCTCTATGGCGGCCCCGGCTCGCGCCCCTATGACCCCGTGACCAACCGCTTCAACCTTACCTACGCCCGCAATCTCGGCGTCAACTGGCTTTGGTTTCAGCCCATTCACCCCATCGGCGATGCCGGCCGCCAGACCGACCCCGCCACCGGCCAGCCTTACTCGGTCGGCAGCCCCTACTCCGTGAAGAACTTCTTCCAGGTCAACCCCCTCATGAGCAAGGCCGGCACCCGCGACGCCGCCATGACCGAGTTCACCAACTTCGTGGCCGCCGCCGATGCCGCCGACCTCAATGTCATGCTTGATGCCGCGTTCAATCACACATCCTGGGATTGCGAGCTCGACGCCAGCGGCGTCTATTACTTCGCCGGCGGCGCCGACGCCGCCGATCAGATCCGCGCCCGCGAAGCCCGCTTCTACTCCCGCACCGACCGCTACGACATGCGCGCTTCGGGCGTCGCCAATGTCGCCGTCGCCCCCGACCGCTACGACTTCGGCAAGTGGAGCGATGTCGCCGACGTCTTCTTCGGCCGCTACGCCGCCCTCACGCCCAGCTCCGCGGAGAGCGGCGCCCACCTTAACGAGGCGGACTGGTTCGACTACAGCATCGGCGACGAGGACAAGTACGGTGACCAGAACGGCCACTTCGACGCGGTCACCCGCAACGTCTGGCGCTACTTCTCCGATTATATTCTCTACTGGCTCGACAAGACCGGTTGTCCGAATGGGACGCCGGCCAGCCTCACCGCCAAGGGGATTGACGGGTTGCGTGCCGACTTTGGCCAGGGCCTGCCGCCGCAGTGCTGGGAGTATATCATCAACAAGGCGCGCAGCCGCAAATGGGACTTCGTCTTCATGAGCGAATCGCTGGACGGCGGCAACGTCACCTACCGCTCGAATCGCCACTTTGACATTCTCAACGAGAACATCGTGTTCCCGCTCAAGTCCGCCAGCACCGCCAGCGATTACCGCGCCATCTTCGAGGATCGCCGCAGCGCCTACGGCCAGGGGCTTGTGCTGCTCAACACCACTTCCCATGACGAGGAGAACTACGACGACCCGTTTCAGGGCCTCATCCGCTACGCCGCCTGCAGCACCATTGACGGCGCACCCATGATCTTCTACGGCCAGGAACTCGGCATCGCCCGCTACGGCAGCTTCGACCTTTACGAGGTCAACTTCGGCAAGCTGATCCCGCAGTTCAAGAAGTATAACTCCCTCCAGCCCATCTTCAACAACCGCGGCAACGGCGTGGATTTCCTCTGGCCGGTCTATGCCGCCATCAACCAGGCGCGCGCCTTCAGCCCCGCCCTGCGTTCTTCCAACCGCTACTTCCTCAACCACACCGGCAGCGGCGGTCCGCAGCCGGGCATCTTCTCCGTCGCCAAGTATGAGCAGCCCAATGGCTCGCCCAACTTCTATGACGTCGTCTTTGCCTTCGCCAACCTCGACCGGAACAATCAGCAGCACGGCAGCTTCAACGTGAATATCACGCAGGGGAGCGGCAACCTCTTCGGCATCAAGCCCGGCCGCACCTACAATGTCCGCAACCTCGCCGCCTACACCGCCTACGATGGGAACCGGCGCAATGACTGGCTCTGGGGCTCCAGCGGCATCGCCGGCAGCAACGTCCTGGCCAACGGCATCTACGTGTTGCTCAATCCCGTGCCCTTAACCGATGGCGGCTGGACCAACGCTCCTTTCGAGGCGCAATACCTCAAACTTTACGATGTCACGCCGCCCGCCGCCCCCGCGGCGCCCTCCACGCCCAAGCCTTACGCCCTCGGCCCCAGCGCCACCTTCACCTGGCCCACGCTGGTGGACCTCGACGGTGGCATCTCCGGCTACCATGTGCTGGTGGGCACCGCTCCCGGCGGCTCAAATGTCTTCAACGGAATCGTCAGCGGCACCCTGGTAACGGTCACCAACAGCATGGGGGCCACCCTGTATGCACGGGTCAGCGCCATCAACAACGCGGGCATTGAAGGCCCCTTCAGCCCGTCGAGCGCCGGCACGGTTCTGCTGGAGCCCAACGGGGACAACGACCACGACGGCATGAGCAATACCGCCGAAGACCTCGCCGGCACCAACCCGCTCGATGGGAATTCCATGCTGCGCATCCTCAGTTTGGCCGACGGCAACCTCCTGACGTGGTCGAGCGTTTCCGGCAAGACCTACCGCGTCTGGGCCACGTGCGACCTAACCACCAACTTCGTACCCATCAGCGGGATGGTCACTGCCGCCAGTTCCACAGCTACCTATCTCGACACCGCTGCCACCAACGCTACGCGGTTCTATCGGGTCAACGTGCTGCCATAGGGCAGTGCCGCGTTCCGGCTTTGGGTGGCACCCCGGGCACAGCTTGCCCCCGGCTTGCCGCTGGCGGGGACGTATGAAGGCACTCGCTCGTATTCCGCTCATAGGCCGCGCCGGGCTGCGACAGGGCTTTGACCGGCTCTGTGCTCCGGTTTCACCCGCGACTCGCGGCTTGCCGTTAGCCGGGTAGGCTTGGGCTTTGTGCACATAACCGGCGCCAGCACCTGCCGCCCGTCGGCGACCACAATCGAGCCAGGGCTACCCGCATGTACATGCGGTATTGGACCCTTGAAAATGTGAGGAAAGGGCTTGACTGGCGGGTCTGAATGGGGGATTATTGCGCCCTAGAGTTAATAGAAAAATATCATTAAGCGTTGCAACGAGCCACGTTAATTGAATAAAGGAAACCACATGAAAAAGCTTCTCATTGCCCTCCTGACCGCTGGTGCCCTGGCCCAACCCGCACTGGCAGATTACTATCTCGCCGGCGACTTCAACGGTTGGACCGCCAACGGCAACTTGATGACCGAAACCTTCTCCGGAAGCGGCATTTGGCAGGCGTCCCTGAATATGGGCACCGGCCGTCACGAATTCAAAGTGACCCAGGGCGACTGGGGTTGGAACGTGCCGGGCAGCGGGAATAGTTGGCTTTACACGGATGGCAGCGGCAACGTGACGGTCACCTATGACGCCAACACCTATTCCGATGGCTGGGTTCCCGCCAGCGGCCGCATTGGCGTGAATGTTGATCCAGGCGCCTGGACCGCCGTCGGCGACTGGCAGGGCTGGAACAACGCCGATCCTGCAACGGCGATGACTTATATGGGTGGCGGCATTTATCAGCTTGGCTATTACTTTACGGCAGGCACGTATCAGTTCAAAGCTGTCAACACCGGCACGTGGGACGCCATCGGTGCTGACTCCCGTGGCGTCAATGCTGCCAACTATTCTTTGACCGTCGAATCCGGGTGGGACCTCCTCGTGGTCAATGTGCTCGACGGCTCGATCGCAGTGATCCCGGAACCCTCCATTCTCGCCCTCTTGGGTGCCGGGTTGGCCGGCTTGTGCTGGCTGCGGCGCAAACAATAAGCCGCGTTCAAGACCCTCTTTTCAAGCCCCGCCCCTGCGGGGCTTTTTTGTTGCGGAGGCAAGCAGGGCGCCGCAAGCTCGATCAACTCGCGTATTATGGCTGTCGAAATCAATATCACCTACGAAGGCGGGCTGCACTGCGCCGCCACTCATGGACCGTCCTGCCAAACCTTGACCACCGACGCCCCGGTGGACAACGGCGGCAAGGGCGCGGCCTTTTCCCCCACCGACCTAGTCGCCACGGCTCTGGGCACTTGCATGGCGACGGTCATGGGGTTGGTGGCCCAGCGGAATAATCTGAACATTGAGGGCCTCCAGATTCAGGTCCTTAAGGAGATGACCGCCGACCCGGTCCGGCGCATTGGCTCGCTCAAGACCCGGCTGGTGTTTGCTCGCGGCCAGGCTTTGTCCGCCGCCGACCGCGCCAAGTTGGAGGCCGCCGCCCGGGCCTGCCCGGTCAAGCAGAGTCTGCACCCGGATGTCCAGTTGCCGGTAGAGTTCGTCTATCCGGATTGACCGGCTGGGAAAGGTAGCCTCGGCTACTTCTTGAATTGGATGCCCTTCCGGGCAGCCTGGGCGCGGATGTTGGCGGCCACCTTCTCGTCAAAGGAGTCGCCCTGGCCTTGCTCGGCCAGACGCTTGCGTTCCGCGGCGAGATAGTCCTCCCGCTCCTGGCTCAACTTCTGAATGCGGCCTTGCACGTCCGCCCGGGCCTTTTGCTTCTTTTCGATCTCGGCCTTCAGCTCCGGCTTGTTCAAAGTCTGCAATTCGGGCGGCAGCGAATCCTTGTCGAGCGATTCTACCTCGAGCTTGCCGGTCTTGAGGCCGTCGAGCAGTTCGCCCTCACCCTGGACGGCGACGCCTGAGTGCGCATTATAACTCAGCCGGTCAGCCGCCACGGCGGCGGGTGCGGCTTCGGCAGCGAGTTGCTTGGTAGCCACCTCCCGGCGCGCGCGCGCGCTGCCGTAGGCCACCAGCGTGCTGCCCATCTCCCGGTTCAACTCTGCCAATTTCTCATCCATCGGCGTGGCAATCACCGCCATGTTGCCGGACTGGGCGACAGCGGCGTAGCTGCCCTCGGAGAGCTTGGCGATCTCCTGCCAAAAGGGCGTCGTCCCGGCGATGCCCCCGCACTGGACCGTGTTGATGATGAGGTCCTTCTTCACGGCTTCCTGGCAGACATCGGGATACTTGGGACCTTGCGCGTAATCCATATGCGGCGGGGCGTCGCCAACCAGGAAGATGATCTTGAGGACCTTCCGGTCGGCGCTCCAGGTCATCTCGCGGACCGCCGCGGCCAGCGCCTCGTTTACCGACTCCGGCTCGTCGCCGCCGCCCACAGCCTGGAAGGACTTGAGTTGGCCATAAACAGCGTCAATGTCGTTCGTCAGGTCGAATGTCCGGGTAATGTATTGGTCGCCGCGGTCCCGGTAGGCTACCAGCCCGACCCGAATGTCCGGCGTCGGTTTGGCGCTAATCATGTCGTTGGCGATGGACCAGATTTTCTGTTTGGCGCCCTCGATGAGGCCGCCCATCGAGCCGGTGGTATCCAGCACGAAGCAGACTTCGATGCGCGGTTTGGCGGCGGCTTTGGCCGACTGGGTCGGAGCGGTTTCTTTCGGCGCGGCCAGGACGCAAGCGCCGGTGAGGATTAACATGACCGAGATGAGGTGTTTAATATTCATAGAGACTCCGAATTCACTCGTAGATGTCATAAACCGTGTTATTCAGGACGAACTGCACGCTTTGCCCCAGCGCCAGCCAAGGCAGCGCTTCGTTGTTCTTGGCGATCAGGTCGAAGTATTCCGCCGAGCCGAACTGAATGCGCACACGCTTGGCTTTCGGGTGGTTCTGCACGGCTGTGTCCAGCCACTGGTTGTTGTTCTGGAAGAAGTTCTTGCCGTTGATGAACTGCGACTGCTGAGAGTACTGCACCAGCCGCTCTTTGCTGCGATCGGCCGCTGACTTTGCGGCGATGGAGCTTGAAGCACGAGAGAGTCCCAGGGCCTTCTCCGCCTCCAGGGAGCCAGAGCTGGCGGCGGGCGCTGCCGCCACTGCGTCTTTCAGGGCGAAGTTATAACGCGCGCCTGCCACGGCCCCGCCACCTGAGCGCTCCGCATTGAGCCGGTTCCAGGCCTCCGCCGCCTCGCGCCGCGCCCCACCATCCGCGTCGAAGCTTTGCAGCGACCGCATGGGCATCGGCACATTCCGCTGGCTTTCATCCTCGAGAATCAGGTAGGCCGTGTAGGGGGTGACGATGCCATACTTGCGCGCCAGGTCGGTCACCTCGTCGCGCAGCTCGGAGTTCTCGCCGTGCAGGCGGATCTCATCCAGCAGGTAGCCGACGCGGCGGGTGGCCCACAGGCGCGGGATGAACTCGTTTTCGGCAGTCTCCTGCGGGAACCTCACTTCGTAGGTGAGCTTCCTCTCGGTGCCGTTCACCGTTCCCTGGACGATCACCGCCGAATCGCCGTTGCCGGAATAGCGGCCCACCAGTACCAGTTGCTCGCCCTTGAACAGGTCGGGCAGGGTTGAGGGATAGAGCTTCGTCGCGCGGATGTCGCCGGTGAACTTGAGGGTCGGGTTCGCCAGCACGGGCTCTTTGATTTTGGAGAAGAAGTTGGACACCTTCACCTCCAGGTCTTCCTCCGGCAGGACGTACTGGCTGGCGGCGCGGGTTTGCTCCGTGACCCGGTCCAGCAAATGCGTGTTCACATCCGTGCCGATGCCGAAGCAGAAGATGCGCGTGCGGCCGTCGTTCTCCTTCTTCACGTTGGCCACGATCTCATCCTCCCCGGTGGTGCCGATGGTGGGGCGGCCGTCGGTGAGGAAGATCACCACGAAAGGGCGGTCGTCCCCGCCGGGCCGCAAAGCCAGCGCCTTGCGCAGGGCGTCGTCAATGGCCGTGCCGCCGATGGGCTTGAGGTCCTTGATGAAGTCGTCAGCCTTCGCACGGTTGGACTTGGAGGCGCTGACGAGCTTGTCAAAGAGCGGCTCGACCTCCGTGGAGAAGCGGATGATCTCGAACCGGTCGCCGTCGTTCAGGTTCTCCACGCAGAATTGCAGCGCCTTCTTGGCCTGATCCAGCTTCTTGCCCGCCATCGAACCCGAGGTGTCCAGCACGAAGGCGACGTCCTTCATCACCACCTGCTTTTCCTTCACGTCCACCCCTGGCGACACGAGCAGCAGGAAGTAGCCGTCCTCATCGCTTCTGCGATGCGCCAGCAAGTTGACGCCCAACTCGTCCTTCTCCGGCGCGAAATAGAGCGCGAAATCCGCGTCCCCGTGAACTTCGCTGGCCTCATAACCGGCGGTGGCCCGGTTCGAGCCGTCTCGCTTGACCTCGACCGCATGGCTCGGCGAGTAGATGGATTTGAGCGGACGCTTGCTCTCCAGGTCCACCTTCACGCTCACGCTGCGGACCGGCTTGGCGGAGAACTTCTCCGTGTTCAGCGGCAGCACGTAGCTGACCAGGCCGTCCTCCGACTTGAGCAGCTCGGTGTAGGAGAGCGTGATGCGCTTCTTGCTGTTCGGCTCGATCGGGAAGATGCGGACCTTGAAGACGTCGCGCCCGGCGTATTCGAGCAGGGCGGGGTCTTTCAGCTTGCGGACAATGTCTTCGTAGATCCGCCGCGCCTTGTCCGCCGGGAGCAGTTCGGCCTCCACTTGCTTGCCGTCTATCTCCATCGTGAACTTGTTGATGTGCGCCCCTTTGGGGATGGGGAACACGAACGTGCCTTCCAGGCGTGCGGGATTAGGATTGTAGAACTCCTGGTCCACGGACGTGACGGCGACCTGGTCGGTGATGCGCGTGTGGACCTTGACGTAATTCACATCCAGCGGGGCGAAGGGATGCGGGCGGGGCGGCGGCCACGGCCGCGGCGGGTGCGGTGGAATGAAGGGTGGCGGCATAGGCCCCGGGTGCCAGTGCGCATCCTCCACAATGATGAGACCGGCCGCAAACGCCGGGGTAACCGTCCAAAGCAAACCGAGCCAAACCGCCACAATCGTCCATCGTTTCATACCCGGTTGGACGGGGAACGGCGGAAAATGCTCCCGGCCGACTTCACCCGGCTTGCCGAAGGCGATCCAGCGAGGGGGGGGTTAGAGCCAGCCTCCGGACGATGGTCGCCTGCTTCGGCAATCTGCATCGGCCTCATGGGGCTGCACCACAGCGTCCACCTCTTTCCCCTTTGCGAGGGAAAGCGGCTCTTCTTCCACGATCTTCACTTTCTTCTCCTTTTCGCGGGAAATCCGGATAACCTCATCCGCGCAAGTGCAACACTTAAGACAATAGAGAAGACCACATATCCATAATCCAATTCCTCACACGCAGCACTGATGGGTATGCGGACGCAAGAAGCAAAGTCCGGTCAGTTTCGCCCCAGGATTACCGTCACCTATTGAGAATACGACCATGAAAATCAGATCATGCCTGTTAGTCACCACGATCCTCACCCTATTCATCTCGACCAAGGCGCTTTGCGCCGAGGATTGGAAATGGGCATGGCCGGTCAATCTTAAAGACTCGGACGAGGCCACAATTCGTGCGGCGGCCATGGTCGAGATTACGAGGTTTGCCGACGCGTTCCAAGGCGTGCCGGTCGCCGAAGAAGCCAAAGCACTCGTCGCACGGGACAAGTCCGCCAAGGACCCCCATGCCTGGATGGGGGCCACGCTGGATTGGGTGGCCCGCGTATTGCAGGCTTATCCGCCCGCGCCGCGGAACCAGTCGGTCCGCGAGGCGGCTTTGAAGGTGTTGGACTATCCGCTTCACGTGGATAATCAAAACACCGCCGACCCGAAGCTCAAGGAGGCGTGGGAACGCGCGGTCGGCGACTATTACATCGAGCGCATGCTTCCGGCTCTTCGGGAAATCAAGACGGCCAGGGTGGATCAGGGCCTGCGAGTTTGGAAGCTCTACAACATGGGCTTTGTGGTCAAAAGCAAGAATCATACGGTTGGGTTCGATATCAACCCCGGCGTGCCGCGCCCCCTTAATCCCGAGCAGATTGCGGGGCTCGTGAACGAATTGGACATTCTCTTTCTCTCGCATGCCCATGATGACCACGTCAGTCCCCAGGTGGTCCACGCTATGATCAAGGTGGGCAAGAAGAAAGTCATCGTGCCGACGCCCGCAACCGCGGACGTCTTGCGCATCTTGCAGCTAAAGGAGAAGCCGGTGAATTTCATCACGCTGTACGATGACTCCAAGGAACCGCTGGACATTGGGGGTGCCGCGATTCGCTGTTATCCGGGCCGGCAAAACCGGGAGACGCTGTGCAGCGTGTACACCGTTGCGCTTGATGGCTGCACAGTCTTCCACAATGGCGACAACTCGAACACGGCTATTTACAATGACATCGCGAAGCACGGGAGGGTTGATCTATCGCTGGCGAACTGCTGGTCGGGCCTTGTCCCCTGCATGAAGATCATAAATCCCAAACTTACAATCACCGGGCACGAAAACGAATTGGGCCACAGCGTAGGGCACCGGATGTCAGTCCTGAAGACACTTCAGATCCTCCAAGGCGGCGAGAATCTGCCCAAAGCGATCATTCTGGATTGGGGCGAATCCATTGCGTATCCGGACATCCTGGCTTCACGGCAGCAGCCCGAATCTTCGGCTGGCTCAAGATGAGCGCCGTCCAGGCGCACTGGGCGCCTGGCCCGCAGTCGGCCACCGGTTACTTCAGCAGCACTTCGGCGATCTGCACCGCGTTAAGCGCGGCGCCTTTGAGAAGCTGGTCGCCGCTGACCCAGAAACAGAGGCCGTTATCCAGCGCGCAGTCCTTGCGGAGGCGGCCGACGGCGCAGTTGTACTTGTCCGATTGGTAGAGCGGGAGCGGATACTCGCACTTGGCCGGGTTGTCAACCACGTCCAGGCCCGGCGCCTTCTTGAGCACCTCCAGCGCCGCCTCGACCGTCACCGGCCGCTCGAACTCGGCGCTGACGGCGACCGAGTGCGCGCGATAGACCGGCACGCGCACGCAGGTCACGCTCGCCCGAAACGCCGGGTGATGCATAATCTTGCGGCCTTCATTCTCCATCTTCATCTCTTCCTTGGTATAGCCGGTGGGCAGGAAGGCATCCACGTGCGGCAGGACGTTGAAAGCGATCTGGTGCGGATAGATTTCGCGGGTGACCGGCTGCTTCCTGACGATCTGGTCCACCTGGCGCTCCAGCTCGGCGATGGCCTTGGCGCCCGTGCCGGAAACGGCCTGGTAGCTGGAGGCAAAGATGCGTTTGCAGCCAAAGGCGGCGTGCAGCGGATACAGCGCCATGAGGGTAATGGCCGTGGTGCAGTTGGGGTTGGCGATGATCCCTTTATGCCACTTCACGTCGTCGGCGTTGACCTCCGGGACTACCAGCGGGACTTTGTCGTCCATGCGAAAGGCGCTGGAGTTGTCAATGACCACGCACCCGGCCTGGGCGGCGATGGGGGCGTATTCCTTCGAGATGCTGCCCCCGGCGCTAAACAGCGCGATGTCAATGCCGCTAAACGAATCCTGCTTCAACTCCGCAACCGTGATATCCTTGCCGCGATACTTGAGCTTTTTGCCCACCGAGCGGGCGGACGCCAGCAGCGTCAGGTTCCCGACCGGGAAATTGCGCTGCTCTAGCGTCTTGATCATCTCGATGCCGACGGCGCCCGTCGCGCCGACCACAGCCACATGCGGATTGCGATTCATATAAAGCGTCAGAATATACCGATCAATCCGCCGGAGTGTCAACGCCGGCTGGGGGCCTGCTTCCGCGGCTGGCGCATCGTGTTTCTTGAAGCGGTGGCAGCCCCTCTCCCAAGTCGGCGATTCCGCAAGTCCACCAAACTCCCGGGGCCGACTGCGGTGGCCCTACGGTGACTTCCGGGAGGAACCCTAGTGTGTTTGCGGGTGGCTATGCCAGAACATATCGGTGCCCGGAAGCCGCAATCGGGGGCCCTCACTGTCACATAAATGGACAGTGGCTGCTTTGTAACTTCCCAAACCGGCTGGGGGCGGCTACTTTGCGAGTGGTTGTGGAATCCAAAGCAAACATGAAGACTTTCGGCCCGGCTCATTTCATTAATCGTGAGCTGAGCTGGCTCGAGTTCAACCACCGCGTGTTGGAAGAGGTGCTCGACCCGCAGAATCCGCTGCTGGAGCGGATGAAGTTCTTCTGCATCGTCAGCTCGAACCTGGATGAGTTTTTCGAGGTGCGGGTGGCCGGCATCAAGCAGCAGATCGAGAGCGAGGTGGTCGAGCGCACCATGGACGGTTTGACAGCGAGCGAGACTTTCCGCGCTATCGTCAAGCGGGTGCGCCGCATGGTCGAGGAGCAATACTCCTGCTGGCGGAACGCATTGGCGCCCGCGCTGGCGGCCAATGGCATCCGGCTGCTGGAGCTGGCGGCGCTGGACGCGGCTGACCGGGCATGGGTCGAGGAGTATTATCACACACAAGTCCGCCCGGTGTTGACGCCGCTGGCGATTGACCCCGCCCACCCGTTCCCGCAGTTGCTCAACAAGTCGCTCAACCTGATCGTGCGGCTGGAGATGGCCCGAAGCGGGGAGGCGCACAAGCACATGGCCGTGGTGCAGATCCCGCGCATCCTGCCGCGCATCGTCAAGTTGCCTCGCACCGACGGGCGGCAGGACTACGTCTATCTGGGCCGGCTGATCGGGCATTACCTGGCGGATCTGTTTCCGGGCACGAAGCTGCTCGGGTATTGGCCGTTCCGCGTCACGCGCAACAGCGAGCTCTATATTGACGAGGAGGAGACGGCCAACCTGCTCAAGGCGGTCGAGAACGAGCTGCACAACCGCCGCAAGGGGGACGCGGTGCGATTGGAGATTGATTGCCAGTGCCCGCCGGCTATCCGCGAGACGCTGCTTAAGACGCTGCGCCTGACCACGGACGATTTGTACCTGATTGACGGGCCGCTGAATCCGACGCGGCTGATGGCGCTGATCGAAGGAGATCATTCGCCCGAGCTGCGCGACCCGCCGTTTGTGGCGCCGGTGGCTGCCGGCCTGCGCCAGCGGACGGATTTGTTCGCGGCCATCCGCGAGCGGGACATTCTGCTGCATCACCCCTACGAGAGCTTCAACAGTGTGGTGGAGTTCCTCCAGCAGGCGGCATCGGATCCGGACGTGCTGGCCATCAAACAGACGCTCTACCGCACAGGGGGGGACCGGCGTATCATCGGCGCGCTGGAGAATGCCGTCCGGAACGGCAAGCAGGTGACGGCGGTGGTCGAGCTGCGCGCCCGCTTTGACGAGGCGAACAACATCCTTTGGGCGCGGCAGCTCGAAGAAGCCGGGGTGCACGTGGTCTATGGCCTGGTCGGCTTCAAAATACACGCCAAGAGCTGCTTGGTGGTGCGGCGCGAAGGACATCAAATCCGCCGCTACGTGCACCTGGCCACTGGCAACTACAATCCCACCACCGCAAAGATTTACACCGACCTGGGGCTGTTCACCTGCCGCCCCGAGTTTGGCGAAGATGCCACCAACTTCTTCAATCTGCTGACCGGCATCTGCCAGTTCCAGGGCTTGCGCAAGCTGGTGGCCGCGCCGTTTGACCTGCACAACCGCCTGCTGGCTCTGGTCCAACGCGAGGCGCAGAATGCCCGCCAGGGCTTGCCCGCGCGCATTATTCTGAAGCTCAACTCCCTGGCTGACCGCGAGGTGATTGAGGCGCTGTATCAGGCGTCGGCGGCTGGGGTGAAGATCGACCTGGTGGTGCGCGGCATCTGCTGCCTGCGACCGGGGCTCAAGGGAGTCAGTGAGAATATCACCGTGCGGAGCATTGTGGACCGGTTCCTGGAGCACAGCCGTATTTACTATTTCGAGAACGCCTGCCAGCCGCAGGTGTTCCTCAGCAGCGCCGACTGGATGCCGCGCAATTTCTTCCGGCGCATCGAGCTGGCCATCCCCGTGGAGGATGGCGTATTGCGCGAGCGGGTGATCAGCGAATTGCTGGCGATCTCGCTGGCGGACACTGCCAAGGCCCGCTTCCTGCAGTCCGATGGTTCCTATCAGCGTGCCACAGCGACTCGGGGTGGCCAGCCCTGCCGCAGCCAGGTCCAGTTTATGGCCGTGGCCACGGCTGGGGCGGAAGCGCTCCGCAAATCGGTGGACGGCAAGACTCGGTACCCGCTGGTCAAACTCGCCCCCTCGCCCTTCGAGGCGCGGAAGCAAAAGAAGTGATCTCGTCATGAGCCCCGCGGCGCCAGCCCGCAAAGCCCACCGGTCGGCCTCTCGCGCCCCGGTGCTGCCGCCCGGCTTCGCTGGGAACAGCAGGGACTTTGCGGACGGTTTGCTGCAGCAACAATGGAAGCGTTACCGCCAGGCGCTGAAGCACTGCCAGGACAAGTTCACCCTCAAGGCCATCCATGAGTTCCGGGTCGAGACGCGGCGGCTGCTGTCCTGCCTGGAACTGCTGGACGGCTTGCTCCCCGCCCGGCGCGTCGGGAAAGTGCGGCGCCTGCTCAAACGGCGTCTCGACCTGCTCGACGACCTGCGCGACACACAGGTGCAACTGGAGACGCTGGTCAAGCTGCACCGCGCCTCAACCGTCGCCGGGCTGTTTCGGGCCAACTTGCGCAAGCGGGAGCAGCGCTTTGCCCGGCGAGCCCGCAAACAGATCAGAAAGGTCAAAGCCCGCCGCCTCGGTAAACTGGTGGCCGAGTGCCGGGAATACCTGGCGACGGCAATCGCCGGGGCCGCCCCCAGGAAGGCGCTCGCGGCCCTGTCGCGTTCGGCGGGTCGCGCCTTCCGCCGCGCCAGCCGACTGCGCGCACGCATCAACCCGCGTGACTCCGCGACCATTCACCGCACGCGGGTGGCGTTCAAGAAGTTCCGTTACATGGTGGAAGCGCTGGCGCCGTGTCTGCCGGCCGTGACCCGTCAGCGCCTGAAGGCGATGCGCCGTTACCAGACGATGCTGGGCAACATCCAGGATGCTGAAGTGCTCCTCGGGGGGCTGGACGAGTTTCTCGCCAAGCAGGCGGTTAACCCAGAAGCCGTGCGGCGTTTCCGCAAACAGCTCTTGCGCCGTCGTCAGCGGTTGATCCGGGTATACTTGCGCGCCTCGGGCCAGTTGCTCGCGTTCTGGCCCCTGCCGCTTTCCGGCGCCGTGCCCGCCGCGGCGCATCAACAATCCGCAACGAAAGCGCATAGCCTATGAACCTCTGCCTCCTGCGTCACGGCATCGCCGTCGAGCGCGGCTCTCCCGGTTATGCGCAGGATGCCGACCGGCCGCTCTCCCCGGAAGGCGAGCGCAAGCTCCGGGTCATCGCCGAGGCCATGCAGGCGCTGGAGCTGAGCTTCGATCTGGTGCTTTCCAGCCCCTACTTGCGCGCGCATCAAACCGCCGAAGTTGTTGCCAAAACCCTCGACCTCCGCAAGAAGCTCAGATTCTCGGACAGCCTGGTGCCTGATGGCAGCACACGCCGACTCGTCGAGTTCCTCAACCGCCTCCAGCCGGCGCCGGAAAGCGTTCTGCTGGTTGGGCACGAACCCTATCTGAGCGGGCTGATCTCACTGCTGGTGGCCGGCAAGAGGAGTTGCTCGGTGACACTCAAGAAGGGCGGCCTGTGCAGGCTCACGACCGAGTCGCTGAAGCATGGCCGTTGCGCCGCCCTGGAATGGCTGCTCACGCCCGGGCAAATGGCCCTGATGACTTGATCCGCACTTCCCGGACCGACCCCTCGTTATTGCCTTCGGTTCGCGCTTCATCTTTCCTTAAGGTTGCCTCTGGCAGGGTGAATAACGTTGATTACTGAGCCCGGTGAACGCATAAGGAACAGAGACGGCAACCATGAGAGTGCTGGTAGTTGAAGACGAACCCGACCTGCTGGGCAGCCTGACGAAAGCCCTGCGCGAGGACGGCTACGCCGTGGACGGCGCCCCGGATGGCGAAGAAGGCCTGTACAAAGCCGAGGGCTGCGATTACGACGCGCTCGTGCTGGACATCATGCTGCCGGGGATTGACGGCTGGGAGCTGCTGCGGCGGCTGCGCAAGACCCGGAAGACTCCCGTGCTCATGCTGACCGCGCGGGACACGGTGCGCGATCGTGTGCGAGGCTTGGACACCGGCGCGGACGATTACCTGGTCAAGCCCTTCGAGTTGGATGAACTGCTGGCGCGGTTGCGCGCGCTCATCCGCCGCTCGGCCAGCCAGGCGCAGCCCCGGCTGCAAATCGGCAGCGTCGTTATTGACCTCACCGCGCGCACGGTCACGCGCCGCGGCCAGCCGGTGATGCTCACCGCCCGCGAATACTCGTTGCTGGAGTTTCTCGCCCTGCACCGCGGCAAGCTGGTGACGCGCACGATGCTCTACGATCACCTCTTCGACGAGAACGACAGCACCCTCTCCAATCTGCTCGACGTGCACGTCTCCAATATACGCAAGAAGCTCGGCCACGATTTCATCACCACCCGGCGCGGCCACGGCTACTGTATCGAATGATCTTTAACTCCATTCGCTGGCGGCTGCAGTCCTGGCACGGGCTGATCCTGGTCGTGGTGCTTGCCGGGTTTGGTTTCACCGCGTACCAGGTTGCCAAAGACAACCAGTTCCGGCGCATTGACCAGGATTTGGACCAGCGGCTGAAGGCCTTGCTGCGCCCGCAACCGCCGGAGCTTCCGCCGGGCAATCTATCCGGTCGTGCGCTCGATCCGTCCTTGGGCCAGCCGCCGGACCGACGGCTTGACAAACCGCCCGGCGGGTTGCCGGGGCCGCCGCCCGATGGGCCCGGCGGTGGGGAGCGCCTGGATTCGCCAGGTTTCACGGGTCGAATTCGTGAGGCGATCCAGCAGGGGGGCATCCTTGACCGCAGCCAGACCAATATTTTCTATTATGTCTTCTGGCAGAATGACGGCTCGATCCTGGCCGGCTCGCCCGGTGCGCCGACGAACGTCCCACCGCCCAAGTCTGCCTTGGGACCGGCATCTCAAACATCCCCGACTCGCGAGGCTCCGGGAGACCCGAAATTCTCCGAGCCAGATCCATCTCTGCAGTTCGCGGCCCGCACGCGGGGCCAAATGCGGGAGCTGTATCGTTTTCTGCCACGCGGCCAATGTCTGATGGTCGGCCGATCGCTGGCGCCCGACCTGGCCGCCCTGCGACGGCTGGCGTTCTGGCTGACGGCCGCGGGGGCGGCGGTGCTTCTCCTGGGCCTGGCGGGCGGCTGGTGGGTAGCGACGCGTGCGATCCGCCCCATCGAGGATATTAGCAGGACCGCTGGGAAGATCTCAGGCGGCGACCTGTCGCAGCGCATCAACGCGGCTGATACGGACAGTGAGCTGGGCCGGCTGGCGAACGTTCTGAACTCCACCTTTGCGCGCCTGGAAGCCGCTTTCGCCCAACAGGCCCGGTTCACCTCCGATGCCTCGCACGAACTCCGCACACCCGTGTCGGTCATCCTGGCCCAAACGCAGACCGCTCTCTCCCGGCAACGCGCCAGCTCCGAATACCGCGAAGCGCTGGAGTCCTGCCAGCGCGCCGCCCAGCGCATGCGTGCGCTCACCGAATCCCTGCTTGAATTGGCGCGCCTGGACGCCGGGCAGGCATCCATGAAACGCGAGCCCTTTGACCTGTCCCGGGTTGCGCGGGATTCCGTCGAATTGATCCGCCCGCTGGCGGCTGAGCGCGGCATCCAGCTCCACTGCGAAGTTCCCGCAATCGAATGCCTGGGGGATGCCGAACGCATTGGCCAGGTCGTCACCAACCTGCTGACCAACGCCATTCACTTTAATCGTGACCAGGGGGAGGTCCGCCTCTCCGCTCGCGCCGAAGGCGGCGGGGCGCTCCTGACTGTGGCCGACACGGGCCAGGGCATCCCGGCAGAAGATGTCCCGCACCTGTTCGAACGGTTCTACCGGGCCGACAAGTCGCGCTCGCGCGCCCAGGGCCGCAGCGGTCTCGGCTTATCAATCTGCAAGGCGATTATGGACGCTCACGGCGGCAGCATTGCCGTGACCAGTCAGGCCGGCGTCGGCAGCGCCTTGACGGTGAGGCTGCCGTGCAAGTGAAGCCGGGTTGAAAAACGGCCGCCGGGGCGGCAGATTATCCCGGCGCATGCCTTTCGACCGCGATAAGATGAAAGGGGCGGCAGCGGCCCTGGCAAAGGAAGGGGTTTTCATCGGCACCTCGTCGTGGAAGTATCCCGGCTGGCGGGGCCAGCTTTATCACGAGGATCGCTACGTCTGGCATGGAAGGTTCTCCGAGGCGCGCTTCGAGCGGCTGTGCCTGGCGGAGTATGCGGAAGTGTTCAAGACCGTGTGCGTGGATGCGGCTTATTACAAGTTCCCCGAACACAGCTTCCTCGAAACGCTGGTTTCACAGGTGCCCGCGGATTTCCTGTTCACGCTCAAGGTAACGGATCAGATCACCCTCAAGCGCTTTGCCGACCTGCCGCGATTCGGGCGCCGCGCCGGCACGGCCAATGAGCATTTCCTGGACGCCGGCCTTTTCGCATCGAAATTCCTGGGGCCGTGCCGGGAGTTCCAGGCGAACATAGGGCTGCTGATCTTTGAGTTCTCGCACTTCTCGCCGCGCGACTTCGAGCGCGGGCGCGAGTTTGCCGGCGCGCTGGATGAGTTTCTGGGGCGGCTGCCTCGCGGCTGGCGGTACGGCGTGGAGATTCGGAACCGGACGTTCCTGCACCCCGACTACTTTGCGGTGCTGGCACGACACGGCGTGGCTCATGTGTTCAACAGTTGGCAAGACATGATGCCTTTAAGCGAGCAACTGGCGCTGCCCGGCAGCCGGACGAGCCCGGACTGCCTCGGCGCGCGCCTGCTGCTCAAGCCAGGGCGGAGATACGAGGAAGCGGTGAGGCAGTTCAGCCCTTACGACCGCATTAAAGACCCCTACCCGGAAGGCCGCGCGGCGGGCGCGGGCCTGATTCGGGAAGCGCGCAGTCGTGGCGGTGCAGCCAAGGGATTTATATATGTGAACAACCGGTTCGAGGGGAACGCGTTGGAAACGATTGCCGCGATGGTGGAGCAGGCGGCGTGGAAATAGGCATCCTTTTCGCTTTTCCCGCGGCCTTCAATCTTTCATAGTCCTGCGGCTGGCATAGGGCGCTTGGCGCAGTGGTTAGCGCGTCTCGTTTACACCGAGTAGGTCGGGGGTTCGAATCCCTCAGCGCCCACCAGACCTCGGAAGGGAATCGAGGTGATGAGGGATGGCTGGCCGCCGGCACCCAGAAACAACCCGCCGCCGCCGGCGCCGATGATTAACCCTTGCGCCGGGCTCCGGCCTTGCCGGGCTTCGGCCGAATGATCCGCTGGCAGCCCTTCCGGTAAACGTGCGGATGCAACACGCCGACAAACGGCAGATTGCGATACTGCTCGGCAAAGTCCAGTCCGTAGCCCACCACAAAGTAGTCCGGGATCTCGAAGCCCGCGTAGTCCGCTTCGACCGGCTCGACACGGCGGGCGGCTTTGTTCAACAGGACGCAGGTCTTGATCCGTCGTGGTCGGAGCGCTCGGAGCTTGCCGAGCACCCGGTAGAGCGTCTTGCCGGTGTCGAGGATATCGTCCACCAGCAGCACATCGCGCCCGCGCACGCTCAGCCGCAGTTCCTTGGTGAAGACCAGTTCGCCTGATTCGGTGCCCGCGCCGTAGCTGGAGACGCCGATGAAGTCCAGTCGCAGGGGCAGGGACAGGTGCCGGATCAGGTCGGCCAGGAACATCACGGTGCCGTTGAGCAGCGACACCACCACCATCTCTCGGCCGGCATAATCGCGCACAATGTCGCGCGACATGACCCGGATGCGCCGCGCAATCTGGGCTTCCGTGATCAGAACCCGCTCGACTTCTTTGCGCCAGCGGGGTGGAACGAGGGCACTTTGACGGGCGCGGATTTGAGGGACAGTTGTCTTCATGAAATGGGGTTAGATGTGTTTCGAGTCCTGCTCGTCCTTGACCGTGTAGCCCGTTTCCTGCCGCTTGAAGTTCACTTCGTTCTTGCGGACGTATGCCTGGAACACGTCATCCGCGCTCATGCCCAGCACTTGGGCCAGGCTGATGAGAAAATGGAACAGGTCCACCACCTCGACCCGGGCGTTTTGCTCATCGAACTTCTGGTATTTGGCCCACCATTTCCAGGGCACGCTGTCGGTCAGCTCCGCGATCTCCTGGGACATGGCGCGGCAATAGTTGAGCAGCCACCGGGTTTTCTCCTCGGGGCTCATGCCCTCGGTGCGGACGCCAATGCGCTCGTTCAGCGCCCGCTGCATCCGGAAGAGCTCGTGAAGCTGGTCTGGTTGTTCCATGCCCCGAGGATTTGGCGACTCGGCGCCGGAAGCAAGACGAAACGAGACGGATGGGAGCAAACTTTGGCCTTTGAACCTTGGTTCGGGGAACGTATAAAGGGAGCCATGCTAACGTTGCCGGTAATGTTGTCCCGCGGCGGGCCGGTGCTGTGGTTGCTCCTGCTCCTCAGCGCGGTGGCCGTGGTGATCTTCATCGAGCGGTTCCTGCATTGCCATCGGGCGCAAATCAATTCGGCCGAGTTCCTCAACGGCGTCCGCACCGTCCTCAAGCGGAACAACGTCGTCGAAGCGCTGTCCATTTGCGACGCCACGCCCGGTCCCGTCGCCCGGCTGGTCAAGGTGGCCATTCTGAATCGGGACCAGGGCCGGGAGCGGGTGCGCGAAGCGCTGGAGGAGGCGGGTTCGGCGGAAGTGCCGCGGCTGGAGGCCAAGTTGAGCCTGCTGGCGACGATTGCGCAGCTGGCGCCGCTGATCGGCTTGCTGGGCACTATGCTGGGCTTCATCCAGACCTTTGGCCGGATGCAGGAAGCCGGGCTCAACGCTCATATCGGCCAGCTCTCCACCGGGATTTGGCAGGCCCTGGTCTGCGCGGCGGCCGGCCTGGCCGTGTCCATTCCCGCCCACGCCGGCTACAACTACCTGGTCAGCCGCGTCAACTCCATCGTGCTCGATATGGAACGTGCCGCCACCGAAACCGTGCGGATCGTCACGGAGGGAAGCAAGCCGGCGCCGTCCTCATGAAGTTTTCCCGCAGTGTGACTATCTTCCGGGGTCAATTGGACGCCGCCCCGTTCGCTTCGGTGTTCTTTTGCCTGGTGATATTCATGATGCTGGGGTCGCTGGTCTATACCCCCGGCGCACGCATGGATTTGCAATTGCCCCGGGCGGATGGTTTGCCGGGCACGGACAAGCCTTCCGTATCGGTGGCCATTGACGCGGAAGGGCGGCTCTACTACGAGAACCAGTGGATCGAGGAAAGCGAGCTGCGGCGCCGGCTGCAAGCAGCAGTGAAGAAGTCCGCCGACCCGCTGACACTGATCGTGCAAGCCGACAAGGCCGTCAGCTACGACAAGTGCCTTCAACTGGCGCTGCTGGGGCGCGATGTCGGCATTGGGGAAGCCCTGCTGGCTACGCTGCCGCGCCCTTACGCCGCCCCGCCACCCCGTCCCTCGCCATGACCTCCGCGCCGGTTGCATCGCGACCCTGGTCGCGCCGCCGCTGGTGGGGCCTGGTCGCGCTGGTATTCGTGGTCCAACTCGCCCTGATCTTCTGGCTGGGCGAGACCTCGCCGATTCGCCCCCGTTTCCCCGCCCCGGCGTTTACGCTTAGACTGGCCGGGAGCGATTCTGCCGAGTTGCTGGCTCTGCGCGACCCCACGCTGTTTGTTCTGCCGCGCGTGCAAATACCTCCGGCACGAACTTGGCTCAAACCCCCATACCTGGAAGCCCCCGCCTTCGCGTGGCCCGAGTCAACGACCCATCCCGCGCCGGCAATTAACCAGCTCGCTACCGTCCTCAACGGGCTGGTGGACACAAACCATTTTAGTCCACTCCGTCCGCTGCCCCGACCCGAGCCCCGCCAGGTTCTTCCGGACCTGGCGGCGCCGTCCGTTGGGGCTGGCCAATCCGTCGTGCAGCTGGAAGGCGCCCTGGCCCGGCGCCGGCTGCTCGCGCCGCTCGCTTTGCGCTCGTGGGACAGCCGGGATATCCTGACCAACAGCGTGGTGCAGGTTCTGGTGGACGCCGAGGGGATACCGCGTTCGGTTACATTGCTCGCGGGCAGCGGGTTCCCGGAAGCCGACCAATACGCTTTGGACCAGGCCAAGGCCGCGCGCTTTGACCCGCTCGGCCGCAGCCCCGCCGACCCACTGCCGGCTCCGGCTCCGGCCGCGCATTTGAGCTGGGGCAGAATGGTCTTCTGCTGGCGCACCCTGCCGCTCTCGGCCACCAACGCGCCGCCAGTCGGCCCGTGATCATGTTCGGTCTTTCCTACGCGAATCAAGCATGTCCATTTCCCACCTGATATTTGCTTATGTGGTGGTGCTGCTGGCGGGACTGGCGGGTGCCGGTATCTACTCCGAGCTTCGCCGGCGGCGGTTCGAGCCGACCCCCAGCGAGGACCACATCTTCCGCTGTCATCGTTGCGGCTATGTCTATACCGACGACCCCGATGTAAGCCGCTCGCGTTGCTCCCAATGCGGCCAGATGAATGAAGCGATCGAGTTCTGAGCGTTCGTTCTGGCTCAGCTCCCCGTCTTCAGCTCCATGACGTCATGCGGCGCCGCCTCGCGCTGGCCGGCCGGGCTGACGCGGATGAAGCGGGCTTTCTCCCGCAGCTGCGCCAAATTGGCCGCGCCGAGATACCCCATGCCGGACTGGATGCCGCCGATCAATTGCGCCAGCACGCGATCTATGGAGCCGCTGACTTCCTTCAGCGCCTCGATGCCTTCCGGGGCGACTTTGCGGGTTAAGTCCGGCGTGTGGCCGTAGCGCGCCGCCGAGCCCTGCTTCATCGCCGCCCAACTCCCCATGCCCCGGTATTGTTTGTAAAGCTTGCCGCCGATCTCCATCACCTCGCCTGGCGCTTCCGGGCAGCCGGCCAGAATCCCGCCGCAAATGACCGCCTGGGCGAGGGTCAGCGCCTTCACAATGTCTCCGGACTTGGCAATGCCGCCGTCGGCAAGGATCGTCACCCGCTTTTTCTGTGCGGCCCGCGATGACAGATACAGCGCCGTTAGTTGCGGAATACCGACGCCGGCTACGATGCGCGTGGTGCAAATCGAGCCCGGGCCCTGGCCCACCTTAATGGCGTTGGCGCCGCAGCCGGCGAGGAACTCCACCCCCGCCGCGCTGGTGACGTTGCCCGCGATGATAGGCAGCTTGGGAAAAGCGTCGCGCAGCATCCGCACGGCATCGCCCACGCCCTGGCTGTGGCCGTGGGCGGTGGAGACTGCCACCACGTCCACCCCGCGCTCCACCAGCCCCCCCACGTGCGTCAGGATGCGGTCGCGGTCCAGCTCGCCGAACGCGTTCCGTGTGGCCGAGACTGCCGCCCCGCAGATGAGGCGAAAATGCGCGTCGCGCGCCGGCTTAAATTGCGCGCTTCGCTCCTGCGTGATCCGCTCCACGTCGCTCAACGTTATCAGGCCCTGCAAGCGATCCTGGTCGTCCACCACCAGCAACTTGTGGATGCCGGGGCGGTCGGCGAAGAACTTATCGGCCTTGGCGATGGGATCGCGCCCCAGGTCTTTCTTGCTGAGCGTGTGGACCTGGCTGCGCGGCGTCAGCAGCTCCGCGACCTTGCGCTGGGCGTAACGCTGCTTGACGACGTTGCTGGACAGCAGCCCGACCAGTCGGCCCTGCCCGTCCACCACCGGGAACGTGCTGAAGGCAAACCGCTTTTTGGCAATCAGCTCCAGCACCTCCCCGATCAACTGCTCCGGCGCCGCCTTGATGGGCTCCTGGATCAGTCCATGCACGTGGTTCTTCACGCGGCTGACTTCGGAAAGCTGCTGCCGCTCGGGCATGTTGTAATGGATCAGCCCCAGCCCGCCGTTGAGCGCCATCGCGATGGCCATGCGCGACTCGGTCACCGTGTCCATATCCGCCGAGATGACCGGGATGTTTAGGGCCAACCCCTCCGCCAGTGTCGTGTCGAGCTGGGTATCGCGGGGCAGGATCTCCGAGTAGAGCGTGGCCAGGGTCACGTCATCATAGGTCAGCCCCATGCTGCTGAAGGCCGGGAAAAAAGCATCCGCCGGCTTGTAGAACGCGGCGTCGAGATTATCGGACAGTTTGCTTGCTGGCATATTAGAACGTGCCAACGCCCCCGGCCCCCTGGCAAGCCCAAACCCACTCCCCCGGTGCTTCTGTCTTCGCCTCAATGCGGATGGCTATGCCGCAGGATGTGCGGCCGTTCCAGGCCGTGCGCCAGCATTAGTTCCTCGTTGTTGAGCAGGTCGGCCACCGGCCCATCCGCCACCACCGTCCCATGATCCAGGACAATAGCCCGCGAGCACAGCTCTACCACCAGCTCCAGGTCGTGTGTGGCAATGAGCTTGGTCGCCGCGATGCCGCGCAGCAACGCCTTGAACTCGCGCCGGCCGCGGGGGTCCAGGTCGCTCGTCGGTTCGTCCAGCACCAGCAGGCTCGGCTCGCACGCCAGCACGCCCGCCAGGCACGCCCGGCGTTTCTCACCATGGCTCAGGTGATGCGTCGCGCGGTGGCCAAAGCCCTTCAATCCGGTCTGCGCCAGCGCCTGCGCCACGCGCGCCTTCACTTCCGCCTCGCTCAGCCCCAGTTGCTGCGGGCCAAACGCCACGTCCTCCTCGACGCTCGGGCAGAACAATTGATCGTCCGGGTCTTGGAACACCAGCCCCACCTGCCGCCGGATGGTCTCAAGGTTGTCCGGCGTGACCGCCTGGCCCAGGATGCGCACCGCCCCGTCCGCGCCGGGCTTCTCCGGCAGGAGCCCGTTCAAGTGCAGCAGCAGCGTGGACTTGCCCGAGCCGTTCGGCCCGAGCAGCCCCACGCACTCACCCGGCGCCACGCTAAAGCTCACGCCGCGCAACGCCTCCGTGCCGTCGTGGTAACGGTAGCCGAGATTGATGATTTCGATGGCCGCGCTCATTTCCAACCCCGCGCGCACATGGCGTCGTAGATTCGTTCCGCCCGCTCCGAGGCGCGTACAAAGAGCTGCCCCACCACCGTGGACGACATTCGCCAGCGGGCCCCGCGCCCGTGCGTGAACGTCCGGCTGGCCCGCGCCCGGCGCATCCGCTCGGCTTCCTCCGCCAGCACGAACAGGTAGCGGTGCATGAGCGCGACGGTCGTGATCAGCAGACCCGGCACGCGCACGGCTCGCAGCACCCGCAAGACCCCGCTGAACGGGGTTGTATTCGAGGTCACGATCACCGTCAGCAGGCAAATCGCGCTCTTCAGCGCCACCGTCTGCCAACTTCCCCGCGCCCCGGGCTGCCAGGCATTCACCAGCGCCACGCTGAGCACAAACGGCGACAGCCACGCCAGCCGCTTCAACAGGAACCGCACCGGAAGCCGGCCCAGGATCACCGCCGCTGCCAGCACCCCCGCCATGGCGACAAACCATCCCACCGCGCCAGGCGGCGCGAGCACCGTGCCCACAATCATCCCCAGCGCCACGCCCAGCTTCAGCCCCGCCGGCAGCCGCGACACCGCGCTATCCCGGTGGCTGTGATAATGGCCAATCCAGTGGTCAATCATAGCTTTGCAGCCTGGGCCTGCCCCTCCGGATTGCGCACCAGCAACCGCGCCAGCAGCAGCGCCAGTCCGAAGACGATCACTGTTCCCGCGGCTCCGGCCAGAGCCGTCGCCCCCACCGCCCAATGCACCCCGGGCACCTGATAGTCGGTTGCTGGCGCCGACACGGTTGGCTGGATGGCCTGGTGCTCAAAACCAAGCCTCGCCGCTACTGCCTCCAGCCCATCCGGCCAGGGACACGCGAACGGCGCCACAAAAACCGCCAGCCCAAGCGCCGCAGCCAGCCCATACCTTATCACCTCACCCCATCCTCGCACCGGCTCGGCCCCGCTGGCTTCGCCGGCCAGGTCGGGCCGGACGCGTTGGATTGCCAGCAGCACCAACGCGCTAATCAGGCCCTCGCCGATGCCAATTACCATGTGCACGCCCGCCATGGCCGTGAACGCCGCCGGCCACGCCACCGTGCCCGACCACGCAAGCTGCCCCGCGCAACTGACCGCCGCCAGCACCGTCGAACACCACCCCGCGAAGGCCGCCGCCGCCACCTGCCCGCGCGTGCCCGGCAGGCAACCGCACACCGCGCGGTAAGTCGCATAGCCGCCCCCCGCGCCCACGATGGCCATGTTGAAGATGTTCGCCCCCAACGCCAGCACCCCGCCGTCGGCAAACAGGAAACACTGCACAATCAGCACCGTCGTCAGCACCACAATCGCCGCGCTCGGGCCAAGCAACGCCGCCGCCAGCACGCCGCCCACCAAGTGACCCGACGTTCCGCCCGCAACCGGGAAATTCACCATCTGCGCGGCAAACAGGAACGCCGCTCCCAGCCCCAGCAAGGGCACGCGCCGCGGCGGGAGCCGCCGCCGCACCTGGCGCAGCGCCAGCCCCACCCCCACCGCCGCCAGCAGCGCGGTGGTGGCAGCCGTCTTCCCGTCAATAAAGCCGTCCGGTATGTGCATGTTGATCCGCTCCCCCAGTCTCTCAGTATTCCCGCAGCGTTTCAACCATCCGCTGCCGGTTATCATTTGCAGAAGGCACCCTTCAGGCACCCGCCCCAGCCTCCCGAGCCTCCATAGCCTCAATAGCCTCCACAGGGCCACCTGCAAGCCGTGTACAAGGGGCGTACAAGAGATGCTCACCGGATGCTCACGCTTCAGCCCTCTGTGCTCCCCTTGTGCATCCGGTGTACTCCCCTTGTACACACTTTGAGATAGCGAAGAATTGACCTCGGCGGGGGCGGCAGCGGACTTCGGGGCTGCCGAAGGCTTCGCCTTCGTAACTCTTGTCTTTTCAGGCACTTGCTGATTGCCGGACCCGGGTTGCGGCGGGACAATCGCGTTGTGCAACCGTTCCTGGCCTGTCCAGCCGCTCTTTGCCCGGCTGGTGACGATAAATACCTTCTGCCCGGGGCGGGGTTGGCCAAACCGGGCGGTGTACAGGTCCGTGATGTCGCATTGGCCGTCCGTGGCCGGTCCCGGCAGGCCCAGATAGTGGACCCGCCTGCCAATTGAGCAAAGAACGCGCAAACAAGACGCTTGGCGCCTCGGCTCGCCCTAGATAAGGTTGCGCCATGCTCGGTGAGACCCGCCAACCAATTCCCCCTCACCCGCGCAGCGCTCCGTACATGCAGGCGCGCCAAAAGCAATTCCTTATCAGTATCAGTAACTTGCTTGGAGGGTAGAACCGGTTACACTTTCCACATGAGCGTAAAAGAACAGGTGCTGCAGGCGATTGAGCGCCTGCCTAATGATATTAACTTCCGCGATGTGACGGACGAAATCGCCTTGCTGGCAGCGATTGAGGATGCGGAGCGGGACATCGGGGATGGCCGACTGATTTCAAACGACGAGATGAAATCGCGGATCGTCCAATGGAGCACAAGATAGTCTGGACCGAGCGAGCCTCCGGTGACGTCGAGGCGATCGTGCGCTATATCGCACGGCGCGACCCGCAGGCCGCGGGCCGGATCGGGGTCGGCATCTATGACCGGGTTCAGATCCTCCAGGAGAACCCGGAGGCGGGCTCGATCCTGGACGAGTTGCGTGCCGGGGGTTGGCGCAAGCTCATCTTTCGGCGATGGAAGATCATCTATACCATCCGAGACGAGACAATTATCGTTGGGAGAGTCTGGCCGGCGGCCATGGGAGAGGCAGATCTGGAGACGCCGCTATGATGGGCCTTCAAAGGGCTAACGCCCGATAGGCGCGGGCCGAATCGCGGCTTGTGCCGGCGGGCAGGCGTAGAACAGGGGGGAACAAACCAAAGCTAGCTTATGTCCACCCCGATCTTCGATCCCACAATGCCCGCGGATAACGTGCTGATCGTCTCCGGCGAAACAGCTCCCGCCCAGCCCATCGCCAACAGCTTCGACATCATTTTCACGCGCCTCACCAACGTCACGCCGCTGGGCCTGACGATTTCCAATTCGCCCACGCAAGCCCGGGTGCAGGCGAGTGAGGACCAGTTGGACGAGCTGACCAACGCCTTGAGCGCCCGAGCGGGCAGGGACGGCTCCGCTTTGCCGCCCCGCTCCACCCCAGGGCGGGGTGAGGTTGTTCTTCGGGCCGGTGTTTCGCCTCAATCGCCGCGGCTGGCGCAACCTGAAATTATCGGCCGGGTCATTCACGCCAGGGAAGTCCCCGGCGGTTCACCCGCGCAGCGTCCAGTACGGGCGGGCGCGCCAAAAGCAGTTTCTTATCGGTTCACGCGAGGGATGGGGAGGGGGCTGGCGCTTGGTTGCAAAGGAAGCCGATACACGGCTCGCCGTGTGAGGGGACTCGGCCTGTCTCCGCGGTTCCGGGGTCGGCTCAGCGTGCCGCCATCGGGTCAGCGGCGCTCTTACGAGACGCCGCTACGGGGTTATTGCCGGGTGCGATAGAAGCGCGGGCTGGAGTTCGAGGCGGAGGGGTCGACCACGTCCAGCGTGCCGTTGGTGTTCAGCAGGTTCATGAGCTCGAACCAGCCGGCCAGGTTGCTCGAAGCATCAATCGCGCAGGCGACGCCCGCCTCGCCGGTCAGAATCAAGCGGGCCTGGCCATCGGGCAGGAGCGTGATGGATTGGAAGCGCGAGGGCAGCGGCAGCGTCACCGTCAGCACCGCGTTGGCACTGGTGACGGCTCCCGCGACGTTGGTGACGATGACCGAGTAGGCGCCGGAATCGTTGGTTTGGGTGTTGGCGAGCGTGTAGCTGCTGTCGTCGGCGCCGGCGATGTTTGCTCCCTTGAACCGCCACTGGTAATGAAGCGGATCGGTGCCGTCCGCGGCCACGAACAGGGTCGCGTCCTGTCCGCGCTTCAGACTCTGGCTCTGCGGGGGGACGCCGATGGAGGGAGGGATGTTCACCACGAGAAACGCCGTCTCACTGGTTACCACGCCGGCGACGTTGGTGATGACGACGGAGTAATCGCCCTCGTGGATGGGCTGGGCATTGTAGCGGGTGTAGCTGCTGGCGGTGGCGCCCGCGAGGTTGGCGTCTTCGAAGCGCCATTGGTAGCTGAGCGGCGCGGCGCCCGTGGCGCCGGCGGTGAACAGCGCGCTGGCGCCCTGATTCACCGTGCGGCCTTGCGGCTGGTTGGTGATGGCCGGGGGCGCAATGTAAACATACTTGGTGGCGTCGCTGTACATGCGGCCATTGCCGTCGGCGTTGAGCGTGCCGCTCGAATAGGTGAACGTCAGTGTTGGCACCATCACACCGGCGTTCAGCTTCATCCGGCCCAGGTATTCCCACGTCTCTCCCCCGGGCTGCTGAAAGACGGTGGTGGTTGCGGGCAAGCCGGTGCAGCCGGATTGGCCGACGGCGACGATGATGTCATCGGAGATGCTGGCGGCGCTGTCCTGCGTGACGTAAACCTCGTAGGAGCCGCCGGCCACAGGCAGCGAGGGTTTCACGGTGAAGGAGGGCGTGCCGGAGACGGCATAGCGGGAGCCCATGCCCGAGAGTCCGGGCGCGGCGCTCTTGACACTGGAGTCGGCGAAGTAGCTGTCGGCATACGGCGGGTTGGAGTTCAGCGACCCGTCGCTTAAGCGCGCTTCGACGATGACATCGTTGACGACGCCCGCCAGGTTGCTTTGAAAAGTATAATCGGCGGAGTTGGTTTGCAGCCCGGTCGCGTTGCGGGAACGGACGCGATAATGATACGTCGTGTTCGGGGTGAGGTTGGCCAGGCTGACGGCGTGCTGGAGCGCCAGTGTGGTATTGCTGACGGTGGAGCCATAGGCAGCGGTGAGCCCATAATCCACCGCACTGTTGGCGTTCTCGTCCGTGGTCCATTTGATAATGACTGACGTGTCGGTGAGGTTGCTGGTGCCCACGCCGGTTATGACCGGCGGCGAGGAATCGGGCGGCAGGACCAGGTTGATGGCGATATTCGTTCCCGCGGTGAGGGTGACATTCGTCGTGACGACCCCCAGGTCGGTCGCGGTGGCCGTGAGGGTGTAAATGCCGGGAACCGCCTCGAAGAAAGCGAACTTGCCGTGCGGTTCGGTCTTCTGGCTGCGCACCGGCGAGGTGCTGAGAGAGACGCTGGCATTGTAAACCGCAGTTCCGCCGACCTGCTTCGTCACGGTGCCGCGAACGATGCCCTTCGTCGGCGCCGTTTTCCACGGGATTGCGGGCACGTCCACCCAGCTCGGCTGATGATTGTCGCGAATGTAAGCCAAGGTGCCCGCAATGTCCGCGGTGCCGCTGTTTGGCGTGCGGTAGCTGTAGAGGACGGAACCCAGGAGCGGCTTGCTGCGGATGTAATCCAGTTGCCAGACGGTGTTGGCGGGGGTGTTCAGGTAGGCGCCCTGGCCGTTATAGACGCGACGCACGCCTTGATGGCTGTAGGCGTCGTCCACGCGCGGGGCGAAGACGCCGGTGTTGTCCGCCGTGTAGCCCATCGGCATGCAGATATCAATGATGCCTTCGGTGTTCCAGCCGGCCCAGTCCTGGTAACGGGCGTTGTAGGCATCGCTGCGGCTGCCGAAGACGGCGCAGGAGACCACGAGATTGGGGCGAATGGCGAGTAGATCGGAGTTGACCCAGCGCAGGAAATCCGTCACCTGCCGCCGCCGCCAGTCCGAGAACTGCGTGTTCGAGGGCGAAGGCTGGCCGGTCAGGCCAAATTCGGCGTTGTAACGCGCAATCGCGGTGGGATTGTAGCCGGAGTCGGTGGTGGGATAGCGGATGTAATCCCAGTGGAAGCCGTCCACGTCGTAGCGGCGGACGATGTTGGTGGCCATGACGTAGTTCCACATCGTGGCGTCCGGGTGGCCCGGGTCGAGATAGTAGCCTTCGCCGTTCCAATTCGTGCCGGCCGAGTTCAGCATCAGGTACTCCGGGTGCAGATTGCGGACATGGCCGGCTTGCGAGGGCGGCGTGAGGCTGCTCCAGATCACGTGGGTGGTGACCCAGCAATGCACCTCGATGCGTGGCGAACCGGAGTGGGCCTTGTTAATGACATCCTGCAGCGCGTCGAAACTGGAGGAGATGGCGGTGGTCTTGGGGTCGTTGCCGGTTATGCCCGGGGTGTAGAAGGCATCGCCCCGCCGCCGCATCTGCACCACAATAGCGTTGAAGTTGTAGGCCCGGCAATCGGCGATGAGCTGCGTGACCTGGCTGGCATTGAGGAAGCCTGTGCCCCAGGCGTCCACCCATACGCCGCGAAACTCGCTGGTCTGGGCGCGGGCGGGAACGGCGGTGAAGAACAAAAGGGCAAAAGTGGCAGCGGCGGCGCAACGGAGTTTCATCATCACACATTATCATTGTTTGACGGCTGAATCAACGTGGAACGGGGTTGCCAAAAAGGGGGGGCGAGCGTCTCCGCGAGCCCCGATTCTTCCGGAGCCCCAAAGAGTTTAGGCTCGTCAGCCCCGAGCCAAAGCGATAGCTCTTACGGGTCGGGTTTGGTCTGTGCCATGAATATGAGAATGAAACGACGTGAATTCCTCACAACGGGCGCGGGCGCAGCCGCCGCCTGGTTGGCGCTGCCGGCGTTGGCGGGCGCGGCTCCGGCAGGCGCGAAGAACCGCAAGAGCACCGGCGGGAGCGGTTACAAGACCAGTTGGTATCCCTTCACCGGACACCCGGACGCCGACACCTGCTGGTCGGTATCGGTCGGACCCGACGGGCGCATTTATGCCGCTGCCTGCGCCGAGAGCATCCCGGGCGGCGTGGTCAAGGTGGTCCGCTACAACGAGCAGGAGGATGGGCTCGATTACCTCTTCTCGCTGGACGAGATGGTGGACGACCCGGGGGATTCGGGCCGGGCAACTCAATGCAAGATTCACTACAGCTTTGCGCCGTCCATGGCCGATGGCGTCCTGTACATGGCGACGCACCTTTCGGGGCCGCCAATTGATCTGCCAGCCTATTCGCCTTGGCTGTCGTGGCACGACCCGAAACGTTGCTTCCGGGGCAGCGCGCTGCTGGCCTTTGACACAAAGACGGACAATGTGCTCTGGTGGGATACGTTGATGCCCAAGGAAGGCTGCCGCTGCCTGCTGCACGACGAAGAACGGCATCGGCTCTACGCGTTGAGCTACCCGCGGGACCATTTCATCATCTACGACACCAAGACCCGTATGCGACGCGACATCGGCTCCATCAACTCGCAGACACTCTTCCTCGACCGCAAGCATCGCGTGTGGGCGACAGACGATTACGGGCACCTGGTCCGCTACGACCCGCAGACGGATCGCCTGGAGCGCTCGCCCTTCGTCCTGCCGCACAATCCTCTTTTCCAGACTGGCTGGCATAGCGTGTTCTACGATGTCGCCGCCGCGCCGGACGGGGAGTGCGTGTATGCGGTGACGTGGATCGCCCAGCCGCGGCTCCTGCGAATGTGGCCCGGCAAGGGCGATTGGCCGAAGGTCGAGGACCTGGGCCCGGCCACGCAGGAGCGTGATCCGACGCTGCCCAAGGACACTTTCATAGACCATTGCGGCGGATTGGTGTTCGCCGGGGACGGACAGTTGTATTATGTCGCCTCGCGCTGGCGCGACCCGGTGTATAACCCCATGCCTGCCAATGGGCCGGAGCGCGAGGGTGTGGTGTGGCGCTTGGACCCGGCCAACTTGAAGCGGGAGGAGGTGGCGGTGCTGCGCCATCCGACCCAGCCCGCGCAATATGTCTCGCGCGGCGCGGTGGATCACAACGGCAACCTGTTCTTCGGCAACGTGGGCACCAAGCCCGTGGGCATCTTCAAGGTCCACCTACCCGCGTCGCGGCGCAGAAAGAATGCCCACCTGCCAATCCGGATGTGGGGATGAGGCGAGCTATGAGCGATAAGCAGAAGATCAAGTATGACATGAACTCGCCGGAGGCGAAGGCGCTCACGGACGAGATCGTGCACGGCACCTTCATGAAGGAGGGCACGATGGCGGCATTCCCCACGTGCTTTCCGGGGGCGAGCATCCCCATCCCCGCCGATGAGAGCCACATCACGGCGCTGGACGTGTCCGGCGACGGCATGATCTACGGCGGCACGAGTGGCCGGGCGACCCATCTCTTTGTGGGCATATTTCACGGCGTCACGGGCATCGTGTTTGACCTGGGGATGCCGGCCGGGGCGGACCATTGTGCCGCGGTTTGCTGTGCCAAGTCCAAGGTCGTGAGCTGCGTCAATGGCCCAGGCGGCGGGCGCATTGTTGCCACCTCATACCAGGGCTTGCCCTTCGACTTGATCCAGGAGTGGGGGTTCAGCCGCCCGTCCATTGATGATTGGGGCAAGGTGGACGGCGAACGCATCGTCCACGCCGTGGCCGACAGCGCCAAGACTTCGGTGGTTGGCACCACCACGCACAGCCTGTTCGCTGTGGACGCCGAAAAGGGCAAGCCTGAGGTGATCGGAGAAGTACCCGGCAAGGGACGTGTCGCCCTCGGCTCGAAGGGCAGCATCTTCGGCAAGGATACGGGCGACTCGCTCTGGCGCTATGACTCGGCAGCGCGAAAGCTCACGCGGCAAGCGGTGAAGCTGCCGGCGGGTGCCTGGGAAAGCGCGCCGCTTACCTGGGCCAGAGACACTTGCAACGGTTTGCTCTACACCGCCGACGGCGACGGCAACCTGTTCTCGCTGGATGAAGAGCGAGGGTTCAGCGCGCCGCTGGGGAAGACACTGCTGGCTCCGGTAGGCCCGATGGCGGTGACCTATGATGGCCGCGTCTTTGGCTTCTGCGGGCCGGAGATGGCCAAGATGTTCTGCTACAACCCGGCTACCCGCATGGTTAGCAATCTCGGCGTGGCGGTCTCGGTTCTGGAGCGCCGGCGCTACGGCTACGTCTTCGGCGATGCGGCAATGGGACGCGATGGCCAGATCTTCTTCGGCGAGGACGACGGCCTCGGCCACCTGTGGCTCTACTTCCCAAGAATTCTTGCCCGCTAAACACGCTAAATACGCGAAAGGGGTCCGGAATGATTGATCTTCGGGAAGGCACTGGTTCTCCATACATCTGCCTGCTCCGCTTTTCGCGTCCTTTAGCATGTTTAGCGGGCTGACGTTCTTATGCATACGCGCACTACCTTCTACGCTGTAATCATTGCCATTCTCGTCTGCGCCGACGCGCGCGCGGAATGGGTCAACTCGCTTAAGCCGCCGGGCAAACCTGCCGGCAAGGTCAAGGTGGTGAAGGCCAGTAAGCCTCAGGGCGGCATCCAGCTCCCGGATCGCCCCACACCGCAGGAGACCAATGCTGCCGCCCAACTCCAGCTTTGGATCAAGGAGATGACCGGCGCGATCCTTCCCATCAACCCCGGCAGGGCGCGCGGCAGCGTGCTGACCATCCGCACCGATGGCTCGCTGGGCGACGAGGGTTATGCCATCGCGGTCAGCGGCGGCCAGATCATCCTCTCGGGCGGCAAGACCCGCGGGGTCATGAACGCGGTCTATGCCCTGCTGGAGGAGGACCTCGGCTGCCGTTTCTATGCCAACGACTCCATCCTCCTGCCGCGCACGAACACGCTGGTCATCGCGCCGGTGGCGCGCGGCTACGTGCCGCGACTGAAGATCCGCGACCCGTTCTATCGCTGCGCCTTCGATCCGGCCTGGTCGCTGCGCAACCGCGCCAACGCCCCCGACGCCGCCGTCCCCGAGGAACTGGGCGGCCACGTGGACTACGACGGCATGTTCGTGCACACGGCGGCGCAGATCCTGCCGCCGGATAAATACTTCAAGGAGCACCCGGACTACTTCGCCCAGCAGGCTGACGGCAACCGCACCACCGCCCAACTCTGCGCGACCCACCCCGAGGTGGTGAAGATCGCGATTGAGCATGTGCGCCAAGTGCTCAAGGACAATCCCCACACTGAGATCATCAGTGTCTCCAAGAATGACGTCCAGTTAAGCTGCCTCTGTGAGCGTTGTAAGCAGCTGCGCGCCGCCGAAGGCTCGGATATGGCCAACCAGTTGTTCCTCGTCAACCAGGTGGCCGCCGCCATCGAATCGGAACACCCCGACGTCGTCATAGACACGCTGGCCTACCTGGAGACGATCCAGGTGCCCAAGACGGTGCGCCCGCGCAAGAACGTCGCCATTCGCCTGTGCAACGACTCCGTCGGAGCGTGGTCTCGGCCATTCACACCCGCTGAGCAGTGCGATGTGGCGAAGCTGGCCAGCGCCTGGGGCGCTGTCCATAACCGCATCTACATCTGGGATTACAATGTCAACTTCAGCCATTACCTGGCTCCCATGCCAAACCTGGACATGATGGCGGCCAATATTCGCTTTTGGATCAGGAACAATGCTGAAGGCGTCATGCTCCAGGGCGGCTACCAGGGGCCGGCAGAGCGGGACCAAATGAAGTGCTGGGTCACGGCCAAGCTGCTTTGGAATCCGTCCTGGGACGAGAAGGCGCTCGCGCGGGATTTCATCCAAGGCCACTACGGCAAGGCCGCCCCAGCCTTGGAGGAATATGAGGCGCTGCTTCAGCAGATGCGGACCGAGCACGCGCCGGAGATGGCCACGCCTCCGGGCGGCATCCGCTACCCGATCGACGCGCCGTTTTTCACCAAGGACTTCGTGACGCGGGCGACGGAGATCTTCGCACGGGCTAAGGCCTTGGCCAGGGGCGACGACGAGCTGATGCGGCGCGTCGAGCGCGCGGAGCTGCCGATCCTCTACGTGAAGTGCGTGCGCGGCCCGGGATTCGTTGGGGACGGCTATGCGCAGGTGGTGGCGGACTTCGAACGCATCGCGCGGCGCGAGGGCGTGCGCTGCCTGCAGGAAGGCGGAGAGGACTTCGAGCCCAAGCTGGCGGGCTACAAGAGCCAGATTCCAAAGGCCGGGGCGGAGCGCTGATGGCAGCAGCGTTCCGGCAGAGCGCTGGCTGCAGCTCCCGCGAGCCGGAAACGCGGGCAAGCCGGCGCTACTGGCGGCGCTGGAGTTCTCTCAATTGCCTTACGGTAACCCGGTCGTGGTCGCGATTCATCGCTTCTTTGGCGCGAATCAAGGTCTCGACGTCGAGAATCCTGCAACTGCCGAACGGCAGTTCCAGCTCAATACTATGCGCCAAGACGCTGTCATAATCGCCAACGCCCAGGACTTCCCCGAGGCAATCAACCGCGCCCAGGTCGGTCTTGAGATAAAGGTTCCTGAGACCGGCACACTGGCCGGGGATCAGCGCCAGCGGCAAATCGGGCCTTGAACGATGCGTCGGGTGCAGATCCGAAAACGCCTTTTGGAGGCGCATTAGGTTCACCTCGTTGAACCGGCAACAGATGTCCACGTCACGGGTGACCAGCGTAACGCCGTGCGCGGCGGCAGCAAATCCCCCGATCAGGACGAACTCGACCTGGCCCTCAACGAGTCGGCGCGTCAGTTCGCTGAGGTTTTGCATTCCGTTTCTCCATGGCGGCGCGGAGGGAGTCGGCGAAACGCAACGCGTCATCGTTGGCCTGCATCCGCTCCCACGGTGTCCTGGCCAGGCTGTCCTCCAGCAACCCGACGTCTACGCCATCGTCCGGGCTGACGCGGCTTGCCGACGCGGCGGCCGCTGCTGCCGGCGCACCGCTCTCCAAAGCCTCTGCCTTCACGTCATTCACGCTCGCCATCATCCAGGGCAGATTACGCCCGGGCCAGTCACAGTCAAGTCAGGGCCGCCAAACCTGCCGAAGACGCTGGCAGTGCAGACCGGAACAAGCCGATGTGGCTGAAGGACTTCTCCCCCCTGACGTCGCCCCCGCGGCAAAGGTCAGCGCCCGGTGACTGCCACGTTCAACGCGGAAAGTCGGGATTGGGCGCTGGCATCTGGGCGTTCACAGACTGGCGCCAGTTGTGCAGCAGCGTGCGCAGCTCGGCGGCCTTCTCGGGCCTTTCTTTGGCGAGATCATGGGCCTCACCGAGATCGTTCTTCAGGTTATACAGCTCTACGCGCATGTCCTCGTAAAGCTCGATCAGCTTCCAATCGCCGGCACGCACGGCACCATAGGGGCGCACACGGTTGTTGCTCCAGTAATGCGGATAATGCCAGAAGAGGGCCTCGCGCTCGATCGTCCCGCTCTGCCTGAGCAACGGCACCAGGCTGCGTCCGTCCACGGGGCCAGGCAGCTTCGCGCCGGCCAGCTCAACGAAGGTCGGGAAGAAATCAATGCTGCTGACCGGGACGCTGCACGTTGTGCCCCGCTGGATGGGGCCGGGCCACTTGATGATCAGTGGCTCGCGGATGCCGCCTTCATACGGATACGCCTTGCCGGCGCGCAGCGGCGCGTTTGAGGTGGATCGCGGCCACAGCCCGCCGTTATCGGACATGAACACCACCACCGTATTGCTGGCAATGCCCATCGCGTCGAGCGTGCGCAGGATGCGCCCCACGCTGTCGTCCACGCTCTCGATCATCGCGGCATAGACGGCGTTGGTCTGTCCGCTTTGCAGCGCTCGATTCTTGTACTTGGCCGCCACCGTCGGCTTGGCCTCCAACGGCGTATGCACGGCGTAGTGGGCGAAGTAGAGGAAGAACGGCCCCGCCTTGTTCTGCTGGATGAAGCGCTCCGCCGCATCGGTCAGCCGGTCAGTCAGGTACTCACCCGCATGACCATCGGCTTTCAGGCCGGGCACAGTGTGGGTCTTGCTTTCGTAAGGCCAGAAGTAGGAAGCGGGATGCCCGATATCGCCGCCGGCGATGTTGAGATCGAAGCCCTGGTGCTGCGGGAAATACCTGGGGCCGCCCTGGTGCCATTTGCCGATGCTGGCGCACACGTAGCCGGCCGGCTTGAGCGCCTCGGCGATGGTGACTTCTTCCAGGGGCAGGAACTGCCGCCACTTTGGCACGAGCAAGGCATGGGCCGGCTTGTCGCCCTCCCCGGGGATCCAATCCGTCAGATGCAGCCGCGCCGGGTACTTGCCAGTCAGGATGCTGGCACGGGTGGGCGAGCAAACCGCGCACGCGGCGTAGGCGTCAGTGAAGCGCATGCCCTGCGCCGCCAGCTTGTCAATGTTCGGCGTCCGGTAGAACTTGCTGCCGAAGCACCCCACATCCGCCCAGCCCAAGTCATCAATCAGGATGAAGACGATGTTGGGCCGCTTCGTCTCCGCCCCGTGGCTGGTCGCACATTGGCCCGACGCCAGCACCATAACCGCCACGGCTAATCCAGCCAGACCCTTCCGTGTCATGCTCATCGCCGCGACCCTACCCGGACAGGCCCCGGCTGACGAGATTTTTTACCCGCTTCCAACACCGCCGAATTGCCACCTTGCCGACCCCTAACTGCTAAGCCGTGCCACTTCGGGGATCTCAGGGTTGTCAATGGTGATTGACTTGCCTCCGACCTCATCCGTGGCCTCCGTCGGCACCGGATGAATGTCTTCGGCAAGCACCGCACTCGATCGGGCTCGACGCTGCAAACAAGACGGCGCAGCCGGTGAAGACTGGGCCTGGATACTCCCAGACGCCAAGGAACATGTTTGCCTTTATTCTGGACCGTAACTTGCGCTCTCGGATACCCTCGCGGCTATGAGCGGTTCTCGTTCATATAAGTGAGGCAACGATGAAGATCAAACTACAGGTGATTGGATTGCTGCTGACGGTAACGGCGGTTGCGGTGGCCGAAATGCGAACTTGGACGTTTGAGAAGTCCGGCAAGACCATGCAAGGAGAGGTCGTTGGCTTTGTGGGCAATTCAGTCACTATGAAGCTCCCCGACGGCAAGTCTTTTGCTGTCCCGATTGCTTACCTGACCGAAAGCAACCGGGTCTATTTGGCTGCTGAACAGGCGAAAGAATGGAAAGAAGTCGAGGTGATTAAACTTGAAGGCGCAGTGTCGGCAGGGGGTTACTACAAGAAATGCACAGTGAAGGGAGAGCAGGTGAACGGCGATATCTTGATTCAACTTCTGCCACCATCCGTGGAGGCCATTCTGAAAAGTCGGAACCAGCAGGCGGTTCAGCTTGCCGAATTGCAGTCTTCGGTTGAAAGCGGGAGACGGGAATTGAGGCGTGCGGAGGCGGTTGTCCATGACGCGAATATGGCTGCTGCGTACGGCCCGGTTTTTACAAATTACGTGAAACACGGTCCCAGGGTCCAAATTGAAGAAGCGGAAGCCAATTTAGCCAAACAACAAGCAGCTTATGCCGACACCCTGGAGAAAACCAGAGCGGCAACAATCGTGAAGATCAAGCTTACGGGTGTTGTTTATCAAGGCGCTCCTGTCTGGTCGTGTGCTTCCCCTCGGCAGGCGCAACCGTAAACTCGGAGAGCCATGAAGCCGCCAATTTGAAAGCCCGCCAGCGCATCGGCCCACCGGCATGATGAAAGACACCGGCAGGCCCCAATCGCCTCCGCCGGCTCAAAGCACGAGCCTCTGCCACCGTTTCAGGCAGGGAGGGCAACCGCAAAATCTCGGCAAACCGATGGCTAAACTTCCACCACTTCGCCCGGTTT
Source organism: uncultured Verrucomicrobiota bacterium (assembly GCA_964507045.1). Classification (GTDB taxonomy): domain Bacteria; phylum Verrucomicrobiota; class Verrucomicrobiia; order Limisphaerales; family UBA8199; genus UBA8199. The sequence continues at coordinate 25,373 of CAZDOO010000003.1, read as the reverse complement.
GGGCTGCATGACTTTCATCTTCGGGTGGCGCGCGCGGATCTGGTCGGCGAACCACTGGCGCGAGTCGTCTTCGCCGTGGCTGAGCAGGACGACGCGCGGCTCGACTTCGCCGACGAAGTCCAGCAGGTCCTCGCGGTTGGCATGCGCGGTCAGGCTGAAGTCCTCGACTTCGCACAAGCGCTTCATCTCGCCGACGGCGGGGCTGAAGCGGAACTTCTCCCCCGGCTTGGCGGCTTTGAGCCGGCCCCCCGGCGTGTCCGGATCGGCGTAGCCGACGAAGAAGATGGCCTGCTTTTCGTCTTCAAGCATGCGCAGCGCCAGGTTGTGCGAGGCGGTGTGCTCGCTCATCATGCCGGCGGTGATGACGAAGAGCCGGCCGCCGGTGAGCTTCAAGTTCTCGACCTGTCCCTGGTCCAGCACCTCGAGGTTCAGCGCGTCGTGAAATTGCAGGTTGGGGTATTGGCGATGCGTGCGGTGGGCTTCGAGGTCGTAGATTTCCGTGAAGACGCGGCTCAGCCCGCCGATATAGATTGGCTGCGGCCGGAGTTTGCCGGCGCGGATCAGGAGGGCAAGCAGCGCGAGGATTTCCTGCGTGCGCCCGAGGGCGAAGGCGGGGATGAGGACGGAGCCTCGGCGGCGAAGCACGCGCTGGATGGCCTGGCTGAGGCGCTCGATTTCCGCTTCGCGCGTGAAGCCGGGAGGAAGCTGGCGGTTGCCGCGCGTCGTTTCCATGATGAGCACGTCAGCCTTCACGTCCTGGAAGCGGGCGCCGCGCAGGATGGTCTGGTCGTGGAAGCAAACGTCGCCGGTGTAGAAAAGGGTTTCCTTCCGGCCGCGGACCATGATGCCGGCGGAGCCGAGCGTGTGGCCGGCGTCATAGAACTCCAGGGTCGGTGAGACGAATCCGGCGCGGGTCTTGCGGAACGCGGCCCAATCCACCTCGCGGTTGTACTTGAAGCCCTGGATGCGCGGGGCCAACTCGTCCACTTCGCCGTGGCTGTAGAGCGGGTATTCCTTGAGGCCCAGCTCGTCGCGCTGGCGCTTCATGACGTTGACCGAATTGTGCAGGACCCGCTCGGCCAGGAAGTAGCTCAGCTCGGTCATGAGGATATGGGCCTGGGGGAAGTAGCGCTGTGCCACCGGCAACGATCCCACGTGGTCGTGGTGGCAATGCGAGATGGCGATCGCGTCCACCTCCTCCTTCTGAACCAAGTCGAAGCGCGGCAGCGCCTCCCGGCCTTCGCGCCGGGGATGCGTGCCGGCATCCATCAGCAGCCGGTGACCCTCGAGGTCCACGAACCAGGCGCTGGCGCCGATGCTCGTGTCCGGGTTAAGGTTGATGATCCTCACTTCAGCAGGCCGTATTTGGCGGGCACCTCGAACTGCTGTGCGTCGGTTCTAGTGAATTGGACTTGGGAGAAGCGCAGGCGGACGGTGTTTTGCTTCTGCTTCAGCTCGATTTGGAGCGGGAAGTCCTTCAGATCGGCGGCATTCCAGGTAACCGCTTCCAGGACCGAACCCTTTTCGCCCTTGACGATGGTCTTGTTCTTTGCGCAGGCGTGGCCTTCAATGGTCTCACGGCCAAGCGCGCTTTTCTCCAGCTTCAGCGTCTTTTCGGACGCTGCCGCCTCCTCCGGGCTGAGGGGCAGGTTCTGGTAGGACTGAATACTGGGATAGATGAGGTAGGTGGTCTTCTTGTCGGGCCGGAAGACGCTGATGATCCGGGTCATGCCCAACTGTTTGAGGCTGGCCACCGTGGCGGCCGGCAGGTCCTTATTCTTGATTTGCTCGAGGTTGATTTCCAGGCGCACTTTGCCATCGAGGGCACTCAAATCCATGGGCATGCGCACTGTCTCCTGCTGGGAGGAGTCGAGGACCCGGGCTTCGGCCTTGGCGGTGAAAGCGGCGATGGGGCCGAAGAGTTTCACGAACGCCGCGTTGATGCCGGCGGGTGAGCCGGCGGAAGGGATCTGGGCGAAAGCGACCTGGCCGGCCAGCAGAATGGCGGCCGCAGTGAGCCGACAGGTATGAGACACAAGTATCTTCATGGATCAGAATGTGGGCGAATATACACTTTCGGCCGCGCAACGACAGCACAAAGTCCGCCGCCTTTCCAGTTGGCAGTTGAACCGGGGCGGCTTAATTTGGTCCCACAAACATGGGAAAATCTGAGTTGGCTTGGCGGACCGGCGCGCGCAAAACACGCGGGCCGGGATGGTTGATCCTGCTGTTGCTGGTGCACGGGACGCTGCCGCTGGCGGCGCAAAAGGTGCCGGTGGTGGAGCAGAACCTCACCAACGGCCTGCGGCTCCTGCTGGTGGAGCGGCACGATGAGCCGTCGGTGGCGGGCGGGTGGGTCGCGCACGTGGGCAGCTCGAACGAGCGGCTGGGCATTACCGGCATCACCCACCTCTTCGAGCACATGATGTTCAAGGGCACGCGGACCATCGGCACCAAGGACTACCAGCGCGACCTGGAGATCATCGCGGCGCAGGAGCGCGTCCGCGATGAGATGCGCCAGGAGGAGCGGAAGCTGCGGGCCGAGTATCGCCTTGGAAAGATAGACGACCTGCTCCAGCCCGAAAGCAAGACACCGCGCTACCAAGAGCTGCAAAAAGAGTTCAACCGGCTCATTGCCGAGCAGCGCGACATCTTGGTCAAGAACGAGTTCGACCGGATTTACAGCGGGGCGGGCGGCTCGGGTATGAACGCCTTTACGTCCGAGGATATGACGGCCTACTTTGTCACCGTGCCGGCCAACAAGCTCGAGCTGTGGGCGTGGATGGAGTCCGGGCGCTTGCTGCACCCGGTTTTCCGCGAGTTCTATGCCGAGCGGGATGTGGTGTTTGAGGAGCGGCGCATGCGCACGGAGTCCACGCCGCTGGGCAAGTTCCAGGAGCAGTTCAACGCAATGTTCTGGGAATCCTCCCCCTATGCCTGGCCCGTGGTGGGCTGGCCGTCGGACATTCCCGCCATCTCCAAGGCGCAGGCGGATGAGTTCTACGCGACGTATTACTCGCCGCAGAACGTCACGCTCGTCCTGGTGGGCGACTTCGAGCCGGCCAAGGCCGAGGCGCTGGTCCGCAAGTACTTTGAGCGCATCCCGCGCGGTCCCCGGACGCCGCCGGATGTGGTGACCCTGGAGGCAAAGCAGCTCGCCGAGAAGCGCATGTATGCCGAGGCCGAAACCAATCCGCAGGTGGACATCCTCTGGCACACGGTGCCGTTCCGGCACCGGGACTCGTACGCGCTGGACATCCTGAGCGAGATTCTCGCCACGCGCACCGGCCGGCTCTACAAGGGCCTGGTGCTGGGCAGCGGGGTAGCCACCGAAGCGTGGGCCCAGCAGGCCTCCATGAAATGGGAGGGCTTCTTCAATGTCGGTGGCGAGGCCAAGGAAGGGCATAAGCCGGAAGAGGTCGAGCAGGGCATCTACGAGAACATTGAGAAGCTGAAGCGGGAGGCGGTGCCGCCCGAGGAGTTGCAGAAGGTGAAGAACAACTTTGCCGCGGCAGAGTATCGCCGGCTCTCCTCGAACTACCCGATCCTGATGCACCTGATCCGCAACGACGGCAGCGGCGACTGGCGCGAGATCAACGAGGCCGGGCCGAAGATTCAGGCCGTGACCGCCGCGGACGTGCAGCGGGTCGCTAGCAAGTATCTCACCCGGGAGAACCGGACCGTGGCCATCTACACGCGCAAGCCTGGTCCGCCCGCGCAGAAGCAGCCGGCCGAGGAGAAACTATGAAGGACGCGCCTGTGAACATTCGCACTCTCGCCTATACGCTGCTTTTCTTCGCCGCCCTGGGCCCTGCCCCGGCCTTTGCCCAAGCTGCCATTCCCGACCGGCCGGAGAAGCTGGCCTACCCGCCGCTGGTTTATGAGCCGCCGGCGCCGGAGAAATTCCGCGTGCCGCTCAAGAGCGGCCCCGTCGCCTACGTAGTGCCGGACCGCGAGCTGCCGTTGGTCAACGTGGTGGTGTATGCCCGCGCCGGATCGTACCTGGAGCCCGCCGGCAAGGAGGGCCTGGCCGACCTGACCGGCTACCTGCTTGCCCGGGGGGGCACGAAGTCCAAGACCGCCGAGGCCCTGGAGGAGCGGCTGGCCTTTTTGGCCGCGCGGCTCGAGTCGGGCATCGGGGATCACCAGGGCAGCGTGAGCCTGAACCTGCTCGCGAAAGATGTGGACGAGGGCCTCGCCCTCCTGCGCGAGGTCCTGACCGCCCCCCGTTTCCAGGACGACAAAATTGCCTTGCGCAAGCAGCAGATGCTCCAGGCGATGCAGCAGCGCAATGACGAGTCCGCCGCCATCGAGGAGCGCGAGCGGGGTTTCCTGGCTTTCGGCGAAAGCTTCTGGGCGAACGACCATACCACGGCGGCTTCGGTGGGCTCCATTACGCGCGCCGATCTGGAAATGTTCCACCGGCAATGGTTCCATCCCGCCAACTTTGTCGTTGCCGCCAGCGGTGATTTCGACCGCGAGCAGATGGTGCAGAAGCTCGAGGCGCTGTTCGGCGACTGGCCGTTCCAAGGCGCAACGCCGCCACCCATTCCGACCAATGCCACCTTTGCCGCAGCGGGCGTTTACGTGGTGGACAAAGACGTTAACCAGGGGCGCGTAGCGATGATGCTCCCCGGCATTCTGCGCGACGACCCGGATTACTTCGCGGTGGGGATCATGAACGACATCCTCGGCGCCGGCGGCTTCACTTCGCGCATCATGAACCGCGTGCGTTCCGATGAGGGCCTGGCCTACGACGCCCATTCCAGCTTCCAGGGCGGAGTTTATTATCCGCTGACCTTCACGGCGGGCTTTCAATCCAAGTCGCGCACCGTCGCCTACGCGGCGTCGCTGGTGCTGGATGAGATGAAGAAGATCGCCGCCGTGCCGGTGACCGAGAGCGAGCTGAACGTCTCGAAGCGCGGGTTCATTGAGCGATTCCCGCGCATCTTCGCCACCAAGGCGCAGGTCGCCAACACCTTCGCGCAGGACGAATTCACCGGGCGCTTTGCCCGGCGGCCGGACTTCTGGCAAACCTACCGCTCGCGCCTGGAAGCCATCACCCGGGACGACGTGCTGCGCGTGGCGAAGAAATACCTGACGCCCGACAAGCTGGTGATCCTTGTCGTCGGCCAGAAGGACCAGATCCTGCGCGGCTACCCGGATCACCCGGTAAAATTGACGGGACTGGTGAGCGGCCCCCTCACGGAGCTGCCGCTGCGCGACCCGCTGACCCTGAAGCCCCTCCCGCCATCGGCGGGCGCGAAGCCGATCTCACAGTAGCGAGGGGGCAGGATCGGTTGCGCCCCGCTGAGCGCGACGTTTTCATTCTCGACACCGAGATTGAATGGTCTATTACTCTCCACCGTCGAAGTGGTTGTTGCGCCTGCCGCGTGACGCCAAATGAATGTCTTAAACATGCAAAATAACACTGTACCGACTCTTCCCAAACTGAACTCCTTCACTCGTCGTCAATTTCTCCGCCGCACCGTGCTGGCCGCGGGGGCGGTCACCCTCTCCTTCCCCTATGTGGGCCGCGTGCTGGGGGCCAATAGCCGCATCAACATTGCCTGCATCGGCGTGGGCGGCAAAGGCGACAGCGACAGCACCGACGCCGCGAATTGCGGCGGTCACGTCGTCGCCATTTGCGATGTGGACAAGAACATCATGGGGAAAAAGGCCAAGCAGTTTGCGGAGAAGTTCCCCCAGCTCAAGCAGTACCAGGATTACCGGAAGATGCTGGACCAGATCGGCAAGGACATTGACGCGGTAACGATCTCCACGCCCGATCATCACCACGGCGTGGCGGCTATCCGCGCCATGAAGATGGGCAAACACTGCTTCTGCCAGAAGCCGCTTGTTCAGACGGTAAGCGAAGCGCGCATTATGCGGCAGTTGGCCAAAGAGAAGAAGCTGGCCACCCAGATGGGCAACCAGGGCAGCGCCGAAGCCGGCCTGCGCCGCGCCGTCGAGGTCATCCAGGCGGGCGTGATCGGCAAGCCGCTCGAACTGCATGTCTGGTCCAACCGTCCGATCTGGCCCCAGGCGTTGAATCGCCCGGCGGGGCACGACCCGGTTCCGCCCGAGCTGGACTGGGATGTGTGGCTGGGGCCGGCGCCAAAACGGCCATTCAAGAAGGATGTCTATCATACCTTCAAGTGGCGGGGTTGGTATGATTTCGGCACCGGCGCTCTCGGAGACATGGCTTGCCACACCGTCAACATGCCCTTCCGCGCCCTCAACCTCGGCTACCCCAATGTCGTCGAGTGCGAACTAGCCTCGCGCCTGTACCCGGAGACCTTCCCCAAGACCTCCCGCATTCGCTTCGAGTTTCCACAACGCGGGGACCTGCCCCCCCTCAAGTTCTGGTGGTATGACGGCAAGCCCGGCGATGTGCTCACGCCTTTGCGCCCGCAAGGCGAGGCGGTGCAGGAGATCCTTGCCACCTACGACAAGCTGCCCGCCAGCGGCGCCCTCATTGTTGGGGAAAAGGGCAAAGTCTTCTCTCCCGACGACTATGGCGCCCGGTTCTTTGTCGCCCTGAACGGCAAGTCGGAATACGTGGCCGGCGACCAGGATGAAACCTGCAAAGCCGTGCCGCAAACCATCCCGCGCTCCCCGGGCCACATGCAGGAATGGTTCCGCATGATGCAGGAAAATGTGCCCGCCTATTCCAATTTCGACATCGCGGCCTACCTCACCGAGATCATCCTGCTGGGCTGTATCGCCCTGCGCGTGGGCGAAGGCAACCGCATGGAGTGGGATGGCCCGAACATGCGGTCGCCCAACCTCCCCGGAGCCGCCAAGTTCGTCAAGCGCAGCAACCGCAGTCGCTGGGACGCCTGAGATCGGCGGAACCCGCCGAGGAGCAAGGGACTGATGGAGTAATGGAGCGCTGGAGACTCCATTACTCCATAGTTTTAGGCTCATCACGGATTTCTGGGGACCGCCCAGACCCCTCGGTCGTTACTATCCTCCGTGCGGATGCGGACGCCCCACGCCCGCGAATGACCCGGCCTTGATTGAGCCTCTCTGCATGGGGCGCCCTGTCCCATTTTGAGACAGGGAGGGTTCTTTAGCCTCACTCCTGCAGGTCCCCTCAGTGCTTCCTGTCGCCTGCCGTCTCCACGTCGTTACCACACCCTATCCTTAGGCTCACCTCTCCCTATCCTCACCGTATCCTCACCGTTGAACCTCTGCAAACCTTGCAGAGGTTCAACGGTGAGGATACGGTGAGGTAACGGTGAGGATAGGGAGTGGAGAGGGGGGGGGCGCGTGCCCAGAAGCCTGCTGGTTCGTGGCTGCCGAGCCGAACCGATGACGAAATTTCGTCGGCGTTCCCTGGAAATCCGTGCTGAGCCTAATTTTCCCCGGTCTGTTGAGTTCTGAGGCCACCTAAACCATTCCAGAGCATGAATCGCTTGGTGTTTGTGATGTGAGTCCGTCAAAGCTGGACCGAGAGGGGTTGGTGGGACGGGCAACCCGTTCTTTAGCGTCCCGGCTTCCTGCAGTTGTGGGTTGGCAAGCGGCCTGGAACAGATTACAAAGACGGCGCAAACGGAATGATAACGCAATCTTCAGCCTGTCGTCGGCACGCCCTGGAATGAACCTGCCCAACAAGCTGACCATCTCCCGCTTCCTTCTCACCGTCGCCTTCCTGGCCGTGATGTTTTCCCAGGTTAAGTTTCACCGGACGATTGCCCTTGCCCTTTTCGTCGCCGCCGCGATCAGCGACTATCTGGACGGCGAGATTGCCCGGCGCCGCCAGCTCATCACCAACTTCGGCATCCTGATGGATCCGCTCGCGGACAAGATCATGGTCTGTTCCGCTTTCATCGCCTTTGTCGGGCTGAACTGGATGCCGGCGTGGATGGTTGTGATCATCGTCGCCCGCGAGCTGGCCATCACGGGGTTGCGCCTGCTGGCCGTGGCCAAGAACGTGGTGCTGGCGGCAGAGGGCTGCGGCAAATACAAGACCATCGCGCAGATCGTGGCTATCATTTCCATCTTCGTTCTGGCCAGCTACCCTGAGTGGGGTTCCGTGGGCCGCGCGGTCTTTGGCTTCCAGTGGCCCGGCCCGAGACCGTGGGCGGAGTGGTTCACCGAGCTGGCCAAATGGGTCGCGGTGGCTCTCACCTTCATCTCCGGCTGGCTCTACCTCTGGCGCAACCGCGCCATTTACCTCCAGGATTTGTGAAGGTCTGGATCGCGCAAGGCTTCGGCATCGGGCGCATCCCGCTGGCCCCGGGCACCTTCGGCTCCCTGGCGGGCTTGCTCTGGTTCGGGCTGCTGCTCCTGACGGGAAACTTCTGGCTCTTTGCCGCGGGCACCCTCGCCGCGATCGCTCTTTCCGTCTGGCTCTGCGGCGTCGCTGAACGCGTCCTGGGGCAGACGGACCCGGGCAGTGTCGTGCTCGATGAAATCGCGGCGCTGCCGGTTTGCTTTCTCGGCTGGGTGGCGGTTCAGTCCTGGAAGACCGGGGCGCTGCCCGCGCTGGGCTCGTTCTTCTCCGCGCACACTTGGCCGATGACGCTCGGAGTCTTTGTTGCCTTCCGCTTCTTCGATGTCGCCAAACCCTGGCCCGTGTATCAGAGCCAGTCGTTGCCTGGCGGTTGGGGGATAACGATTGATGACGTGCTGGCGGCGGTGTACGTCAATGCGGTCGTGCTGCTGGTCTATGCGGCCGGGGCCTCTCGCTGGTAGGGCGCGCACGGAGTGCTCGCGCCAACTGTTGCAGCAGCTAGCGCCGCCGCGCCGGTGCCGGAGCCGGCAGCGGCAAGGTGTCACCCGACGTGCCGGGTGTGGTGTGGTAGACCCCGGGCTTCACGCCCCTGAGCGGGTCGTGGTGACGCCAGGCGACCCAGGCCCAGATGACCGCTACGAATGCCGCTACGGCTCCCAGGGCGATCAACCACTTTCGCCAGTCCAGCTGCGAAAGCTGCAGCATCACCAAATCAATCACGCTGCGCGGACGTTCCGTCAGCGCCGGCGGCTCGGCGAGCTTGGCGCTGCGCCCCAGTTCCGCGTCCAGCGACGCCATGACTTGGGGCACGTCCAGCTTGAGCAGTTTCGAATAGGTGCGCACGAAACCGCGGACATACACCGGTGCCGAAAATACATCGAAATTGCCCTCTTCCACCGCGCGGATATGGTCGGCCCGCACCTTCGTAATCTCCGCCACCTGCTGTACTGAGAGATTATTGGCTTCGCGCCCCTGGCGCAGTTGTTCGGCGACTGTGGACATGACCCCTATCTTATATAGGCATCCAAGCTGTCTTGGCAATCCCGGAAGCAACCGTGCGGAAACCTGGGAAACCTCAGGAATCTCCGGTGCCCTGCCAACCTCCTGCGCTGCGGCGCCCGGAACCTGTGGCGCAGAACCGCCGCTTTTGACTTTAGCCCTGGGGATTTGGTAAACTGCGCTGGATGGAACGGACCGATGCGGACTTGATTGCGGCAGTGCTGCAAGGCGACGCCGCCAGCTTTGAGCCGCTGGTCCAGAAGTATTCCGCGCGACTCTTTGCCATGGCCCGGCGCTATGCCCGCCGCGAAAGCGAAGTCGAGGACGTGGTCCAGGAAATCTGGCTCAAGGCTTTCGCAAACCTGCGTAGCTTCCGCGGCGACGCTCCCTTCGAACACTGGCTGATGCGCCTGGGCGTGCGGACCTGTTATGACTTCCTGCGCAGCCACCAACGCAACCGCGAAACGACGTTTGCTGAGCTGACGCAACTGGAAGAGGACTGGCTGGAGCGGTTCGTCCGCCAACCGGAAGCGGGCAGCGAGAATGCCGACGCCGCGCGCCAGATCATCGGGCGCCTCCTGGCACAGCTTTCACCGTCTGCCCGGCTGGTGGTGACCCTGATTGATATCGAGGAACGGTCGGTGAAGGAAGTCGCCCGGCTTACCGGCTGGACGGCGCCGATGGTCAAGATCCGGGCGTTCCGGGCGCGCGCGGAGATGCGCAAGCACTTGTCACGAATCGCCAAAGAAAAGTATCTGTAACCGGGCCCCGCCGGGGGACGTCTGAACAATCGCAGGCCCTATGAATCTTGCCGAACTAGAACGAAAACTGATTGCCGCCGCCCGGACTAATCCGCCGAGCGACCGGGTGCCCTATGCTTTTGAGAAGCGTGTCATGGCCCTCCTCGCCGCCCGGCCCGCTGTGGATGCCGGGGCCTGGTGGGCTCGCGCCTTATGGCGTGCCGCCGCGTCGTGCGTGGCGATCACGCTCTTGCTGAGCGTCTGGTCGTGGTGGGAGCCGCTGAACAGCTCCGCGACCGATTTATCCCAGGACTTGGAGCAGACCCTGCTGGCGGCGGTGGACCAGGATCAACCCACTGATTCAGCGTGGTGAATAACTGGAAAGTCATTCTGGCCACGATGGTCATCTTTGGCACCGGTGTAATAACCGGCGGCCTGTTGGTGCGCCACGTGGAACAAAGCCGGCAACGGCACCCGCAACGCGCCGGCACTATGGTCCGCCCCGCGCAAACTGCTTCCGCGGGCGTGATGCGTATCGAATTCCTGCGGCGGGTCGAACGTGAGCTGAAGCTGACCGCTGAGCAGCGCGAGCCGGTAGACAAGCTCCTCAAGGAGGGTCAGGAACGCACCAAGAAGCTGATGGACACCGTGGAGCCCAGCCGGCGGGAGGAATTCAAGAAAACCCTCGAGGAGTTCCGGGCGGTGCTGACGCCGGAACAGCGGAAGCGATTGGACGCGCTGATCAAGCAGGAACAGCAGCGCGCGCGCGACCAGCGCAAGGCCGCGCCGCCGGCGGAGCGTTCCCCACAAAGCCTGCCCGCCGCCACCAATTCCTAGCCCCAGCTACGCCCGCCACCGCCGCAGCCGCAGGGCGTTGCCAATGACCACCAAGTCGGATAGTCCCATCGCCGCCGCGCACAGGACCGGGCTCAGGAATCCCAGCGCCGCCAGCGGCACGCCGAGGGCGTTGTAGAAGAACGCCCAGAACAGGTTCTGCCGGATGGTGCGCAGGGTGGCGCGTGCCAGCCCAAGGCTCTCGGGCACCGCTTCAATTTCCGACTTGAGCAGGATAATGTCCGCGGCCTCGCGGGCGACGTCGCTGGCCCGGCTCACCGCCACGCCCAGGTCGGCTTGCTCCAGCGCCGGGGCATCATTGATGCCATCGCCGACGAACGCCACCCGCCGACCTTGCTGCTGCAGCCGCTTCACGAACTCCGCCTTCTGCTCCGGGCGGACCTGGGCGAATACGTGTTCCGGCGGGATGCCGGTCTGCGCGGCCAGGCTCCGAGCCGTGAGCGCATTGTCGCCGGTGACCAAATAGATTTCCAGCCCTTGCCGTGAAAGGCTTTGCACGACCTCGCGGGCGCCGGGCTTGAAAGCATCCTGTACCGCGAACAACCCGTGCAACGAGTTCCCGACGGCCAGGCCCACGACGGTTGCGCCTTGTGCCGCCCATTCCTGAACAAACGCTTTGCCCGGCGCCAGGTCCACTCCCGACTCCTCCAGCCAGCGGAGGGCCCCGAGCCGGGCGGTAACCGGCGATTGTTGATGGCCGCTGGGTGATGGGCGGCGGGACTCGATGGTAGCCTGCACGCCGGCGCCGCGGATTTCCTGCCAATCGGTCAGCGCCGGGCCGTTGGGGGAAAGCCGCGCGACGGCCTGGCTGATAGGATGCGAGGAATGGCTGGCCAGCGCGGCGGCCAAGCTCATGGCAGAGGCTTGGGATTCGGCTTTCGCGCCTTCGGCCTTCGGATTTCGGATTTCTCCCCTCTCCCACACCGTGACCACCTCCGGCTTGCCGGTCGTCAACGTCCCCGTCTTGTCGAACAGCACGGCGGTGACCTCGCCGGCCTTTTCCAGCGCCACGCCGTCGCGGATCAAGATGCCGCGCTGTGCCGCGGCGTTTGAGCCGGCCATGATAGCCGTCGGTGTGGCCATTCCCATCGCGCAGGGGCAAGCGACGATCAGCACGCCGGCGGCGATGATGAAGGCGGCTGCCAGCGCACCTTCGGGCGGATGCGAGACCCAGAGGAACCGGGCCAGCGAGTCATGCACCTGGCGGGCCCAATCCGGCGCGAGCCCCCAGCCAAGGCCCGCCGCCAGCGCCACCGCGACCACCAGCGGCACGAAGACGCTGCTGACCCGGTCGCCGAGCCGCTGGATGTTGGCGCGGCTGGCCTGGGCGCGCTGTACTGCGGCAATAATGTGCGCCAGGGCGGTTTCCTCGCCCATCGCCGTCACGCGCATCACTAGTCGCCCGTTGAGGTTTACCGTGCCCGCATAAAGCCGGCTCCCGGCAGCCTTGTCCACCGCCACTGATTCTCCGGTCAGCATGGACTCATCCACGGCCGAATGGCCTTCCACGGCTTCGCCGTCAACCGGCACGCGATCTCCCGGGCGCAAGACTACGCGGTCCTCCATCCGCAACTCCGCCACCGAGACTTCGTTCTCCGCGCCGTCGGTTCCGCGTCGGCGTGCCCGGGCGGGCGCCAGGTCCAGCAGTTGCCGCAAGGCACTCGACGCCCGCACGCTCACGCGCGACTCGAGCCAATGCCCCACGCTGATCAGGGTGATGATCGCGGCGGCTTCCATAAAATAGACATGGCCGCCGGCCCGGCTGAACAACGCCCACGCGCTGTAGGCAAAAGCGGTGGTCGAGCCGAGTGCCACCAGCAGGTCCATATTTGAGCGCCCGGCCTTGAGCTGGCTCCACGCGCCGCGATAGAACGGTGCCCCGGCGAAGACTTGTACCACGCCGGCCAGGGCCAGGGAACACCACTGGAACCATCGCGCCATACCGAGCCCCAGTACCCACTCGCCCAGCATCAACGGTGCGGTGCCCAGGACGCCTATCCACAGGTTTAGCTGCCAGCCGTTCAGCTCGTGCTCGGGCGCCTCGCCCGCATAGGCGACGCTGGCCTTGTAACCCGCCTCTTCGACCGCCCGGATGATGGCGGAGGTGTCCTGCGCCGCGCCATCGTGCCAGCGCACGGCTGCCCGTTTCGCTTCGAGGCGCACCGTCGCGCTGCGGACCCCGGGCACGCCCTGGATGGCCTCGGTCACGTGCCGGGCGCAGTTGGAGCACGTCATGCCGGTGACGGCAAATTCCGTGCTGAACAGCGGCGCAGGGTGTCCTGTGCGCGGTGCCTTCGGCCCAAATGCCCGTTCGGTGCTCATAACCCGTCGCTGGAATACAGTTTAAGCCGGAGCTGAAAAGTGTCTAACACAGATATGTTCTTCCGCATGAAATTCATCTCGACAACGGCGCTTCGGTGTCATGGCGCGCAAGAACGGTCCGTGGTCTGTGCCGGCGAAGCGTCACGCCGCCCTTGCCAGCCGATGGAAGGGCGTTAAGCTAACGGCATGAAGTCCAATCGTTTGCTCATAGTGTTCCTGTTGCTCCTCGCGGGTGGCGTGGTGCAACTGTCCGCCCAGCCGGCCGATTCCGAGCGCAAGCAGCTCAAGGAACTTCAGGCCAGGGCGGACAAAGGCGATGCCGATGCCCAGATCAGCCTGGCGGCCCTCTACGCGTCGGGAACTGGCGTGGCCAAAGATCCCGCGAAGGCCACGAAGCTGCTTCGCAAAGCCGCCGAACAAGGCTCCGCCCGGGCCCAGTGCTTGCTGGGCCTCAACTATGCCAATGGCGATGGCGTGAAGGTGGACAAGATCGAGGCCGCCCGGTGGCTCCACAAGGCCGCCGAGCAAGGGCTGGCAGAAGGCCAGTTCGATTTGGGCATGTGCTTCGCCAATGGTGACGGCGTCAGCCGGGATGTCGTCGAGGCGGCGGTTTGGTTTCGCAAAGCCGCCGACCAGGGCTTGGCCGATGCCCAAGCCGAGCTGGGCAACTGCTACCTGGAGGGCACGGGCGTGCCGAAGGACATCCCGGAAGGCGTAAGGTGGACCCGGATGGCCGCCGAGCAGGGATTCGCCCCGGCCCAAGACCGCCTCGGCATGTGCTACTCCAAGGGCACGGGAGTGGCCAAGGATTACGTGCAGGCCTACAAGTGGCTGAACCTCGCGGTGGCTAAAGGCGATGCCCGGGCCGATGACGCCAGGCTTTACCTGGCCGCGGTGGAACGCAACCTGACGCCTGAGCAAATTGCGGAAGGGCAGCGGCTCGCTCGCGAGTTCCAGCCCACCAAGGCCTCAACTCCCGGCAAATCCTCCACCAGTCCGGACCAAACCGGCGCCCAGACCGGGGCCGCGTCCGCACCCGTCCACACCGGCTTTGTGCATGTCAGCGCCGCCGACGATGCCTGCGAGGTGTTCGTGGATGGCGCGTTCGTCGGCAACACGCCTGCCAAGGTGAAGCTCCCGGCAGGCACGCACCTGGTGGCAGTCCGAAAACCGGGGTTCAAGGACTACCAGCGACAACTTCAGGTCACTGAAGGCTCGGAGCTGACCTTGCGGGCGGTGCTGGAGAAGAAGTAAGCCGGGGTGTGGTTGCCGGGAGCGGCCGGCCCCGCGCACCACAGGGTCAAAGCCGCAGCATTTCCTCCTGCGTCAGGAGGCGGAAGCCTTGCTGTTGGAGCACGGCGCTGGCCTGGGCGATCTGGTGCACCTCGATGATCAGGACGGCGCGGTTGTGGGCGACAAAGCCGGAACAGTTGTCCAGGTTGATGTTGCTGCGGCCCAGCAAGTCCGCCACCGCCTGCAGGGAGCCGGGCTTGTCGGGCACCTCCACGGCCAGCGCTTCCACGAGCGAGACCATCACGCCCTTCTCCTTGAGGGCGCGCACCGCCGCCTCGCGCTGGTCCACCAGGAAGCGCATCACGCCGAAGCTGCCGCTGTTGGCAATGGTGAGCCAGCAGAGGTTGACCCCGGCGTCAGCGAGCAGCTTGGTGATGCGGGCGGTCTGGCCCGGCTTGTTCTCGACAAATACGGCTAGCAGGTTTACGGCGCTCATGGTGAATAGGGCTGGAGTATGGGCGTGATGTGGTTAGGGGGTTAAAGGGAGCGCTTGTCAATGACGCGCCGGGCTTTGCCCTCGCCGACCGGGAGGGAGCCGGCGGGGAGGAGTTCCACTTTGGGTCGGACACAAATCTCCGCCTTGAGCTTCTCCACCATCTGATGCTGCAAGGCGTTGAGATGCTCGACTTGCCCGTCAAAGCCTGTGGCGGACAGCTCGACTCGGACGGTCATGTCGTCCAAGCCCTCGACGACAATGACATAGTTGCGGCCGACTTGGGGGAAGGACATCAGCACGCGCTCGATTTGCTGCGGGAAGATGTTCACGCCGCGGATGATGAGCATGTCGTCGGAGCGGCCCGTGAAACGGACCAGGCGGCGGTGGGTGCGGCCGCACTTGCAGGGCTCGGGCACAATGGAGGTGATGTCCCGGGTGCGGTAGCGCAGGATGGGCATGGCCTGGCGCTTGAGGGTGGTGAGCACTAGCTCGCCGGTCTGGCCTTCCGGCAAGGGCTCGCCCGTGGCCGGGTTGATGATTTCCAGGATGTAGTTGTCTTCCCAGAGGTGCATCCCGGCCTTGTGTTCGCACTCGCAAGCCACCCCGGGGCCGTTCATCTCGGTCAGGCCGTAGGAATTATACACGTCGCAGCCGAAGAGTTGCTCGATGCGGCGGCGGGTTTCCTCGGTGTGCGGCTCGGCCCCGACGAACGCCTTGCGCACCGTGAGGTCCTTGCGGGGGTCAATGCCCTTTTGTTCGAGGAAGCTGGCAAAGTAGAGGGCGTAGCTGGGCAGGATGTGCACCGCGGTAGTGTGGAAGTCCTGCATGAGCATCAACTGCCGCTCGGACGTGCCGGGACCGGCGGGAATGACCAGGCAGCCGACCTTTTCCGCGCCGTAGTGCATCACCAGGCCGCCGGTGAACAGGCCGTAGCCCATCATGTTCTGGAAGACGTCTTTCCGGGTGATACCCGCCGAGACGAGCGACCGGGCGACGAGTTCGGCGGCGTTATCCACATCCGCGCGCGAGAAGAAGATGGCCTTGGGCTTGCCGGTGGTGCCGCTGGAGGTGTGCAGCCGCACCGGCTCCGCGCGATCCACCGCCAGCATGCCTTCGGGATAAATGGCGCGCAGGTCCGCGCCGGTCGTGAAGGGCAGCCGCCGGACATCCGCCAGCGATTTAATGTCCGCGGGCTTGACGCCCAGCTCGGCAAATCGTTGCTGGTAAAAAGGCACGCGCTGCGCCACGCGCTGGAGCGTTTCCTGCAGGAGTTTGAACTGCAGTTGTTCGAGCGTTGGACGGGCCAGTGTTTCAGATGCTTGATCCCAGAACATGATGCTGGGAGGTGTTTATACCTTTCGCTGCGGCCATGTCCAGCCAGCTTTTTCCGGAGCTCGGACATCGGCCGCAGCCTGGCACTGCGGAGTTGCGGCTCGGCGGGACTACCGGCCGGCGCTGGCGGTCTTGCTCATTGCGACCGGCGTCAGCTTTCCCATCTCCACCTGGCCCTGCCGGGCGTAGTCAATCGCTTCGCCCAGGATTCGCGCGCCCTCTTGCGGGGCGTGGAAGCCCATGGAGTTCTCGGCATTCACGAAATCCACCCGCCACTGCGCCTTGCGCTGCAATTCACGCGGCACAGCAAGCTGGTCCTCGGCGACGCCGGCCTTGATCCCGGCCCCGATCGCCTCAATGAGCGCCACGGTGGCATCCTCGGCGCGGAGCTGCAGCGCATGGTGCCGGTCCTGGATGGTGGCCACCCGCGCCTTGATTTCGTCCTCGGAGAAGTGATGGCAGACCTGGCAGGAGTTGGCGACGTTGAGCAGCGGGCTGCGCACCCAGTGGTCGCTGATCTTGATAGCCCCCTCGCGTTTGTAGGGCATGTGGCAATCGGCGCAGGCGACGCCGCTGCGGGCGTGAATGCCCTGGCTCCACATCTCAAACTCGGGATGCTGGGCCTTGAGCACCTCGGCGCCGCTCAGGGCGTGTTTCCAATCGAAGAAGCGATGCCCGTCTTTGAACTTGTAGTTGTCATAATAGGCCTCAATCTGCTCCACCTTGAGGCCGTTGTTCCACGGGTAGAAAAGGCTCGTCTTGGGCCCGCAATAGTACTCCACGTGGCACTGGCTGCAGACAAACGAGCGCATCTCCTGGCGCGACGCCAGCTTGTTCGGATCATAGGCCTCGCTGCGGCTGCCCTTGCGCCACCGCTCGATGGAATCCAGGTGGGGCAGCGGGTCCGGCGATTCGGCCAGGCGCGCCACGGCATTGAGGAAGCCCGGGCGGGTCACGCGCAGTTGCAGGGATTGCGGGTCGTGGCAATCAACACAGGCGATGGGGTGCTCCACCTTCTTGGTGGCCTCGGCATAAGGCAGCGCGCAGACCAGCTCGAAGCCCTTCTGCAGTTGCGCATAGCCGTCCGGGCTCAGGAGCGGAGAGTCCAGCGTGCCCGGAGCGCCGGCTTTGATTCCCTCCTGCCGGAAGGCGAGCGCGTTGGCGGCGTGGCAATGCAGGCACGCGCCGGTCTGGGGACGCTCGGTCACGCGCTTGGTGGTGCGCTGGTCGTCCAGCATGAAGGCGTGGCCCCGGCGCGCGCGGAAATCGAGGCTGAAAGCGTAGCCGCTGAACAGCGTCACCAGGCGCGGGTCCGCCTTCAGCTTGTCGGTGGCCAGCGTGTCGGAGCCCCCGCCGCCATACCGGGTGCCCGTTCGCTCGGAGGTCCGGCGATAGCTGTCATACTGCCGGGGGAAGTTCTTGCCCCATTCAGCCGGATCCACGGTCTGCTCGCTCAAGTTGGCGAGCTTGAACACGATCTGCTTGGACTCTTCTTTGCGGGTGGCGATGTTCTCCTTGAGCAGGAAAACGCCGGCGGTGACGGCGGCCACCAGAAGCACCAGGAGGAGATAGGCGATTTTCTTCATACGATTTGTCAACGTCGAGGTCCGTGGCCCACGCTGTCGTGGCAGCGGACGCAGTTAAACGAGTCTTCTCCGGCCACGCGATGGGCCGTGATTTCCCGCACGAAATCCTTGTGGCAATAAATGCAATTGTCCTGGAGCACCTTCGAGCTGGCCGCCTTGATCTGGATCGGCTCATGGAAGTTCTGCAAGGTGAACCCCTCGGAGTGGTGGTAGCCGTTGCTGGCCTTGGTCAGCCATTTGCCGACCACCTCGTGGGGCACGTGGCAATCGTTGCAGGTCGCGTGCGCGTGGTGGCTCGCCTTCTGCCAGCCGTCATACTGCTCCCGCATGATGTGGCAATTGACGCAGGCGCGCGGATCGTTGGAAAGATAGGAAAGCCCCTTCGCGTAATAGAGCGTGTAGCCGCCGATGCCGGCCAGCAACCCGATCAGGATGGCGAGGATGGCTTTCATCCGCCGGGGTAGATACGGAATGTCTGCCGGAAGCGCAATCCATTTGCGCGCAGACTTTGACCCGGGTCAAGCTGCCCGGTCCAACTCCGGCTGCGCTTGGAGCAGCGGCTGGAAGTGGCGGGCTTGAGGCTGGAAAGCGAGGGGTCAGGGCTTGCCGGTTTCTTTGGTGTAGGCGTTGACCAGCTTGAGCTTCGCTTCTTTGGCGACGTCCATGACTTTGATGATCTGGCCGAAGGGGGCCATTTTGTCGGCGCTGAGGGCGAGTTTGGTGTCGGGCGTTTTGGCGACGGCGGCCAGGAGTTCCTGCTTGAGGCGTTCGAGGGTGACGGGCCGGGCGTCGGCGCCGAGGCGGAGATTGCCTTTGGGATCTATGCTGACGACCAGGGGCGGGACTTCGTTGGCGCCGGTCTTCTGGGCCTGGGAGGATTCGGGCAGGGCGAGCTTGAGGGCGGGCTGCTGCTTGAAGGTGGTGGTCACCATCAGGAAGATCAGCAGGACGATGAGGATGTCAATCAGCGCGACAATGATCACCGCGGGCGCCTGTCGCCGTTTGTGAGCGTAGAATTGCATGAGCGGGTTTGCGGTTGCGGGTGGCGGTTGGCCGGACTGTTAGACTTTGGCCTTGGGGGCCGGCGCCTCTTCCCGGTGCTGGCGGCGGAGGAATTCGTCGCAGAGGGATTCCATCTCCAGGGCGATGGATTCCACCTTCTTGCTGTAGTAGCTCCAGAACACGAGCGAGGGGATGGCAATGAGCAGGCCGAAGAGCGTCGCGCGCAGGATCAGCGAGATGCCCTTGGCCAGCTCGGCGGGATCAATCTGGCCGGCGGCGCCGACGTTGCCGAAGGCGGTCATCATGCCCAGGATGGTGCCCACCAGGCCCAGCAGCGGGGCGATGCCGACAATGATCTCCAGCACCACCAGGCCGCGTTCGAGGCGGGCGACTTCGGTGCGGGCGCGGGTCTGGACCGCGTCCACGGTCTCGGCTTTGGGCCACTCCAGGTGCTCACTGGCGAGGAGCAGCAGCCGGCTGATGGGGGATTTGTGCTGCTGGCAGACGCGCCGCAGGCTCGGCACGTCGGCGGGCGCTTGGCAGGCCTCCACGGCGGCTTCGACTTCCGACGGCACGACGCGCCGCCAGCGCAGGGCGATACCGCGTTCGACAATGAAGGTGAGGCCCACGACTGAGGTTAAGAAGAGCAGGACGTAAACGATGGGTTCCATAGGTTATCAGTTATAGTAAAAGGTGAATTGAATGTTCCGGGTATCGCCCAGGGTGCGCCGCATGTCGCTCGGCCAGGCGGCGAACGGGGCCGGGTCGAGCACCGCCTTCTGGCAGATGAGCCCCAGCACTTCGCTGACAGTGCTCTCCGCCACGTTCATATCGGTAATGCGCCCATTGTAATGCAGGCGAAATTGCAGCACCACCTTGCCGCGGCTGTCGGAGGCATACTCGCGCTGGTCGAGCAAGGTGAACCAACGCTGGGATATGGCCTCCACCAGTGCGGCGTCGTAGGCGCCGAACGGGGTGGCCTTGGTGTCGAGCGAAGCCACCCGGTTGTGGCGGCTTACTCCGCCGTCCTGCCGCATCTTCTCGCCCGGCAGGCGGTTATCCTGAAGCTGCGCCAGGGCTTCCCGGATCGTGCGCGGGCGGGCGGGTTTGGCTTCATTGGCGTCGCCGTCCTCCTTGCGGGGCGTGGGGGAGGGTTTGGCCAGGGTCAGGTCGCCGGGGGTGTAGGCCGGTTTGGGCCTGGCCTCGGCCTGCGCTTCCTGGGGCGGTTCAACGGGGCGCGCGGGCTGCAAGGGGGCAAACTTTTCGCGCGGAATATCCTCGGTCCTGGGGACCTGGTCCTGGCGGCCAGTGATCTTGGGGACTTCAGTGATCTTGTCCGCCTCGGGATTGGCGGCGCGGGCGTTCTTGTCCGAGTAGTATTTGGCGCTCTTGGGCGGCTCCGCGACCGCCTGGGCGGGGCTGACATTCACGAACAGGAGCGGGGTGTCCTGGGGCCGCAGGGGCGGGGCGCTTTCCTGCTTCTTGATGAGGTTAGCGAGCGTCTTGGGGAGGTGCACCCAGGCCGGTAAATGCAGGTTCTGCCACAAATGGTGCTTTTGACCGACGTGGTAGCCGCCGAAGACCAGCAAATGGAAGGCCAGCGAGAGCGCAAAGGCCCACGCCAGGCGCGAGACTTCGGCCTGTTCCGGGCGAAATGACCATCTAGGCATTCCCGCAAGCGACATGTGCTGTCAGTTTGCAGCAGGGTGGGGGCAGCGGCAACTGTTTAGACGCCAGCCGCCCTCCCTAACCCCCTCTCCGTATCCACACCGTATCCTCACCGTCACCTCACCGTTGAACCTCTGCAAACTTTGCAGAGGTTCAACGGTGAGGTGACGGTGAGGTAACGGTGAGGTGAGCCAGCGGAGAGGGGGTATTGTCCAAGCCTGAGTATTATCTGCATTCTTGGCCCCCCGGACCGGCCAATTTCAGAGGAATTGACGGGTTCCCCGTCTGTGATGGGGGAGGTGTGCCAAGATATGCCCTGCCGGAACGCTTGAACAATCGCTAATCCGTCGGCTTGACACCCGGGTCTTTGCTGGTAATCTGCCGCGCTTCGTTAGCGGAGTGTCTCCTGACGCGGTGTCATTCAGGAGGCAGACTCGCGAGAGACGAACGGAACTGAATTATGAAACGACAATATCAACCATCGAAAGTCCGGCGGCGACGGCAGCACGGTTTTCTCGCGCGTAACTCCTCCAAGAGCGGGCGCGGCATTTTGCGGAACCGCCGGCGCGTCGGGCGCAAGCGCTTGACTCCGGTCTAAGCCCATCCGGCCCATGGCCGTTTCAACGGCACAGCCTCTGCGGTTTGGCCGCGCGGCGCACCTCAAGCGCGGGCGGGATTTTCTCCGCCTGCGCCGGAGCGGGGAGCGCCTGGTCACCGGCTGCTTGATTGCCAACTGGCAGCGGCTGCCGGCGGAGGCGGCTTCGCGCCTGGGCGTCATCACCGCCGGCAAGATCGGTTGCGCGGTGGTGCGCAGCCGCGCCCGGCGGCTCTTGCGCGAGGCCTTCCGGCTCCACCAGCACGACCTGGCGGCGCCGGTGGACCTGGTGCTCGTGGCGCGGCCATCCATTGCCGGCCGGGGCTTTGCCGACGTGGAACGGGATTTCCTGAGCACCCTGCGGAAGGGCAGATTACTGAAGCCGGCCGGCAGCCGGGGCGCATGAACGTCGCCCGGCACATTCTGGTCTTTGGCGTGCGCCTTTATCGCTGGACGCTATCGCCGGCCAAGACCTTCCTGTTCGGGCCGCTGGGGCGCTGCCGGTTCACGCCGAGCTGTTCCGAATACGCCCTCGAAGCCCTGCAACGCCATGGCGCGCTGGCCGGAAGCTGGCTGGCACTGAAACGGATATGCCGCTGCCACCCCTGGGGCGGATGCGGGCTGGATCCCGTGCCGGAAGGAAACTGAGTCGCATGGATCGCAAATCAATCATTGCCCTGGTCGTCTGCTTCCTGGTGTTGATGCTGTGGTATCCGCTGGTCAACAAGCTCTACCCGCCCAAGCCTTTGCCGCCCGGCGCCACCAACGCGCCCCTGGCCGCGCTGGCCGCCACCAACCGGGCGGCCGCCTCGCCCGCGGCTCCGCCCGTGCTCGAAGCGCCCGCCCCGGCCCCCAAGCCGGTGGTAACCGCCAACGTGCCGGAAGAGTTGCTGGCGGTGGCGAACGGCAACGCGCGCTACACGTTCACCTCGCATGGCGGCGGCTTGAAGCTGGTCGAGTTGCTGGAAACCAGCCCCGCGCGCCGCAATAAACCGCCGCAGACCAATCTCCTGGCCACATTGAACCGCTACGCGCCCGCGCCGACGCTGGCGCTGCTGGACGGCGAGGCGGTGCAGGGCGACGGCGTCTTCACCCTGACCCGGACCGACAGCGGAGTGCGGGCGGAGAAGGCCCTGACCAATGGCCTGCGCATCGTGAAGGAGTTCCAGGTCAGCACGAACTACCTGGTGATCGCGAATGTCCGCCTGGAGAACCGCTCGGCCCAGCCGCTGGCTTTGCCGGCGCAGGAATGGGTGATCGGCACGGCGACGCCCCTGGACCCCGGCGACAACAGCCTGGTCCTGGGCCTGATGTGGTACAACGGCACGAAGACCGCCGAGGCGGGCGCGAGCTACTTCTCGTCGCGCGGGTTCGCCTGCATGCCGCGCATTCCGCCCGCCGAGTATCGGGAGGGGGCGGGCAATGTGGCTTGGGCGGCGGTGCACAACCAGTTCTTCACGCTGGCCGCAATGCCGGAGCACCCGGGCAGCCAGGTGGTGCTCCGCAAGATCAACTTGCCGCTCCCGACCGGCGAGGCCGCGCGGGTCGGCGCCACCAACGCGCCCCCGCGTGAGGGTTACGAAGGGGCGCTCGTTTATCCCGCGCTGACCCTCGCCCCCGGGCAAGTCTCCACCAACCAGGTGTTTCTGTTCGCTGGCCCCAAGGAATACCAGACCCTCGCCCGCATCGGCGGCCGCTTTAACAACAACATTGACCTGGTGATGGGCTACGGCGGGTTCTTCGGCTTCTTCGCCAAGGCGTTGTTGCTGGCGATGAACTGGCTGCACCACGCGCTGAGTTTGCCCTACGGCTGGGCCATCATCGCCATCACCGTCATCATCAAACTCCTGTTCTGGCCGTTGACCCAGGCCAGCACCCGCTCGATGAAGCGCCTGCAGGCCCTGCAGCCGCAGATGAACGCCATCAAGCAGAAGTACAAGGACGACCCGGTCAAAATGAACAAGAAGACCATGGAGTTCATGAAGGAGAATAAGGTCAGTCCGCTGGGCGGCTGCCTGCCTATGCTCCTGCAGATCCCGGTCTTCTTCGGCTTCTATAAGATGATCCAGAGCGCCATTGAACTGCGCGGCGCGCATTTCCTCTGGGTCAAAGATCTGTCGCGGCCCGACACGCTCTTCCACATTCCCGGCACCGCCTTCCCCTTCAACCTGCTGCCGCTGATCATGGGGGTGACGATGCTTTGGCAGGCGCGGCTCACCCCGCCCTCGCCGGGCATGGACCCGATGCAGGCCAAGCTGATGCGCTACATGCCGCTCATGTTCCTGGTCTTCCTCTACAACTTCTCCGCCGGGCTGGCGCTCTACTGGACCGTGCAGAACCTGCTGACCATCGCGCAGACCAAGCTGACCCGGACCACCCCCGGGCCCGCCGGCCCCGCCACCGTTCCGGTCTTGACGCCGCCGCCCAAAAAGAGAAAATAGAAGCCCAATGGAACTGGTAATTTGCAGCGTATAACTGACAGCGATCAACCCTCAACCCTCTCCTGCCATGCCTGCTGAACCTCAAGCCACACTGCATAAGCTGCTGGACCTCCTCGGCTTCGCCGTTACGGTGGAAGAACACCGCCTGGAGGATGGCCTGCTGCTGGATGTCAAGACCGAAGACTCGGGCCGCCTCATCGGGCGCCAGGGCCAGACGCTCGCGGACCTCCAGTACATCACCAACCGGATGCTGTTTCAACAGGACCCCTCGGTGCCCAAAGTGACGGTGGACGTGAGCGGCTACCGCGCCCAGGCCCGCGAGGCGCTGGTCAAGAAGGCCAAGGAAGCCGCCGAGAAGGTGCGGCGCTGGGGCGACGTGGTCGAGTTGGAGCCGCTCGGCGCCTTCGACCGCCGCATTGTCCACCAGGCCCTCAAGGACGATCCCGGCGTCGAGACTCACAGCGTCGAAGTCGAAGGCACGGAGAAGAAGGCTATCCTCCTCCGGCCCAGGCACTAACCGTCCGCGCTTCCCTCCTTTGACCGTTCCAAAGGCTCAAAACGCCTCAGAGTCGGGCCACAGTTTAAGCTTCCGCGCGTCGGCTTCTACTGCTTAAACGGGCGCTTAGCCTGCTGGACGCTGCTCATCCACCTCCAGTAGATTGCGCGCAGTTGCAAACGGATCGGGCCGGGTCAATTCAATGTTTCCGGCCCGCTTATTCAATAGCATTGAATTAATTCAAGGTACAAGCATAGTTGGCCGTAATCGAACGCCATGCGTCGTTTGCCACTCATTCTCGGCCTTGTTCTGATCGTCACGATGACGGTTCGCGAGGTTTACGACTTCTTCGTCACTAACGAGGGCATCCGGTACTTTTCCTCGGAACCACGGCGGCTGTTGTATGTGATGCTTCTCGGAGTCGCGGGTGGGATGGTTGCCGTCGGGATCAGTCGCTTGTCGCCGGGTTCACAACGCACATTGAAGCTCGCCACGCTCGGGACATTTGGCGTCTTCCTCCTCGGCGTGCTCGGCCTTTTCGCTTACCATCTCACTTGGGCAGCCCCGATGGTGACGGAGGCGGGCATGTGGGGATGGGTAGTGGCGCTTTTCACTTCATTCGCCGTGATCGCTGGACTGGTGTGGTTGGAGTTTCGGCAAGTGTGGAGGCAGGCATGAGGGGAACAGCCAAGAGCGCTTCAGGCCAGGGCGGGATCACGTTTCTGTTTCATATCGGACGCGCTTGGCCCGCCCTGCCTAAGCGCCATCGTTAGCTCGCATATGCCGAACTCAGCTGACAGCAAGCCTCGGTTTGTGAGATTGATCATCCGACTTCTCGGCGGGTTGGTCCTTACCTATGTGGCCGCATATTTGGTGCTGAGCATGCTTGGCGGCTACCAGCCTGTTGTGTCCTTCAGTGGCGGCATCAGTAGAGAGCACCTGTTGTGGGCGCCGCCCGGGTTCTATTCTACCGCTGACCTGACATGGCGGAGAAACCTTGTCAGCGTCGCCTTTTATCCCATTTGGAGCATTGATGTTCAGTTCGTGCACAAACCAAAGACCTCCCCCGGCAAGAGCTAACGAGGCGCCTGCACCTAACCGCCGCCCGCGCGTTCCGCTCGACCGCTCGGGAGAATTTGATTGTCATGTTTGCGCTCCACCCGCTTCCCCAGCGGCGGTGGGTGAGGCGCGACGTTCGGCTAAGAGTGTTACCTTTCGGAGGATTCCCTTATAGTAACTGCTGGAATGTTATGACACCGATATTCGCAACAGTTCTTGGGTTGGGAGATTTTGCCATCATTGCTTGGCTGATGATTGTCTTTACTGGAGCAGCGGCCTACGCCACGCGCAAGTCGGCATATTCACA
>CAZDOO010000002.1:0-123652 GCA_964507045.1 uncultured Verrucomicrobiota bacterium | reverse complement strand
GCAGGGCTGGCACGACCGCTGCCTGCCGGCGAGCGAACGGAGCGCCTTGGGGGCGTTGGCGGTTTTGCTGGCGTTGGTCTCGTTGTGGGCGTTCGAGTTGTTGGTCGTCGTTTGTATTTCCTCTCCGCTACGGGCGGAGAGGCTGACTTCATTTGGTTTTGGGACATTGGTTTGGCAGACACCGGTGCGGTGACGGCCTACCGCAACCAACCGCTGAGACGCAGCCACCGCCAGACCAACGGCTGCCACCACGGGAGAGACGGACGGAACTGAGGAGGGCAACCCGCCGCGCGCCACCACTGCACCGGCAACGACACGCGCTGGAAATAGAACCGAGCGACCCGACACTGGAACCGCTGCCAACGAACGCCGACCAGAACCTGCCAACGCCTAGCGGCCCTACCGACCTGAAGAAGCTCTCTCACACTTTCTTATTGAGAGAGCTTCTTCAGGGCGGTAGGGCCGCGTGGCAGCGCTGGACGCGTAGGACTACCCCAAACGCCCGACAGCCCGAAGGAGTCGTTTCATCTAACTTTGCCTTTGTCCGGAGCGAGTGGCAGGGCGCATTCCAATGGTTGCAGCAGGCGTGCCAGCCCGTGGGGTTAAAGGGGGGGCTGGCGCGACTGCTGCATCGTAAACGCGCCCGAACGTAGCGATTCGGGGGCGTGCGATGTTCTACTGGCGTTGGTTTCGGGGCGTGCGTTCGTGGTCGCGAAGCGGGAGCGCGGTCGAACGTCAATGCTGGTTGGAATTGCGATGCCGTGTTCCGAATCGCGCCAGCGGACGCGCAGCGACCGGTCGTGGTGTCCTGAGCGACTGGCAGGCGCAGCGCCGGTTGCGCCGCCGAGGCGCATCCGGCGCGGAGCCTGACAGGAGCGGGCGCGGGGTAGCTGGAAGCCGTCAACAATTTCTTTCGGGAAAAGTGGCGGCGCGTGGCAGCGGCTGGCAGCGGGTGGCAGCGCGTGGCAGTGGTGCCGAGGGGAAAGGAGTTTTGTCCCAAAAACAGATGCTACGGTTGCGCCCGTGGCAGTAAATGCAACGCATCCCGATTATGACGCCAGCGCGCTGGATTGGTCCCGCGCGCGTGATGTGTTGGCGGGCGAGGATGCAGTCAAGGCCGGAGGCGAGAAGTATCTGCCTCGGCTCGATTCGCAGACGGATGAGGAATTCGCCGCCTATGTGCAGCGCGCCTCCTACTTCAACGCCAGCGCGCGCACCTCTGAAGCCTACCTCGGCTTGATGTTCCGGCGTCCTCCGTTTGTGAAGCTCCCTGCTGATGGTGCCGGTGTTGGCCGGGCAATGGCGGTTTTCCAGAACGACGCCGACATGCTGGGCACAACCCTTACCGGCTACGCGAAGATGGTGGTCGGCGATGTGGTCGGCCTGGGTCGTGCCGGTTCGCTGGTGGACTGGGAGGATGAAGTCGAACATCGGGCGTATGTGGTCTTCTACCGCGCCGAGCAGGTCATCAACTGGCGGGTAGAGCGGGTGAATGGCCGGAACGTGCCGACGCTGATCGTGCTGGCCGAGCACGTCATCGCGCAGCCCGGCCCGGATGATGATGGCTTCGCACTGCAGCTCGTTGACCAGATGCGAGTCTTGAAGTTGGTGCCTGGTGAAGCGGCGGATGTCACGGGGAAACGGGACTACCACTACCAGGTTGAGCTGTGGCAGCCGAAGAAAACGCAGCGCAAGGGCGCCAAGGTGGAATGGCAGTTGGTCGAGACTCGCATTCCGTTGCGGCTGGGCAGGCCGCTGCCGTTGATTCCCTTCGTGTTTCATGGGCCGCGGCATTCGCGGCCCGATGTGGATCGCGGGCCGCTGGAGGACATCGTCGCAGTGAACCTCGACCACTACCGCCTAAATGCTGATTTCAAGCATGGCCTCCACTTTACCGCGCTGCCCACGGCCTGGGTGAGTGGGTTTGATAAGGGTGCGTCGCTGCGCATTGGATCGAGCACCGCCTGGGTGAGTGAAACGCCCGGCGCTACTGCTGGGTTCCTGGAGTTCACCGGCCAAGGGCTGACGACCCATGAGCGGGCGATGGATCGTGACGAGCGGCTGATGGCCATCCTGGGCTCTCGGATGCTGGAAGACATGAAGAAGGTCGGTGAGACGGCCACGGCCATCGAGCTCAGGCAAGCGGGCGAGTACAGCATCCTCGGCAATGTGGCTCTCAGTCTGGGCGAGTCGATGACGCAGGTGCTGCGTTGGGTCTATTGGTGGAACTCCACGGAAGAACTCCCCGATGACGTGAAGAGCGAGCAGGTGGTGATGCAGCTCAACACGGATTTCAGCACGAAGGGCCTCGCCAGCCAGGATGTGCAGGCGATTGTCGCGGCGTGGCAGGCTGGTGCGATCAGCCAGGACACCATGTTTGATTTGTTCCGGCGCGGTGAGGTGCTGCCCGAGGGCAGAACCAATGCAGAAGAGGCAGCGCTGATTGACCAGCAAAAGCGCGAGGATGCGAAGAAAGCTTTGGCGGTTGCCGCGAATGGCCAATCGCAGATGGCAGATAGCAAAACCAATGGCGCGCCGGGCGGTCGCGGCGTAGCAGCGTGAGTGAGTTATGGCACTGAAATACAAGTTCAAATCGAAAGATGAAATCCCGGCGGACCAGCAGGCGCTCTACGTGGAACGTGATGGCGCCTGGATGCTGGACGTCGATGGCGCGGCGGACAAATCCAAGCTGGATGAGTTTCGCGCCAACAACATCGCGCTGAGCAACCAGCTCGCGGAGCAGAAAAAGCGTTTTGAGGGCATCGACCCGGAGCAGGTGCGGAAGCTGGCTGAGGAGAAGCAGCGCCTCGAGGAAGCACAGCAGATCAAGACCGGTGAGGTGGACAAGGTCGTCGAGAACCGCCTGAAGGTTGCGAAGACGGAGTGGGACAAGCAGTTCGCGGCGGTGACGAGCGAACGTGATTCGCTGAATGCGCGCCTCACCGCGATCCAGATTGACCAGGGCGTCATCACCACGGCGACCAAGCGTGGACTGCGGCCTACGGCCATTCCTGACATTACCACTCGGGCGCGAACTGTGTTCCGCGTGGTGGATGGTGCGCCGCGCGCCTACGAGGCTGATGGTCAGACTGTGCGCGTGGGCAAGGATGGCATCACACCGATGACTTTGGATGAGTGGGTCGAGCAGCAGGTTGCTGACGCTCCTCATCTGTTTGAATCGAATGCGGGCAGCGGTGCTGCCGGCAACGGCTCCGGTGGAGTCGGGAACAGGTCCGTGAAGAACCCCTTCCGCAAGGAAAGCTGGAACCTCACGGAGCAAATGAAGCTGCTGAAATCCGATCCGCAGTTAGCGGCGCGGCTCAAGGCAGCGGCGTAGTAAATCAGCGGCGCTCTTACGAGCCGCCGCTACAACCGGAGATTGTGAAATATGGCTAAGACGTTAGTGGCGGATGTGATCATCCCCACAGAGTTCGAGAAGTACGCCATTGAGCGGACAGCTGAGCTGTCGCGCTTTGGCGAATCGGGCATCATCGAGATGGCGCCCGAGTTTGACACGTTGGCGCAGGGCGGTGGTCGTGAGGTCAAGATGCCGTTCTGGAAGGATCTGACGGCAGCTCGCCAAATCCTGAGCGACGCTGGTACGCTGGCGGTGAACAAGATCGCGGCGGATACGGACATCGCGCGCATCCACAACGATGCGCAGGTGTGGAGTGTGAACCACCTGGCCAAGGTGGTGTCGGGCGACGATCCGATGGGTGCGATCGTGGACCTGGTCGGCGCTTATTGGGCGCGCACGGATGAGTCGCTGGTGATCTCGTGCCTGAAGGGCATGTTCGCCGCGGCTTCGATGGCCGGCAACCTGCTGGCGATTCATTCCGAGACTGTGGCGGGCACCACGTCTTCGACGAAGCTCAATGGCGCCACCTTCGTCGATGCGTGCGCGAAGCTCGGCGATGCGGCCAGCAAGTTGACCGCTGTGGCGATGCACTCGGCAACGGAGGCCGCCCTGAAGAAGCTGGATCTGATTGACTTCCTGCCTGACAGCGAGGGTAAGCCGAGTCTGGCCAGTTTCCAGGGCCGGCGCGTTGTCGTCGATGACAGCTTGCCCACTCGGGCTGGGACCACTGACGGCACGGTGTACACGACCTACCTGTTCGGCCAGGGCGCGTTCGCCAAGGGTGTGGCACCGCTGAGTGGCACGCCGCTGCAGGGCGGCTTCGGCACGGAGGGCGTGGAGCTGGCTCGTGTGCCGCTGGACAGCGACACGATCCTGATCAACCGGCGCCGCTACATCCTGCATCCTCGCGGCGTGAAGTTCACCAGCGCTTCTGTCGCTGCTGATTCGCCGACGGCGGCGGAGCTGGAGACGGCCGCGAACTGGGTGCGCGTTTGGGAAAACAAGAACGTGCGGCTGGTGGCGATCACCCACAACAACTGAGTGCGGATTGCGGAATGCGGAGTGCGGAGTTGAAGCCGCGCTCCGCTACCGCGCCGAGAGAGGAAATACGATATGAGCAAATTGATTCCCTGGAGTTTTGAGCGGATTCGGTCGGGCGAGCAGATTCGTCCGTCCGTATTTACGAACGTCGCGGCGGCGAACGCGGCGGGTGTCACCGCCGCGAAGTTTCCGTATCGGACGATCATCCTGACTGCGGGTGGCACGGGTGGCGTGTTGTGCCAGGCCATCAGCGATGGGACGAATTGGAAGCAGATCGCGATTGGGGCGAATGCGATTTGAGTGCCCGCTAAACACGCTAAATACGCGAAACATGAATGGGCTACTTCCAATTATTCGGCGGGTGAGGCGTCCGTTGTTGCCGGTCGAGGCACGAGTGGACGCCAAGCCTGCGGTGGTGCTGGCTGCTGCTTCTGGCATCAGCGTGGCGACAACTAAACCCTCCAACCAACAGGAACCCAAACAGAATGGCCAAGTTGCTTCATCTGAGCCGGCCAAGTAAGCGCGCGCGGGACGTGGTGCGGAACTGGTGGACGCTGCAGCAGCAGAAGCGGCGGCGGCTGCGGAGCGGCGCGGGCACGCCGAGCCTGGGGCTGACGGACGGGCTGGTGGAGCACTTCGGTTTCGAGGAGACCAGCGGGAATCGCGTCGGCGATGTGAATGGGTTTGTGCTGGCGCCGATGGAGGGCAGCGTCGGCGCGTGCAGCGGGATTATCGGTGGCGGCGCCAGATTGGATGGCACGAATTACTTGCTCGGGACGGTGGAGACGAGCGCGTTCTGCCCGACAGGGAGCGGATTGTCGGTGTCGGTGTGGGTGAGCCTGGGTGCGTTGGTGGAGCCGTATCTGGATGCGTTCATCGTGTCGGTGTGGGATGACACGAACTGGCCGTCGGGCAGCTCGTGGCAAATCTACTCGTCCACACCGAGCGATGAGGTGGTGGGCGTGCAGGTGTTGGGATCGGGCTACACGTATCTGTCGGCGGGGACAAACCTGGATGACTGGACGCATTTGTGCCTGGTGAATGACGGCGTCGAGGGGACGTGGCGTCTGTATGTGAATGCGGAGCTGGTGGCGAGCACGGGTTTTGATAGCGCGATGGTGACGGGGCGGCTGGCGGTGGGGCGGCACAGCAATCCGACGGTGTTGGGGGCGGGCGGTGACGTGGATGAGCTGGCGATTTGGGGCCGGCCGCTGGAGGCGGCGGAGGTGGCACGGTTGTATAACGATGGGTTGGGGCTGGCGTATCCGTATTGAGGAACGCAGCCAAGAAAGGACGCATGAAGATTACATTTGATATTCCGGATGGGCAGGCGGCGCAGATTGTGGAGGGGATGTGCGCGGCGACGGGCTGGACGGCGGCGTCGGGGGTGACGCAGGCGCAGTGGGCGAAGGATGCGGTGGTGAAGTACATCAAGGACACGGCCAAGCGCGGACAGGTGAAGCAGGCCATGAGCAGCATCGCGGCGACGGTGGAGGCGGCGAGCATCACGTAGTATGGCACTGACACTCGTTAAAGAGGACGGGACGGGCTTGGTGACTGCGAACAGTTACGCGAGCGTGGCGGACGGGGATGCGTATTTCGAGGGGCATCTGTACGCGTCGGCGTGGACGGCGGCGACGTCGGGGACGAGGGCGGCGGCGTTGGTGATGGCGACGCGGCTGGTGGATTCGCAGTTTCAGTTCAATGGGTTCCGGGCCAATGAGGACCAGGCGTTGCAGTGGCCGCGGGAGCGGTGTCCTGATCCTGACCGCAATCTGGTGACGAGCACCCCGCTGTCGCCGGTGCTGACGAATTTCGTGCCGAGCGATGAGGTGCCGAGGCTGGTGGCGTCCGCGGTGTGCGAGATGGCGCGGGAGCTGTTGATCGCGGATCGGACGGCGGCGCCGCCGGGCGAGGGGGTGACTTCGCTGCAAACGAGTCACTCGACCAAGGACGCGAGCGGGGACGAGAGCAACTCGTCCATGACGGTGTACAACAAGAGCGATACGCGCATGATCATCTCGCGGGTCGCGCAGGCGATGCTCTCGAAGTATGGCGCGCTGATCGAAGGCGGCAGCGGGAGCGTGCGGCTGGTGCGCGTATGAAGTGGCTCTGGACAGCACTTGTGGCGGTGTGCGCTGGGATCGCCGGGGCGGAGCAGGTGACGCTGGTTTGGGATGCGTCGCCCTCGGCGGGAATCGCGGGCTACCGGGTGTACTGGGGCACCAACTCGCGGGCTTATTGCTGCGTGACCAACGCCGGACTGGTGCTGACGCAGTCAGTCGTGTTGCTGCACCGTGGGCGTTGGTTCTTTGCGGCGACGGCTTACGACACGAACGGCCTGGAGTCGGACTTCAGCAACGAGGTGTCGTGGGAGAGCAAGCCGGTGGCGCCGGTGATGGGCGGCGAGACATGGGTGCGGCTGGCGCCCGTCTTCGGCCGTAGCACGAACCTGGTGACGTGGGGAAGTGTGACCGGCCAGGCGACGTGGTTCCCCGCGACAAACCGAGCGGAGTTCTTCCGCGTGAAAGGGCTCCTGATAGAGCGAGTGATGGTGCCATGACGAACATGAACATGAGTGAATTTCTGCGAGGCGTGGACCACGCCGCCGCAAAAGATGATCGCTGGCTCTTCATCGCCAGCCTGGTGCTCCTGGGCCTGTTTGGCGTCTGGGTGGTGCGTTACTTCGTGAAGCAGCACGAGCAGTTGCTCGCTGACCACAAGCAGTCGCGAGAGTGTTACCAGGAAAGTTTGCGCGGCGTGGTCGCCGAGCAGAGCGCGACGAATGCCAAGCTTGTCGTGTGCCTGGATAACAACACCAAGGTTCTTGAGGAGTGCCGGGATGAACTCAGGGGCTCCTCACGCCGGAGAAACAGAAAATGAAAACAGCAAAAATCGGTATGTGGTGTGGAGCGGCCGTAGTGGTTGCGGCATTGTTGGCGGTCGGCGGAATGAGCGGGTGTTCGACGCTGGACCGGGCGTATAAGCACGAAGTGACGTGGGCGAACCAGCCGATGGTGGAGGTCGTGACGAACACGGTGGTTGTCACGAACCTGGTGCCGCAGGTCGTGGAGCGGACAAGCATCGTCTATGTGACAAACGCCGTCTCGGGCGCTGTGTTGGGCTATGCGACGCGGGAGCCGGTGGCGACAAATCTTGTCGCAGCGGTTGTGACAAACTTTGTGCCGGTATTCTACACGAATCTGGTGCAGGTGCCGGTGACGAACCTGGTCGCCAAGCCGGAGGCGCTCGCGGCAATCGAGGCGGTTGGATCTGTCACCAACACGTTCCTGCCGGGCGTTGGCAGCATCCTGGCGCTGGCGCTGGGCGGGCTGTATCACGGCTATCGACAGGTCCGCAATCGCAGGGTCAATGAGGCGCTCGTCCAGGGCGTCGAGACAGCGCGGGCTGTGCTCACTACTACGCCGCAGGGGCAGGCGGCTGACGCGCAGTTCGTGAAATGGCTGATGAATCACCAGAAGGAGGCGGGCGTCTTTACGACGGTGTCGGGCCTGGTGGACCAGCTCAGCGACAATCCTGCGGCAAGGCTGACGGCGCAGGAGATTGCGGAGCGGGTGAAGCGGGCGCAGCAGCAGGCCATTGGGAACACGGTGGGGGCAGTGAGCGTTGCGGGTGGTGCGACAGCGGGGACCGTGACGGCAGGCGCTGCGAGTGGCGCTGCTGCGGCAGCCGCGCCGTGCAGTGCGGCGGCGGGTGGGGGCTGTTCTGGCGGCTCGTGCATGATGCCGGCGGCGGGGTGAGGGACGCCGCAAGCTGTCGAGGGATTGCGACCCAGAAGCGATGAAGACGACTGACACGCCCCGTCCAGTTGACTTGGACACGCTGTTGACCCTCAGCGAGGCCGCTGCGCTGTGGCGGTTGAGCCCAGAGGAATTGTCGGCGAAGTCCAAGGGGCGCGGTGCGAAGATCCCCGGCATCTGGATCAATGCGCGGGTGGTGAGATTCCACCCGCGCATAATGTTCGCCAAGGTCGCGCGCGATAGTGGCGTGCCTATGGACGTGATAATGGGAGCGCTTAATGTGCGCCCGCTGGACGGGGTTTCGATCTCAGGCTCGCAAACTTTCCCGCCTTGATGAATTCTGGTGTGAGCGTCCAATACTTCCTGGCATCGCGCTCTGTCACAAGGGCGCGGTAGTGGGCGAACAACATCCCGTAATCTCCGTGGCCTAACTGCTTCATCGTCTCCTCCACCCCGAAGAGTGGCAGGAAGTTGCTGGCGAAGGTGTGGCGTAGGCAGTCCTGATCCCAACCAGTGAAGACAATTTGCTTCCGCTTCTTGCCCTTCTCCTTGACTTGCTTGATCAGCCCGGCCGCCGCCCGCGCTTCCTCCCAGCGCCGCCGGAAGTTGACCGGCTTCTCGACCACGGTCCTGCCTTTGTTATCGGTCACGGGTCGGCCGAAGTCTCCCCCTAATTCCATCCATTGCTTCAGCGTGGAGATGCGCTCTTCTTGACCGTTTGTCTTGAGCCGGTGCTCCATGTTCACGTACCGCTGCTGGCGATCTTTGGCGTGGGACCCGCGAACGTGAATGGTATCATCTTTCCGAACATCTGTGGCGAGGAGCTGCGCCGCTTCTTTGTCGGGCCGCAATCCACCGAACAAGCCGGCCGCAACGTAGGGGATCAGCCCCGGCTCTGATTGAAGCGTAGCCTGGAGCAGCTTTGCGGTCTGGAGGAGGTTGAGTGTACCGGGCGGCTTGTCGAAGGTAGGCAGTCGTTCGCGTTTGATCTTCTTGATGGTGGCTGTTGGTGAATCCAGGATCTTCTTGGTGTCTACGCACCACTTGAAGAAGGTGTTGAGGCTGGTCCGGTAGGTGTTGAAGGTGCTCCCGGTCCAGGCTGAAAGCCAAGCCATCGCTTCGCCGCGGCTGATGGAAGGGAGGGTCCTGTCCTTGTGCTTCGCGACAAACCGCCCGACGTTGGACTCGTAGGCTGTCATGCTTTTCCCGTCAACGCCCTGGGCCGTCAATTCGACCATCCAGGCGTCATAGGCTTCCTGCACGGTCATGTTCGACTGGGCAACAATCTTGTTGGTGCGGTAGTAGTCGAAGGCGGCGCGCAAGGTGAAGCCGGCTCGGCGACTCTCCAGGAGGAGATTCCGAAATTCCGGCAGGTGCGGCGCAAGGTCGTGGTGGGTCTGGTAGAAATCAAAGGCCTCGCGCAAGCCAAAGCCGCGCTGCTGCGCCTCGCCGACTACCGATATGATTTCTGCGCGTGTGTTGGCCGGGTAATTCATCCAGACGGCTCCGGCGTCTTTTGCTTGTCCTTGAACCGCTTTCCTCTCTTCGAGGGCCGCAACCTGGGTGTCGTGGAAATGCCGAACTCGCTTTCCGCCTGCTGGCCTGTAGCTGACCATCCACTGAGATTTTTCGTTCTTGGTGACGTTGGATACGGAGACTTTCATGTTTTAGGTGCCTTTCAGTGGTTGCGATGGTGCCACTTGGTGCCACTATTTTCAAGAAAAAACTCCCGAAAACTTCCGGCCAACTTCCGGGGAACCCGCTTGGTTGGACGAGGGGGAACGCGAAGATAGGCCTTTATTTATAGGGTATTTGTTGAGATTTGTGCGGGCAGGTAAATGGTGGAGCCGACAGGAATCGAACCTGCGACCTTCTCATTGCGAACGAGACGCTCTGCCAACTGAGCTACGACCCCATTCCACACATGTCCGGACAGGGATATTCTTGGCACAAGAAGCGGATTCGTGCAACAAAGATTGCAGCAAATATCGGGGAGCCACATATCACGACCCTACCCCCCAAGTTCGGCCGTCCCCCCTTCTCTGTTGGCCTGACCCCCGCACCAGCGCCCCCCTCCGTATCCTCACCGTATCCTCTCCCTATCCTCACCGTAGAACCTCTAACTTGAAGTTAGAGGTTCTACGGTGAGGATAGGGAGAGGATACGGAGGGGCCACGGTGGTGCGCTGGTGCCGGTGAGGATAGGGTGAGGTAAGACAGCAGAGAGGGGGTATTACCCGGGCCTGAGCCTGACCCGCGTTCCGGGCCGGCCACTCCCCGGCGCTCCAAGCGGCGCCTTGCCTCCGAGTCATCTCTCCAGCCACCACAAGCTTGCGGCGCGGAAGTGGCGCGCGGTAAACAGGATTCCCTGGTCGTTCCAAGACCTTCCCGAGAGGCGTGACAAGGTGCCAGCCGGCTGCTACCTTCCCTGGTGGTCTATCGGCGATAACCGCCGAATCTCTCGTAATCTTATGCGCTCTGATATCATTAAAAAAGGCTTTGAACGCGCGCCGCACCGCTCGCTGTTGCGCGCCACCGGTTCGATCGAATCCGAGGCGGATTGGGACAAGCCGTTTATCGCCATCTGCAATTCCTACACCGACTGCATCCCGGGCCACGCCCACCTCAACGAGGTTGGCCTGCTGGTCAAACGCCTGGTTCGTGAGGCAGGGGGCGTGCCGTTCATTTTCAACACGATCGGCGTGGATGATGGCATCGCCATGGGCCACAGCGGCATGAAGTATTCACTGCCTTCGCGCGAGCTGATCGCCGACTGCGTCGAATCCATGGTCCGCGCGCATTGTTTTGACGGCATGGTTTGCATCCCGAACTGCGACAAGATCGTGCCGGGGATGCTGATGGCTTCCATGCGGCTGAATCTGCCGACGGTCTTTGTCAGCGGCGGGCCGATGGCGGCCGGCGTGGCGCAACAAGCCGCCGAGGGGGACCTCCCGGCTCATCTCCACCCCGCCGTGCAGAAGTCCGACCTTATCTCCGTGTTCAAAGGCGTGGGCGAGCTGCAGGCGGGCAAGATCACGAACGCGGACCTGCAGAAGCTCGAACAGAGCGCCTGCCCGACCTGCGGCTCGTGCTCGGGCATGTTCACCGCCAACTCGATGAACTGCCTTTGCGAGGCGCTCGGCATGGCATTGCCCGGCAACGGCACGGTCCTGGCCGTGTCCAAGGAACGCGAAGCCCTCTACGAGCGCGCCGCCCGGGCCATCATCAAGCTCGTCCAGGCGGACCTCAAGCCGCGCGACATCGCCACGGTGGAGGCCTTTGACAATGCCATCGCGCTCGACGTTGCGATGGGCGGCTCGACCAACACGATCCTGCACACCCTGGCCATTGCGCGCGAGGCGGGCATCGCCTACGACATCAAACGCATTGACGACATCTCCCGCCGCGTGCCGTGCCTGTGCAAAGTGTCGCCCTCCTCGAACTATCACGTTCAGGATGTGCACCGGGCCGGCGGCATCCACACGATCCTGGGCGAGCTTAAACGCATGGGGGCGCTGACCCTGAACTGCAAGACCGTCACCGGCAAGACCCTGGGCGAGAATATTGACGAATGGGATGTGCGCTCCGAGAAGTGCACCACCTGGGCGAAGGCCTCGCGAGTGGCCGGCTGCTCGGCGCTGGTGCTGGACCCGAACGACAAGCTTGGCCCCGCCGCGCGCACGGCCAGCGGCAACCTCGCGCCCAAGCCCCTGCTCTTCTTCCCCGGTGACCCGCGCGGCATCACGCTGTGGCGGTTTGCGGCAGCGTTCAACGCGGGCGATGCGGCGGCCATCGCCGCCCTGTTCGATGACGACGGGGAGTTCCAAGTCAACGAGACCCTCACCTGGAAGGGCCCGGCGGCGATTGAAGCCGGGCTGAAGGAGAAGTTCGCCGAACTCAAGGGGCTCGTTCGCGCCGAGCTGGGGCAACTGAAAGGGACGCTGGTACTGGTGATGTGGCACTACGCCAAGGGCGAAGGGAAAAAGGTGTGCTGCCTGGTGCGCACCGGCCGGCTGCGCGGCTGGCAGATTCACAAGGCTTACCACGAATACGGCCCGGCCCAGCTCAAGGCGGCGCAGCCCGGCGGCCTGATGCCCTATGACCCGGCGTTTAGGTTCAATGCGCAGGACTGCATCCGCACCAGAGAGACGGCCTACACCGCGGATGGCGGCCTTGCCATATTATACGGCCAACTTGCGCCCGAAGGGTGCGTGGTCAAGACGGCGGGCATCAGCGACACGTTTAAGCAGAACTGCGGCCCGGGCTTTGTGTTCGAAGGCCCCTGCGTGATCTTTGAAAGCCAGGAGGAGGCCTGCGAAGGCATCCTGGGCGGCAAGGTAAAAGCAGGCGATGTCGTCGTGATCCGCAACGAAGGGCCGCGCGGCGGCCCCGGCATGCAGGAGATGCTTTCGCCTACCAGCTACATCGTCGGCATGGGCCTGGGCGACAAGGTCGCGCTTGTGACCGACGGCCGTTTCAGCGGCGGCACGGCGGGCGCCTGCATCGGGCACGTTTCACCCGAGGCAGAAGAAGGCGGTCCCATCGGCCTGCTGCGCAACGGTGATCGGCTGCGCATTGACTTCCCCAACCGCCGCATAGACATCGCGGTGCCCCCGGCCGAATTAGCGCAGCGCAAGCAGACCTGGCAGCCCGTGAAGCGCGAGCTGACCGGCTGGCTCGCCCGCTACCGGAAACAGGTCACCAACGCCAGCCAGGGCGGCATCCTCGCCATATAGGTCGCAGACCGGCACATTGGCCCATAGCGGCCCCGCCGTGAATTTGAGCCGGAACGAGATCATTCGTTCCGGCTAAGCGTTCCTGCCAGCCCGGCGCCGGCTGGGCTTCCTTTGAATGGCCTCCGCCGGCGCCGCAATCTCCGCGTCGGCCACCACCTCGCGCACCATGTTGTATGAACCGAAGATGTTTGGAATCCTGAGCGCGCACTGCGGATCATCGCGCCACTGTCCGTCCACCAGAAACCGGTAGTGGTACGTGCCTGCGGCCAGCGGCACGTTAGCCTTCCACATGCCATCAGCCTGTTTCGCCAGGTTGATGGGTTCCTTTTGCCACCGAGTAAAGTCCCCCACCAACTGCACACTGTTAGCCTCAGGCGATCGGTAGAAGAACTCCTGAGCCGATTTGGCCTCGTCTGTTTTTGCCATAGCATCTCTCATCTGCTCTTGTCGTTTCCGTTCCAAACCCCCGCCATCCTGATGCCCCCAGCCAAAACAGTAAGCCGGCAAGCCTGCCTGTCAAACGCCCGGCAGGCCCGCCCGCAATCGCGCGTCCAGCAGGCTTCAGCTGGACATTCACAAATGGTAGTGCCCCGCCGCCTCCGGCTGGTACAGCACCTTCTCCACCCGCAGTCGCACCAGGCCCGCCGGCACCTGCCACTCGAATTCGTCGCCGACCCGATGCCCGAGCATCGCGGTCCCAATCGGGGCAACCACCGAAATCCGGTCGTGCTCAATGCTCGCGTTGCCCGGAAAGACCACCGTGAAGACCATTTCCTCCCCGGTATCCAGGTCCCGCAGCCGCGCCTTCGAATTCATCGTGATCACATCGGGCGGCACGTCCGCCGGCGCCACCACGCGCGCCTGCTTGAGCTCGCTCTCCAGCGCCCGCAAGTCGTCGCGCGAGTTTTTCATGCCCTCGATCAGCGGGCGCAGCCGCTGCATGTCCGCCTCGGTGATGTAGATCACCCGCGTATTCATAATCGTTTTCATGAGCTTACACTTTCATTGGTTGATGGTGACGGCGGATGCTCCTGGTCTCGGCCATTTCAGTCTCCGTCGGTTGTGAGGAAATTCTTGAACTGCCAGGGATCAGACGGGTCCACGTTCGCCTTGTTATACCCCTGGAAACGGTTCCCGTTGCGCTTTAACGGGGTCCAGTCCGATGGCTTGGAAATCCACTCGCCCAGGTAAGGCCGGGAAATCTTCAGGACGTACTCGTGCGGGAGATCCTCCGGGAGACACACGCCTTTGGCGGGATTCTCGATCATCCACATCGCGGCGGCGACGACGGCAATGGCGACCTGCATCGTGGTGGCGTTCTGGTGAGGGACCAGCCGGCGCGAGTCCTCGATGCTGAGCTTGCTGCCGGTCCACCACGAGTTGTAGGCGTGCCCCATCAACAGCGCGCCCAGGATGTCCGAGCCGCTAATGATTTCGTCATTCAGGATCCGTTGCTTTTGCTGGAGCTGGTAACTGCAGCCGCGCAGTTCATTGAGGGATGCGATGGCCGCATCCGCCGGGCAATAGGCATAATGCACCGTGGGCCTGTAAATGGCCTTGCCGTTCTTCCAGACCGTCAGCCGGTCGGAGATGGTGAACGCCTCGCCATGCCGCACCACCATGCCTTGAATGTGGAAATCCGGCACCCACGATCTGACCCAGGTGTTCATTCCCATCCGGGCGAGGCAGATCTGGTTGCGGGGCCCTTCGGCGTGCTCGAAAGCCAACTCTGGCAACTCCTTCTCGTGCGTGCCCCAGCCCATCTCCGCGGTGGTCGTCCCCTCCTCGCGGAACCCCTCCACGCTCCAGGTGTTCACAAACTCGCCCACCTCTTTGGGCCGGTCCGTGATCTGCGTGTCGCGCTCGCTGCAGTGAATTACTTTCACCCCCAGTTTCCTGCCGAGCTGATTGAATCGCTGGTCCCGGATGAGCTGGGTCACTTCCTCGGCGTCGCGTCCAGCCACCTTCTTGTCAGCCAGCAGCCGCTTGCCGATGTCGATCAGCCCCTGCTTGACGAAATGTGAAATCAGGCCCGGATTGGCCCCGTGCTCGATCACGGCCGTCGGGCTCCCCTCAGCCCAGTTGCTCACCAGGCGGCGGATGTTCATGTGGCGCCAGTAGAGGGTCCGCTTTTGTGGCGGCGCCCCGTGAGCGTTTTCGTACGGGTCCCAAAGCTCAACCGACGCGTTGACGTAGAGGACACCCCGGTCGTGACACCACTGGAGGATCTCGCAACAGTCTATGTTCCAGGCCAGATCAATCAGCAGATCGCCCCGCCCCAGATGCCGTGCCAGCAGCGCGCCCATGTTTTCGCGGGTGACCTGCCGCCGCACAAACTTGACGCCGCGCTTAAGCCATGGCGCCAGCACCGCCCGTCGGTCCTCGAAATCCAGGACGGTGATATTGACGCAGGGCACCTCCAGGTACCTGACCAGGATCGGCAGCGTGCATTGCGCCACGGCTCCGTAGCCCACAAACAGAATTCGCTGCTTGAATTCGAGCCTGGTGGCCGCGCCCCCCTCGCCTGCGGTCCGGATTTCGTGCGCACCGTGTCGGCGGCGGGCGGGGCGCCTTCCGCGGGCATGCGAGGCAAAGGCACGGGCGTCAATGGTTTTTGCTTTGGTCATAGTTCTTGTTCTTTGGTGGTTTGATTTGATTTTCATTGCTACAGGGTTGCGGCGGACGCCGTCGGCCTGCGTCAGGTCGACAGCCAGAACGCCATTTCGTTGACTTGTTCGGGCGCGCCCAAGACCAGTAATTGATCGCCGGGATGCAGCGTCTCCGAGCGCCCGGGGCTCACCACCGACCGCTGGTCCCGCTCGATTCCCACAATTTGAATCCCGAACAGCGACTTCAGCGGCAGTTCTCCCAGCGCCTTGCCAATGTGCCGCGACACCGCCGGCACCGTCAGGTGCTGCAGGCTTAAATCCGCCAGTTGCGGCTCCGGACTCGCCTTCTGGGCCCGCTCCGCTTCCTCACCCAGCCACCGTTCCGCCCGGCGCAAATCCTCATCCCGGCCCAGCAGCAGCACTTTGTCGTTCGGATACAGCACCGTGACCGCCCCCGGATTGGAAATCACGACCCCTTGCCGCTCGATGCTCGCCAGAGTGCACGAAAACAATTGCCGCAGCGGTAATTCCGCAACCGCCCGGGCTGCCGCCCGCGTGCCTTCTCCGATCACACACTCGCGCAGGCTCAGGCTCCACTCTTCGTTCCGCTTCGGCCAGCCCGCCACCCGTCCATTGGCCCCGGCGAACGGCGAATCCACCAACTGCGTCCTCAATTCGATCTCAAACCGGCTGTGCAGGCGGATGAGCTTCCTCCAAAACACCGCCCCCACGAGGACGAACGCCCCCGCCAGCGCTGCCAATTCCCACGCCGGCAACGCCCCGTAAGGAAAGAGGGCTGCCAGCCACACCAGAAGCGCCACCAGCGCCGCGCCTTTTATCAGCCGCTCAAAGAAGGACTGCGCCACCGAGCGTTTCGCTCGTCCCGCCGACGCTGACTCCGCGCAGATCATCGCCACCGCTTCCACGTTTCTCCACAGCGCGATCAGCGGCCCAAGCAACAATACCCCAAAACCGAACCAGAACATCACCGGCAAGCCGCCCGCCGCGGGCCAGTCCGCCCCCAGCCACTTCTCCGCCAGCGAATACAGCGGCTTGGCAAAGACCACCATCCCGGAGACAAACAGGATCAGGAACGCTATCTGCACCAAACGGGGCGCTGTCAGTTTCCAGAGCAGGTTCGATTGCTGACGATGCTTCAACCGCTCGATCCATTCATGGTAAAACCCGATCCACTGCGCCAGGAACGCGGGTAGCCTTCGCTCGATATACCCGCTGATCGCGCCCGACTTCCGGATCAGGACCGGCGTGGTCAGCGAGGTCAGCACGCACACCCCGATTGCCAGCCCGTAAAACGACGGCGGCACCAAACCGCCCTGCACCCCCGTCAGCGCAATGATCAGCGAGAACTCCCCGATCGGCGTCAGGCACACTGCCGCCCGGGCAGCCTCTGCCATCGGCTGCCCCACCAGCAGCAGCGCCGCCGTCGCCGCGAGCGTTCGCCACACCACCGCCACCAGGAACACGCCCAGCACCAGCGGCCACACCGCCGCGAGCGCCTTGAACTCGAACAGCATGCCCATCGCCACAAAGAACACCGGCGCGAATACCTCGCACAACCCGCCCAGCACCCGCTCCACCTGCCCGCTGCGTCCGGTGCTCGACACAATCGTGCCCAGCAAGAACGCCCCCAACGCCGCCGAAAACCCCGCCTTGGCCGACAACAGCGCCATCGCCAGCAGCAAGCCCACGGTCACCAGCGAATGCACCTCGGACGATACTCCGCGTCCCAATCGGTTCAGCACCGCCGGCACCAGCAGCAACGCGCCAATCGCCATCGTAACGATCACCGCTTTGAGTTGGATGATCGTGCCGAACACGGCCATCGCGCTTGCCTGCCCCGCCTGCGCGATTGACGCCAGCACCGTCAGCGTTACCACCGCTACCAGGTCGTCCAGGGCTGTTACCGTCAGCGCCGTCTGGCCGAAACCGCTGTGGGTGGCGTTCGCTTCCCGCAGGCTCTTGCCCAGCACCGCCGTGCTCGAAACCATCAGCATTCCCGCCAGCACCAGGCTGTGCACCCCCGGCCACCCCAGCGCCGCCCCCAGCACCCGGCACCCCAGCAGCACCAGCACCGCGATCAGCGCCGTCGCCAGAATCAACGGCAGACCCACCCGCTTCAGCCGCTGCAGTCGCACCCCCTGTCCGATGCTGAAGATGAGAAACACCAGCCCGATCTGCGCCAGCGATTGAATCCGACCCTGGTCCGAAACCAGCGCGTAGGACCCGGACACCGGACCGAGCACAATCCCCGCCGTGATGTACCCGATCACCACGGGCACACCGATCCGCTGGCAAACCCAAGCCGCCCCCGCGGCGATTAACATCACCAGCGCCAGATCCTGAATGAAATCGAAACCGGTCATGGGAATCCAACCTTGCCAGACAACCGCTTATGCCACCAATCCGTCCAGGCAGCCGCGCACGCTCACCACCGGACACGGCGCGTGCCTCAGGATGCCGTCCGTGACGCTCCACAAACGATGCCGCTGCGTCCAGCTACGATCCCGCGCCGGCAGCAGGATCGCATCCACCTTCGACCGGCGGGCCTCCATTAGAATCGCGTGCAGCAATGGAATGCCGGTCCACACTGTCCCTTCAAATTCCACCGGCCACCGCAATTCCGCCCCCAGCCACTCCGCCAACCGCTCCCTGGCCTCCGGCCCCGCGTCCCCTGCCGGGGACCCATCGCCCGGCACCACGTGCAGGATGTGTAGCTTCGCTCCCGTCCCTTTGGCAAACGCCGCTCCGTAGACCAGACCCCCGCGCACTGCGTTGGTCAGATCCACCGGCAGCAAAATGCGCTTCCACGAACGCGGCGGAAACTCCTTCATGTTCTGCATGAAGTCGTGAACCTTGTCCTTGGCAATCACCAGCACCGGGCAGGGAGCTTCTCGCGCCACCCGCTCCGTCGTCGTCCGCAGCAGCATGCCGCTCAGGCCCTTGCCCACGTGCGCGCTCATCACGATCAGGTCCGCCCCCAATGCCTCGGCCTGCGCCACGATCTGATCCGCCGCCCGGCCCACCCGCACCGTACTCGTAATCGCCACCCGCCGCGGCAATGTCCGGTCCACCCACTCCTGCAACTGCAACCGGGCTGCGCTCGCCCGCATCTCGCCGCTCAAGAACGTCCCGGGCAACTCGGCCGCCGCCCCCGCAGCCGCCGGCTCGATCACATGCAGAACGTGCAGCGCCGCCCCGCTTCGTTCTGCCAACGGCATCAGCCGGTGCAGCAGCGCCGCCGCCACCCCGGAGAAATCGCAGGGCACCAATATCGAGCGCGGACACAGGCTCGGCAGTGGAGTCAGGGACACTTCCGTCTCGGCCTGGCTGCCATCACCGACCGTCGCTGGTTTCCCCGGTGGCATTTCCCGCCCGGGCCTTGATCTTGCCATGCTTAATGTGTTCATGTTCTGTCTTGCGCGTTTTTCCCTCTCCGAGTTCACTGCGACGCGTCAGAGGGCGCTCCACCGTCGCCTCAACCAATGAGCTGCTGTTCCATCCGGTTCTCGGCTCGGCATCTCTCTAGCTCCTGACGTGCCACCTGCCGATAAAGCCCCAAAACCCAGTTTTTCTGAGATTTCCCCATTCTCCGAAGACGCCAAACACCCCCCGCCCGGAATATTTTGTTCCGCCTCCGGCTCCGATTGCA
This sequence comes from uncultured Verrucomicrobiota bacterium, assembly GCA_964507045.1. GTDB lineage: Bacteria > Verrucomicrobiota > Verrucomicrobiia > Limisphaerales > UBA8199 > UBA8199. Next base: position 104,478 of record CAZDOO010000002.1, on the reverse strand, counting down.
CCGGTTACATCCCGCCTCGCTCAACTATGTCGCAACGGCTGCGACCGGCCACCGCTTTCGTCTCATCGCGGCTACGGCAATGTTCATGAGCTCGCGCCTTTCCTTTGCTCGGAGTCCCAAAGAGACCCCGCGACCACGCTGAGCTGCCCAGCACCAAACCCGCCCGCACCCGCAGCCGGCGAATCCCCGGCCGTGGCTCTCGACCCCCAGGAGAGCTTCATCGGGGCCGAGCGCCGCTCCTGCAGCAGCCTTAAAAACGTCTCATAACTCCTCCCCACGTAGCGGCAGCATCCATCGCTGCCGCAGATCCGCTCCCACCGTTGTTCGCCCCGCTCCGCCAGCAGGTCGCGCACAATCTCCAGAAATACCGGCACGTCAATTGGCTTCTCCACCAGCGCCTCCACCCCCGCCGCCCGGGCCAGCTCTCTCTGGGCGCACTCTGCCGTGATGATCACTGTCGGCACCACCGGCTTCGCTTCGGCCATCTTCCGGAACACATCCCACCCGTCGTCCGTCCCCAGATTCAAATCCAGCACCACCAGGTCCACCGGGCCGGCGTTGAAATGCCTCAGCGCCCCCGCCCCGTCTCGCGCCGCCAGTACTTCGTAACCCTCGGCCACCAGCAGCCTCGTCATTGCTTCCAGCACCGCTGGGTCGTCATCCACTACCAGTAATCTCTTTTTCATGTCTCTGAGAGTCACAGTCGGTTGTTGCCTTCTCCTTTAGCGGATGTCGTGCCACAGAATTCTCGCGCCCATTTCCGCCCGGTTTCGCGCAAAATTGAACATACTTCCTCTGCGCCCCGCCCCGCCGGGCGGTTCATTTGGTCCCGGCGGCGGACTGATTTGTTTCGTCCCCTCAACTGTCATTCTCCCGGCCCGCATCCGGCGCTCACCCCACGCGCCGGCATCCCCGCGCTCCGCCCCACGTCCAGCCCCGCCTCCGGCAACAATCGCTTTGTCCCCAGTTCGCTCTTACGCTCTCATGACCCCCAGGCAATGGGTCTATCTGGCCCTAGCCATCGTGTCCGAAGTTATAGCCACCTCCGCCCTCAAAGCCGCGCAGGGGTTCACCCGCTGGATCCCTTCGCTTCTGGTTGTGGCTGGCTACGCGACCGCCTTCTACTTCCTCTCGCTCACCCTGCGCACCATCCCCCTCGGCATTTCCTACGCCATCTGGTCTGGCGTCGGCGTTGCCCTGGTTGCCCTGCTCAGCTGGGCCGTTTAAGGCCAGCGTCTCGACTTGGGAGCGTTCATCGGTATCGGCCTCATCGTCGCCGGCGTAATCGTGCTCAACCTCTTTTCCAAATCAGTGACCACCTGACCCTATATTCATTCCCGCTCGCCAGAATCCCGGATCAACCTCCCTTACTCGCTCCCCTGCCTGCCGCAATCTTCGCTCTACACGACTGCGTGTTCCCATGCGTGGGTGAACCGCCGGCGCATCACCGGCAGGTGCCGCTGTAGAGTCAGCGCGCCGACCTCCTTCGCGAATACAAAATGTTCCACTTCCAGACCGCTGAACACAACGTCCCGATACACCGTGCCATAAAGGTCGCTGGCAAAATAAAGGCGCGGTGCCAGACGCCCCGCCAGGAGCGCGGACAACGCCGCGTCCACCCCCACGGCCACTTGCGCGCACGTTGCATTCGTTCCGGTCACCGCGCTGTTCGCCAGACTGTGAACGTAGTACACCTGCTTGTCCTCATAATCCAGACGCACGCCGATCGTGTCCGCCCCGGTCAGCGGCACCGACGTGTTGTCGCCCACTTCTAGGTCGCCGATGTCCACCCGGCCGCGCTCTCGCCACAGCCGGGCCAAGTATTCCATTGTCCTTGGATGAATGGCGTAGACGTATCTCGAGGAAGCGCCCAGCTTCCAGCCCAGCTTCACGTTCTCCTCGTGCAGCACCACCAGCCCCCGCGGGTACGACGACAACGGCACCACTGGCTCCATGATCGGCCGCAAATCCTCCCGGCGCTCCAGTGCATTGGCCGAAAACATCCGGAGCCTCCCCTCCTCCACCTGCCCCGTCGGCTCCCAGACCGTTTCGCTCAGAAATTCCTGCCGCGACCAGGTAATCATCGGGCGCCAGCCCGCCACGGGCACCGACGTGTCGTATTCAAAGTGCACTATCTCGTCGGGAGCCCCATAGCGCTGGTAGCTATCCCACACCCAGATGTTCACCACGCCGGGATTCATCCCTGAACTGATGATGTGCGCCGCCCCGCGCTCCTGATCCCGCGTCGGATGGAGCGCGGCTACCACGTCTGCCACGCTCCGTTTTCCATCGTTCAACGCGGTGTTGACGTACGAAACGCCCGCGGCATCCGTCGCCGTCAGGATCGGCATCGTGTCCAGATCTGTCACATCCAGCACGATGTCAATCTCGTGTCGGCGCAGCAGCCCATGGTAGTACGCCGTAGCCTCCGGAAAGCTGAGCCGGCAACGCACGAACTCATAATCCAGCCTGTCATGGTCCAGATGCCTGTCCCGCAACACGTGCTCCTCCGGGTCCAGCAATACCAGACGTCCGAAGTCTGCGCGCCGAAGCTCCAATCGCTGCAAGAACGCCCGGGCGACGTGACCCGAAGCGCCCGCGATCAGAAGATTCGGGCGCCGCCGTCCCGGCCCGGAGGCCGCTGGCCCCCAATCCGAGGACCGGGCCCGCCGCGCCGATCGGTTGCGTCCCCTCCGGCCGCTGACAGCGACGCCTTCACGCCAGGCCGGTCCCCGCAACCCTCTTGTGGGGGGAACCGGTTCGATTTCACGCGCGATAGTGCTGGCTGCATAGGCATCCTTATACATGGTCTTGTCCTTTCTCTTTGTTGTTTGCTTCGCCACCACCGGCTGCCAGGCCGTTCCTCAAGCCGTTGACCACGACTTTGGCCGAACGAAACAACTCTTTGCCGCGGAGCCAGCCGCAGGCAACGCTCCTTCGCCTCTGCCAATACACATTGCCCGGCCTCCTTCTCTCCCAACGCTGCCCCACCCGCCACAACCGCGACTGGAACCCTCCGCTCACACATGGCTTCCCTCCCTTTCTTCGGCCTTGCCGGCCACCCGCGTCGTGCCTCTCTCGAATCGAAATCCACGCCGGCTCATGCCTCGCAGGATTCCACCCCGCACCTTCGCCGACAGGGCTTCCGGAGGATACACCCCCGCCAAGTGTCCCGGGAATGCCTCCACGAACACCGCCGCGCATTGCGCGGTGGCAAACGCAATCGGAGTACCCCCCGTCCCCTCCCGCCGCAACCGCGACAAGCTTGGAAACATGCAACAGCGCCGCCGCTCCACCCGCCGCCGCCCCTTCCACCCGCTGACCACTACGCACACCGCGAACCGCGCGTTCTGCAGCTTCCCCCGCCGCATCAGCTCGGCCACTTCCGCCGGCGAGACGGTATCAGGAAAGCGGCGATTCACACGATCATCGGACGTCCGCAGCTTTCCCTGCGAATACCACCGCCGCAGCCGGTCAATCTCGTTACCCCCAATCTTCACATCCAGGTCATTCATTTCGATGAACCGCGGCAGCGTCGCCGCCTCGTCCTGGGCTGCGAGCACCACCCGCGACCTGCCGATGGGCCTCGGAAACCGAAACCACTCCGCCCCGCTGAACCGCCGCGCCAGTCGAAACCGCCCGTCGCGATACACACGCGGCCGTGAAATCGCTTCGTCATGGGCCACCTCCGCCGACCACGTTGATACCGGCGCGTCGCTCTCAACGTCTTCAAACAGCCGGATACGGACCTGGTCCACGTCGTCTAGCGTGTCCGCGCACGCCGCCACCAGCAGGTTCGTCAGCCCGGGAGCCACGCCCGCGTTGATCAACGCCAAACGCCCCCGGCGCGCAAAATCATCCTCGTAACGGAGCTGCTCCGCCTTAAACGGGTTGCGCGACAGATGCGACGCCAGGTCCAAATAGTGAACTCGCAGCCGCAAGGCCGCCCGAATCACCGTTTCGTTAAAAACGGCCGCCGCCGCATTGACCAGCAGTTGGCACCCGCGTGCCGCCCGCACCACCGACCGCACGCTCCGCCCGTTCGCCTGCCGACATTCCATCGCCCGACCTGCAAACCGACGCGCCCGTTCCGGGTTGCGGTCCCCGCACCACACGGTGTGCCCTCGCCGTCGCAGCAGTTGCGCCAGCAAGCCTCCTGTCGCGCCCGCGCCCAGAATGAACACCCGCATGCGGCCCCCCCTTTACACTACGCAGACATTCCCTGCGGCTCGCCACTGGCGGGCGTTCGCCCGGTGACACCGCACCCCTCGGACCAGCCGCGCCGTCTTCCGCCGCCGAAGCTTCCTCTCCATCTTGTACGCTACTGCGTCCAGCGCCGCCACTGGGTCGTGCGCCGTGTGCTCCGCTACCACATCGTTCCCTGGCACCTCATAGTGCACCCGAGCCCGGAACTGCGCCGGCGATGGATTCGGCCGCACCTTATGCAACTGCACGCGTGCCCGCAGGGCCCCCGGCGCGTACCGCCGCGCCCGCCCGATTTTCCGGCTCACGGCGCCGCGCAGCTCATCGCTCAGCACCACCCCATCGACCCGAATGAGAATGTCCATGGACTCTTCCCTCCAGGAAGTCACGTCCACTTTTCTCGCCCCGCTCGCTGTCAGCGGCGGCGCCGCGTTGGCGTTCGTCCTCATAAGCATTCGCCTCTCTGTCGAGCGCGGCTTTCCTTGCCGCGCCACTTCATCTCCCCGCCTTAGCTGGCCCCGTGCCAGCGGACCTCCACGCGCAGAAATCACGTCTTCCCTGCGAGTTCGCCCTCCCAGGATCACCGATATCGGGTGCTTTTGTTCCGCTCCCGGTTCCTTTTGTGTCGTTTGAATCACCCTCGCGTGACAAACTTACTGGCGCTCTGGCTGCCGGCCGCCCATGCGCGCACGCTTTCTGACCAGGCCTCCAGGCTGCGAGCAGCATCGCAAAAACCCCGCCCGATCAACTCTCCCTCACCGGCGCATACCTTGCAGCCGGCTCCTCCGCCCACGCGTGGCACGGTACCGGCTAATAGCAGCAGCCTTATGTGCCGGCAAGACAACCGCAGCAATAAGCCAATTCGTCTCCTAATCGTGGACGACTCCCCCCACATTTTGAGAACCCTGACCTCCTTTTTCCGGCAGCACCCAGGCTTCGAACTCGTGGGCACAGTGGTCAACGGACGCCACGCTCTGCGCCACGCGGAGTCCCTTAAGCCCGATTTGGTCCTGATGGACGTGCGCCTGCCAGGCATGAGCGGCCTTGAAGCCACCCGGCGCATTAAGGCGCGCAACGACAACCCGGTCGCTGTCATCATCATGACCACGGACGACCACCCAGGAATTCGAGCCGCCGCCAAAGCTGCGGGCGCTGATGGTTTTGTGGGTAAAGCGGCGGACATGTCTACAGCGCTGCAATCCACGATCCGAAAGCTCTTTCCCAGCGCGCCGCGGCGCATCCCGCGCCTGTGCGACGAGTCGTAATGACACTTCCGGGCGCTGATCTCGTCGCGCTTCCCGAGGGGCGGCTGGAAATCACCGGCGCGGGCCGCCATCTCCAGGCTCTGCTGGAGGCGCGCACCGCCGCCGCCCCGGGGCCCGATGTTTTTGTTTCGCACTGAATACTCCCCCCGGTTAAACTGGCACGGCCTAAGCCCATGACCGCAAAGACGCCATTTCGGCTCACCGAACTCTTGATCGCCGCCGCTCTTGTCGTGGCGGCCCTGGTCTGGGCCGAACGAACCGCCTGGCGGCAGATCAGCACCCTCCGGGCCGAGATGAACGTCCAGCAAATCGAACGACTCACTGCCGCTGATCGCTCCGCGGCCGAACGTTTCGTCACCGAGACCAATCTTGCCCTGACCCGCATCCAGCAATTCCTCTTCTTGTCTCTCCTTGGCCTGCTGATCAGCGGTGCGGTCGTCGTGCTCCTGATCTATCGTCGCACGGTCGCTCCCCTGCGTTCCACCTTGACCGAAAGCCGGGCCACCATCGAGCGTCAGGAGAAGCTCGCCTCGCTCGGCGTCTTTGCCGCCGGCATTGCCCACGAAATCCGCAATCCCCTCACCGCGATCAAGGTCCGGCTCTTCACACTCAAGAGCAGCCTCACACCCGGCACTTCCGAGCACGAGGACCTGGAGGTTATCCACAACGAGATCAACCGCCTTGAGTCTATCGTGCGTGACTTCCTCCAGTTCGCCCGCCCCGCTGAGCCGGACCTGCAAACCATGCCCGTCGGCCAACTCCTCCGCGCCACCTGCGACCTCCTCCAATCCGACTTGGCCGCGCGGTCCATTAAGCTCAAGCTGGAGCTGCGCACGGATAAGCCGGTCCGCGTGGACCCGGACAAGATGAAACAGGTGTTGATCAATTTCATTCAGAATGGCGCCGACAGCATGAAGCCTGGCGGCACGGTTGTCGTGCGCTCCCGACTGCACCGGGAGGTTCTCTACAAACGAACTGTCAATGCCGTCGTGATCGACATCAGCGACACCGGCAAAGGCATGCCCCCCGAAGTCCAGAAACGGCTCTTCGACCCCTTCTTCACCACCAAAGAGCAGGGCACCGGCCTTGGCCTGCCCATCGCCGCCCGCATCGTGGAAAAGCACGGCGGCGTCATTCAATACGAAACCCAGCCCGATCGCGGGACCACTTTCACCATCGTGCTCCCGCCCGCACCCCAGGATGAAACCGAATCCTAAAGTCCTCCTCATCGAAGACGACCGCAGCATCGCCACCGGCCTTCAGAAGGCCATGCGCGCCAGCGGCTACGACGTCGCGGTCCAAGCCCGCGGCGACACGGGGCTCACCCAAGCCCTTGCCGAATCCTACGACGTCGTCATCACCGACCTGAAGCTCCCCGGCACCGACGGCCTCGAACTCGTCCGTCAGCTCCATCAGGCCAAACCGAAACTCCCGATCATCCTCATCACCGCCCACGGCACCACCGAGACCGCCATCGAAGCCACCCGCTGGGGCGCCTTTGATTACGTCCCCAAGCCCTTTGAAGTCGAACAACTGCTCGACCTTACCGCCAAGGCCCTGGACAGCAGCCGCCTCATGTCTGAACCCGTCGAGATGGGGGATGCCGCCTCCGCCCGCACCGCCATCGTCGGCAACAGCCGCGTCATGCAGACCATCTACAAGGAGATCGGCCGCGTCGCCGCCACCCCCGTCACCGTCCTCATCCGCGGCGACACCGGCACCGGCAAGGAACTCATCGCCCGCGCCATCTACCAGCACAGCGACCGGGCCGCCGCGCCGTTCATCGCCATCAACTGCGCCGCCATCCCCGAGACGCTCCTCGAAAGCGAGCTCTTCGGCCACGAACGCGGCTCCTTCACCGGCGCCGATGCGCGCCGCATCGGCCGCTTCGAGCAGGCCCACGGCGGGACCATCTTCCTCGACGAAATTGGCGACATGAACGCCAACCTCCAAGCCAAGCTCCTGCGCGTCCTTCAGGAAAAGACCATCCAGCGCGTCGGCGGCAAGGACCCTGTGCCCGTGGACGTCCGGATCATCGCGGCCACCCACCGCGATCTCGAGGAGGCCATACGCGAACGCCTCTTCCGTGAAGACCTTTTCTACCGCCTCAGCGTCGTGACCATCTCCCTGCCGCCGCTGGCCGAGCGCACTGATGATATTCCCGACATGGTCCGCTACTTCCTTCGCCGCTACGCGCCGGAGGCGGGCGTCGCCTCGCCCTCCATCACCCCGGAGGCGCTTGCCTACCTTCAAAGCCAGCCCTGGCCCGGCAACGTGCGCGAGCTGGAAAACGCCACCCGCAAAGCCCTGCTCCTGGCCCGCGACTACACCATCGGCGTGGACCACGTCCGCGAAGTCGTCACCAAGGCCCGCCAGCCCGTGGCCGCCTCCCAGCAAACCCACGCGGCCTATATCACTGAGCTGATGGACGCCGTCGAGCGCGGCGAAACGCAGAACGCTTTCGCGAAGATGCTGGCCGATCTCGAACCCGAAATCTACTCCCAGGCCATCCGCCGCGCCCAAGGCAACCTCACCAAGGCCGCCCTCTGGCTCGGCGTCACCCGCCTGAAGATGCGCGAGAAGCTCAAAGAATTCGGCTTCCACCCCAAGCAGGACACCGACGCGCAGTAGGCCCCCTGTCACCAGCCCGCGTTGCTGCTTGCAGCTGATACCCGGGTTTTCGGAATCTCCATCGCCACCTCGCTCATGTTCTTGATAGTGGCGTCCTTGTCTCGCGCGGTGGCAGCCGCTGGTGTGGCGCGCCTGTCGTTGACGGCCACTGCGGCCTGGTTATGCGCCGCCTCATGCTTCCAGCCTAACCTATTGCTTCTTCGGCCCGAAGAGGCCTTTGATCAGGCCATCTATGGGCGCATTCGTTGCCGCGGGTGCATTGGTGGCGGCGGGCGGATTGGTGCCCAGAATGCCGCCAATGCTTTGCAGGAGTCCGCCGACTCCTCCGGCTGATTCGTTTGTGCCTGCTTGTTTCGTGGTCAGGCCGGATACGGCACCGAGAGTATTGCTCACCAGCCCGCTGGCTTGGCCTGAACCCGGAACCAAGGCGTTCACGCTCTTGAGCAAGGCGCCGGCCAGAGCCAGCTTGTTGATGTCAGTCTTCGGCTCACCAATCGTGCCGCGCATTGTTAGAAAGTCGGGCAGCCGGGTGTAAGCGGTGTTGGTGGCGGTGGTAAGGTTTATCCGCCGCGCGATGGCCTGGCTCAGCGAGACCGCAACGGGGATTTGGAGGGCGGAGTTCGTCAGCACCGGAGCAAGGGTGATCGCGCCGCTGGCGTCGGCCCGGAACGCCGCGCTCTGCACCACCGCCTGCTGGAGGTTCACGCGCCCGGAACCGGCCGTGAGGCTGGCGTTGATAGAGTCAATCGGCGACCGCTGCAGGTCATCCGCCAGCCCGCCGCCGGTGCTGGCCTTGCCTTGCGTCAAGTTGCCGAGCAGCAAGCTAACGCCGCTGGTGGGATTGCGCAGCAACTCAGGGATGGCCGCGACCACATTGATCAGGCTCTTGAGCATGCGGCTCTTGATGTTTACCACGTTGAAATTGAGGTTGGTCGAGCTCATCTCGAACTGCCCGGCGAGATTCTTCTGGAGGCTGGCGCCCGTGATCCCCGCGCCGCTCAGCTTGCCCCGGGCGGTCGCTGTGCCGCCAATCTGCCCTTTGCGCTCCGGCTGGAACGAGTTGACCAGCGGCGGCAGCGGAACGGCTTGCGCGCTCAGAGACAGGTCGTACTTCCAGCCCGGCACGCCCAGGTCCAGGTCCAGCGTTGTATTCACCGGCGCGCCGTTGAGCGTCAGCTTGAAGGGATTCAACACCACGTGGCCGCCGTCAATCTTCAGCAGGGTCTGCCAATCGGCGATCTCCACCTCGTGCAAATAGCACCGGCGAACGGACGCGCTGATGGTGAAGTTGCGGAGTGGCAGCGGCATGGCGGCAGGTTCCTGGTCGGCACCGGTCGCCGCGGGCGCGCTCGTGGTTGCAGCCGGCGCCGGCCCGGCGGCCTTCTTCCCGCCCATGAACAAGTCGTAATAGCTGGTCAGGTCGAGCGAGTCAGCCGCCAGTTTCAGGTCGCCCTTAATAGCGTTGGTCCGGGACAGGTCCACCTGGCCGCTCAACTGCACCTGGTTGGCCGCGCGCGCCGTCGGCGTCAGCGTCATCTGGAACTGGCGCACATTGGCCACCTGCTTCTGCAGCGAGGCATCCACCTGCAGCTTTGCCTCCAACGGAGAGGCGGGGAACTGGCCGGCAGGATCCTTCACCACAAGGTTCGTCACCAGCAAATCTCCTTTCACCGCTGACGCCCCTTGCGGGTCGTATTGGGCGGTGGCCTGGGCGTTGATCGCCACCGACACGAGCTGCTTGTCCGCCAGCAACGGCTCGAGGAACGCCCCCACCCCGTTCTGGTTGATATCCACCAGCCTGGCGGTCACGGCGGCGGATTTCTTCACCAGGTCATACGTCGCGGTGAGATCGAAGCTGCCACCGGCATTCGCGCCCTGGGTCAGCTTGCCCGCAGCCTTGCGGACTTCGACTTGCTGCGGGGTCATGACTGCATCAAAGTCCGCCGTCGCGCCAAAGCTGCGCAGCTTGTTCTTGCCGAACTGTCCCGTGAAATCGGACAGCGCTAGGGTGCCGGTCACGGTCTGGGTCTGCTGCTTTTGAATGAAGCGAGCCTTCAAGTCCGCCGTGCCCGAAGCGACGCTCGTGTCCGGCTGCGGCAAGACCTGGAGCAGCGGGGCCAGCGCCACCCGGGCTGCGACTTGCATATCCGCCGAGCCCGCGGCTGTATCGCAGGTGCCGGAGCCGGCCACCGTCGCCAGCGTCTGGTTCTGACGCGCAACTTCCAACTTGTAGCTGGCAAGGTCGAATTGTTTCAGGTCCACGGCCTTGCCGCTGGCCTGCAAATCAACGGTCGCGTCCGACAGTTGGTTGCCGCCGAGGTTGGCGGTCAGGTGGTCCATGCGAGAGTCGAGTTCAAAGGTCACCTGTCGGCCGGCCTGTTGCGAAAGCACTTTCGCCCTGGCCGTCACAATCCCCGAAGAGGCCGCATCGCCCACGAAGGGCTTCCAGTCGGCAAGGTTCAGGCTGGAGACCGTCAGGGTGAGCGCCGAGTCACCGACGGCATTGCTGGCGCTGCCCCAGGCGATTTGCATCGGGCTGGTCAGCTCGGCCTTGAGCAGCGGGTTGCCGTTTTGAGTGCCGGTCAGCGTCAGGCGGCGCAGCGTGGCCAGGCTTTGCCCGCCATCAACCGTCACATCGTATTCCTTGCGCAGGTCGAGCCGAGGCGTGGTCTGGTTGGTCCGGGTCACCTGGAAATTGTCCACCTCCACCCGGCCGCGCGCAGTAATGACCGAGCCACCCTTGGCCAGCTCAACCAGGTTGGTCGAGCTGATGGCCGTGGGGCCGAAGTCAATGCCGTTCTTGGCGCCGATCAGGTTCAAAAGCCGCCGGTCAATGGAGGCCAGCGTGATGTTCAGGCGGCCCTCGGTCTTCCCCATGTCAAACGGCCCGCTCACCCGCAGTTCGCCCAGGCGCGTGTCGCCCTTTTGAAAGCGCAGCGCCGCTTCCTTGATGTCGGTGGGCGTGACCTCCGCTTCGAGCAAGCCGCCGAGCATGGCGAAATCCGCCAGCGCGCCCTCCGCGCGGCTGACATCCAGTCGCGTGCTGCCCTTGACGGAAGCGGGTTTCAAATCTGGCGCCAGGGCGAAGGTGAAGTTGCCGCCCAGCCGGGCTTGCATCAGCCCGTTGGTGCTCTCGACTCGGACGTCGGCATTCAGCGCGAGCTTGCCCGTCTGGCCGTTCTTCAGATCGTCCACCGTGAAGTTGACATGCGACAGCTCGGCCAGGTCGTGTGTGCCGTTCTTGTGGTGCTTCAACCGGCGAATGGTCGCGTCGGTCACCGCGAACTTCTTCAGGTCAATCTGCAGCGGCTTGGAAGGTCCGGCCGGCGGCGTGGCCTTCGGCTCGGGCGCTGCCGGCTGCTGCGCCTTCAGGATCGGGTCCAGGTTGCTGCTCCCGTCGGGATTCTCGACCAACGCCACCGTGGGCGAGGCCAGCACCACCTCGTCCACGCGGATGTTGCCGCCGATAACGTCCATGAGGTTGTAGCGCGCGCGCACTTCGGCGACGGTGACCAGCGGCTCGGTGCCTGTGGTTTGCACCTTGAGGTTGTGCAGGATCACCTGCTTGAAGGGGCTGATGGCGGCGTCGCTCACGGTAACTTGAGCATTCACGGTCTTGCTGACGCGCGGCAGGATCACGCCGGTGAAAAAGGCCGAGCTGGTCGCCACAAAATAGACGACCACGAGCAGAACGATCAGTATCCCCAGGCCCCAAGCCAGTGCCCGGAGCCAGCGGCGCGGCTTGCGGGCCGCCGATGAACCAAGTGTAGTATCAGTCATAACCATTGTTTGCGAAATACGTTAAGGGGGTTGCCAGAGATGCCGGCCTCCGCCAGCCTCGCCGACCTGCCTATAGGGCAGGAAGACAGCCTATCGTTCAGACATTGTGAGCCAGCCGCTCGTTCAACCACAGAACGACGCCGCTGGAGCCCGGATTATTCAATGACGAGGCCGCGCGATCCGCAGCCTACTTGGCATTCTCCAGGACCTTGAGCTGCGACTTCCCGGTCAGTTCCATTTCCGCCTTGCCATTGTAGTCTATGACCTTTCCCTTGACGGCGACGGTCTTGCCTTTGAGCGCAGTTACATTCTCAAATTCGTTCGTGTTCCGGCTGCGGATGATCGCGCAGAACGGGCTGTTGGGATAGTTCTTGTCGAAGTTCAGGAAAGTGAGGCTGGGCTTGACCGTAACCTGGGCCACGACGCCGGTGACAGTGACCTGCTTGCCGATGTAATCGGAAGCCTGTGCCGCGCCAATGGTCAGGGCCGGGGCATTCGTTTCGTCGGCACGACTTTGGATTGCGGCCGCCAGACAAAACACGAGCGCGAGAAAAGCAAATGGTTTCATGCGTGTAACAGAATAGGGGAAGGCGCCGACGGAGTTCAAGGGCCAAATGGTCGCTGGCCGCCGGGCAAACAGGGCCAGTGACAAAGTCCCCATCGTGCCGGCGCGCGGGCGTCCTCGCCCGCTTTGGGCCTGGGAACGTCGAACACCTGCCCCTTCGCGTGGGACTGCAAACCGTTTAAGCGGGCGAGGACGCCCGCGCGCCCCCGACTTTGTCACTGCCCGTGGCGGGGCAAACGGCAGGCAGCCCGGTCGGCGAGTCCCGTCAGGGGCTGAATCGCACCCGGTAGAATGCCGCGGCGCCGCCGGGAGCGGAAACTGGCCACTGGGCCAGCGTGTTCGAGGCGGTAACCGAGGCGACGGGCGCAAACCCGCCGGCAAGATTGGTTGAGGCGAGCACGTCGTAGTGCTGGCCCGGGATGGCCGCCCAGGAGAGCGTCAGCGGCGAGCCTGCGATGCGGAGCCTGAAGGAAGGAACCAAGCGGATGGAAACAGTCTCTGTCTGGTACCGATTACCGTCAGTGTCTGTCACCACGGCATAGAAAGGATGCAAGCCCAGCCCGAGCATGGCCGAGGGAGCAGTAAATGTTGCCGCCGGCTGATTGGACGCCACGCCAACCGAGCCGCCGGTGCTGAACAATTCGATGCGGGCGATATTCGTGCCGGCGGCGGCGACCGAGAACCGCAGCGGCATGTCGAGCGTGGCATTCGTTCCCGCCAGCAGCGGGGTGAACGCGGCACTCAGGTCCGTGTTTTGAATCCGCACATTGCGCGAGACGCGGGTCTGCGTGCGCACGCTGGTGCCTTCGTAAGCGACCGCCGTCAGTTGATGCCAGCCATCGGGAACCTGCGTGGTATCGAAAGCAAAGCTCACCGGCAGCGAAAGCGCGCCCGAGCTGACGTACAGATGGTTTCGGGGCCGCAGGTCGTTGAGGTTGTCCTGGAGATAGTTGGTCCCAGGCGGCAGGGCCAGGAGATTCGTCGAGGCGGCAAAGGCGACCTGCATCTGCGCTGCCGGCCAGCCGGGGGAGCGGGCGTAAAGCTTGAACTCCGCCGCCACGATGCCGCAATAAGTGTCGTCGGCGAATTCCGAGGCGAGCACCCCGTCGGGGGATTGCAGCGCTGGCGTCGCATTAACCAGGTTGACCAGGTTCGAGGTGAGCGTGGCAATGGTGGTGCCCGAAACATTGTTGGTTACGCTGACGGTGACCCACTCGCCATTCGTCTTGATGAAGTCGAGCCGGAGCCAGTCACCCGCGACGGGGGCGTTGCTGGTGAGCAGGCTGAGGTAGCCGGTGGCGGTGGTGTCGAGAAAGGCCTCGCGGGCGGGAGCCAACCAAGTGGTCAGTTGCGCGCCCGAGCCCAGGGCGGCGCCGGCAGCCAGGGTGAGGTTGCTGCCAGGAAGGGCCACGTCGAGAGACTGCAACTCCAGGCGATCGCCCACCGGCCAGGCCTGCACGTGAGTGTAGTAAGCCTGCGCGTTCAACTCGTCCGCCAGGCCGGCGGCAACCGATGCAACCGTCGCGTTGGCCGGCACGGTGTAATAGGCCGTAAAGTCGTTCAGCGTCACCGAGAGAACATTGCCCGCGGCAGGCGGCAGATTGGTCATGGTCTGCAGGAAGCGGCCGTCCATGAAGAGGTCCACCCGGCCCAGCGGCAGGTTGGTATCGGCGGCGGAGAAACCCGGCGCCAGCGTGGCTTGGCCGCTGAGCCCAGCGCCATTTGTCAGCGAGTTCCAGTCCGCCGCGCCCGGGCGCGCGAACGGCGCGGAGAGCGGCTCCCCCACCAGCAACCCCTGGTATGGATCCAGCAGGCTTTGGTAGTAGGCCTCGGCGAGACAAAACCCGCGCGCCTGATAGAAGTAAGCCCGCGGGTCGGGAAACTTCTGCGTGTAGTTGCACGGCTCGACCACCGTCCCATAGCTCCCCGCGGCGCCCGCCGCCAGGAACGCCAGCAGCGGAGTCTGCGCGCTCCGGTCCTCAAAGAGCTTGCCGGCGTACGAGGTCAGGCTGTCTCCCAACGCCCCGGGAACGAACGCGTTGGCCGGCAAAGCCGGACCCGCCAGGCCGGTCATCAGGCCGAGCAGGTTCGTAAAGGCGGTTGAATCGGTATTGGTCCAAACCAGCGGGCCGCCACCCCGCACGCGGCTGGCGAAGATGGCGTTGTCGAATTCCACAAAGCGGACGTTGCGGGCGGCGTCAGTCGTCCTGGCCAGATAGACCGCCTGGGTGGGAAACGTGCGGTCGCTGGCCACGCCGCGGCTCAGCACGAAATCGGCGGCGGCAAGGTTGCTGGCGGTGAGCATCATCGCTAGAAACGTGTTGGTCGGCGCGGTATCAGGTTCCGCCTCACGCAGGGGCAGCTCGCGGAAGGCGTAGCTGTTCGAGGCGGCGGCGGGCAGAGCGCAGCAGGCGGGCAGGCACGGGAGCGGCGGCGCCGTGTCATCCTTGAATCCATAAAACAGCGCCGAGGTGGTGCTGTTCCGGCTCGCGAAGGAGTCGCTGTCCTGCACCTTGTAGGGAATATCCATCGAAAGCAGCACAAACTCCGCCTGGTTGGTCAGGCCGCGCGCGGCGATCATGGCGAGCAGAGGATTCCGCAGCCGCGCCTCGAAGTTGGTCCGGCTCCAGTCAATCGCGCCGCCCGTCCAGTTGGTCATGCGGAACACGTTCTGGGGCGGCACGCCCCGCAGCTCGCAATAGCGATTGCCGAGCTGAACCGAGTTGGTGCTGTTCTGGTTGACGACGACGATGACGTTCAGCCCGCTGCCGCCGGCCCAGAGCGTTCCGGCCGCGAAGGCGGCGGCGCAGCCTGACGATAGCCCGGCAAGAAGTCGCATCCCGGCAAGATTCATCTGATTGCCAGCTCTGTAAAGCGGTCAAACCACATTTCACACCTTGCAAGGCCGGCGCGCGGGCATCTTGCCCGCTTATACGCTCCGAACGGCCTAAGCGGGCAAGATGCCCGCGCGCCGGCCAACAAAGCGGCGGAACCGGCCCAGGGCTTCCTTGATGTTGTCCATGCTGGTGGCATAGGCGCAGCGGACAAAGCCCTCGCCGCAGGCCCCAAACGCAGTCCCGGGAACCACCGCCACCTTCTCCTCCCGCAGCAATGCCAGGGCAAAGTCTTTCGAGGAGAGCCCAAACCTGGCCACGCTGGGGAAGGCGTAAAAGGCGCCCAGCGGACGGTGGCATTCCACCCCCATCTCGGCAAAGGCGGCGGCGATGTAATTCCGGCGCCGCCGGTATTCATTCACCATCTCGGCGACGTCGGTCTCGGGGCGGGCCAGGGCTTCAAGGGCGGCTTTCTGGCTCAGCGAGGAGGCGCACAACATGGTGTATTGATGAATCTTCATCATCGCCTCGATCAGCTCCGCCGGGCCGCAGGCGTAACCCAGACGGAAGCCGGTCATGGCCCAGGCCTTCGAGAAGCCGTGCAGGAAGAGGGTGCGTTCGCGCAAGCCGGGGAGGCTGATAATGCTGGTATGCGGAGTGTCATAGGTCAGCTCGGCGTAGATTTCATCGGTGATGACAATGAGGTCGCGCTCGCGCGCGAAGGCGGCGATGTCTTCCAGGTCCGCGCGGCTCATGACTGCCCCGGTCGGGTTGTTCGGGAAGTTGAGCATCAGCACCTTGGTGCGCGGCGTGGCTTTGGCTTCGAGCATGGCGCGGGTGAGGCGGAAGCCGTTCTCGGGGCGCGTCTCGACGGCGACCGGCGCGCCGTGCGCAAAAAGAATCGTCGCGCGGTAGGACACGTAGCAAGGCTCGTGGTAGAGGACCTCGTCGCCCGGGTTGAGCAGGGCGCGCAAGGCCAGGTCGAGCGCCTCGCTGACGCCGACCGTCACGAGCACCTCGCACTCCGGGTCGTACTCGGCGCCAAAGTTGCGGCCGACGTAGCGGGCGAGGGCCCGCCGCAGTTCGAGATAGCCGAGGTTGCTGGTGTAATGGGTCGCGCCGCGCTCGAGGGCGAAGACGGCGGATTCGCGGACGTGCCAGGGCGTGTCGAAGTCGGGCTCGCCGATGCCCAAGCTGATCACGTCCTTCAGGGTCGTGACCAGGTCGAAGAAGTCGCGGATGCCCGAGCGCGGGATGTCACGCACGACCACGTTAAGCCGGTTATGGAGTGATGCTGAGCCGTTCATCGGGTCCGGGTTGGTGCATGAGGACGCCAAAGCGCTTGTAGGTCTTAAGCATGAAATGGGTGGAGGTGGAAAGCACGCCCTCCAGGGGCGAGAGCCGCTCGCTGACAAATGCGGCCACCTCGCGCAGGGTGCGCCCTTCCACAAAGAGCAGCAGGTCGTAGGTCCCGCTCATCAGATACGCCGAACGCACCTCGGGAAAGCGGCCAATCCGCTCGGCGATGATATCGAAGCCGCCCTCGCGTTGCGGAGTGACCTTGACCTCGATGACGGCGGTGACCTTGTCCAGGTCCAGCTTGTCCTCATTCAGGATGGCTTGGTAGCCGCGGATGACGCCCTGCTGCTCGTAATCGGCGATGCGCCGGGAGACCTCCGCCGCCGGGAGACTCAACATGCGGGCGATGTTGTCCGGCGATTCCAGCGCGTTGCTCTGCAAGATTCTCAACAGTTCATCCATAGTTCACCTCGGGTGACGTGTGCCATCAAGATAGCGGCTGGGACCGGGGCCGGTCGAGTCTAATGCGCAAACGAGGCGATCGGTTGAGCCCCGGGACCGGACCAATAAATAGGCTCATCCCGGAGTTCCGGAGAACGCCGACGAACTTTCGTCATCGGTTCAGCTCGGCAGCCACCAACCAGCAGGTTTCCGGACAGGCGCCACCCCCCCTCTCCACTCCCTAGCCTCACCGTATCCTCACCGTATCCTCACCGTTGAACCTCTGCAAGGTTTGCAGAGGTTCAACGGTGAGGATACGGTGAGGATAGGGTGTGGTAAAGACGCGGAGACGGCAGGCGACAGGGTGCGCCGAGGGGACCGGCAGGAGTGAGGGTGAATAACCCTCCTTGTCTCAAAATGGGACAGGGCGCTCCATGCAGAGCGGGAGACATTCGCTGCGGAGAGGCTAAATCAAGGCCAGGTCATTCACGGGCGTCGGGCATCCGCACCCGCACGGGGGATAGTAACTACCGAGGAGTCTGGGCGTTCCCCGGAAATCCGTGATGAGCCAACAAAAAAGAGCGGCCCGGCTTTTGCACCGGGCCGCCCCCAACCCAACCATGAAAAGAGGAGGGCGGCACCTGTTGGTCCCGGCACCGCCCCACTCAGGAGGATGTAGGCAGGGAACCTACAATTCCAGCAACCGCAGATCTCGTGCCAATTAAGAGTGCGGAAGGGGCCCGTCATTACCGGCCTCTTGCTCGGTCCTCCCTTAAACGGACTTATCTATAAAGGCCAGCACCTGCGCCCCAGCGCAATCCTTCGGGTTGCGGCACGAGCAGTGACAAAGTCGGCGGCGCACGGGCGTCCTCGCCCGCTTTGAGCCTGGGAACGTCGAAAACCTGCCCTTTCGCGCGGGACTGCAGACCGTCTAAGCGGGCGAGGGCGCCCGCGCGCCGGCACGATCGGGACTTTGGCACTGGCCCTGGGGTTGCGGAGGCAGAAGCCACTCGAATCTTGCAGAGCGAGCGCAAATGCTTAATTTCAGGACATGACTTTGGCTGAAATCCTTGGCAACGAAGAGCTGCGCCAGCATGAGTTCCCGGTCACCCGGGACAAGGTGTTTCTGGCGCATGCGGGGGATTGCCCGTTGCCGCGGCGGGTGGCCGAAGCGGTCGCCGATTATGCCCGGCAAGCCACTACCGGCGACCAGGAGAAGTTCGTCTATCCGGCGATCCTGGACCGGGGGCGCAAAGCGGCAGCGCGGCTGCTCAATTGCCAGAGCCAGGAAGTGGCGTTCGTGGGGCCCACGTCGCTGGCGCTGAGCTTCTTCGCCAGCGGGCTGAAGCTGCGGCGGGGGGACAATGTCCTGATCTACTTCGAGGATTATCCGTCGAATGTGTATCCGTGGATGGCGCTGGCGGAGCAAGGGGTGGAGGTGCGGCTGCTGAATACCCGCGGGCTGGGGCTCATCCGCGCCCGGGATGTGACCGGGCAGGTGGACGAAAACACGCGGCTGGTGGCGCTGGCATCGTGCCACTTCGTCAGCGGCTACCGGGTGGATTACACGACGATTGGGAAGTATTTGCGCGAGCGGGGGATTCTCTTCTGCCTGGACGGGATTCAAACGCTGGGGGCGTTCCCGACGACGGTCGAGCACGTAGACCTGCTGGCCGCCGACGCGCACAAGTGGCTGCTGGGGCCGTGCGGAGCGGGCGTGATGTATGTCCGCAACGCGGTACAGGAGCGCATCAGCCCGCCCATCTACGGCTGGAATAACGTGCAGTGCCCGAATTTCCTGGCCCAGGAGCGGATCGTTCGCCGCACGGGCGCGCCGAAGTATGAGGCGGGGACGCAGAACCTGCTGGGGATCGTGGGGCTGGTGGCGGCGCTGGAGCTAATCCTGGAGCTGGGGGTGGAGAACATCGCACGGGAACTGCTGCGCAAACGGGCCAAGCTGGTGCCGGCGTTGCAGGCAAAGGGCTGCGTGGTCCTGCAGGCGGATGCGCCGCCGGAAGCGGCCAGCGGCATCGTCTCGTTTCACCGGCCGGGGTCGGACCTGGCCGCGCTGCAGCAGAAACTCGCGGACGCGGGGGTGGTGACGTCGCTGCGGGGGGACCGGACGGGGCAGCAATACATCCGGGTGTCGCCGCACTGCTACAATACGGATGCGGAACTGGAGCGGTTGGTAGAGCTGGTTAATTGAGTTAAAGGGGTTAAAGGAGTCCGCCACCTTCCCGGCGGCCTTGACCCCATTTAACCCGATCAACCCAATAACCTCATTTGACTACTATGCATATGTGCCCGGTGGACGTCCAAACGATCGGCGAGGAGCTGGCCCTCAAATGGGATGACGGCAGCGAGAGCTTCATCACGCTGGAGAAGCTGCGCCGGGCCTGTCCTTGCGCCGGGTGCAAAGGCGAGCTGGATGTCATGGGGAATGTTTACAAGAGCCCGGAGCGGCCGCTATCCCCGGCGGCGTTCCAGTTGGTGCGCTTCGAACGGGTGGGGACCTATGCCCTGCAGCCGGTCTGGGCGGATGGGCATGCAACGGGGATCTACTCATTCGATTACCTGAAAAGGGTGGGCAGCCTTCCCGAGGCGCTGACTTGAGACAGCGGAGGGCGCCTGTGCCCGGGATTATCACGACACTGTCCCAAAGGCCTTACGCCCAAAAAGAAAGCCGCCCTGAAGGCAGGGCGGCTTGGTCAAGAGAAGCGGAGCCTATTCCCCCGCGGTTTTCGGGGCCTCGACTTTCGGGGCCGTATACTCGGGCTTGGCGGCGTGCTTACTCCAATCCTTGGGCTTGCCGCTATCCCACGCCGACCACTCCTCCTCGAGAACGTCCTTCTTCGGCACGGGCGTCTTCAAGAATTCGGACTTCGTCGGCTGATAGTTCTCGTCCTGGACAATTGTGGGCGTGATGAAGAGGACGAGATCGGTGTTCTTCCGATCCTTGGTATCACTCCGGAAGAGGTATCCGAGAACCGGGATGTCCCCGAGGATCGGGACCTTGTTGTTGCCGCTGGTGATCTGGTCCTGAATGAGTCCGCCCATCACCAGAGTGTTGCCGCTGGGAATCATCACGTGCGTGGAAAGCTGGCGGGTGAGGAAAGAGTCCACTGCGCTGGCGGTGCCCGCGACAACGGACGCGTATTTCTTGCCCAGTTTCGTGATGGAAGGGGTGACCGTTAGATTGACGAAATCATTAGCTGAAATGCGGGGGGTGACCTCGAGTCGAATGGTGAGGTTGGAATAGGTAATCTGCGAACCCCCGGTCGTGTTGGCCGTGCCGGCGGTGACATTGATAATGGGGTAGAGTTCGCCGACCTCGACGGTGGCTTTTTCGTTATCCAACGTGACGGTCCGCGGAGTGGAGAGTTCCCTCACCTCGCCGTAGGTGTTGAGGAAGGAAATCACCGCGCTGACGCCATCCGCGTTCAGGAAGGCCATGGCGGGGTTGAAGAAGCTGCCTTTGCTGGCATTCATCAGCAGCCCGGGGACGTCATTTAGCCCGGCGGGGACCTTTGCGGTTCCAGTGGGTTCGACAATAGGAACGGCGAGTGCCCCCTCCCCACCATCTTTGCGGGTAAAAGCATTATTGCCCGCGGTCACATGCTGAGCCTCCAAAGTGGCGGTCCAATCAATGCCCTTCATGGTCTTAGGGTTTACGCTGGTTTCCATGATGCGCGCTTCGATGAGCACTTGCTTGGTCTTGGTGTCGAGGCTTTCGATCAATTGATCCACATTCACCATTTCCTGCTCGGTGGCCAGCACGACCAACTGGCTGCTGCGGATATCGGGCACGACCTTGCTGCGCTTGTCCAGGAGGATGGACTGGACGCTAGCAACCACGTTTGACGGACTGGCGTACTTGAGCTGGATAATCTTCGTGATAAGCGGGGGCGCCGCGGCCGGGTCTTTTACGCCAACGCGGGCAATCTTGGTCTTCGGATCCTCGACTAGCTGAAGGGTATAGTTATTGAGCAAGGCATTGAGGGCCTGCTCGGCGGTGATGTTCTCCCAGCGAATGGACACATTGGGCTGGGCCGTAACTTTGCCATCCGGGCCGATCTGGCCGTAGCCGATCTTGGGGTCGAGCACATAGTTAATGTTGGCCTGACGCGCAAGGTTCCGGATTGCATCCGTGAGCGGCACATCGTCCATCACGATAAGCGGGACCACGGTGCCTGGCGGCACTGTGCTTTCAGTCACCGGGGCAGGCGCGGCGGCGGCGGGGGCAGGCGCCGGGGCCACTTCGTTGGCAGCAGTCTGCACGGCGGCGGGCGCGGGCGCTTCGGCCACCGGCGCCTTATCGGGTGCCGCGGCCGGCTGGGCCGGGTCCGAGGCTGGGGTGGCGTTGGCGGCGGCGGCGTCACCAGCAGGTGAGGTGGTTTGGGCAAAGCCAGCCAGGCTGCAGGCGACCATCCCAACGAGCGTGAGGGCGAGTATGCGTTTCATGTATTTAGATAAATTTGTTCTGCTTGCGACCGGACCATGACAGATTGCTCTGTATCATTTGACGGCTATTTAGCAGTCAGGGTGCCAAGGGCCTAAACACGGGCAGTTTTGGCTGCGAAAGCCGGAAAGTGACCACTTGGCGGAACCGGTGTCCACCATCGGGACAAGGGGAAGCTGCGAAGAGGGAACGCGGAAATCAGGCGCGAGCGGGAATCCCAACCCTCGCCATGCCAGGCCAGCCTGCCATCACACGAACCAGATGGCCTTCGGCCCGGCTACCTGGTAGAGGGTGGCCGCAGGCCGGGAGAGGGGAACCTACCGCTTATTGCCGTGAATTGGTATTAGTGGCGGGTTCCACATTCAGCGGAGAGACGCAAATGCGCACCTTCTGCGAGAAGCGGCAGTCAGAGTGCGCGCAAACACCTGCCCCCAGCGCGCGGAGAAGATCGCCGGCGGCTCAGAAGCCGGACCGCAGGCGCAGGATTCGCTGCTCGCCGCCGATTTGAACCAGGACCGAGTCGGCCTTAATATCCAGGCAGCGGATGCGGACCGGGGCCCCCGAAGAATTGGACACCACGCCCTCCTCATTAACTTCGAAGGTGTGATTGTTGATGATCGCCAAGCGGCGCTCGGCTGTTCCGGAAATGCCATTCAGGCGCAGGTCAACGACGACGGCGGCGGCAGGCTGCTGCGGGCTGGCCTTAACCGTTTCGTGCCCCGGGCCGTAAGGACGCATCGAGCGCGGAAAGAAGGGGTCTTTGCCTTCCTGGGGTGTGGCGGGCATGATGAACACCGACTTGGGAATCGCCGCCGCCGGCAGGGCATTGGTAGCTGCCGCCGGCGCCGGGGCCGGCGCGCTGGGGCGCGGTTGCGCGGCGCGGGCAGCAAACACCAGACTGAGGAAAATGGCAATGACCACCAGCGGTTTCTCGTGAGGCAAAAGGGAGCGTGGCTTCATAGGACGCGACAGGCAGTTCAGGCGGGATTGGTTTTGGCGAGCAGCACGATGTCCAACTTGAAGGAGATCATTTCCTGATCCTCCGGCGCCGGGCTTTGATTCAAATCCAGGTTGAGATTAACCACCCGCAGGTGGGGAAACTCGTTTTCCAGGTCGGCCAGGAAGCGGCCGAAATCGTGGAAGCGGGCCGTGCCAGTGAGGGACATAGTGGTCTGCTTGTAGGGGAAACCGGGCAGCAGATTGACGTCGCTGGGGGCGCTAAGCGTATTGAACTGGGGGATGTTGACCTTATAGCCGGCCCTGAACTGGCGGAGTGTATTAATGGCCCAGGCATACAAATCACCCGCAGCGACATCGGCTTCCGCCTCCGCGAGCGCCTGCTTGGCGCGCGCGAACTCCGCCTCGATCTCGGTGCCGCGCCCGATGGCCTCGATCACCCGGCGCTGGCTGGCTTGCACTTCCGCCTTCTTGCCGGCGAGGCGGACCAGATTCTGGTTCTGGCCGCTGATCAGGAAGAAGTAGAGACCCGCCACGGCCAATACGGCGCCCACGATCACCAGGATGAGCTTGTCACGCTTGTCTTTGGGCAGTTTTCTGAAGTTCATCGCGTCTTCTCCGGAAAGCGGCATTCCAGGCTGAACATCACGCAAGGCTTGCCATTGAGCGGGGCCACCTGCAAGGGCGAAAGGCTCTTGAGGCTCACCGCGTTGGATTTAATCAGCATGTCCTTAAAGTAGGCGTTGGTGAGCAGCACCGCTTTGCAGCGGTTCACCTGGTCGCCCGGGTTGGCCGACGAGTCAATGCCTTCGAGCAGGACAACGGTCTTCTCGGTCGCCGTGGCGGGCTGGCCGCGGACAAGCACGCCGCTATTATTAGTATGGGACTTGGTTGCATCGGCCCGGGTGTAAAGCTGGTCAACTTTCACGCGCAGCAACTGCACGTCCTCGACGGTGGTCTGTTGCAGGGCGTTGAGGAGCGTGCCGTTGAGAAACCGGTTGGTCGCCAGGCAAAGGAGGGCGTTAAGCTTGTCGTTCATCTCACCGGTCTTCCTCTGATTCTCAAGGACCTGGCGGAACTCGTTGGTGCGGGCGGCCATTTGAGTTTCAATCCGGGTCACTTCACTATTGGCGAGGGTGGCCCGGAGCTGGAGATAGCTGCTCCACACCAACATCAGCGCGATGACCAGTCCGGCCAGCCAGAGGGCGCGCTTGACGGGATCGCGGCGCCGCATTTCCTCGGCGGCCTGCGCTTCGGCGAGAAGATTGAGTCGAATGGGCATAAGTCGGGTCCGGGATCAGAGAGCAGCCAGCGCGGCGCCCAGGGCGACAGAGAGTTGAGGCGCGACCTGCTCAATTTCGACGGCTTGCTGCGGTGGCAGCTCCATTTGCAGGGAAGAAGTCGGGTTGAGAATCCGGCAATCAATCATCATTTCGCGCTGGAGTATCTGGACAATGAATTCGGAACGGGCCGACCCGCCGGTGAGGAACACCTGGGTGACGGGCTGGTCCTGCTGGTGCTCGAAGAAGTCTATGGAGGCGCGGAGCTCGCGGCCCAGCGGCAGCACAAGTGATTCGAGCTGGGACTGAACTTCGGAAGGCATGCCGATCTTGATCCCTTCGGCCTCCGCGTAGCTGACGTTAAGGGTCTCGGCCAGGCCGTTGGTCAACCGGTCGCCCCCAATACCCACGACCCGGCTCAGCATCAACTCGCCCCGCAGCACAATGCAGATGGAAGAATTCTTAAAGCCCAGGTCCACCAAGGCAACCGCCTCGTTGGCGAAGATATCCGGCATGGCCTGCTCGAAGGCGTTCACCGGGCCAATCAAGCCGGGCACGATGCATTCCGGCGTCAGGCCGGCGCGGCGGGCGCCCTCCACAAACTCATCCAGCAGCTGTTTGCGGACACCGGCGACCAGGACCTTCTGCTTGGGAAGCCCGGCGGCGGCCTTGGCTGCCGCACCCGGCTTGGGCGAGGCGTCGGACGACGTGAGCACATGGCAGTCGAAGACATGGTTGGCGAGTTCCTGCTGCAAATAATTGCGCGAGCCATGTTTCAGCACCAGCCGCATATCGTCCGCCGGCAGCCGCGGCATCTCGGTGTGCCGGACCACCACATCGTTGACACCGAGAGTGAGCGTGACGGCTTTGGTCTTGCCCCCCAGCGCCTGCATCATCGTCTTGAGGTGCTCCGTCAGCAAGTCCGCCGAAAGCGTCTTGTCGAAAATGGGCGCGTCCAGCAGGGTATAGCCGCACAGGCTGAAGTTTTGGCCCCGCCGCTGCAGATGGACTGCTTTGGTCGTACGGCTGCCCAGATCCACTGCCACCATCCGGTCGCACTGTTTCCGTGCCCGACTATTAAAAAATGGCAAAGCCATAAGTGTGTCTCGATATCATTCGCGGCTGTCTTGTCAGCAGCATCCTGGCCAACTGCTCCCCCTGCCAGTCGCGGCGGGTGGAGCGCCAACTCACAGCCAGCTCCGAAATTCCAGTCTGGTAGCAGCACAGCGCGTGCCGTCGCAGCCTGCCCACCAGCACCGGCAGGCCCCGCCGCCAAGGTCGTCTCAGAGGATGTCTGAAAATCGTAGCGTCGGCCATCCTGGCTGACGTAGAGCCGGGCTTCCAGGCCGGCGGGCGCGGCGTTGAATCGCTGGACCGCTCCGATTTGTCAGCTCTCCTCGTCTTTCCTGAGTTCTTTCCGGGCGGCTGGAAGCCGCCCTCTACGGCAGGCACGGATGCCTGCCGCCACATTTTCAGACAGGCTCTCAGAGCTTGTCTGAGATGATGGGCACGACCAGCTTGCCGCTGGCGTCGCTGGCGCGGAAGCTCGATCGCATCAGGTCAAACTCCGCCCGGAAGGCGTCGAGCTTCTCCGGGCTGCACAGCAAGCCGAACTCCATCACCCCCGCCAGGGCGGGAACGAACACCACCAGTTCGCGGTTGGGCCTGCCGCCGGCGGCACCCCAAAGGAAGTCAAATGCCGGGCCATGCCGGCCCAGCGCGGGCAGCGTAAACTCCTCCAGGATCTTGCCGCCGGAATGCCGGCTTAGCAGCAGCGCGCGATAAGGAGCGGCGTCCAATTCGCCGCTTTCCGACAGCGTCGAGCCGTGCAGACGCCAGGTAATCGCAGCATTGTAGTCGCGGCTGACCAGCACTACCTGCTGCGCCTCCGCGCTCTGCAGGCGGAAGCCTGCCGGAATCAGGAAGGCGAACTTGCTGCCGCCAGCGGTTACATAGACGCGGTCAGTCGGCATTAAGCCCGGGCCGCCTTCATGCCGGATTTCAGCCCGAAACGGCGGCGGATTCGAGATGCAAGCCCAACCCGGATCGGCCGCCCCGGCAGTCCCGGCCAGCAGCCGGCAGGCAAACAGGGTGGCAGCGATTACATGGAAGCGCTTAGTTGCCGGCATAGGTCGTAGTATTGGGCGGCGGCACCGCCCATTTGGAGCGCAGGACATAACCCAGCATGGGCGTGCCCGGCGGCTGTTTCCTGTAGTCCATGAAGTTCAGATCAAAGCTGAACTGGCGGATGGGAGCGTAGTAATAATTGCCCGGAGCTTCAAACTGGTGCGTGGCCCGGACGCTGTTGAAGAAATTCACAATGGACGTGTTGAGCGTGAGTCGGTCCGAGCTGCCGTTGCCCCAATCTTCCAGCAGGCGAGGCAGATTCTGAACCCCGCCGCTGAATGTGGTCGCACCAGAACCGGTCGAATACACGACGCCGGTCAGAATGGCCGCGTTCAACGTGGTGTCCACGGCGGGACGGACGCCGCTGCTGAACGAATCGTTACTGCGCGCGTCATTCCAGCTCGCCGAGAGGATGGTCAGCGCGTCGGACACCAGCGAGGCCGGATAGGTCGCGGAGGTATTGGTGGTGTGCAGGTGAGCGGAGTTGGGGCAATTGTAGTTACCTACGACGTAAAGCGGGTTGGGGGTGGCCACGGTGAACCCGCTGGGCTGAGTAGCGCCGGCAATGTTGACCAGGTTGGTGGGGATGGTCTGGCCATTCTTAAGCCGGATAGCCGTAAGCTGGCTGGAGGCATTATAGGTGCGGTTATCTGCGGCGTACATGATGTTGGGAACATTGGAGACGCTATAGACACCCCCGGAGTTTGGAAACTTCCCGTTGACGACCGCATTGGTGACGAGCCAGCGTTTCAGTATGCTCATGTCAATGTCGGTGGCCTTGACCGTATCGTTTTCCCGTTGGTCGGTGAACGTATTGGTGCTGGTGACGTTCAACCAGGGGAAATTGGTCCTGATCTGGACGTAGTTGGTAGGGCTGGAGTTGGTGGGATAATAGACCGCGGTAATGTTGGTTCCCGGATCGGCGGGTGCGGTCTTGAGGTTGACCGTAACGGTGTTATTGCTGACCAGAAGAACCATGTCGGCCTTATTGTAGTAACGCTGCTGCCCGAGCGCGGAATTCACGGACTCGCCCGTGGGCGGCATGTTGATAATCTCGCGCACCGCCGCCGGGGTATTGTTGGTGCCGATGGGCAGGGTCAGGGCCTGGCAGTTGGTGCTGTAGTTGCCGCTGTAGGTGACGGTGGAGGTATAGGCGCTGGCTGATTTGCCGAACCAGGCGGGTTTGGAAATCGTGCCGGTGGTCGTGACCAGGGTGCGGAAACTGAGGGCCGAGATGGAGCCGACATAGATATTGCCGTTGGCATGGGTGCGGCCAGTGACGGTGAAGGGGGCACACCAGGTAAACTCGAGCAGGCTGTTGTAGAAAATGGCGAACTGGAACACAGGAATGAGATCGAGTTCAATGTCCTGCTGGCACGCGTTCGTAATGTTGTACATGGTGTTGGCAATCTGCCTCACGTTCGAGACAACCCGGTAATTGTTGATCCAGCCATACAGGCCCAGGTATTGCGACCCCAGCGGGCCCCAGTTGGTGGCCAACTGGAAGACATTCATCGTGCAGGAGACGTAATTGTTGTTCACATTCCCGGCGCCGTCGCTGAACTGGAATTGCCCCCAATAAGGACTCTCGCTGGAGCTGGGAATGGCCGCCCGGTAGAGGGACATATTATTGGTAATGCGGGTGAGATTGCCCTCCAGAAAATCGTACTTCATCATCGCGAAGACCTTCTCGGTGGCGGCTTCGGCGGCGTAGAGGCCGGCGACGTACTGATTATTGCGGGCATTCATGTTGGCGGTGCCCAAGGTCCGGTTCATCGTTGCCGCCAGCACAATCAATGTAACCGCCGTGAGGCCCAGCACCATGAGCAGCGCGTGGCCGGCGGACTGGCCCCGAATGGCAATGCTTGTTTTCATGCTCAGTTTGGACAATGCGAGGCAGCTTTGACCTGGATGCGGTAGTAGTTGA
Organism: uncultured Verrucomicrobiota bacterium; assembly: GCA_964507045.1. Taxonomy (GTDB): domain Bacteria; phylum Verrucomicrobiota; class Verrucomicrobiia; order Limisphaerales; family UBA8199; genus UBA8199. The sequence continues at coordinate 76,710 of CAZDOO010000002.1, read as the reverse complement.
AGTAGTAGCCGGGTCCCACCCGCGTCAGCGGGTACTGGTACTGGCAGAACTCCATCGTGGTCCCTATCACGTACTTGTATTCCAGATCCTGCTGGATATCTAGCGAGGTGATGCTCGTCACCAGGTTCGTATTATACCGCTTCTCGGCATAGAAGGCCATGCTCAGCCCCCCCAGCCCGGTATTGGTCAGGTTTTGAGCGACGATCTGGTAGGAGGTGGCAACGCCATTGTTGGTTCCGCGGCACAGCCGGCAGTTATTCGTGTCATACCAGTAGCGAACCCAGGCATTGGTGCTCCCGGAATTGGTGAGCGCCAGCGCATTCCCCACCTGCGCCGTCGCATTGCCGAGGTCAACGAAAGCCGTCTTGTTGTTATTGGCGATATTGCCGATGCTCCAGCCCTTGGAGGAGCGAATCTCGGCGGTCAGCAGGTCAAAGCTCATGCGGGACTTGTCGCTCGCGCCCAGCTTGCTGCAAACCAATTGGTCATAGCGCATGCCGAACAGCATGGCCGAGACGACCCCCAGGGCCATGAGGCTGAAGATCAATACCGACACCATCATCTCGGGCAGCGTAAACGCTTCCGCCCGGCGGCGGCGCCGAACGCCGGCAGGTCTCGGCTTGAGTGGGTGTGACATGTTCATCAATCGGGCCCGTAATAGCAGGCGACGGTGTTGGTAAAGAGGACGGTCTGGTTCTTCCAACGGAAAGGCCATACCGCATCCACTCTGACCATGTAGTTGCTGTACACCGTCCCATGCACAATTAGCGTGGGGGTGGTATAGATCGTCGCATAGACAAAGTTTGTGCCGGCGACCGGGAGGTCCAGCAGCGCGCGGATGGGCGGATTGGTGGCCATGTAACAGATTTCGTCGTTTATCGGCGTCTGCTGGGTGTCCCAGACCGCGGCTTTCGCGTGCTCCAGTTGCTGCGCGGCGAGCGCCTGGGCCGCCAGCGAGTAGCCGGTCCACTCGGCCCGGTAGGAGGCTTGAACGTAGGAAAGGAGGATCCCGCCAAGCAGGACCATGGTGATGAAGATACACACCACCACCTCTACCAACGTGAAGCCGGTCCTCCGCGCTTTCGATCCGCGAGGCCCGGGTAAATCTGCCAAGTGCATAACGATATTCACATCAGAAGGCGCGCCTTCATCTGTTTGCTTAATTCAGTTGTGGCTATGTGCCCGTTTACAAGCAAGTCCACTGCCAAACCGCCCGCGGCGCATTGGAGCGGATCCCCGAAGCCTGGTCCTCGCCTACCGGGCGCAGACCGAGAATCTGTCTCAGCGCCGCGCAGGACCCGCCTCCCCACCACTCGCACCAACCAGGCGGCAGCCCCGCAACCTGAAGCAAGCTGAATCCCCGGCACACTTCAGTCTCCGCGCGGGTGTCACAAGATGGGACAGCAGTGTCTCCCCGTATGTGTTTAGCCTCGGAGTGCGCCCGTCCCCGGGCGCAGCAACCCGGAGATCAAGCAAGGCACAGCTTCAGCGGCTCCGGAGTAGGCGGTTGTTGCTGCGCCCGGGGACGGGCGCACTCCGCTAAACACGCACGTCTCCCCTGCCCTCCTTGTGGCGAACTCGGCCGGCACTGTCCCTGCAAGCAGCGCCGGAGACCGCATGGGCGCCCAGGCCTCCGGCATTCTTTTTGCGAACCTCCCGCGTCTCGGGTATGTATGTGGGCCGGAAAAGATGAGAATAGGCATTTGTTGCAAGCGTACGTTGTATGGCCGAACCGAATATCAACCAGGCTGAGAGCGGCGAACCTGCCGCGGAAACCAGCCGCCCGCCGGCGCGGGCGAGCCTCCTGGCCATTCGCTCGGGCCGGCTGCTGCTGGGGCTGTGCGTGCTGCAGTTCCTGCTGCTGGGTTGGCTGATGCTGCACCTCCGCCAGTCCGGCGCCGCGGTTCAGCCCCAACCCCACCGCCGGCCTAATGTCCGCGCTTCCGCATACCTCGATCCCGTGCTCCACGGCCACCCCGGTCCCTGGGGCAATCTGGAATACATTCGGATCACGATCGAGCCTCCCGACGAGTTCGTGCCCGTGGACGACCGCACCTTCGAGAAGACCCGCTGGGTCTTTGGCGGCCATACCCCGGAACAGGTCGCCAGGCTATTTAAGGCTTGCGACCTTACGCCAGCCCAGCGCGCAGAACTGTCGAACCCGGCCATCTGGAGCGAAGCAACCAACGGCGTGGTCGTCACGCCCAGTCCCCGGCTGATTCTGGAGCTCAGTTCACCGGCGCGAACGCAGCTCTACAAGACCCTCGCGCAGGACGGGCGCAATGACTTTCAGATGTGGCCCTACACGTTTCGGCAGGGCGGTTTCGAGGCGTGGTTTTGGCACAGCGGCCTGAGCGACGCCACCATCGCCCTGGTCAAGCGATTGGTGTACCTGCGCGGCCAATCCCTTTGTTTCTCCGACCTGCCCGAAGTGTTCGCGCAGATTCCCACGGTGGCCGAACGCCGCCGCCTGGTGAAAACCCTGTCCCGCAACGCCACCCTCCTGATGAAACTGCGGGTTACAGCCGATACCGACGTCACCGCGCTGACGGCCTATTGGAAGGGCATCTGGCGCGCCAAGGACATCCAGCCCATGCTCGAATCCCTCACCGATGTGCCGGGCGGGGCGGCAATTGACATCGCCCAGCTCTTGCCGCAGTTCGCGCGCAAACGGCTGAATACCTATCCCCTGCCGGACCCGGCCACGCCCGCGACCGACTGTTATTGGACGGCCATGAACTTCTTCCGCGACCCGCCGGACGACCGCTATTACAACCCGGCGGTTTGGCAGAGTGAATTGACTACGGACTACTCCCCGGTTGCCCAGCCTGCCTTCGGCGACGTGGTGCTCTTCCTCCGCCCGGATAATCTGCCGGTTCACGCCGCTGTCTATGTTGCCGATGACGTGGTCTTTACCAAGAACGGCGGCAATGACCGGCAGCCCTGGATGCTGATGAAACTGGACGACCTCCTGGCCCGTTATCCGCACGACGCCGCCCTGCGCCCCGTCTATTTCCACCGCCACCAGCCGTTCAATCAACCGCGCTAGCGGCCGGTCAGCCCGCTTTGCTGGATGGCATTCTTGATCCGGGCGGTCGCGAGCGATTCAATCTTGATGGCGATGGAATCAAGCGGCTCTTCCACGGAGAAAAGAAGGTTGCCAGCCATGTGGACGGTGGTGGACTTGGATTCCACCTCGATGAACTGGATGTAGTCGCTGTTCACAACGATATCTCCACCCTTATTGATGCGGCTTAGCTTGATCAGGGGCATAACAGACTGCACTCTGCCAGCCGGGGGAACCTTTACAAGCTTGTTTCGCCGCCGCCGTTTCAGGCGAAGCGTTTCGCGCGGAGTTGCAGCTCGTCGAGGAACGCCTGGAGCAGCGCGGAGGTCTTTCCCCGCCAGAGCACCCCGAGAACAATCGGCGGAAAGTCCGGCAGCGGCACAGCGCGCACCCTGGGCAAGAGCTTGGCCTTGGGCACCTGCACCGACAGGCCAATGCCGAACCCGTTCGCGACATAGGTCTCGATGAGATGAACTGAGCTGACCTCGAGGCTGGGGAACCAGTCCACGCCCAGCCGGGTGAGTCCCTGCTGGAAATTCCTGGAGATGGCCTCCACCACCGGCAGGCAAATGAGCGGCTCCTCGATCTTATCGCGCCGCCAAAGCTGGTCCGCCGCCGTCACCGGGCTGCTCTGCTCGACCAGCAGGACCAGCGGCAGCTCGACCAGCGCGACCGAGCGCAGGCCGGCGGCGGGCTTCTTCTCCACCGCCGTTACCGCCAGGTCCAGCTCGCCTTTCTGAAGCAGGCTCTCGAACTCCTGGGGGTAGCCCTCGCGCAAGGCGATTCTGAGGCCGGGAAACCGCTTGCGCACGTTTTGAAACACCTCCGGCAAATGGTCGCGCAGCACGATCGTGGTGGCGCCGATCCGAATCTGCCGCTCCTTGCCCCCCTGCAATTCACCCGCGATCAGGTCCAGGTTGGCGAAGAACGGCTCGATAAACTGATACAGTTTCTCGCCGGCGGGTGTGAGCGCGAAAGGCCGCCGCTGAAATAGCGTCACCCCCAGGTATTCCTCCAACTGGGCCACCTGTCCGCTTACCGCCGGCTGCTGAATGCCATAGGGTATGTTCCGCACCGCCTCGGTAATGCCGCCATGGCGGGCCACATAGTAAAACAGTTCCAGATGGTGAATATTCATGAGCTTGGCCGATTGCGGTTGATGTCCTGACGAACGCCAGCTTGCGCCAAAGCGCCGCGCGCGGCAACGCCGAAATCCACCAGCGCATCTCCGTAGCCCCGCCGCATCCTCACCGTATCCTCACCGTAGTACCTCTGATAGGCTATCAGAGGTACTACGGTGAGGATACGGTGAGGTGACGGTGAGGTAAGCCAGCAGAGAGGGGCGGACATGGGAGGACACGTTGGCGCTTAATAGGCTCACTGTCTAAAAACTAGACAGGACGCCGCTCACTTATTACGGGCCTCCCGGGTGGGGCATCGGCACTCGTTTATCACAACTGAGAAAGTGTCCCATTGGCAGGCAATTGGCTAATTCATTTGCATGACGATGAAACTGGATACGCTGATAAGACGGATCGGTGCGAATAGCGCGCTTTTCGGGGGCAAGCGCAACGAGCAAAGCCCGGCGCCGGTTCTCACCGATGCGACCCGGCTCCCTAATGGCACCTTTCAGTTCATGGCGCACCTGGCCAAAGGCACCCCGTTCGTGGTTCAATCTTCCACCAATCTGCAAAGTTGGAGCCCGGTGCTCAACGGGATTGCCAGCGGGGCGCTCAGCAGCTACGCGGATGTGCGTGCCTCCAGGCACAGCTACCAGTTTTACCGGCTGCAGGCGGGCCACGCCCAGTTCTCCAATGTGCTGGGCTACGTATCGCTCACGCTGCCCCCGGGCTTCTCGATGATCGCCAACCCGCTGGACGCGCCGACCAATATCGTCGGCAAGTTATTCAAGGACTGGCCGGATGGCACAACGCTCAACCGGTTTGATCCGCAGTTGTTCCGCCTGGTCGAGAACACCGTGAAGTTTGGACAGTGGACCAACCCCATCGAGCAGCTCATGCCGGGCGAAGGCGCGATCTTCCTCAATCCCACCATGGATTACCGCTCAGTCTGCTTCACCGGCGAGGTCCCAACCCAAAGCGTGTCGTTGCCGGTTGCTTCCGGCTTCTCGATTCGCAGCTCACCCCTGCCCCGCCCGGGCAGCCTGGTGGAGGATCTGGAATTCCCCATCGCGGAAGGGGATGTGATCCATTTGTTCGACCGGGAGAAGCAGGCCTACACGTTGCACCCGTATGAGAATGGCCGGTGGACGGCCGGCACGCCGATGCTGAGCGTGGGCGAAGCGTTCTGGGTGGCCAAGACCAACACCGCCGACTGGACGCAACGGTTGCTCCCCGCCGGCCGGGAAACCGTGCTGAGCCGCAATTAGGCGGGCAGAGGTCTGAAGATTACGTCCCCGACGAGATTGGCTGCAGGCGGACACGGTAGCAGCGCTGGGCGTTGGTGCCGACATTATTGGTGTAAGCAGCAATTGCGCTGGTGGCCACAACATCGAGGATCGCGTTGGTAACCCAGTAGGCATCGGCCGGGCTTGTCTTGTACTGCAGGTTGTAGTTGCGTCCGCTGATCGCATCCCAGCTTATGATCCTGGTCGTCGGACCTCCGACTGCGATGGACAGGGTAGGCGGAGGCAAGGGTGTGACATAGCCATTGGCGTCAATCCTCCCAGGCACATCGAGGAAGTCCGCAAAGCGCATCAGTTGGAGCTGCGCCGCCGTCAGACCGCCGCTATTGGTGCCAAACCGCAGCGAATCCAATCCCGGACTGTAGTTAACAATGCGCAGAATGATTCCACCCCAGTCCTGCGTGTGGCTGTCGGCAAAAGACAGGGCGCTGGCGCCCTGGCCAAAGTCTATCGAATGAACCAGGTTCGTATAAGGCCCCGTCAAGCTCAGCGGCCCCAGGGTCTGGCTGTGGCCATCGGTATCAAACGTCGGCAGTGTGCTGCTGTAGCCGGCATCCGGGCGTGTATCTCCGCCGGCAAGCACCAGCTTGCTGGCAGACGGCAGCACCTGCGGCGCCCCGAGGCGCAAAACTCCACCCTCGATGGTGGTCGGGCCGCGGTAGGTGTTGGTGCAGCCCAGCACCAAGGTCCCAAACGCGAACTTGGTGATGCCGTTCGAGGTCCCCGTCGCGCTGGCAATGATGGAATTGATGGTGGCGGTCTCGCCTTCGCCCACTACGGAAATGAAGGGGGTATCCTTTTCCAGGTAATTGGGCGCGGGGGTGGCCAGCGTGCAATTCCCATCCTTAAACTGAAGGTCGCTGACCGGCGCGCTCCAGAGAACCGTCACTGTGTAGTCAGGGGTGGCATACCAGGGGGAGTCCCCGTTGGCGGCAAAAATCAGGTTGGCCCGCTCCGCGTAGGGGAACGTGGCACTGGTTCCCCAGGAATCCGATGTCCAGCATGCGGTGTTAATATACCAGTCTCCGTCCACCGGATCGCCCGCCCCATCGCCGGCGTCGTTGACATCCCAATAATAGGTCGGGGTAGCAGCCTGAGCCGCCAGGGCCGCCCAAAGCCATGCCGCCAATAAAACTCCCGCTCTGGCAGCTCTGTGTTGCCGTGTTGCTTTCAGAATTGATGCGCTCATAGTCTTATCCTCAAATCTGCCGATAAACTGTGCCATGTTGGTTCTGTCAATCAGTCCGCAGATACCCGGCACCGGCTCGGTTCCCGCAGCCAACCGCAAGGCTCTAATCTGGGGCTGTTGATTGATAGCTGCCGGGATTGGCAGCAATTGGAGTGCCGAAACCCCCCTGGCCTTTGTATCCATCCCTGGAATGCCGGCGCATCGGCACCAGCGCAAACAGGACAGAGTGCTTTGACTCTGGACACAACCAAGCGGTCCCGGCCAACGCGACGCCGCCGACTCTGAACAGCAATTCTCATTATGCCTGCCAGGCGGCGTTTGGTGTCCACCCTTTAGGGTGTCTGAGGCCCCCCAACACCCTAAAGGGTGGACACCAAACGGGTCTGGAGCGCCAAAATGAGAATTGCTGGACTCCGAAAGGGCAGCATTGACTTCCGGCGCCTTTGGGGGTCACAATCCGCAAGTTGGCGCCCAGTCCACCGCGCGTATGAATGCTAAGAAAATATTGGTAGTCGAAGATGATAAGGTCACGCAAAAGCTGATCGCCGATGCTCTCAGATCCGCAGGCTACGAAGTCGCCACCGCCCAGGACGGAGCCACTGCGGTCACGACTGCCCGGGAACTGGAGCCGGACCTGGTCACCCTGGACGTCCAACTGGCCAAGAACTCGCCCGACGATTCCTGGGATGGGTTCAGCGTGGCTGCCTGGCTGCGGCGGCTCAACCAGGGCAAGGCGATACCATTGATCATCGTGGTTTCGGCACTGGAACCATCCAAGATCATCGAAAGTGCCGCTGCGGTCGGCGCCTACACTTTCCTCCCCAAGCCGTTTGCAAAGCAGAAGCTGCTGGATATCGTTGCCGAGGCCTTGCGATCAGCCGAGAAGACGCCCCCGGCGTAACCTGGCGCCCCACACCTGTCCCTGCCGGGACCGCCTGCTCCCGCAGACTCGCAACCGGACGCCCCCCGGCCTTCCCCGACTGCGCTCACCACTGCCGCAGGCGATAGAACCTCTGCGCCGGCCCGGCGGCCGGATCGCTCAACACCCGCAGCGCACCGTTGCCGGCGTTAGTGGAGAGCGCTGTCCAGTTGCTCGCGCTCAGCGCATCTTCGTATTCCAAGGCGTAGCTTCGGCGGCTCAATGTCTGAATCAGCGCGCTGAAGCAACCGCCTTGCCGGACAGGCTGAAGCAGTTTCGGCACCGGCAGGCTGTCCGCCAGCAGCACAACCGTGTGAGCGTCCCCCGCCGCCACTCCCGACGCCGGCGCTAATCCCGCCGGCACCGCACACTGCCCATTCCAGCCTTCACCCCAGGCGATGACGGTGCCGTCCGCCTGCAGCGCCACACTATGAGCGCCTCCGCCCACGACCGCCACCACGTTGCTCAACCCCGCCGGCACCTCGCATTGCCCCTGCGAGTTGTCACCCCACGCCAGCACGGTTCCATCCCCCCTCACCGCCAGGCTGTGATAGGCACCCGCCCCGATTGCCACCACATTCGTCAAATCCCACGGCACCACCGACTGCCCCGTCACACCCCCCTCCGCCCCCGTGTTCTCGCCCCACGCAACCACGGTGCCGTTGGTCTTCAAAGCCAGCGTGTGATTGCCGCCCGCCGCCACCGCCAGCACCTTGCTCAAGCCGGCCGGCACGCTGGTCTGCCCAAGACTGTTGTCCCCCCAGGCCGTTACCGTGCCATCAGCCCGCAGCGCCACGCTATGCCATGTCCCCGCCGCAATACCGACCACCCCCTTCAAACCCGCCGGCACGTTCGTCTGCCCGTAATCGTCCGCCCCCCACGCCGCCACGGTCCCATTGGCCCGGATCGCCAGGCTGTGATAGCCCCCGGCGGCGATGGCTAACGCGTCCCGAGTTCCCGGCGGCACTTCCGCCTGCTGGCTCGAATTGTTTCCCCAGGCCACCACCGTACCGTCGGCGCGCAGTCCCAGGTTGTGCCAGGCCCCCGCAGCGACCGCGACCAGGTCCGTCGAGCCGACAAAGGCGCTGCCCTGGCCAAACGTGTTGTCGCCCAGCACGGCGTCCTGCATGAGAATCAAGCTCGCATTGGAGCTGACCACCCACCCCAGGCCGTTGCTCACAACCACCGAGTACGCCCCGACGTGGCTGCTCCGGGCGTTGGTCTGCGCGTAGAATGAATTCGTGGCCTCGGCCAGCGGATAGCCCTGAAACTGCCACTGGTAACTGAAGGGCTCGGTACCCGACAGCCCCACGCTGAACGTGGCGGTTTGCCCGACCCCAACCACCTGGTCTTGCGGCTGGTTGGTGATGACGGGAAGCGTATTAATGGTCAGCACCGCATCGAGACTGAGCGTGGTTCCGTTGGTGTCGCTCACGAGCACGGAGTAGCTCCCGGCGTCGCTATCCTGCGCGCCGGCCCGGGTGTAATTCGTCGCGGTGGCATCGGTGAGGTTGGTCCCGTTGAAGCGCCATTGGTAGGTAAGCAGACCGTAGCCGGTGGCGGTCACACTGAAGGTCGCATTGCTGCCGGGGTTGACCGCGAGGCTTTGCGGCTGGGAGGTGATGTTGGGCCCGGCCCTGAGGATCAGCGCCAGGAAGCGGCTCCAATTCCAATACTGACCGGGATCGGTGTGCGAGTTGCAGGTGGGGTCAATCGCCGGCCAGTTGGTGTTCATCCAGGTCACCCAGTTCGCGTTCTTCTTCTCGTCGTGTCCGATGATGTGATTCCGATCCTTGGGAATGCCCCAGGCGTCGCACAGGTGCTTGTGCAGCAGCGCGGAGGCCTGGTACATCGCCTCGGAGTACCAAACCGGGCTGCTGACGAAGCCCTCATGCTCCGTGCCGAACATATACCGGTTCCAACACCTCGCGTGCCACGCGTAGTCCTGCTCGCGCACGGACTGGGTGAGGTCCCCGGCGACGGGATCGCCCGGCCGGTTCTCACTGTGCCCCAGCGAATCGTTGCCGTTTTGCAGGCCGTTGGCCAGGTAATGGATGCTGGCCGAAATGTCACAGCGATTGAGGTAGGAGATGCTGGTCCAGTAGTAGCCCTCCATATCGTGAATCACGCAGAAGTTGTGGCCGTAGCCTTCGGTGTAATACTTCGTGCAGTTGGTCGCCGGCACCCAATGCGCCGGGGGGTAATCCGGCTGCGCCAGCGCCAGCCCGGCCGGCAGCAGCCAGCCGATGACCAGCGCCGCACACCGCCACTTCGCCGCCGTCCCCGGGAGCCATTGCCCGAATTGAGCTTGAAGCGTCTTCATAACCTGATTCTGTAATTCGACCGGCGCGCCCGGTTTCATGCCTGCATTGATTGGTTGGTGGCCTGTTAATAGCCCCGGCCCATGCCGCCTGGCAAACCCTTTCTGCGGCCCCGGCCAGCCCGGAGTTGACGGTTCGCCCCGCCGACGGCACACTATCCCCGCCAATTTAACACACAATGGGCGCACAATGGAAACAAGCCGGGCGCGAAGAACACGCCAAGAAGAAAGGCCAGCTGACCGCCAAACTGGTCCGCGAAATCATGGTCGCGGCCAAACTCGGCGGGCCTGACCCCGACCTCAACCCGCGCCTCGCCGCCGCCGTCGAGAAGGCAAAAAAGGCCTCCTGCTACCGCGACACCATCGAGCGCGCGATCAAGAAGGGTTCGGGACAGACCGATGAGAAGGTGAACTTCGAGCTGGTCACTTACGAGGGGTTCGCGCCGCACAAAGTGCCGGTGGTAGTCGAGTGCCTCACCGACAGCCGGAATCGCACCGCGCCGGAAATCCGCAATATCTTCAAGGCGGGCACCCTCGGCCAGCCGGGCAGCGTCGCGTTCTTCTTCAACCATCTCGGCGTCATCGAAGCCACCCACCCCGACCCAAGTCGCGACGCCGAGGGGGATGCCATTGAGGCTGGCGCCCAGGAAATCGAGGCGCTCGAAGCCGAGGAAACCCCCGCGGGCCAGAAAGGCGCGCGCTTCCTCACCGAAATCAAAGACCTCGACCACGTCTCCAAGGTCCTGAAAAGCGCCGGCTGGAATATCCTCTCCTCCGAAATCCGTTACCTCGCCAAGAACTTCGTCGAACTGAGCGAGGCCGACCGCAAAGAAGTCGCCGACTTCCTCAACACGCTGGACGACCACGACGACGTCCATCGCGTGTATGCGGCGATGCGATGAGCAGGACAAAGCTTGTGGCTCCAGTGAATCCTGCCAAAAAGCCCTGGGCCTTTCTGCTGGTTCTGTCCGCAAGCCTTGCCACCGTCCCGGCGGAGGCACCCTTCATCCGCGCCAGCCAGGTCGGCTACCGGCCGCGGGACACAAAGCTCGCCCTGGCCTTCTCAAAGGCTCCCCTGCCCTCCGCGTTCGCGGTGGTCGCGGCGGATACCGGCAAACCGCTCTTCGAGGGCAAAGCCACGCCCGTCTCCGGCGTGAGGTGGGGCCAGTTTGAGAACCACGTGGAGCTGGACTTCTCGCCGCTCAAGACGCCGGGCCAATATGTGCTGCGCCTCGGCGAAACCCGCTCGCTGCCGTTCACCATCGGCGGCGAGGCTTACGGCGCCCTGCCCGATCAACTGCTCGAATTCATGCGCCAGCAACGCTGCGGCTACAACCCCTGGCTGGATGCGGTCTGCCATCCGTTCGACGGCCGCACCGCTTACGGGCCGCTGACCAACGCGACCTACCTCGACGCCCGCGGCGGCTGGCACGACGCCGCCGACTTGCTGAAGTATCTCCTCACCTCGGGCAACGCCACCGCCCAAATGCTCCTGGCGTATGAGCTGGCCGGAGACCGGAAACAATTCGCCGACAAAGTTAACGCCCTCGGCCAGCCGTACCCGAACAGCCTCCCGGACGTGCTCGACGAAGCGCGCTGGGGCCTGGAGTGGATGCTCAAGCTGCACCCGGCGCCCGACCAGCTCTACCACCAGGTCGCCGATGACCGCGACCACACCGGCCGCCGCCTGCCGCAAAACGAGATCGCCGATTACGGCTGGGGCAAAGGCGGCCCGCGCGTGGTGTATTTCGCCAACGGCCAGCCCCAGGGCCTGCGCCAATACCAGAGCGCGTCCACGGGCGTCGCGAACCTTGCCGGCCGCTACGCCGCAGCGATGGCCCTGGCCTGCCAGATTTGGAAGGACGACCCGCGCCAGCGGCCCTTCGCCGAGCGCTGCCTCCAAGCTGGACGCGAGGTCTATGAGCTGGGCCGGGCCAGGGAAGGCGTCCAGCAGGGCAATTCCTACAGCGCTCCCTACCGCTACGAAGAGACCACCTGGGCCGATGACATGGAATGGGGCGCGGCGGAACTGTTCCGCGCCACCCGCGAACACCGCTACCTCGACGAGGCCAAACGCTACGCGAAGCTTGCCGCCACCGAGTCCTGGATGGGCAAAGAGCAGACCGGCCATTACCAGTATTACCCATTCATGAACGCGGGCCACTTCCGGCTCTATGACCTTGTGGACCGCCAGTCCAAGAAAGCCCTTGCCGATTACTACCGCGAGGGCATCGAGCGCTGCGTGCGCGCGGGCGAGAAGAATCCCTATCGCATCGGCGTGCCCTTCATCTGGTGCTCGGACAACCTGGCCGTCGCGCTGGCCACCCAATGCCTGTTCTACGAGCGCATGACTGGCGACCGCTCCTATCGCGCCTTCGCGGCCTGCCAGCGCGATTGGCTGTTGGGGCGCAATCCCTGGGGCTATACCATGTTCACCGAGATCGGGAGCCTCTATCCAAAAGACCCGCACCTGATGACGATGCAGTTAACCAAGCGCCCGATCCGCGGCGGGCTGGTGGACGGCCCCGTCTATGAACGCATCTTCAAATCACTCAAAGGCGTCGCCATCACCGAACCCGACCCGCTGGCGGCGTTCCAGGGCCCAGCCGTCTATCACGACGACGTGCAGGATTACTCCTCGAACGAGCCGACCATGGATGGCACCGCCTCGGCCATCCTGCTCTGGGCGCTGTGCAGTGAACCGTGACCCTGGGAGGGCGAGCGTCCCCGCGAGCCCTGACTTCGGCCCCTTCCCACAGGATATTGGGGCTCGCGGGGACGCTCGCCCTCCCAGCCCAGACCGGCGGCGCCACCCCAGCCTTCAAATTGTTCGCGGCCTCGGGTAACATTGCGGCCATGATTCAACTCTGGCACCTGCCGCTGCTCTTCGCCACCGCATTGATGGCGGGCTTCGTGGATGCCATTGCCGGCGGCGGCGGCCTGATCACGCTGCCCGTGCTGCTGAGCTTCGGCCTGGACCCGCGCCAGGCCCTCGGCACCAACAAACTGCAGGCCACCTTCGGCTCCGCCAGCGCCTCCTGGCACTTCGCCCAGGCCGGCACCGTCCCCCTCAAAGACTGCGCCCGCGGGTTCCTCCTCACCTTCACCGGCGCCGCCCTCGGCACCCTTGTCGTGCGGCAGATTGACCCTTCCTTCCTCAAGCGCGCCATCCCCATCCTGCTCTTCGGCGTCGCCCTTTACGTCCTGCTCAAGCCGCGCCTGGGCGCCGCCGACCTCCACCCCCGCCTCGCCCGCGGCAAATTCGACCTCGCCTTCGGCCTGCTGCTCGGCTTCTACGACGGCTTCTTCGGCCCCGGCACCGGCACATTCTGGACCATGGCCTTCATGCTCGGGCTCGGCTTCAACATGACGCGCGCCACCGGCTCCGCCAAAGTCATGAACTTCGCCAGCAACATCAGCTCGCTCCTGTTCTTCCTGCCGGGCGGCCACATCTGCTACGCCGCCGGGCTGACCATGGGCCTCGGCCAGTTGCTCGGCGCCAAGCTCGGCTCGCGCCTGGTCATCACCCGCGGCACAAAGTTCATCCGCCCCGTCTTCATCTCCGTCGTCCTGGCCCTCACCCTGAAACTGCTCTACGACGCCAACCTCAAGCCTCAATAGCCGGAGTTCCCGCTTCGAGGCCCGCCAACCGGACGGCTTTCAGCCCTCCGCAAAAATACTATCGCGTATTGACAGCGCGAGCTTGGCAGGTGTTGGGCCTATTCTCGAGCTCTGCCATACTCCGGGTGACGACGCTGATGCTTGACTACTGTGACCCGCAAACGGTCTGCGCTCCACCTTCATCGGCGGAGCCTCGACATCAATGTCTCGTGAGAGATGGCCTGGACCTCCCCGGCCTCGATCTGACGGTCGCGCTCGGCGGCAAGCTGGATGGTAGAGGACTCGTCGGTTCCGACAACCTCGAACGGGTCTGCGAGGCTCTCCCAAAGCGACTCTGCCAGCACAGCACGCTGTGACGGTGAGAGTCGCAGGGCCTCAGCAGCAATCTGGTCAATACTCATAAGCAAACCATACCTGAAAACGTTCAGGAAGGCGAGCTTTTCGCAACCAACGCTCAACGTGAGCCCTTTCTAGGCCGCGACGGCGGACGTCTGATCGCCGCGCTGGCAGGTCCGGTGCGGCTCGCGCTACGCCGAACCCGATTGAGCCCGAATAGATGTTTAGCCGGACTCCTCAGCCCGAGCTGCCTAACTGAAAACTAAGCCGGAGTTCCCGCTTCGAGGTCCGCTAAACGAACGGCTTTCAGCCCTCCGCAAAAAATTACTGTTGCCTATTGACGGCGCGGGCTTGATAGATAGGTGGCAGCACTTTACTTACGAAAGAGTAATGATAGGCGATATCGGGAGAGAGCCAGGAGCTTAAAAGGAAACAAAATCTCTCCGTCTTACTCAGATCCTTATTGTACCGATGGCAGGTCACCATAACACGCCACGGATGCTGTGATGGCGAAAGCGGAATCGGTAGATGAAAGATACGTTCACTCAATGGCCGAAGCTCAGTTGGTCCGTCATCAAAGAAGAACTGTTCAGTAAATCGCGGATGCGCCCACCAAGGGCGGTCTCTTGTTTGTAGAGCCACGTCAAAGTGGAGAACGTGAGGACCTAAATTGCTGATAAGCACTGCTACCGCTTGAAGATTGGTGTCCCGGTAACAGTAATGTGTGTCGAGCCCTTGAACTGCAACAGTCACACATTCCTTCGGTTTTAGGGCGTTTGCGACGATAAACGCTCCCGGCAATGACAGAACGAGCAAGATTATGAAAGCACGCATGAATGTCATAAAAGCACGTCCTCGTCTAGGTCAAAGCCAGCCGTTGTGGAACATGAACGCTCGCAAGAAAATGAAACTCCATCCAAGAAATCCCGCCACACCAAGCATGCGCCAGCACCATCCCACCCCACGCGAAGCGATCCACCAAGACGCGCCGGCACCAACCAAGAGCAGCAAACAAACCGAAAGACTCAAATGGTTCGTGTTGAAAAATGGACCACATCCGCATCCAAGGCGTTTAACAAACAGTCGTCTATCAATGTTCAGGTACGTATAAACTGAAGTCACAACAGGTACAGCGAGGAGCGGACCTACAACCAATCCTATGCGAGTTGCCAAGTACATGATGCCACCTAACCTGAGACAGTGTATCCGCCGTGCCGGCCGGCGACAAGCGTACAAATTGCCCTGACCGGTGATGGCCGGCATGGCGGATACACTGCCGTTGAACTGAACCGCTGAACCCACGACTCCCGGACTATAGGGGGAAAGTAAGCGGCTGGGGCTTGTCCCCACCGGGCGGTCGAACACTGAACATCGAACATCGAACACTGAACCGAAAGGAGGGAGCAGCAGGATGAAGGCGGATTATGACCTGGAGGAGCGGCTGCTGGAATACCCCGCGAGAATCATTCGACTGGTGGAACGGTTGCCCGATAGCCGGGCAGTTCAAGGTTCGAGGTTCGGCGTTGGATGTTCGATGTTCATCTTCCAGTGGCAGGCGGATACCTGTAACCTCTCCGGCCCCAAGCGGCCACCAGGACATCCGCTCCGGAACTGAGCCAAAATGGCACAGTGGGGTCATAGCCCTGTAAATGACCGGCGCGGCTGCCGGAGGCCGAAAATGCCCGGAAATGGCCCTGATCAACCGAGCCCAAGCCCCCTTTTGGCAAAACCGAGCCAAGCCAGGCGCCCGCCGCCACCTCCGGCTCTCCCCCGGCTCACCCCACCGTCTCCTCACCGTTACCTCACCGTAGTACCTCTGCAAGGTTTGCAGAGGTACTACGGTGAGGTAACGGTGAGGTAACGGAGGGGTAAGCCATGGGGACGGTGGGGGGCATGGCTGTTCGCCGCAACCAGGCCGGTCGCGGCCACCGAACAGTAAGCCTGTTTGAACACCATCCGTTTGGAGGAGCGTAAAGGGGGACTGAAGCGCCGCTGTTACGGCACAGGGATTGCCAATACTACCCAGGTCTTGGCTTGTCCCACATGGCGGGAGAAGGGTTTTTTCCTTTGCGCCGGGGTCGCCCTGCGGCTAGCTTATGCGCACCATGTCCGGTGGTGTAATGGTAGCACAAGAGTCTTTGGAGCTCTTTGTCATGGTTCGAATCCATGCCGGACAGCCAATTCCTGGCTTATGAGAACCCTGCTGCGAATGTTGGCATTGCTGCTGGCCACAACCGTGGTTACCCCGGCGGAAATGCGGACGTGGACCTTTGCGGAATCCGGCAAGACGATGCAGGGGGAGATAGCCGGCTTTACGGCCAACGCCGTGACGCTGAAGGATGCCAATGGCAAGACGGTGTCCGTCCCCATCGCGAGCCTATCCCAGGCCGATCGCACCTTTCTGGCGCGGGAACAGGCGCAACAATGGAAGGAAATCGAGGTCGTCAGGCTCTACGCGTCACAATCGGCGGGACCCTTCAAGAGATGCGACGTGCGCGGGACCGGCGCTGCCGGCGGCATCTTCGTCCGGCTGCTCCCGGCATCGGTGGAGACGGTCCTGGCGGGCCGAAACCAGCAATTCGCGCGGCTTGACGACCTCACGCAACAGATCGAACGCGAAACCCGCGTCGTGCAGGAGGCCAAGGAGGCGCTGCCAACAAAAGGTTCGGTGGCACCGCGCCAGCGGCGCACGGTGGCCGCGGAACGGGCGCGCGTTAATGCCGAACAGAGCAACCTGCACGCCCTGCAGGCCACCCGCGCCCAACTCCAAAAGGCCTGCGACGAGTCGGTGCAGAAGACCAAGGCCCAAACCATGGTGCGGATGAGGAATACCGGCTTGGTGTATAAGGGCCTGCCGATCTGGCAGTGCTTTGATCCGCGCCAACCGCAGCCATAGGCCGCCCGCAGCCGCGACGCAGCGCGGAGCCACAATCCTCCCGGCATTGGGAATCCCCCGAATACTGACTTGCGGCACGGACTCTGGCAGCGTATAGAATAGTATATCTGTACGCGTGGCGACACATTTAGCAGTAAATAGCAAAGAACTCTTACCTCCTAGCTACGCCCTTCCCTGCCCCGTGAAAGTTATTATCCGCAAGTTATTGTCGCACCGGCTCCCGAAAGCGCTTGCTGGCGCGTGGGCGCTGGTTCTCGCCACCCTGCCCGCCTTCGCTTACATTGATGCCGAGCTGCAAATGCAACTTGGCAATCCCAGCGGCGCCACGAATGACCCCAGCAATCACTATCATTACCTGATCAAACGCTCGGTTGAGGCCATTGACTACAGCGATTACTACGGCCAGGCGAACTGGGTGAGCTGGGACCTGACTGCGAGCGATGTCGGCTCCAGTGGACGCACTGACGCCTGGGCGGTGGATACCAACCTGCCGCCGAGTTTCTATCCCGTACCCACCAGCACTTTTGGCACCTACAACGGCACCAGTTACGACCGGGGCCACATGTGCCCGTCGGCGGACCGGACCGATACGGTGCCCCACAACGAGCTGGTGTTCATCATGTCGAATATCATCCCCCAGGCATCAGCGATGAACCAGGGCGTGTGGGCCGACTTCGAGAGCTACTGCCGTTCGCTCCTCTCCACGCAGGAGTTGCTGATTACTTGCGGCCCCAGTTCCTTTGGCCCCCTCGTGTTCGACGACGGTCATGTCGCCCTCTCGTCCAACAATTGGAAAGTTGTCGTGGGGGTGCCGCTCATCAGCGGCGACACCAACGCCTTGCACCGGATTACCAATGCCAATCCCAAGAATATCCGCGTCATCGCGCTGTTGATCCCCAACACCACCGCAGCCGACAACAGCCCATGGAGCAGCTTCGTGACCACCACCCGCGCGATCGAGATCGAGACGGGGTTCACCTTCTTTAGCGCTTTGCCGAACAACCTGGCCTGGAATCTGCGCAGCAAGGTTGACGGCCAAGCGGCCCCGGCGCCAACCCTTGCCGGCTTTTCCCCGGCCGGCGGTGACACCGGCACCACCGTCACCCTCGCCGGCACGAACCTGGGCTTCATCACCAACGTCACCTTCAATGGCACCAGCGCGACATTCACCATTAATTCGTTCACGAACATCACGGCGACCGTGCCCGCCGGTGCCACGTCGGGCTCGATTACGGTTGCCGGCCTCGGCGGCAACGCGACCAGCGCCGCCAGCTTCAGTGTGGGCACCAGCGCCGCGCCGGACCTGGCCGTCACGGTAACGCATACGGGGACCTTCACGCAGGGCGACACCGGGAACGCGTGCACGATCATCGTCACGAATGCCGGCACGGCGGCGTCGAGCGGCGTTGTGAGCGTGACCAACACGCTGCCCGCCGGGCTGACGGCCATTGCCATGAGCGGCACCGGCTGGACGGTGCGTCCGGACGCACTCTCCTGTACACGCTCCGATTCCCTGGCCACGGGGTCGGTCTACCCGGCCATCAGTGTGACCGTGGCCGTGGCCGCGAACGCCGCGACCAGCGTTACCAACGTGGCCGCCGTCTCCGGCGGCGGGGAGACCAACACGGCCAATAACATCGCCAGCGACAGCATCTCTATCAACGCCGCGGCGCCGCCGATCGCCGGCACCGGCACGGCCAGCGGGGTGGGTGCGACCGTGGTTACTTTGAATGGCACCCTTAATCCCAATGGCCAGCCGGCAGTGGCCTGGTTCAATTATGGCCTGGACACAAACTACGGCTCAACCGCTTCCATCGCCGGCAGCTTCTCCGGCACCACGACCCAGGCCGCGAGCGCAACTGTGACGGGCCTGGTCGCGTCAACCACTTACCATTTCCGGCTGGCCGCGAGCAATGTGCTGGGGTCGGTGACCGGGCTGGATCAAACGTTCACCACCGCGTCTGCCGGCGTCCCGGACCTGGCAATCAGCGTGACCCACAGCGGCAACTTCACGCAGGGTGACAGCGGCGACACTTATACCATCATCGTCACCAACGCGGGCGCTGTGGCTTCGAGCGGCTCTGTCACCGTCACCAACTTGCTGCCCGCCGGGCTCACGGCTACCGGCATCAGCGGCAGCGGCTGGACCACCAACCTGGCCGCGCTCACCTGCACGCGCTCGGACAGCCTGTTGGTCGGTTCAGCCTATCCGGCCATTACGGTCACCGTAACCGTGGCCACCAACGCGCCGGCCAGTGTGACCAATATCGCCGTTGTCTCCGGAGGCGGTGAAACCAACCTCGCCAACAACACGGCCTACGACCCCACCACCATCAACGCCCTGAGCAACGGCAGCCTTGTAAACCTGGCCGAGTGGGATATGAGCGCGCTGACCAGCAGCAGCAACGGCTTTGGGCCTTCGCCGTTCGCGCCCACTACTCATGCGACCAATCTCACGCTGGTTGGGTTAACGCGCGGCAGCGGCGTCGGCACCAATGGCACCGCCGCCAACCGGGCCTGGGGCGGCAATACGTGGACTGACACGAACTACCTGGCGGCCATCACCAACAATCGCTTCGCCACCTTCGGCATTGCCGCCAACACCGGCTACAAGGTTTCGTTCAGCTCGATCAGCAAGTTCGACTACCGGCACTCGGCAACAGGTGCCACCAACGGCCTGCTGCAATGCCAGATCGGGTCCGGTGAATTCACCAACGTTGCCACGTTCTTCTACCCTTCAAACGTCAACACCGGCGGCTCGCTTGGCCCCATTGACCTGACGGTGGTGCCGCTGCTGCAAAATGTCGGGGCCGGCACCAACGTCACTTTCCGCATCGTCAACTGGGGTGGCACCAGCTCCTCTGGAACCTGGTATATCTTCGACGTGGAGAACTCCACGAATGCTGACTTCGTTGTCCAGGGCACCGTCTCGCAGGTGGTTGCGCCGGCGGCTGACCTCGCCATCAGCATGACGCACACGGGCGACTTCATCCAAGGCGACACCGGGCGCACCTACACGATCACCGTCACCAACAGCGGCGCCGCCGCCACGGCTGGCACGGTTAGCGTCACGAACGCGCTGCCGCCGGGCCTAGTCGCCACTGATCTCAGCGGCACTGGCTGGACCGCCGATCCTGGCAATCTCACCTGCACGCGCTCCGATACCCTGGCGGCAGGAGACGGTTACCCGCCCATCACCCTCACGGTGAACGTGCAGACCAACGCCCCGACCAGTGTTACCAACCTGGTCGTAGTCTCGGGCGGCGGGGAAAGCATCACGTCAAACAACACGGCGAGCGATCCCACCACCATTTTGCCGGCGGCGGCACCGACGGCAACCACCGAACTGGCGACCGGCATCAGCACCACCACGGCGACACTCAACGGCCTGTTGAACCCCAACCGCCAGCCCGCCGCGGCACAGTTCGAATACGGGCTGACCTCCAGCTATGGGTCCGTCGCGCCCGTCGGTGGCACCTTCAGCGGTACGGTGACTCAGGCGGTCAACGCGGGCATTTCAGACCTGCTGCCCGGAACGACGTATCATTTCCGGCTCACCGCGACCAACGTAATTGGGGCGGCCGCCGGACAGGACCAGGTCTTTACCACCCTGATGCCGATCGAGGCCTGGCGGCTGCACTACTTTGGCACTACCGCCAATGAAGGTCCCGCTGCCGACACGGCTATTGCGACCAGTGACGGCATGCCCAACCTGCTCAAGTACGCCCTCGGCCTGGACCCGCTGGTGGCAACCAATGACCCGGTCGCTGGCGACGTCCTCACCGGCCACCTGCGCCTGACGGCGCCGAAGAATCCCGACGCCACGGATGTGAGCTTCCATGTAGAAGTGACGACCAACATCCTCGGGGTGTGGACCACCAATGGGACGACGGTGGACGTCAACACCGCGACCTTGCTGCAGGCGCACGACAACACTCCGGTAGCGGGCTCTGACGCCGGCTATATCCGCCTGCGGATCTCCCGGCCATAGCCGGCAGAGCTATCCCCATCAAAGCGCGCCGCCGCACGGGGCCAGAAGGCTTTTGCCTTCTGCGGGCACCGTTGTTATCCTCCGCCCATGAAGAGAGCCATTGTTCTGTGCCTCGCTGCATTGACACTGGGAGGATGCCAGTCGCGGCCACTGTCGCCGTGCGTCTCCCCTCGCATGATGGGCCGGGTAGTGGCCGCGGATACCGGCCAGCCGCTGGCGAAGGTGAAGATCATTACCAGCGATCGGGGCGAGGAATACAGCCGCACCTCGCAGCCCAAAGGCGGCCAGATCCTCAAGAGCACTCCCCCCGTGCAAACGGATCGCGACGGCCGGTTCGTCCTGGAAAGCGAGCGGGTGCTGGCCCCCTTTAGCGGGGTCGGCTGGTTCTCGGTCCAGCTCTTTATTGACCATGCCGGCTACGAGCGGTTTCTCACCAACTACTCGTATCTCAACCTGCACACCAACACTTGGAAGGGTGAGCCGATCCTGGATGCCGGACTGATTCGCCTGCAGCCGGCAGCCAAGTAACCAGCGGCGCTGTTTGGCCCCGCCTGGCGCGTAGGAGCACGGGCATCTCCGGCCCGCCAGGGGTGCATCAAGCCCACAGCCAGGACGCGGTCTGGCGGGGTTTTGCCTGCGGTTTCCGCTCCGCACCAACCCGGCAGGGTTGGCAGATGGTAGCCGGTCGGTCGTTTCGGGGTGACAGGGGGAAACGACCACCGGTACGCGGGGTAAAGGGTGTTCCACCCCGGCAAGGGGTGGCAGAACCAACCCGCATGCAGAAGACGCACAGCACCCGGGACTATCTGCCACCCCATCCGGGGTGGTGGGGTCAAAGGCGCCGGTTTCCGGAGGTCGCCGCCCCCTTTCCCCGGGCGACCTCCGGCTATCTTCTTTCATCCTGGTCAGGATGAACTGGCTCGCGAAAGGTAACCCAGGACCGACTTGTTCCCCGCATGGGCGCGGCATGTTCTGAGCTTGATGCACCCCTGCCCGGCCACCGCAGCCGCAGAGTTGGTCTTGAAATCGCCTGCGATCACAGCTACTCTCAGCGCGTGAATTCAAACTTGGCCACTTCCGACCTTTCACCCCGCGTTTCCCGACAGCTTTCGCCGTTCATCACCGCTGCGGCCCTGGCGGCGCTCGGCCTTGGACTCGCCGGTTGCCAACACACCGAGCCCTGCGCCTGCCCGCCGCCCCCGGCGCTCACGGCCGCAACAAACCAACAGGCCGCCGTTGCCAGCCCCGCCACCAATAAACCCGCCGCAACTCCCAAACGCTACAGCTACACCCCCCGCGTTTATCCGGTAGACGAGCGCGGCTTCTCGCCCGTGGGCAAGGCCCTCGCCAAGGCCTACGCCCGCGAGGACATGGTGCAGGATGACGCCGAAGGCGCGCTCAATCCCTACGTGATAAAGGTCATTTCCGCGTTCCCGCTGGACGGCTCCTACCCCTACCACTGCGGCTGGACCCCGCGCGAATACGACATTTACAACGGCGTCACCGAAGACCTCTGGTACAAGGGCATGGTCGTCGCCAAGGCCTACCCGGACGGCTCGCGTTGCAGCTACTGCTGCGGGTTCACGTTCGAGGCGTTTGTGCGCGCCATGAAGCTGCGCAACGTGCAGAAGGGCCTCGACGCGGATGACTTCAACGGCATGACCTTCAACGACCTGTTCAACATGCTCCAGCTCTGGTACATCGAAGGGCCGGGCGACTGCGAGCAGCGGGCCATCACCTCCTACGGCCTGGGCCGCGCCATCACCAATCTCGAAGATGCGCGCCCCGGCGACTTCCTCAGCTACAGCACCACCCCGGCAGGCGGGCATTCGGTGATCTTCGTTGACTGGCTGCGCGACGAGCAGAACAAGATTGTCGGGATGAAATACTTCTCCTCCAACCTCGGCGGGTCCAAGGGCGTCGGCTACGGCTCGGGCCGCTTCAGCGACTCGAACGCCAACGGGAAGGGGCTCCTCCGCAAGTCCCTGCGCATTGCGCGCGTGGGAGCGATCAAGGACTACAAGCCATTCGACCGCGCAACCATCCCGCTGCGCAACGCCTACCTGCCCACCCAGCCTAATCGCTGCATTTACCTGCCCGCCCCGGCGCCGACAGCAGCCCCGACCGGCGACAAGTAACCCCACCGGGAGGGCGGGCGTCCCCGCGATCTGAGACTGACTGGCTCCCTGCCCCGCTCGATCCGATGATTAAGGGAATCAAAGCGGCAAGCATTCAGACCGGGGAATTGGTGAACATCTGAATCGCAGTGGCATTTCCATCCGCAGCCGGAAATCGGAAGTCATTGCCACCGTGAAACAGGTTCAGGCAACCGCGAAGTCCTGCGTGACAAATCGGAACAGATTCTCGGACGGTTTGAATCCGACACGAAGGTAACGCGCGATGCCAGCAGCAGAATCATCGAGCGCGAGTCAAACCAACTACTCCGCCTGCTGAAATGAAAAAACCCCACCGACTTTTGTGGCCGGTGGGGTTTGGCGGTATTATGTCAATCCTTCAGTCTCCGGGCATGACCCGATAGAATTTATGCGGGTTTGTGGGCGACAAGGCATTCACGTTGAAGTCCACCCAAAGTTGAACTGGCTGCATCAAGGTCATAGCTGCTACGGTAGTCCAAGAGTTGGTGTTGCGCAAATCCGCCGAGGCTTGAATGGTGTAGGTGTAGCCAACCACGCCGCTGACATATACACCGGGGAACATACCAAGCGAAACGCCAGCCGGATTGACCACCACTTGGGCAGGTGTATTTGTCACGCTGCCGAACGGGTTGCTGACTACAACCGAGTAAAGACCGCCATCTGCGAATTGAACACTCGTCAGCGTCAGTGTTGAGTTGGTTGCGTTCTCAATGGCAGCGCCGTTCTTGAGCCACTGATAAACCAAAGGCCCCGTTCCCCATGCTCTTACGCTTAGTGTATTGGTGTAGCCCCAGTCGGTCACAATGCCTATAAATGGCGAGGCCAAGAATGGATACATTGAGAGCGTCGCGTTGGAACTGCTGACCGAGCCAAAAGCATTAGTGATGACAACCGCATACGTACCCAAAACTTGTTGCGTTGCATTAGAAATCGCCAAACTGCTGGCGGTTGCTCCAGAAATGTTCGTCCCGTTTAAGGACCATTGATAAGTCAGCGGCGATGTGCCCGTGGCAGTCACATTGAAAGAGACATTGTCGCGGGCGTTTACCGTTACGGATTGCGGCTGGTCAGCGATTGACGGCGGCTCTGGGGGCGGGTAAGCCATCAACACGAACGGCCCAGCATTTGCTATCTCGCTCTCCCATGCTTGAAAGTTGCCGCCTTCGTTGCCCGCAATGAGGCCAAGCGAACTTCCAACGAACTGCATACTTGCGAGGGCATCTGTGCCTGTGCCTCCAAGCAAGCTGCCGCTGAGGACGTTGCCATTGGTATCAGTTTGCATGATGAAAATATTCTGTGTTCCGGTTGGCGTGAGGGAAATCCCCGAGAGGCCAATTCCGCCAGTGGTTAAACCGCCAACCCAAACATTAGGGCCGACGGTAGAAATAGAAACGACGCTCTGGTCGTTCGCGCCAGGAATCTGCACCGCCCAATTCGCTTTTCCGTCGGGACCGTACTGGGCAACAAACCCCTCATAGCCTAATGCGGCCGGAAGTTGCAGGTTGTTCGCGTCGGTGCTGGGCAAGGTGAGCGTGCCGGAATACCGTGCACCCCATACTATGGCCCCGCCGCTGGTTATGCAAATTGGGCGATAGGTGACTTCGAGCCCGCCCACAGGCGTAACCGACCATTGCATTATGCCTGCTGCGTTGAACTTCGCTAGAAATCCAAACTGAGTTCCGGGATTACCTATTGCACCAGTACTGCCGTCTGCATTTACAACGGTTGTTGGCGTGCCGGAGGACCAAGATGACCCCCAGCCAAGCACGTAAGAGTTGCCTTGGCCGTCCACGGCAATGTTCACAAACTGGACATCCCGATTGTAAGCCTTAACTACCCACAACGACTTACCTGTTGGCGACATCTTTGTAAGAAACGCAGTTCCATAGCTCGGCGTACTCAGGGCCACGGATGTTCCGTCACCACTCGTTAGAGTAGCGCCGCCTTGGGATGGGCAACAGCCGTTAAAAGAGCCAGCCCAATAAACGTTACCAGCGGTGTCCAACGATACCCCAGCGCCGTTCTCATTTCCGATACTCGTCAGGGAGGCTTGCCATTGAGACACACCCGCCAAGGAAAAGCCTAACAGGAAACCATCTGCTTTGTCCCCCGTGATGTAAGCTGTATTCACCACATTCTCGGCTGTGTCCGCAATGCGAATGCTCCCTTGGGTTTGTCCAGAGACGAAAACGGCGTTGGAAGTTACGCTCAGCGTGGTTACAAACACTTCTTCGTCTTGGGGTGTGCCAAAGGTGATGGCCCATCCGACGGCGCCGCCGGGACGGTACTGGGCTAGCAAGTAGTCTGTGCCGCCGAGCGAGACAAACACTTTTCCCCCAATGCTTATTGAGTTGGTGAAGGCTCCCAAGACGTAGGTGTTGTTTGCGGAGTCGGAAGCCGCGCCAATCAGATTCATTGGGGGGAGATTGAGGGCGCTAAACCAAGCCCCCTGAACTTGGAATTGAGCCAACAGCCCCAAGGTGATGCTGAGAATTCCGGATAATACTTTTGTTCTTTTCATAGATGTCTTCACTTGGCCGAGAAGCCAACATGTCATTTTCCATCCCGCCAAGCCCCGAGCCTGACCGGGATTGGGCACTCGTCCCCGGCAACCACATAGAGGTTTACCACACTTCCATTTGTGAACCTGCTGCCCAAGGAATACAAGCGAAACCGATGCTTGGCCGCTTGACAAGTTCACCATCCGCTGCCAGCGTGCTATGTCGTGAGCGAAAACGAATCCCCGGTCGGCCCTGACGGACACAGCACGGAAGCTCTGATAAATCTTTATAAGGAGTCGAGCAGGAAGCTCCAGGCTGTGGTTGACGGCTTCTTGAGGGACCAGGAGACCGAACGCCGGCAAATCGCCTATGAACTTGAGGATAAGATTGGCCTTCACCTATCCGTTGTGGAAATGAACCTCCAAGCCGTCTTGGGTTCCCCAAGTCAGGACCGGCTGATGGAGCGGCTCAGGGAAAGCCTCCAAGAAGTTGAGCGTGCGGACCGACAGATGAATGAACTCGGACTGAACTTGTTCCCATCCATGCTCGACGATTTGGGGCTCGAGGTGACGTTGAGGTGGTTCGTCCGGCGGCAGGCGTCTCTAGCGGGATTGAGGGCAGATTTAGATTGTGAGTATATGGAGCTTCGCTTGGATTCGGTGATTGAAACTGGGTGCTATCGAGTGGCGCAAGAAGCAATGACGAATGTGACACGGCACGCCAAAGCATCTGGTGTCAGTGTCGCCTTGAAAAGGCAAAGTGCCCAACTCCACCTTTCCGTTCGTGACGATGGAGTCGGGTTCGATTTCGCTGGCGCAAGGCAGAAGGCTATGAGCGAGCGCAGGTCCGGTTTGTTGCGAATGGAGAATCAAGCGATGGCACTCGGCGGCGGACTTGAAATCAAATCAGCCCCCGGCCAAGGCACTGAGGTCCATGCGTGGTTCCCGTTAGAACGTGGCGCCACGCTGACGCCAGCATGAAAAGCACAATAGGTTGTGCCCCTCACCCGAGGCAGCAAATCCACCAGTGCATTTTGGGAAACCGTTACGAAGCTGTTCAAGCGGCCCCTTTGAGACACCCGTAACCAAGGTTGCGGTTGCGGATGGTGCAGGAGACACTCGGTAGGCACCGGTCTGGCCACCGCTCGCCATTATTTATACGCCACGGTGTTCGGGTGCGAAAGCTCGTTGCGGGATTTTGATGCGGGTCAGACTGGGTTAGCTACCTCTGAGTTCCTTACGGCACAAAGCAATCGCCTTTGCTGCCTGAGGATGACCCAAACGCAGAGCTTCCTCGAAACAAGAAAGCGCCTCTTCGTAGCACCCCTGCTCAAGGAACTCCGTGCCCTGCTGAAACCAGTTCTTTGAACTCACTGCCTTTTGCCTTGGTTTACGAGGCCAGTAGTAGTTCTTCCGTCTTGCTACGCCTTTGGCGTCAACAATGAACATCTTAATCGAAATTGCGGCAACCCCCGCCAGCCGTCAAGACCTCGCCCGCAGTCGTTCCCAGTGGCGATACGACGGGTCAGGCGAATGGTACGCGAGGAGAGGGTCGAACTCTCAACCTTCGGCTCCGGAGGCCGACGCTCTATCCAATTGAGCTACTCGCGCAACCAAGGATGACATTAGGCCAATCCGGCAGCCGCGGCAACCTGTTTTCGGCACCCTTCAATACTTCGGCACCGTGGGGTCTATTCCCTCAGCCGAGGCGGTGATGCCGCCCTTCACGCTCTGGAGAGGCTTGAAAACCTTGCTGGCGCATAAATTCCAGGGCTCCGAGTGAGTTGTCCGGCCATTGCGCCACTCTCCGCGCCGGTGCACAGCAAGCCGGCGGCGCGAATTTTCCTTTGGCCCCGCAGCCCCACTTCGGGCAAACTCAACTGCCGTGAATAGCGTCGCATATTCTCGCTGTTTAGTTCTCGACGCCGGTCGGAACCGGCCAAGACAATGTAGCTGCACCATGAACCAGGAATGAGCACACGACAAGCAGATCCCCAAATCGCCGCCGCGCGGCTGCGCAAACTCTCCCGGCTGCGCCCGAAACTGGCGCTGGTGCTGGGCAGCGGCTTCCATCACGTGTTGAGCGAGCTCCGGGTGGACGCGGAGGTTTCCTATCAGCGGCTCCCGGGCTTCCCGCCGACCGGCGTAAGCGGCCACGCGGGGCAACTGCTCATCGGCCACCTGGGCGGCACGCCGGTGATGGTGCTCAGCGGCCGGGCGCATTATTACGAGGGGCACCCGATGACGGTGGTTACGTTCGCCGTGCGCGCGGTGGCGGCCTACGGCATCCGGGACCTGCTGCTCACCAACGCCGCCGGGGGCGTGAATCGCTCCTTCCGGCCGGGCGATTTCATGGTGTTGACGGATCACGTCAACCTGATGGGCATCAACCCGTTGCGCGGCGCACCGGTACCCGGCTTGCCACGGTTCGTGGACCTGACTTGCGTCTATGACCCGGGCCTGCGGCGCCTGCTGGCGCGCGCCGGCCGGGCCTGTGGCGTGAAACTGCGGTCGGGCGTGTACCTGGCCGTCTGCGGCCCCACCTACGAAACGCCCGCCGAGGTCCGGGCGTTTGCCGGGCTCGGCGCGGATGCCGTGGGCATGAGCACCGTGCCAGAGGCGATCGTGGCGCGCCAATGCGGCCTGAAGGTCTCCGGGATATCGTGCATCACCAACCTCGCGGCGGGCCGGAGCCGGCAGCCCCTCTCCCACGCCGAAGTGCTGGAAACCGCGGAGCGGGTCAAGCGCGTAGCCGCCCAGATGCTTAGAAACTTTGCACAACTTTATGGCCAGACCCAATAAACTCACTTTGGTGCGGGCGGCAGCCCGGGCGCGGCAGCGCGCGGTGGCGCCGTATTCGCGGTTCAAGGTCGGCGCCGCCCTGCTCACCCGCTCGGGCGAGATCATCACCGGCGCGAACGTCGAGAGCGCGAGCTATGGCCTGACCTGCTGCGCGGAGCGCGTGGCGCTGTTCAACGCCCTGACCGCCGGGAAGCGTGACTTCGTCGCGGTGGCCGTCGTGGCGCGCGCCCCGGGCGGGCCGATGCCCTGCGGCGCGTGCCGGCAATTGCTCGCGGAATATGCGCCGCACGCCGCAGTCTGGGTGGCCGACAGCCGGGCGCCGCGCAAGCTCAAAGAGTTCACGGTCCGGGAACTCCTGCCGGCCGCGTTCAGGGAGGTGCCGCAAGATTCGGATTGAGAACCCGGGACGACGCAGTAAGCTGTAAGTTGGAAGAATCTGTTGATGAAGTCCGAGGTAGCGATTGCGTTGGAGCATGCCGGCTGGCCCGTCCTCTTGCTGGACGAGAGCGGCGTTATCTGCCACGCCAACACGGAGGCCGCCCGGCTGTTTGGCCAGGCTCTCGCCACAGATTCACCGCGGCTGGCAGTGATCTGGTCGCCGGAAAACAGCACCCCGGCTGACCGGTTCCTGGCCCATTGGGAGCGCGCCCCCAGCCCGACCGTGCCGCTTAAATTCCGGGGCAAGGGGGGCCACACCCTTGCTTACTCCACCTCGATTTGCGCGTTCACGAAGGAAAGCGGCAAGCATTTCGTGCTGCAGCTCTTGCGGGAGCACCCGGCCCCCGCGGCGGAAGGCAAGCCGCCCGGCGGCGAAAGCGGCCTGGCGCACAAGCAGAAACTGGACTGCGCGCTGCAGCTGGCCCGCACCGTGGCGCTGGATTTCAACAACGCGCTGACCAGCATCCTGGGCCACACCTCGCTGGTCTTGAGCAAGATGGAGCCGAACCATCCCTGGCGCGCCTCGCTGATCGAAGTCGAGAAATCGGCGGCCAAGGCGGCCGAAATCGCCAACGACCTCGGCACCTTCAGCCGCCAGGAGAAGGAAACCCGCGCCCAAGCCTCCGGCAATCTCAATCCCTTGCTGCAGCGCAGCGTCGAATTTTTCCAGCAGAATGCCGGGCCGGAACCGGCCACCTGGAACCTGCAGTTGGACCGCAAGCTCTTCGCCGCCAGATTCGACGAAGCCAAGATGCAGCAGGCGTTCATGAAGATCCTCGAAAACGCCGTCCAGGCCCTGCGCGGGCAAGGCAACATCACGGTGCAGACGCGCAACATCGAGCTGGCGGAGCCTACGCAGGACCGTAACGTGCAATTGGCTGCCGGCGCCTACGTGTGCGTGGAAATCAGCGACGACGGCGGCGGCATCGAGCCGGAGATCCTGCCGCGGGTCTTTGAGCCCTTCTTCACCACCAAGCGGGGCGGCAGCCATCGCGGGCTGGGCCTGGCCTGGGTCTATGGCATCGTTACCAACCACGGCGGCGGCGTGGCGATCTCCAGCCAGCCCGGCACGGGGACCTCCGTGCGTGTCTATCTGCCGGCCGAAAAGCGGCTCGTCCGGGACGACGGGCTCATGCCCAACGACCTCAGCGGCACGCAGACCATCCTGATGGTGGACGACGAAGACTTGCTGCTGACCATGGGCAAGACGATTCTCTCGACCTATGGTTACCGGGTGCTGACCGCCAATGGCGGGCGTCAGGCGCTGGAGATTCTCTCGGCGAAAGGCGCCGCCGTGGATCTGGTCATCACCGACCTCGTCATGCCGGCCATGAGCGGCCGCGAGCTGGTCGAGCACATTCGCCGGCTTTCGCCCGCCACGCGCATCATCTGCACCAGCGGTTACGTGTGGCCCGCCGGCCCCGAGCATGACGGGGCCTACCTGCAGAAACCGTTCACGAGCCAGGAATTGCTGCTCAAAGTCAAGCAGGCCCTCCGGGCCGACCCGGTTGCCAGCGGTGGATACGGCAGTTGACCGTTCCCGTTCAATCCGGTATTCCGTATTCTCATGCAAATCGAGAGTCTGAAGGTATTTTGTGACTTGGCGGAATCCAAGAGCTTCACCAAGGCCGCGCTGCTCAATCAGGTGACCCAGTCGGCCGTCAGCCAGCAAATCAGCTCACTGGAACGCCTCTTCAAAGCGCGGCTCATCGAGCGCAGCAAGAAGAAGTTCAACCTCACCCGGCAGGGCCAGGTGCTCTACAGCCACAGCAAGCAGGTCATCGGCATCTACGATGGGCTCGACCGAAAGTTGCAGGAGACCAAAGACCTCATCTCGGGCACCATCCGCATCGCCACCATTTACAGCATCGGTCTGCACGACCTGCCGCCCTACCTCAAGCGCTTTCTCAAGAGCTACCCAACGGTCAATGTGCATATCGAGTATCGTCGTGCCAACCAGGTGTATGAAGAGGTGTTCGGCAACGTCGTAGACCTGGGTCTGGTGGCTTATCCGAATCGCGACAGCAAACTGGAAGTCTGTTCGCTGCGAAAGGATCCGCTGGTGGTCATCTGCCACCCGCAACATCCGTTCGCCAAGCACAAGAGCATCCGCCTCCAGGCTCTATCCGGCCAGAAGTTCATCAGCTTCGAGCCGGACATCCCCACCCGCAAGGCCCTGGACCGCATCCTCAAGGAGCACTCCGTCCCGGTGCAACATGTGATGGAGTTCGACAATATCGAGACGGTCAAGCGCGCGGTCGAGATTGACGCCGGCATTGCCATCGTGCCGCAGACCACCATCCTGCAGGAGGTCAACAAGGGCACTCTGGTCAAAGTGACCCTCGAAGACGGGGAGTTCTGCCGCCCGCTGGCGGCCATCTACAAGAAGAATAAAGTTCTCTCGCCGGCAATGAAGCAGTTCCTGGCCGTGCTGAGGGACGAACAATAGAGCCGGCGGAGCCCGCCGCGGCTCACTTCAAATTCGCCGGATTGAGCGGCTTCAAGTCCCGCGGCACAAACAGGCCATTCTTGCGGATCAGCTCACCGTCGAACCATATCTCCCCCCCGCCCCACTCGGGGCGCTGGATGAGCACCATGTCCCAGTGCACGGCGGAATGATTGCCATTGTCGCACTCTTCGTACGCCTGCCCCGGTGTCAGGTGCAGCGAGCCGGCAATCTTCTCATCGAATAGAATGTCGCACATCGGGTTGAGAATGAAGGGATTGAACCCCAACGAGAATTCACCCGTATAGCGCGCCCCCGGGTCGGTATCCAGAATCTCGTTGAGCCGTTTCACGTTATTCGCGACAGCCTTGACGACCCGGCCCGCCTTGAATTCCAAGCGCACATTCTCGAACTTCGTCCCCGAATACAGGGTCGGCGTGTTGAACTGGATGCGGCCATTAATCGAGTCTTTGACGGGACAGGAGAATACCTCGCCATCCGGGATGTTCCGGTCACCTTTGCACATCTTGGCGCCAATGCCCTTGATGCTGAAGCTGAGGTCCGTGCCGGGGCCTTTGATGTGGACGCGGTCCGCCTTCTTCATCCGGCGCTCCAGCGGCACCATCGCGCGGGCCATCTTGCGGTAGTCCATCGTGCAGACGTCGAAATACAGATTCTCGAACGCCTCGGTGCTCATGCCGGCGGCCTGGGCCATGCTGGGCGTGGGCCAGCGCAACACGCACCAGCGCGTCTTGCGCACGCGATAGTTCAGCACCGGCCGCGTGATGCGCGAATAGAGCGCCATCCGCTCGCTCGCCACGTCGGCGTTCTCGGAGGCGTTGCCACTGCCGCGAATCGCGATATAGGCCTGCATCCTCTTCATCCGGAACAGCTCCAGGTCGCACACCAGCCGCGCGTGCTGCCCGTTCGTCGCGCGCAACACCTCGCGGTTGATGCGCGTGTGGCGAACCTCGATAACCGGCGTGGCGCCGGCCGCCCGCGCCGCCCGCATCAGCTCGATCGAAAACTCGTCTGGCACATCAATCATGTCGAGCAGCACACGGTCCCCCTTCTTCAGGGCGGTCGAGTATTCGATGAGCAGCTTCGCCAGCTTCCGGTAAC
Organism: uncultured Verrucomicrobiota bacterium; assembly: GCA_964507045.1. GTDB lineage: Bacteria > Verrucomicrobiota > Verrucomicrobiia > Limisphaerales > UBA8199 > UBA8199. Next base: position 44,482 of record CAZDOO010000002.1, on the reverse strand, counting down.
GCGGGTCAGTCATAATAGGTGCCGGGAAAGAAGCATAGCCGGAGCCCGGAGTCTAGCCGGGAGTGTCAATCAGCGGCCTGGCACAACCCGTCCCTGGCGCCTTTCGGCCTGGCGGAACATTCGCTCGCGCCGCCTTGTCTCACCCCGCAACAGGTCCTCGGCCGACCAGCCTTGCTCCTGCGCAAATTGCGCCAGGACAAATAGCAACTGGGCCAGTTCCCGCTTTGTGCGGACCGGCCGGCCAGCGGCGGCGGTCAGCAGCTTGGCCTTGTGCGCTTTGCGCACGAGCTTGCCGGCCTGCAGCAGCGCCGGCAGGCGTTTGGGTATGCCGTCCAGAGCCGAGGGGCGCGCATGCCGGGTCCCGTGCTTCTCGGCCCGCTTGATCTTCTCCCAGTTGGCCCAAACTTCGTCCACATCCTTGACGCGGAGTTTGCCGAAGACGTGCGGATGGCGCCGGATCAGTTTGTCCGCGATGCGGCGGGCAACCCTTTCAAAATCAAATGCGCCGCGCTCTTTGGCCAACTGACAGTGGAACACCACCTGCAGGAGCAAATCGCCCAATTCTTCTTCCAGCTCGTGGTCATCCCCGGCTTCGATGGCATCGAGCAGCTCATAGACCTCCTCGACCGCATGCCAGCGCAGGGTCATGTGGTTCTGCTGGCGGTCCCAGGGACAGCCCTTGGGCGAGCGCAGCCGGGCCAGAATAACGAGCAAATCGTTGATGGCAGGTTGTCGTTTCATGGAAAGGGGGAAATGGAGTGGTGGAGTGATGGAGTATTGGGACGTATCATCTTATCAGTCCAACACTCCATTGCTCCAATATTCCGTTTACAGTATGACCAAATTGTCCCGGTGCACTACTTCCACCCGCTGGAGCTTCCGGGCCTTGATCTCAGCGGCGCCAAACCCGGCGATGCCGCGAGCGAATTCGGTGCCGTCCTGATCGCAGATGCGCACCACTTCTTCGGCCGCAAACTCACCCTCGCAGCGCACAATGCCGGGCGGCAGCAAGCTCTTGCCCGCTTCCCGCAGCGCCTTTTTCGCCCCGGCATCCACAAACAGCGCGCCTTTGGGATGATGAAAGAAGGCGATCCACCGCTTGCGGCCCTGGAGCCGCATCGGCCGGGGCACGAACAGCGTGCCTTCCTCCTCGCCCGCCACGACGCGGGCCACGATGCGCTTCTTCCGGCCGGACGCGATGACGAGCGGGATACCCGACCGCATGGCGATCTTGGCCGCCTGGATCTTCGAGGCCATCCCGCCGACGGCGGTGGCGCTATCCGTCCCGCCGGCCTTCTGCTCCAGCGCCGCATCCACTTGCGCGATGACGGGGATGGTCCGGGGATTGGCTTTGCCGAAGTTTTCCAACACGCCGTCCACCGTTGTCAGGATGAGCAGCAAATCTGCCGGCAGCAGCGATGCGACCAGCGCGGAGAGCTTGTCGTTGTCGCCAAACTTGAGCTCCGTGAATGAGATCACGTCGTTTTCGTTGATAATGGGGACGATACCGTGCCGCAGGAGTGTAACGAGCGTATTGCGAGCGTTAAGATGGCGCTCGTGGTGTTCCAAATCGTCGTGGGTGAGGAGGATTTGGGCGACGGACAAGCCGTGCGCCGCGAAGAGCTTCTCGTAAATGGCCATGAGCCGCGATTGGCCCACCGCCGCGCACGCTTGCAGCTCCGCCAGCTCGGCGGGGCGTTTATCGAAGCCCAACACACCCATGCCCGCGCCCACGGCGCCCGACGAGACCAGCACAATCTCGCGGCCCGCCTGCCGCTGCTCCGCCACCTGCGCCACCAACTGCTCCATCTGCGCAAGGTCCGGCTGCTTCCGGCTGTCAGTCAGAACGCCCGTGCCCAGCTTCACCACAATGCGGGTGACGTCTTTGATGATCTTAGTCCGCACGTAAAGCTTGGTAGCAGAGCCACCGGCCGGTGTCGATTTCCAATTCCCGCCACAGCCCGGGCCCTGGCGGCACAGGCCAGGGTTGAACGGCAGCAACCTGACCCGGGACCGTCCTCAAAGACCCTGTGCACGCCCTTGCCCGCGCGCGGCAAATCGGATAGAAGAAACCCAGCACAATGATTGCGTCCTCCCTTTCTCGCATCGCACTGCTCGGAACCGTGCTGGCGTTGGCCGGCTGCGGCCGGCACGAAACTCCCAAGCCCGCCGCGCCGCATCCCCTGCCCGCGTCCCCACGCACCACCAAGAGCGAACCGGGCCTGCGGGGCGGACGTTTCATAATCGGGACCAGCGCCAGCCCGAAAACGTTTAACCCCCTGTTCGCCTTCGATACCGCATCCGACAACGTCATCCGGCTGCTCTTTGCACCACTGGTGCATCTGGATTGGGCCACGCAGGAACCCGGCCCCGCCCTTGCCGAATCGTGGTCCGTTGCCCCCGACCAGAAAACGTGGACCTTCAAATTGCGCCCCGGCGTGCGCTGGAGCGACGGCGAACCGTTAACTGCCAATGATGTGGTCTTTACTTGGAACAGTGTTATCCTCAACCGGGCGTTCCCCCAGACCGTCTTCGACTTGTTCCATACCGACGGCCAGGCGTTTGCGGTGACCAAGGTTGATGATTTCACAGTGCAGGTGGTGACATCGGAAGTCTTTGCGCCGTTCGTAGAGTTCTTCGGCGGCGTACCAATCCTGCCCCGGCACGTGCTGGAGACGGCTGTAAAGGCAAACGTCTTCCCTGCAGCGTACGGCACAACCGCGAAACCCGCCCGCATCGTCGGTTCCGGACCGTATCGCCTCAAGGAGTTCCGGCTGGGGCAATCCACCCTGCTGGAGCGCAACCCGGAATACTGGGCCGTGGACCGGCAGGGGGCGCGCCTTCCCTATTTCGACGAGGTGCTGTTCACCGTGCGCGGGGGCGCTGCTGGCGATACGACGCTCTTCCTCGACGGCAACAGCGACGTGTGCGAAACGCTGCGCCCGCAGAACTATACCGCCTTCAAGCAGGCGTCCGCGAGTGGACGCTTCCAACTTGTCGACCTCGGCGCCGGGGCTGAGCGCAATTTCCTGTGGTTCAATCAGAATACCGGCACTAATGCCGCCGGCCACCCCATCGTCAATCCCGCCAAGCTCAAGTGGTTCCGGAACAAGAAATTCCGGCAGGCGTTCTCCTGCGCCATTGACCGGGACCGCTTGGTGCGTGAGGTCTACAACGGGCGCGCTTTGCCGGCTTACAGCTTTCTTTCTGCCGAGAATCTGAAATGGAGTAATCCCCACATCCCGCACTACGGCTTTGACCCTGCCCGTGCGCGCGCCTTGCTGGCGGAGATCGGCATCCAGGATCGTAACCACGATGGCGTGATGGAGGACACGGACGGCACCCCAATCGAGATTCTGTTCTATTCCAACAGCGGCAATCCCCTCCGCGAAAAGGCGGCGCTCCTGATCCAGGAAGACCTCAAGCAACTCGGGCTCAAGCTCACTTACGTGCCTATGGACTACCTGGCGCTGGTGGAGCGAATCAATGTCACTTTCGACTACGAATGCGCCCTGATGGGCTTGGGGGGCGGGGGCAGCGACCCGGCTTCCCAGATCAACGTGTTGCGGTCCAGCGAGGAGCTGCACCAGTGGTTCCCCTTCCAAAAAACACCCTCAACCGATTGGGAAGCCCGGATTGACGCGCTCATGGACGCCCAGATGCGAACGCTGGATACCACACAGCGGAAAAAGAGCTTCGACGAAGTGCAGGCAATTCTGGCAGAGGAACAGCCCATGATTTACACAGTCGCGCCCTTTGCCGCTGCCGCCATCCGCGCCAACGTGGGCAACCTCCGCCCCGCCGCGCTCAGCCCGTATCGCCTGACCTGGAATCTGGAAGAGTTGTATTTCAAGAAGCAGTAGTGCGGGTAGCGCATCCTATCCCTTGAACGGGCAGCAGCCCCTCCAAACTCAGCAGTTCCGCAATTCCGCTAACCTAGCCGCCGTCCGGAGCGCACAATTCCAACCCGGTCGGAACCTGTTGGAATTGCCTTCTCTTGGGGGTTTCCAGCCACAGCCCACGAGACTGACGTAACCGGCCATGTTGGCCGGTCGCCATCCCCCTGCCTCCGCCGTTCCTTCTGGCACTGCTCCTCACCACCCAGGGGGTGGTCAGGGCTACTCTACGGTAATTCCGCAGTGATTCCCCGGTGTATCTCCCATGGGAGATACACCGGGGAGTCCACCGTGGTCACGCCGGCATGGCTGGCGGGAGCCCCGCGATTGCGAGTGTCTATGTAAGGATTCACTTGGGTCTTCCAAGCACATCCGGACACCGTCGCTGTCTCATAAACGGACAGGACGCCACTTTCTAATCCGGCGGGTGCTTGGTCTGGCGGCATGTAACTGTGTCTATTGAGTGGAACACCAAACCTTTTGCTGACGTTTCATTGACACCCCGCTGAAGCAGAACGTCGATGAGGTGTCCGAACCTACAAGAATGATCTGCGCACAAAGCGGGAGCGGAGGCGAATTTGGCCTTGCGCACCCGCCGCGGGACTGCTTCATTATTGGCAGTTCTGTGCGCATATGGCGGAATTGGCAGACGCGCTACTTTGAGGTGGTAGTGGAGTAATCCGTGCAGGTTCAAGTCCTGCTATGCGCACCAACTCTCTTTCCTTTCCACGATTGCGCGATTCCACTTGACCCGCGTACCAGGTCGGGCGGACGCTGCGGGGCGAAAGCATAATCCCTTTCTATGGACGCGACGTTATCGAGATTGCGGGTATGGCCGCTTTGGCAGAAGGCCAAGCGCTTGGTCGTGTCAGCCGTCCATGAGGATTCAGCCACGGGCACTCGCACGGAGGAGTTCTGTCAGGCGCTTGCTCGATGCCTGCGGCCGAACTGTGTCATCGCCAAGGAGCTGTGGTTGCTCACGGAGTTACGAACGGCTCAGTTGAGGGCCATTGCCGCCGGAGAGGCTGCCGCCGCCGACCTGGTGGTTATTTCCGTTCACCACGCGGAAGCCTTGCCCAGTGAAGTCAAAGGCTGGATCGAGCTCTGGCTGAAGAAGAGAGGCAGCCGACCAGCCGTTCTCCTCGCTCTGTTTGACCCGCTGTATCTGGGCACCTCCAGCTCGATCCAGGCCTATCTGCAGCAAGTGGCCAAGCAGGGAAAAATGGAATTCCTGACGCACTCGGAGGAAAAGCCGGATGACTGACCGAAGCTCCAAACCGACCGAGAAGATAATCAACCGCACGTTCTAATTATCGTAATCCTATGAGGCATTTATCCTTGTCAATGCTTATTGCCGCAATAGCGCTGACCGGCTGCACGCATCAGTATGTCATTAAGCTCAATAACGGCACACAGATTACCACTGCCTCCAAGCCTAAATTAAAGGAGGATACTTACCAATTCAAAGACGCCAGGGGCCAGGAGCATTTCATGCCCGCGGGTCGCGTGCGCGAGATCACACCCGCCTCCATGTCCAAGGAGGAGAATAAGCCCCACGCGGTGAAGGAGGGGCTGCCGAAGAAGCGAAAGTGGTACCTGTTGTGGCTGGCTTGATCTCTCCCCGGTTGAGCTCCGGCGGTGCCCGCCCGCCTCAACGGCACGTCCGGGCAGCGACAAACTTCTCCACGTACTTGCCCACCAGATCGGCTTCAAGGTTGACGGCATCGCCCACTTTGCGCTCGCGCAATGCGGTAACTTCATAGGTGTGCGGGATAATCCAGATGCGGAAGGAGCGCTTCTGCACGCCCGCGACCGTAAGGCTGATGCCATCCACCGCCATCGAACCCTTGAACACCACGTAGCGCATCACCTCCGGCGGGGCGGCAATGTCCAGCACGTGATCCTGGCCCAGTCGCTCCCAGCGCGTGATCCGGCCAATGCCGTCAATGTGGCCCGTGACAAAATGCCCGCCCAGATTCCCGTCCGTGCGCAGGGGCCGCTCCAGGTTTACCAGCGAGCCGGGCTTGGCAAACTGCAGGTTGGTCCGAATCCAGGTTTCCTTCAGTAGATCAAACTGCGCCAACTTGCCCTTGCCGCGAGCGGCCAGTTTCACGACTGTCAGGCAGCAGCCGTTAATCGCGAGGCTGGCCCCCACTTTCAGCCCCCTTCCGCAGACATTGGTCCGCACAGTCAACTCAATGGATTTTGCCGCGGGCTTGATCCGTTCCACCGTGCCCGTTTCCTCAACAATACCAGTAAACATAGCCGAATAATACCTCGCTGAGCCGCAATGCAAAACCCTAAAGGAAGCGCTTCAAGGGCGCCTGACGCCGGCTTCCAGCAGCCAGTCAGAGCCCAACCGGCGCCACTTCAAGTCGTTCAGGCGCAAGCAGTCCGCCAGCGTCCGGGCGCCCTCGCCGGCAACGGCTCGCCGTGAATCGCGCCCACCCAGAATCTTTGGGGCGTAGAAAAACGCTATGCGCTGCGCCAACCCTTGCAGCAGAAACGAAGCATTGACCTCTCCTCCTCCTTCGACCAGGAGACTTGTAACATTCTCCGCGCCGAGCTTTTTGAGCAACCACCGCAAACTGATCTTGCCTTCAGCCGCCGGGGCGACCAGCACCCGCACCCGCTTGGCCAAAGCCGCAACGCGCGTTCGCGGGGCGGACTTGCTTACCACGATCGTTGTCAGCGCCGTCCAGCCATCACTCACAACCTTGGCCCCCAGAGGTGTCCGCGCCATTGCGTCCAGCACGATGCGGCGCAGTTTGCGCCCGCGCACCTCGGCCTTCGGGCCCCTTACGGTAAGGCTGGGATCATCCGCCAGCACCGTGCCAATCCCCACCAGGATGGCATCCGACCCACGCCGCAGCTTCATGCCGTAGTTTCGCGCCGCCCCACCCGTAATCCACCTGGACTGGCCGGCGGCAGTCGCAATCTTGCCATCGAGAGTCATGCCCGCCTTTACGGTCACGAACGGCGTGCACCGGACAATCCAATGATTAAACGCCTCAGTGAGCCGCTCGCACTCGCTGCCCATGACACCCGAGGCGACCGCAATTCCCGCCCGGCGCAGTATCCCAAACGCCCGGCCAGAGTGCTTCGGGTTCGGGTCCGTCGCGCCTACGACAACCCGTGCGATGCCGGCTGCCTTGATGGCCTCTGTGCAGGGGGGAGTTCGCCCCTGCGTGCAGCAGGGTTCCAGCGTCACGTAAAGCGTTGCGCCTTTGACGGCATGTTTCCGGTCCCGCGCATCGCGGAGCGCCTCGATCTCCGCGTGGGGTTCGCCTGCCTGGCGATGCCACCCTTGCCCGATGACTTGGCTGCCCCTGACCAAAACCGCCCCCACCATCGGATTGGGCGAGGTCGTGCCATAGCCCCGGCGCGCCAGCCGCAAAGCCAGGCGCATAAAGCGCGCATCCCCCGCTGAGGCTGGAACACGTCTCCTCATGGCATCCTAACCTGTCATTCGGCAAACAACACCCCGGCGAACTGCTTTGCATCGAACGGCTGCAGGTCATCCGCCTGCTCACCCAGCCCGACGTACTTGATCGGCAGGCCCAATTCCTTCTGGATGGCCACCACCATGCCTCCTTTGCTGGTGCCGTCGAGCTTCGTCACGATCAGCCCGGACAACGGCACCGCCTTGTTGAATTCCCGCGCCTGGTTCAGCGCATTCATCCCGGTGGTCGCATCCAGCACCAGCAGCACCTCGTGCGGCGCGCCCGGCAACTGCTTGCCCATCACCCGATGCAGCTTCTGCAACTCCTGCATCAGGTTGTGCTTGGTGTGCAGCCGGCCCGCGGTGTCCACGAACAGGTAATCCACCTTGCGCGCCTGTCCTGCCGCCACGGCATCATGGGCGACCGACGCCGCATCCGCGCCGTAAGCCCCGGCAATCACCTCGACCTTCAGTCGCTGCCCCCAGTGCTTGAGCTGCTCGATGGCCGCCGCGCGGAAGGTGTCGCACGCCGCCAGCAAAACCTTTTGCCCGCGCGACTGCGCGAGGTGCGCCAGCTTGGCGGCCGTCGTGGTCTTACCGGTCCCGTTGACGCCGACAATCGAGACCACCGTCAAGCCCTGCGGCGCCTTGCGCAGGTCAGCCTGATTCGAGGCGAGGCTGCGCTCCACTTCCCGCCGCGCAACCCCAAAGATGTCCAGCCCCGCGCTCCCCTGCGTTTCGTAACCCTGCTTGACCGCGCTGACGATCTGGCTGGTCACGGCGGGTCCCAGATCGGCGGCAATCAGCGAGGCTTCAAGCTCTCCCAGTCCGGCAGCGTCCAGCCGGGGCGACCGGGTGACGATGCGTTTAATCTCATGCGCCAGCTTGCTGTGCGTCTTTTGCAGGCCGGCCTTGAATTTGGCGAATAGTCCCATAGGTAAAGATCGTAGAGTTAGCACGCCCGGGTCTCAGCTGCCGGGAGAGTCATGGCGCGGGGTGGGCCCGGCAGCGCTGCCAAGCTCCGCCGCCCGCGCTTTGAGTGTTTCGACATGCCGGTAGGGCACCCTCACTGTGCCCATGAGCGGCTTGCCCTTGCTCAGGCCGTGACAATCCGACCCGCCCGTCACCAGGAGATGGAACCGGTCGGCGAGTTCCAGGTAGTGCTCGGCGGTCGCCGTGGAATGCTTGGTGTGGAAACACTCGATGCCATCCATCCCGGCCTCAACCATCGCGGGGATGACAGCATCCGTGCGATTCAATCCCGGATGCGCGAGCACCGCTACCCCGCGCGCCTGATGAATCAAATCAATCGCCTCCGGTCCGTCCATCTTGAACTTGGGCACCCACGCCGGGCGGTTCCGCTTGAGGAAGCGCTCAAACGCCTCGTCCAGGGTCCCGCAAAGCCCCGCCCGCACCAGCGCCCGCGCCACGTGTGGCCTTCCCGGCGAGCGGCAGTTGGCCAACGCAAATACGGCCTTCTCAGGCAGGGGCACCTTGAGCTGGTTGAGCCGCGCGACCATTTCCCGAATCCGGTTCTGGCGCACGGTCTGGAACCGGGCAATCTGCTTCAGCAGCAAGGCATTCTGCGTGTCAATGAAGTAGCCCAGGATATGCAGCTCGTCTCCCTTCAGCTCCACGGTCAGCTCGACGCCGGGGATGAACTCGATCCCGGCCGCCGCGCAAGCCCGCGCGGTGTCGGCACAGCCCTCGACCGAGTCGTGGTCGGTCAGCGCGATGGCCACCAGCCCGCAGCGGCAAGCCTCCGCCGCCAACTCCTCCGGCCCGTAGGTGCCGTCGGAGAAGCGGCTGTGCAGATGGAGGTCAACAAATCGCATGCGGGTCCCTGTCCGGCTATTGCGGGCTCATTGGATGATCCGGGCCGGGCGCATCAGCTCCCCCTTCACCTTGTCGAGAATGCCGTTGACAAACTTGCCGCTGTCCTGGGTGGAGAACTTCTTGGCGATGTCCACCGCTTCGTTGATGCTAACCACCGGCGGGATATCATCGCGATGCCGCATCTCGTAGATCGCCAGCCGCAGGATGTTGCGGTCCACCGCCGCGATGCGGTGCAGCTCCCAGTTCTTCGCGTGCTTGCAAATGATTCCATCCGCTTCCTCGCGGTGCTCCAGCGCGCCGCGGATGAGTGGGTCGGCAAACTCGCGGATGGCCGCCTCCTCGGCCGTGGGCGGCGGCAGTTCCACCGGCTGGCCCCACGTGGCACTGCCCTTGTCCTCGGCAATGGCCGCCGCCCGCTGGGATTGCCAGAAATGCTCCAGCGCCGCCGGCAGATCCTCCGGCGGGTTCAGGTCGTGCTGAAATAAGAACTGCACAGCGCGCTCGCGCGCCTCACGTCGTTTGCCCATGCCTCTACAATGCCGCAGAACTGCGGCTCAGGCAATGCCGCAACGTTGCACGCCTGTCGCGAGGTTGCTGCCAGCTCGTTGTCCGCGTGCTGCCACGAAGGAATTGCGATGGGATAACGGGCAAAACACGTCGCCCCACGCCGCCGCCGCGCAACAACTCCCCCTGCCGCATTCTTCCCGCCGCCCCCACGCAACGGACGCCGCCCGCCCCGCCCGGGCTGCGCACTTCCCCTATTTCACCGGTATGAGCTGCAGGCCGGCGATGAACGCATCCGAGAAGGTGCGCCCCGAAGGATCAGTCACTGGATCGCCCGGCCGTATCAGGATAGTCACCTCGTCGCCCGGCGCGACCTTGACTTTGGAGAATCGGACATACTGGACGCCCTCGATCCATTTGCCTTTCTGAAAGGCATCGCCTTTGCGGGTGGTCTGCTTGCGGCCATACTCGCGCCCGCCGACGCTGAGGCTGTAATCGCCATAGTAGCCGGGCGTGGCGCCGGCGCCGTAGACATAGACCTGGTAATTGCCCGGCGGCACCTGGTGCAGGATTACTGTGGAGTTGCCGCCCCGGTTGCCCGTGGGGTAATTGTAATCTTCGAGCATGGGCGCCCTCCCGCCCCACGCGCCGGGGACGCCCCAGGCCCCGCCCAAATTAATCATCTCGACCTCGATCGGGCTGGGTTGGCCATCGGTGAATCTCATATCGGTCTCGAGGTGACGATCCTGAAACGGGGCGTAAATCCCGTTCCAGAGGTCGCCAGCCTTCCCCGCGGCCGCAGGTCCAACTTGCTCGGACGCGACGCGCGCACCGACCATGGTTCCGGCACCGAAGTCAACATTGAACATCTGCGGCCTCACGTCCGCCAATTCAGCGCTAGACCAATGCTTCTTGCGGGTCGGCTCAACCGGGCTAACCGAGGGCGGCCCCCCGGGCTCCGGCATGCAGACCGGCGCAGGGGCGGACCGTGGGGCCGGCGCCGGGAGCATTCCCGGCCGCGCCATCACGCCCGGCTGGCCGGGGGCGGGGCCCCGCCTGGCCGAAAAGACCACCGCGTAATCTTCCAGCGAGTATTCGATCGGCCGGTCGGCGACCATCACGATGGCGTCCAACAGCTCCTTCATGGTGATCTTCCTGAGCGGCAGGCTGAACTTGATGCGTGCCCCGGCCACGTCAAAAGGCTGAGCTGCGGCCGCCAGCGGCAGGCCGGTAGCCGGATCCAAGGGGCCGGCCGGCGCAACCGGCCGAAAGTCCGGCTTGATGAGGAAATTGACGCCGGTTTTGTCCGGGTCGCACTTGAGAGCTTCGTCGCTCAAAAAGCGCAGCACCTCGCCCAGCGGCAGGCCGTCAAAAGCGACCTGGTCCAAGACGATCCGGTTGAGCCTGGCTTCGACTTTGGCTCCCCGGGCGGGCTTTCGCGGAGGTGCACCTTCCGGCGCCGAGGCAACCCCGGCTTTGACCGGCTGGGCCACCGCAACGGCGGCATCCATACCCTGGACCGCAATCAACATCGTCAACGCGGCCAGCGACTGTCTCCAATTTGCCGACATCCTCTTCATATCATCTCCTCTCGCAAGTGCCCGGGCGCACAAGTTCGGCCCCCGCACGCCGCCCACCATAACCCTCTGTGCCGCCCGCTGCCAGCAGATTGATCACAGCGCAGCCAACACCACGCGCCCTCGCAAATAACCAGGACGAAGTCGCGCGCCTCACTTTGCCGGAAACGGTGCCGGGCTGGTCCCGACCGGCGCGGGCGCGTCTGCTCCCTTCGAAACAAACTGCCTCGTTCCGGCTCACCGCGCCTGGCGCACGCGGATGGTGTATTTCTTCGCGGCGCTGTTCATGGAGGCAAACTTCACGTCTTCCGTGCCGTTCTCGGTCAGAATCACCATGACAAAGGGCGTCTCATCGCCGGTGGTGAAGCCGTTCTGGTCTTTGAAGACGCAGTTGGCCTGGACCTCAATGCGGCGGTTCTCGCGGTTGCGCAGGTGGGCGACGACTTCCAGCCGGCCATCCGGCAGGGTCCGCTCCTGGACGCCGCTGCACGTCACCGAGTATTGGACGCCGGGATCCAGCAGGACCACCGGCTCCTTGCCCTCGTAGGCGGGAGTCTTCGGGGTCTGCGGAAGATAAGGCCCTTTGTCATGGGTACTGCTGCAACCCGCGGCCAGCAGGACGGCCCCGCCGGCGGCGAGGAGTGATCGGAATGCTTTATTCATAATGTTTGCGGTGTAACGGATGTATCGCTTACGAAGACAACCTGGTCACGGTCGGTCGTCGTGATGTTGATGGTAACGGTCTTGGTCAGGTTCGCCTGAACCTGGCCGGCGGAATTGAGGAATTGGATGGTGGCAACATGCTGGCCCACCGACAGTGGCATGCTGACGAAACTCAGGTAGCGCGGCAGGTTGTCCCACGTCCGCGTGTCGGCTGCCGGCACGGTCGCCGCCGAGATGATCTTGCTGGCCAGCCCGGCCAGCGCGATGCCCAGGCCCACTTCCTGGGTCGTCCGGTCATGGCTCGCCACCGCCGTCGTCAACCCGCCCAGCATTGCCACCGTCCCGGCGGTATCGGTAGCCGACTTGAACACCGCCTTGTTGCCGAGCACGTGATCCATCACGCGCCCGCCGCGGGTTGTGGCCTGGAAAGCAACATCGTCGGTCGGCGCAACCGGGATTTGCAGCGAATCAATCTTGAGCCGCGCCGAGGCGACCGGGGAAGCCGCGGTGTTGAAGCGCAGTTCCTGCCCGTATTGGCCGGTCGCGTGCTTGGTCGGGCCGGGGCCGAACTCGACGAAGAACAACGCATTGGCCCGGGGAGCATACGGCGGCAGCTTCACTCCCTTGGCGTTGGCCTGGGCGCGCTTAAAAGCATCCGAGCCGTCGCCGGCGAGTTTGGCTGTCGCCAGGCCGTCGAGGTAATCCGGCAGCACCCAGTCGCCGGCATATTCGTGCTGCGCCACGTCGCTGTCCTCGAACTCCGCGCTGCGGAAGCACGCCCGGGCATTGTCGGGCTCACCATCCATCCAGTAGAGAATGCCGCGATAGACATAGGCCATGGCCCGTTCATAGGGCTCGCCGATGAACGTCTTCTTCGCCTCCGCCTCGAAATAGCTGCGCGCCTTTTTCGCGTTCGGGTCCTTGCCGTAAATCCCGCCCAGCGTCAGCAAGGCGTCGTCCAGATTCTGTTTGGCCACGTCGAACTTGCCCTGTCGCATTGCCGCCGCCGCCAGCCGGTATTTCCACAGCACACGGTCCCGCGCCGGGCCGTTGGCGATGGCATTGGGCGCATCCGTCAGGATGTCGCCGGTCAGCGGCACCGCGGGCGGCTTCGTCGTGGCGCAGCCGGCCATCCCCACCGCCAGGGCCAGCAGCGTCGGCTGCCAAAAGGATTTCATCTCCTCGCCTCGCGCCGAAGCTTAGCGATACGCCGCGTCTTCCAGCCCCTGCTTCTTGATCTCCGCCGAATCCTCCCAGACAATGACGCTGGTCCGCGCGTCAATCAGGTGGAAATCGTAGAGGATATAATCGCTGGTGCCCTTGGCCGTGCGCGTCGAAAGCCCTTGCAGCGAGCCGGTCAGAAAGTAATCCGCCCCTTTGAATTCCTGCACCGCCGGGTCGGAACTGGCGGTGACCGCCCCCTCGCGCTTCAGGTTCCGCTCCTTCTCCAGCGCTTCCATCTGGTTGCGCGCCAGGAACATCACCTTGCCCTGCGCCTTGGAGTTAAGCTGCGCCCGGATGCGCGTCAGGAAGATCTCTTTGTTGATAGGAAAGCGCGTCTGGTTATCCACCGGGTTGAGCACGATGGTCGGCGGCGTCACCGCGTTGGCGATCTGCGAGATGCCCAGGATGCTGCGGGCCATCTTGTCCGCCACCATCACCAGGTCCTGCGATTCCACCCCCGTCCCCGCCACGAACCCCTGCTCGTCGGCCGTCATGTGCGTCACCCCCGTGCCGGAGGGATTCTTCACGCCGCTGGACGCGCAACCGGCCACCAGCGCAGCCATCGCCGCGCCACACACAGGTAGAGTGATTCTAGTTAACAATGATTTCATAAGTTAGTGAGTTCGGAATTAAAGCATCAAAAAGTTGGCGCGTCCGGCACGCGCGGCGCATCCGGAATCTGGTAACCTGGCGCCGGTTGCGCCGCCGGCGCGGGCGCTGCTGCCCGCGGAAGCACTGCAACCGCCGCCGGTGCCGGCGCCGAGGTGGCCCGTGCCGCCACCCAGTCCCGTTCCCGCTTCTGCGCCACCGCCTCCGCCACGGTGCCGACCACCAGGCCCGAAGCCGCCCCGATCCCAGCCCCCTCCCAGCCCTGGTGACTGCCCGAGCCGATCAATCCCCCCGCCAGTGCACCCAACAGAGTGCCACCGACAACGTAATTGGGCCGCGGCGGAGCCGGAGCATACCCCGGCGCATACGCAACCGCCGGCGCGCAGACATACCCGTAGCCCGGCTGCGCATAAGTCGTTGCCGGGTAATAGCAGGCGGGCTGGGAGGCGTAGTAGCTTTGACGTTGCGCCTCGCCCACGATCGCCCCCGCCAACAGCCCCACCCCGGCGCCGATAGCCGCACCCTCCCCCGACCAGCCATGATGGCAATCACTGCCGGCAATCCCGCCAATCATCGTGCCCAGCAACGCCCCATTTACCGCCTCGGGACTGAACAACTGCGCCTGCGCACCCACCAGGCCGCCGCACGCCACAGCTATCACGATAAGCTTCTTCATAGCTCAACTACATCTACTTGGACGCTAAGGATAACCCTTTATTCGGCCATACACTACTGCCAAGTCTCGCTTTCCGCCACTGCCTTTGCCTTGGCGGGACACCACGGGGGACGAGCCAGGAGTTACAAATCGCGCAATTACAAGTAGTTATGCATGCCGCACCATCGCAACACAAGGTGTAACTCGCTATATTTCAAAAACTTACATCAATACCACGCAGCGTCGTAATTCGACAATGCAAGGAATCCCTGCGCGCACCGGGAATGGGGCGGGATTTGCCAAACGAGCGGGGCTTCCTCACCTGATAGCCGGGCCGGGAAAGGAGTGGGCCCGTTCGCAGGACCGTCTGGTGGACGAAAAGAGGCCGGGGCGGCAGGGCTACGTATATGCGGCTGCAAATACGGTGACGTTGGAGAAGCCGGCGCTCCCTGTAGCACGAAGCGTGTGGGGATGCCAGCTTGCTGAGGCTATGCTCAAGTGAGGACTCTGGGAAAGCGGGAGCACATTCCGCGCACTTCAAATGCTTCGCGGCCACAAACGCCCCCACCGCGCCGTAATACGTCACCGGACTTACAATCCAGAGTGCCAAGCACAGGGGTGAGGCGCCGATAGGGATTTGGGCAACAGGTCCTCGCAGGCGTTCCAATATCCGACCTTGGCGAGAGGCCGGAATCTGCCATACTTTGAGCGGCTATGGCAGCAGAGACGCCTTCCGCGTGGGATGCATTGCGCGGCCTCGAACCTTCCGGTCCGCACGAGCGGCGACCGGCCGAGGGCGGCCCGCTTTACAGTGCGGACAGGGCGGTCACGGCAGGGAGCGCCCAGGCCGACCTCGAAGCGTTCTTCAACTCGCCGCCGATCCACGAGCTCAAGCTGCAAATCTGCGATATTGGCCGCCGCATGTGGCAGCGCGCCTACGTGGACGGCAATGCCGGCAACATTGCCATACGGGTCGCCAAGGACCTCGTCCTCTGCACCCCCACGCAGGTTTCCAAGGGCTTCATGAAACCGGAGGACCTGTGCCTGGTGGACATGGCGGGAAACCAGCTCGCGGGCACCACCCGGCGCACGGGTGAAATCCTGATGCACCTGCAGATCATGCAACGCCAGCCGCGCGCGGTTGCCTCCGTGCATTGTCATCCGCCCTACGGCACCGCGTTCGCGGTCGCGGGCATCGAGCCGCCCACAGGCATGGTCTCGGAGTTCGAGCTCTTCGTCTCCGTGGCGACCGCGCCGTATTGCACCCCCGGCACGCCGGAGATCGGCCGGCTCGTCGCCGACCTGGTGGAGACGCACAACACCATTCTCATGGCCAACCACGGCGTGGTGGTCTGGAGCCATAACCATGTCGAAGACGCCTACTTCAAGATCGAGATTCTCGAAGCCTACTGCCGCGCCCTGCTCATCGTCCTGCAACTGGGCAAACCCCCGAAGACCCTCACGCCGGCCCAGCTCCAGGACCTGCTCAAGATCAAGCAAGACCTCGGCATTCCCGACCCCCGCTTCCCCTTCAAGGCGCGCGAACTTTGCGACAGCACCGAGAGCCGAGCGGGTGTGACCAGCGCGGCGTCCGACCGCCCTGCCCCGCCAGCCAGCCCCGCCCTCGACGAGGCGCTGGTCCAAGCCATCACGGAACAGATCAGGGCCAGGACCATGATTTGACCGTCCCGCGTCGGCTTCGACCCACGGAAGGCGCGCCGGGCCGCCCGCTCACACAAAAGGCGCAGCCGCTCAAGACTGCGCCCCTACGAAAAAACTAATCGTGTCCCACAACTAACCCTAATACAACCTCGCACCCTGCCGCCAAATGTCAACTGGAGGACACCGCAGCCCTCGCAAGGGGGCTCCCCCTGACACTGCCACCCTAATGGAGGGTGTTCGGTTCCTCAGATATGTCGAGAAACCAAGATCCGCAACGCACAAACGGTGGCTCTGTGCGGATGCGCCCTCCGCGCCGCGCTTCTCCACCCCACCCCCACCGTAGCCCCGCCGTATCCTCACCGTATCCTCACCGTTGAACCTCTGCAAAGTTTGCAGAGGTTCAACGGTGAGGTGACGGTGAGGATACGGTGAGGTGAGCCAGCGGAGAGGGGGTATGACCCGGGCCTGAGCAGGCATTTTTGACCGCCCGGGCCGGCCAATGCTAAAGGAATTCACGGATTTCCCGGACAGGATAGGGTGGGAGTGCCAAGCTACGCCCCCTGCGCGGCGGGTTTGGGCCTTGCCCTATCGTGTTCCGCCTAAAGGTTTGAAGGCAGCAGGCTGGCGGTGACTGAACCGGCCCGGGGTTCTGATGCCCGCCGACCGAGAGGATTCTCGATTCGGTAGATGCGGACCCCGACGGACGCCTGCCATAACCGCTCGTCCCCGGGGAGCAGTTCGACGGAATAGGAACGGGGCCTGGTGGCCGGGTTCGCGCCATACAGCTCCGACACATCCTCGTTGCGCTGGAGCAAAGGACTGGCCAGGAAGCCCGCTGACAGCATGGAGGCCGGAGCACGCTTCCGCAGAATCAGTCCCTGGCGCGGTTCGCGCCACGCCGCCAGGCGCACGGTCGCCGGGCGGGCGAGAAACTGCCGGACGCGGCCAAGGAACGAGGGTTTCAAATCAATCTCCAGCCACAGGTTCGCATCGCCGTAGTCGCTCAGAACAATAGCCTCGCCGGGACGGACCGCGCCTTCTTTGAGCAGCGTCAGTCGTGGCGCCTCGGCGGATTTGGCCTTGAACAGGATGAAGTTCTGCTCGGCGGCAACCGGCTCATAGTTGATCAACAGGTGGCGCAGCACATACCCGTCCTCCAGCGCCGGCCATTTGCGATCCAGGGGCAGCAGCTCGAACAGCACATAATCGGGCGCGGCGCCGGAAAGATAGAATTGCTCATTCAATCGCATCATGTAGGCGTTGCAGGCGCCGTAGCTTTGGAAGTTCGGGCGGGGGCGGTAATGGAGATCGTTGAGGATGGCAAAGGCCTGGCGATAGCCAAAGACGTCCACGCTCCCGCCGCCGATGATTTCACGGAACCTGGGCAATTGCGCTCCGCGGCGGTTGTCCTCGAAGGCCCGATTGGCGCTGCGCAGGTAGTCGCCCGGCTGCAGCAATTGCCGCAAGTTGGCGCCGAAAGAGTGCGCGATCGCAACGACGGAGCCGGGGAAACTCGGGAACGCGAGAGCTTGCGCCGTGACCAGTGGCAGCAGCCAGCAGGCGCCGCTCAGGAGAGCCTCCCAGCGTCGGCGCCACGGTTTCTCGGCGGCGAAGATTTCCAGCGCCGCCGCCAGCACGGCCAGGTAGATGAAGCACATGGTCAGGTAACCGGCATAGGCGCGGACGAATCCATGTTTCCAGACGGTGAAGGCAAGCAACAACAGCCAGGCCAGCAGCAAGCCGCGCCGCACCCACGCTCGCTGATCCGAGCCGCCGAAAGCCGTTCGGGTCTTGAGAAGCAGAAGCACCAGAAACAGCGGGGCCAGGAGCAATCCGCGGTCCCGGGCCATTTGCAGCGGCTCAAACCCGAGGGCGGCATTGTAGGCCCGCACCATGGCGACCGCGTTTGCCAGGAAGGGACCGAGATGCGCCAGGCTCTGCCCGGTCAGAATCCATCCCAGCAGAAAACCGCCGGGACACCCCGCCGCCAGGCTCAGCGCCAGGCGCCGATTGCCGCCGACCAGCAAGGCGCCGACCAGGAGCGGCACAGATCCGGCAGCAAGGAAGAGATAGGAAACCTTTGCCAAAGCGCAGAACGCGGCCAGCGCGGCAAAGACCGCCACCGACCACACCAGGCGGCGTCCGGACTCCACGAAGCACAGCAACCCCCAGCACAAGAAGCCCACATTGATGAACAGGTCGCATCGCGGGTGAATGTCCGCCGGGTAGATATTCGCGGCGCCCCATGCGAACCCCGCCAGCAGGAGGCACCGCCACCCCCACTTCAGCCGCCGCGCCACGAGGCAAATCCCCAAGGCGACGGTGAAACACAACGCCAACTCCACGGCCATGCGCAGTTCCGCCGCCCAGGGATAGAAATAATCCTGAAGCAGGAAACCTAGCGGGCCATAGGTGTAGGCGATGTCTTTGCCGAACTGCAGCCCATGCTGCTGCGCATAGAACAGGACGGCGGTTTGGGAAGGATCGGCCCGGTAAGCGCGCTCTTCGTCCGGCTCGGAACAGGGCGGGAACGTCAGGAAGGTGAGCATCAGCAAGCCCGCGGCGAAGAAGGGAAGCGCACTCCTGAGGAAACCGGCCGCGCCGCCTCGCCGGGATGCAGCCTGTCCTGAAGGTGAAAGCGCCATTCCGTTGTGCTCTTGCTTTAAGGAAGGGTTCGCCGGCTCTGCGTTGTCTGACACCAGTCGAAAAGGTTGCGGCTCGGAGCCACCGCGTCAAGGAAGGAACAGGCAGCGCAGCAACCGGTTGCGGCCTTGGGGCGGCCAGGCGGCACGAGCAACCTCCGGCCAATCTCGGCAAACCCCTTGCCCTTTCTCCAAGACAGCCGCATAGTCCCTTTCAGGCATGCATGCGCTAATTCCAGTTTGTCTGGCCGACTTCTTTGCCATCAAAGCTCTCGCAGTGTTGGTGCTTGGCCTGGTGGCCTATCTCTACTGGACCGGCCTGCGGGAAAAGCGCGAGCAGCGCCGCGACCGCCGCTGGCTCGAAACCAAACGGCGTGAGATCAAGGAAAGGGAGGCCAGGAAAACCGAGCAACTGCCGCCCGCCCGCTAACCCCGCACTGGCACAGTTGCTGTCATTGCAGCGCCAGCAGCCGCCGGGCGACCTGACTGGATACTTTCACGACGGTTCCGTGCCGATGCCCCTTGGGGAACGACATAAGCTTGGAGCAGTCTTCCCAGTGCCGCAGGTCCTTTGAACGGACGGCGCCGTAGTAATGGGGCTGCGCGTAGTGGTCGAAGTAGACGAAGTATTCATCCTTAATCTTGATCGCCGAGGGACCTTCCACCCAATCCCCAGTGAACGGGGCGCTGGGCTCGCCAAACGGGCCTTCCGGCCGATCAGCCATCGCATAACGCAGGTTCTTCTTCAGCGGCTGCTTCCGTTCATCCTTGAAGAAGAGGTAGAACTCGTCGTCGGCCTTGAAGAGGGTGGCGTCAATGGCATTGAACCCGGGGTCGTAGAGCAACCGCGACTCCGCAAACGTCTGAAAGTCCGCGGTTGTGGTGTAGTAGAAGCGGTGGTTATAGCCGTCGTCACCAGTGTTATCAGTCGCCGGGAACCTGCCCGGAATGGTGCTGGACCAAAACAGCAGCCAGCGGCGCCGAGCCGCGTCGTAGAAGATTTCCGGGGCCCAGATGTTGCGCGCGCGCGGCTCGTTGCCCATTAACGGAATGGCCTGCTGCTCCGACCAGGTGATAAGATCCTTCGAGCAGGCGTGGCCGATAATCTTGCCCTTCTCCGCAGTCCAACCGCTCGTCCAGACCAAATGGAACGTTTCGTCCGGCCCTGCTGCCAGGCAGGGATCGCGCATGATTTTGGAGGCACTCACCTGCGGCTTCAGGAATGAGCGATCTTCATTCAATGCCTGCCAGTCATAACCATTGGTGCTCCAAGCCAGGTGCAGGCCGTCTTCGCCATTGCCCCGGAAGGAGGTGAACAGGAAATACTCTTCAGCCTGGCTGCAGGTTTGCAGAAGGATGCCGGCCACCAAGACAAAGACCCAGGCGCGGCCGAAGAGTTTCTGGCGGGGTTCTACTATCATGACAAATCAGCGCTCAGCCCCGAACCCCAACGCGCGCGCGGCGGCAGCCTGAAATGCGCGGCGCACTTCGGAGGCGTCCGCATTCGGGAAGTTCGAGCGCTGGACCATCAGGACGTAAATGACTTCCTGCACGGGATCAATCCATGCCTGGGTGCCGAAAGCGCCGCCATGGCCGCAGGTGCCGGCCGACAACATGGCGGTGACGCCCTGGGGCTGGCGTACGACACACCAGCCCAGACCCCAGCCGTTGCCGTCTGTGAAGCCTGTCTTGAGGTCGCCGGTTTGGATGCTGGTCATCAGTTTCACGGACTCCGGCTTCAAATACCGCCGCCCATCGAGCGCGCCCTGATTGAGGATCATCCGGCAGAACCTGGCGTAATCCAGGGCAGTGGAGAACAACCCGGCATTGGGCGCGGGGTAACGGTCCTGATCTGTGGGCGGGCGCCCATGCAAAAAGTCAATGGGCGCTTCCTCCAGAGCGGTTTCCGTGCGCCGATAGGTCTTGGCCAGGCTGGAAAGTTGCTCCGCACGGAGATAGAACGTGGTGTCCTTCATGCCCAGCGGACCAAACAGGCGCTGCTGAAGGAAAACGGGGAAGGATTGACCGGAAACGATCTCGAGGATGCGCCCCAGCGAATTGATGCCGGACTGGCAATATTGCCACTTGGTTCCCGGCTCGAACTTCAGCGGTTTTCCTGCATAGAAGGGAATCACATCGGTCAGCGAGCGGGCCGCCTGGTATTGCTCCGGCGTGGCTTCGGGCATGCCTGAGGTATGAGTCAACAGGTGTCTCAGGGTAAGCTTTGCGGGTTTGCCCCCGGCAGTCTTCAGCCCACTCAGCTCGGGCAGATACTTGGCCACCGGATCGTCCACCGACAGCTTGCCCTCCTCCTGCAGCATCAGCACTGCTGTCGCGGTGACCGGCTTGGTCATTGAGGCAATCCAAAAGATAGCGTTGGTCCGCATCGGAGCCTGGGCGGCGATATCCGCCAGGCCGGCGGCTTCGAGATGCAGCACCTTGTCGCGCGTCGCGATCAACGTCACTCCCCCGGCCACCTCCTGCCGGGCGAGGCACTCCTGCATGGCGGCGGAAACAGCGGCGAGCGACTCAGCCCCCCCAGCTTGCCCCGTAACCAGAAACAGCGCGAGGCCCAGAAGGATGGGCGCGCCGAGGGAAATGGAGAGCGTTGTTGTTTCCAGAGCGTTCATAGAGGCGGATTAGACCCGAAAGCGCCCTCCCAGGGAAGGCTGATTTGCCCGGGCAGGTGGCGGAGGGCGCGTCGCCACTGCCGCCGAACGGGTTGCCACGGTCCGGGCAGGACGCGTCACGGCGAGCGCAAGCGGTAAAAGCGGGCGGTATGGTTTGTCCAGGCCGGATCGCTGAAATGGAACCAACCGTCGGCAAGCGTGTTCGTGCTCACGGCAAGCCAGGTTGGATTGGCAAGGTCGGCACAGGCCTCCACCGCCACCGAGGCGTTCGTCGCCCAAAAGATGCTGAAACCGAACCGGTTGGTTGGAACGCCAAAGCCGGGGCCGCAGCCCAGGATCACGGGATGGGGGAGCAGCCGCAGCCAGAGTGCGGTGGGACGACCGCCCAAGGTCGGCCCCCAGCCCGCGGCTCCCGGCGAGTAATAGACAGTTGCCTTGTCGGCGGCCAGAAAGGCACCGGTGCCAACACCGGCTGGGGCGCTGCCTTGGAAATAGACCCCGGCCAGGCTGGTGCAGTTGGCAAACGCATTGTCACTGATAGTGGTGACGTTGGTGCCCAGCGTGACATTGGTCAGGCTGCAGCAGGAATCGAATGCATGCACCCCAATGCTGGCGACACTATCGGGAATGGTGATGTGGGGCAGGCTCGTGCAATAACAGAATGCGTAGTACCCTATGTTGGTAACGCTGTTGGGAATTGCAACATTGGTCAGGCCGATACAACCTTCGAACGCAATGTCCCCAATGCTGGTAGCGCTGCCAGGGATCGTGATGCTGGTGAGGCCGCACGAATGGAACGCGCCCCGCCCGATGCCCGTGACGCCCTCGCGAAGCGTGACGCTGGCCAGGTTGCCGCAAGCGTAGAACGCATAGCTCCCGATGCTCGTGACGTTGCTGCCAATCGTAACGTTGGTCAGATAGCCGCACGCAGAGAATGCGTTGTCCCCGATGCTGGTGACGCTGCTGGGAATTGTGTAGCCTCCAAGCTTGGCCATTGGGTATTGAACCAACGTGGTCTGGCTGTTCTTGAACAAGACTCCAGCCGCACTGCTATAGACGGGATTATGTGCATCAACCGTCAAGGTGGCCAGACTGCTGCAGGCATAGAATGCCCTCGCCCCGATGCTGGTGACGCTGCTCGGAATCGTGACATTGGTCACGCTGGAACAGTAAGCGAACGCCCAGAGCCCAATGCTCGTGACCGGCAATCCATTGGTCGTGCCGGGGATGCGCACGTCACCGCCGGGACCGGTGTATCCGGTGATGGTAATCGTGCCGTTATTGGTCGTGTAGGTGAAACAAGCAGGTGCCGCCGTTGGCAATACCAGCAGCAGGGCAAACAGGCTCTTGAGGAATCTCTTCATACTGCGTTGGATTCCGAGATAAGAGCTCTAATTCCATTCTCCCCCGCGCGCTCCTTTGCGCCTGGGGATTTCATCATGCTCCCTCCGGGGCGAGGTTCTCCGTTCAGGGAAGGAGCCTTCCTGTTGCCCACCCTCGCACCGAGGTCACCCACGCCATGATCGCTGAATCTCTTCACGGAAGCCGTCAATTGCCACCAGTTCTTACAGTGAATCCAGCATCCCTCCATGCCGATGCCAAGACAACCCGAGAGACTACGTAAGCGGGTTCGGGAAGAGTACGGACAAGCAGCCCCGCCGGGCCGGCCCCCGCTGCCGGGGGAGCGCCAGCCCTGACTGCCCATTCATCGCCGGCGCCATATCAGCCACAGGAAAGAGGCGCCGCCGGTGAAGGCTCAGTCGGAATCCCGACGGCTGTTGGGAGGATCCCCGGTGTAGCGACGAAAGACGGTGCTGAAATACTGGCCGGAGTTGAAGCCCGCGGCCAGGGCGACCTCTGTAATTGTAAGCTGCGGATTCTTCAGCAGCTCCATGGCCTTCTCGATGCGCATTCGCTGCAGGCAGTCGTTCGGCGTGAGCCCCAGTTCCGACTTGAACAACTGGAATACGCGCGCGCGGCTGAAGCCGAGATGCCGCACCAGGTCAGGGATGCGGACCGGCTCCGCACAATGCTGGCGCAGGTACTCAACCCCGGCGGCGACGATCTCCTTGGGCCCCCCGGGCCGGACCGACATCTGGCGCGAGGCCTCCAGCACTACGGCGCAGACCAGCGCGCGCAGGGCCGCGTCCGCGTCCGGTCGGCGCGGCTCCTGCCAATACGCTGCGATTTCCTCCTTCAGCCAGCGGAGCATCGAGCGCAAGGCCGGGCTGACCGAACGCATGGTGAAAGCGGACCTTTGAAGCAAGGACTGGATCCGGGCCAGGTCCAGGCCGGTAAACGGGGTGCCTTGGGCGGCATGCCGGTGACCGGGGTTGAGCGCCAGGCCGCAAATCGTCGCCGGCGCCCGCACGCCGTGAGCGCCCCGATGCTCCGCCCGGGGCGGGACCACGAGGAAATGGCCGCCATGCAATTCGACGGCCGGGCGCCGCTTGAATTCGTAGGCCGTGGCGCCTTCCAGCAGGAACAGCAGCTCACAGCTCGCATGCGAATGCCAGGAGATGTGGCTGGCGCGGTGAATGGTCACCAGGCCGACATACGCGAGCAGCGGCAAACCGATGCTCGCGCCAGGGATTTGCTCCGGGACGTTCGTGAGCGGCATGTTCAAAATTGTATCATGGACTATATCGCAAGACAACTCTGGGATCGGCTGCGATCTTGGCGCGAATGAACCGGGTGGCTGCCGCCACAATCAGCGTCCAGCCGCTAGCAACGCAACTAAAACTAACTAGAGAATATGAAGAAATGTGCAGCAGTATTATCGCTGGCCCTCGCAGCCGGCACGTCATTTGGTGCCAACCTGAATTGGAAGTCCGATGCGGCAGGCAGTTCTGATTTCACGGTGACGACTTACTGGAGCGGGGCGTTCTCGACATCTTCGGACTCGCTGCGGGTGGGCGGGATTCGCACGACTTACCCTTACAGCACTAATCTGTGCAAGCTCAGCACGGTATGGGGAGGTGTTGCGGCGACGGCGAATGATGCCCTGGTGGTGGGCGGGTATCTTTACGAGGGGAATTTTGAACTGGATTGCGGCAGCGGCAACACGGCCTATTTCAGATCAGTAATCGTTGGCGACACCAGGGTTGATTCCACAGAGGGTGGGGGCAAAATGACCATCACGAGCGGGAAGCTCTCTCGTGGTGCGATAGCGAACGACACGGGCTACATGACCGTCGGCCGAAACAACGCCACCGGCAACAGCCCCTACTATGGGGTGGGCTATCTCTACATCAATGGCGGGGAAGTCAACATGGACCGAATGACGATTGGCGAGAAAAGGGCGGACGCGGACCTGGCCGGTCTGGGTCATGTTGTGCTTCAAGGCGACAGCGTTATCAATTTGCCATGCGAGAAGACCTTTGACCCGCCGTCCATGGTCGGCCTCAAGGTGAACAACGGCGATTTCACCTGGAACGATAACGGCAACTCCAGTGTCACAAGCGGCTTCATGTCGGTGAACACCGCAACCTTGACATTCCAGAGCGCCGACAACAGCTTTGGCACAGACGGCAAGGGCATTGTGCTTGAAGGCGGCAAGCCATCCGGCGACGGCTCGGCCATCTTTACAACGGATGCGTTAATTGATGTAACCGGCCTGGCGGATACGACCAACTGGGTCACTTTGATTACGGCGGCCGGGGGCATCGGTTTCACCAACCTGACTCTCCTGACCGCTGTGCCGCCCACGGCCCTCCTGACCCCGGCTTCCATTGCAGAAGGCTGGGGATATCGCCTCCTGGATCTGGATGGCGAAGCCGGCAATGCCACCGCCCTTCAGGTTCGCATTCAACCGATCCTGACCTGCTCCGCGAACAATGGAGTGATCACTGTGTCGTGGTCGCCCCTTTACCTCGGCTGGACATTGCAGGCGCAAACCAACTCGCTGAGCACCGGCCTCACCACCACCTGGGCCGGAACGGACATCCCGGGAACCGATTTGGTCACCTCGATTGATATCCCCATCAGCCTCGACAATCCCGCGGTGTTCTTCCGCCTGCGCCAGTAGCAACTGGCTGAAGGAGCGAACATCAGCTTTGGGTTCGCCCTAGGTTGACGCTCCGGCGAAGGTCATCGATCTTCTTCTTGCCGCGCCGCCCTGCCATGGGGCGGCGCGCACTTATGAAGCAGTTTTATTCAAATACAATTTGCTTGCCGCCCTTGGGAGCCCCGGCCCTCCAGGCCCGCAGGCTGGGAATAGTCCTGCTCGCCGCCGCTCTGGCGGGAGGCATGGTTCAAGCCGCCGCGCCGCTCGGGAGCGTGCCCGGCACCGTGATTGCCGCCAGCTCGAACTCCAGCACGGTATTCCTCGGTTCGCCCAGCCTCGCAATTTTGCCCGGGGGCGCGTACGCCGCCAGCTACGACATCGGCGGGAAGAATCCCCGCGCCGGCCACACGGTGATCTGTGCCTCGAGCGACCGCGGCCAGTCCTGGACGCAGCTTGCGGAGCTGACCGCCCAGCACTGGTCCACGCTCTTCACGCACCGGGACGCGCTCTGGCTGATGGGCGTATCCACGAAAGGCGGCCATATCCAGCTCCGCCGCTCGAGCGACGGCGGCCGTACGTGGACCACGCCGGCCGATGGAAAATCCGGGGTGCTGGCCACCGATGGCAAGTTTCATTGCGGTCCGACGCCGGTCATCGTTCACGGGGGGCGAGTGTGGCGCGCGTTTGAGGAATTCGCGCCGATGGGCAACGCCCGGATATTCCGCGCGTTCATGCTCTCCGCGCCCGCCGACGCCGACCTGCTGAACGCGGCAAGCTGGACCCGCAGCAGCGCGATTGCGTGCCAGCCGGAGTGGCTCAACGTCCGCACCCCGTCCTGGCTCGAGGGCAACGCGGTCGTGACCCCGTCCGGAGCCCTGGTGGATATCTTGCGGGTGGAATCGCATCCCGCGGCGGGCACAGGCCTGGCATTGCCCGGGGCGGCGCGGGACATCCCGCGCTTTGAGGTAGCCGCGATGTTGGAGATCTCGCCGGATGGCCGCCAGGCGCGCTTCGAGCCCGCCCGCGGGTTTATCCATTTCATTGGCAGCGAATCGAAGTTCACGATCCGCTTCGATCCGGTGTCGCGACGCTACTGGAGCGTGGTCAACAAGATCACCAACCGCCAGTCGGGGAACGATTGGGAGCACAGCCCGCATCACCAGCGCAACGTGATTGCCCTGACGTCGTCGGCCGATCTGCGCGACTGGCAGGAGCACTACTGGCTCCTGCGCTACGCCGAAGGCTCCGTGGTGGTGAAAGCCGGCTCGCGGGTGGGCTTTCAATACCCCGACTGGCAGTTCGACGGCGATGACATCATCGCGGTGTGCCGCACGTCGTGGGACGGCCTCAACTATCACGACGCCAACCACATTACCTTTCACCGCCTCAAGCATTTCCGCACCCTCACCCTGGCGGACTCGCCGCCGGACCTGGCCAGCGGGGCTGCCCAATAGACACCGGAGCGATTCATGGACCGCATTACCAAGAGCTGTTCAACCTACGCCTGGATCGTGCTGGCGCTGCTGTGGCCGGTGGCAATGTTGAACTACCTCGATCGGCAGATGGTTGCCACCGTGCGCGCCTCGATCCGCGCCGACATTCCCAGCATCGCCAACGATGAGCAGTTCGGGATCCTGATGGCGGTCTTCATGTGGGTGTATGCGTTTCTGAGTCCCGTGGGCGGTTACATCGCCGACCGGTTCAACCGCCGCTGGACGGTCATCGGGAGCCTGGGGATCTGGTCGCTGATCACGTGGCTGACCGGCCATGCGACGACCTACGGGCAGATGCTCGCTTGCCGGGCGGCGATGGGCATCAGCGAAGCGTTCTACATTCCGGCGGCATTGGCGCTCATTGCGGATTTCCACACCGGCCGCACCCGCGCCAAAGCCATTGGCATTCATCAGACGGGCATCTACGTTGGCCTTGCGTTGGGCGGCATCGGCGGCTACATCGCCGACCAGAGCTCGTGGCGGAATTGCTTCACTTGGTTTGGCGGAGCGGGGGTGCTTTACGCCATTGTGCTGATGCTGACGTTGCGCGATGCCGAACCGCAGGACTTATCCGAACCGAAGCGGAGCGTGACGGTCACCGAAACCCTGCGCGCGCTCTGGACCCAGCCGGCATTTTGGATTCTCGTGGTTTACTTCACGCTGCCAGCCATCGCGGGCTGGATAGCGAAGAACTGGCTGCCGACGTTTCTGGCGGACCGGTTCAATCTCAAGCAGGGGCCGGCGGGAATGTCCGCCACCGGCTACATCCAACTGGCCTCACTGGGCGGCGTGCTGCTCGGGGGGGTGGTGGCCGACTGGTGGCGGCGCGCGACGGTCCGCGGGCTGATTTACACCAGCGCGCTCGGGGTGCTGCTGCTGGTGCCGGCGTTGCTAGGGCTCGGCTACGCGTGGAGCCTGGGGGCGGCCATCGCCTTCATGCTCCTGTTCGGCCTGGGCTGGGGATTCTTCGACTGCAATAACATGCCGATTCTGTGCCAGATTGCGCGCCCCGAACATCGCGCCACCGGCTACGGCTTCATGAACATGGTCAGCATCAGCGTGGGCGCCGGCGCCACGGTCGCCCTGGGCTGGATGCGCGATCGCGGCATCACCTTTTCGATCGCGTTCGTGGCCGCCGCGGCGGTAGCCCTGCTGAGCGCGGCGCTGATCTTATTGGTGAAGCCGAAAGCTGAAAACGTTGAATGATTTTGAAATGAAGTTACCTCTCACAGGCATTATCCCTCCGATGATCACACCGCTGCGCGGCCGCGATGAACTCGATGTCGCCGGCCTGGAACGGCTGCTGGAGCGCATCCTGACCGGCGGCGTGAGCGGATTGTTTATACTCGGCACGACCGGCGAAGGCCCAAGCCTGAGCTATCGGCTGCGGCGGGAGCTGATTGAGCGGGTGTGCCGGCAGGTCAACCGCCGGGTGCCGGTGCTCGTCGGCATCACCGACACGGCCTTTGTCGAATCGGTGAGCATCGCTCGCACCGCGGCGGAATCCGGCGCCGCCGCGCTCGTGGTCGCGCCACCGTATTACCTGCCCGAGGCCCAGCCCGAGCTGCAGGGCTATCTGGCCCATCTCGTGCCCGAATTGCCGTTGCCCGTGTTTCTCTACAACATGCCGCAGCTCACGAAGGTGAGCTACGAACTCGACACGGTTCGCCGCGCAATGGACGAGCCGCGCATCATCGGCCTCAAGGACAGCTCGGGGGATATGAATTACTTCCAGCACACCGCGGCGTTGCTCCAGCAGCGTCCCGACTGGTCTCTATTGATCGGCCCGGAGGAGAAGCTGTTTGATTCGCTGCAACTCGGCGGCCACGGCGGCGTCAGCGGCGGCGCGAACCTCTTCCCAGAGCTTTATGTCCACCTGGTCGCGGCCCATCGCGCGGGGAACCTGGAGCGGGCCCGGGAACTGCAACGCCAGATCCAACACGTCAGCGATTCCCTGTATTGCGTCAGCCCCTACCCCTCTGCGATCATCAACGGCATCAAATGCACGCTCGCGTGTCTAGGCGTCTGCGACGACTTCATCGCCGAGCCGTTTCACCGGTTCGCCAATGGCGAGCGCGAACTGCTTGCCACCCGTTTGCAGGAGATCCGGGCCCAGGTGGGAAAAGTTCTGAGCAATGGGGCCTGATTGCAGGTGAATTGTGTGCCAATTGAAGCTGCTTGCCGCCGAACGCCGGTCGTTGATGCCATATGGCGCGGGCCTGCGCGTGCCGCCAACTCCGGTGCTCGCGCGAACCGCGGCCCCGCTCTTGCTGGCTGCCGGCCTGATCATGTCGTGTGCGGCTGAACCGCCAATGCCAGTCGAACAGCAAATCACCTCGGGTCCCGGCGGACGCCTCCTCTCCAACACGCGGGTATGGTCGCCCGACAGCGAGTGGATCGTCTATGACACGCGCTCCGACGCGGCGGGATCCGTGTTTGACGGCAACACCATCAAAGCCGTCAGCCTGCGCACGGGCGAAATCAAGACCCTTTACGAGTCAAAGAATGGCGCGCACTGCGGCGTGGTGATGTGGCATCCCCGCGACTGGAGGGTGGTGTTCATTCTCGGCCCGGAGAATCCGACGGCCGACTGGCCATACGGCCCCAGCCATCGCCAGGGCGTGATGGTGGATTGGGCGAAGCCCGGGGTCGCGGTGAATCTCGATGCGCGCGACCTCACGCCGCCGTTCACGCCCGGCGCGTTGCGCGGCGGCTCCCATGTCCACGTCTGGGATGCGGCGGGCGAGTGGGTCAGCTTCACCTACAACGACGCGCTGGTGGAGAGCGACCTCCGCGACATTGGCGTGAGTCTGCCGGGCCATCCGGTTCGCGTGCGCAAGGACAACCCCCGCAATCACGATGGCGGGTTCTTTACCGTAATCGTCTCCCGCACGACGGCCAACCCCCGGCCCGGCTCGGACGAGATCAAGCGGGCCTGCGAGGAGACCTGGGTTGGCACGAACGGCTACGTTCGCGCGGACGGCACGCGGCAGCGGCGGGCATTGGCCTTTCAAGGCAGCGTCGTCACGGCGAAAGGCGAAACCAATACGGAAGTGTTCATTGCCGACCTGCCGGACGATTTGACGCAGGCCGGCGACGGGCCGCTCGCCGGGACAAGGGATCAACGCCCGTGCCCGCCTAAAGGCGTGGCGCAGCGGCGGCTCACGTTCACGGCGCAGCGCATGTTTCCCGGCGTCCAGGGCCCGCGCCACTGGCTGCGCAGCTCTCCCGACGGCTCGCGCATCGCGTTCCTGATGAAAGACGACGCCGGCCTGGCGCAGCTTTGGACGGTCTCCCCCAACGGCGGCCAGCCCGCGCAGCTCACGCACAACCCGTGGCCCGTCGCGTCCGCGTTTACCTGGAGTCCGGATGGCCGCAGCCTCGCGCAGGTAATGGACAACAGCGTCTTCCTCACCGATGCGGCGACCGGTGAAAGCCGTCGCCTGACGGAGCGGACGTCCGATGAAACCGCTCCACGCCCGGAAGCATGCGTGTTTTCGCCCGATGGCGGCAAGATTGCCTTTCTGCGACGAAAGGCAAGTGGCGGCCACGAAGCCAATCAGATTTGTGTGGTTCTCCTGAAGGCTGGCGCTGAGCACTGAGACGCACGGATACCCCACCCGTTTCGCATGTCCAAGCCAGATGCCTCCGGCTTGCAAAAGGTGTTTCTGCCCATATTTGAGACAGTAATAGCCCTTAGAGCCTGTTTGAAAATGGCTGTTTGGGAAGGCGAGCTTCCTCGCGAGCCCTGACTTCGGCCCCTTCCCACACCCACAGGATATTTAGGCTCGCGCGGACGCCCAACCGAGGCACGGCGTATAGCCCTCAGCTCTCAACCCTCGCCAGCCAAGGTGGACCGCCAAGTATTCCATCCTTAGCCCCTCGTATACCCCTCCTAAACCCCTCGTATACCCCTCGTATTTTATATACGAGGGGTATACGAGGGGTTTAGGAGGGGTTATTGTGTGTCTGAGGACCGATTGGCGTGTGGCAGCAGGCGTTTGACCCAGTCATCGTTTGGCTATTCTCGGGCTTGAAGCCGAGCCTGAGGATTGGTATGGCGTGGAGCCATGGTGATTCGCGATATACCCCAAAGCGGCTCCCTCGGGCAAACTGTCACTTACGCGAGCCGGTATGGCCAAGTCCGGCGCCAGAAGACCATCCATCGCAATCCGCGCACCGTGGTGCAAATGGGGTGGCGAGCCGCCTTCCAGCGGCGTTGCCCGTAAAGCCGGGTTGAACGAATAGCAAGACCTGCCCCAAGGAGAGGCGGCACGCCGCCTGGCCAAGGAATTCACTGCCACCGAAACAGTCTTCCCCGGCAAGCAGTGCGAGAATCAAGGCAGGGGGGACTTGAAGATTCACTCAGCGGTTGGTGGAGGTGTCTGGCAATTGCGGAGAATCGGCCTTGGTGGCGAGCGCGGCCTCCAGGTTGGTGCGAGCGTCGGCGTAGTCAGGCTTGAGTCGCAAAGCCTCCCGGTAATGGCCGATGGCCTCGCCGGTGCGGCCTTTGCGGAAGAGGGCGTTGCCGAGGTTGTAGTGCGCTGCGGCGTTACCCGGTTGCAGGCGGACGGTTTCCTGGTATTGGCGCATCGCCTGGTCAATTTGGCCTTTCTTGCCGAGGGCGACGCCGAGGTTATAGTGGGCTTCCGCGTGATCCGGTTGCAGGCGGATGGTTTCCTGGAATTGGCGGATCGCCTCATCCTCCTGGCCGTTCATGCCGAGGGCGGTGCCAAGGTTGTAGTGGGCCTCGGCGTAATCCGGTTTCAGGCGGAGGGCTTCCTGGCATTGGCGGATTGCCTCGTCAACTTGGCCTCTCGCGGCGAGGGTGGCGCCGAGGATGTTGTGGGCGAGGCAATTGTTCTCCGTGACTTGGAGCGCATGCCGAAAAAGAGCCTCCGTGTTCTTCCAATGCCCGAGCTGTTGTCGCGTCAACGCCAGGCAGAGGACGATCGCTGCGCAACCCGCCACCGACAATCCAACCACACCATAATGCCAGCGTCGGGCCAGTTCGTACGTGCCCCAGACGATGAGGACCAGCGCTCCCAGCGATGGAATATAGGTATACCGATCCGCCATGGCCTGGCCGCCCACTTGCACCAACCCGATCACGGGCACCAGCGTCCCGACAAACCACAGCCACCCCACCAGCAAGAAGGGATAGCGCCGCCGCCGCACCCAAAACAGCACCGAAATGCCCACAATCAACCCGCCCGCCAACAACACCTGCGCCAGCGGCCACTGCCCGGGGTGCGGATAGAAAACCGCCAGTTCGGTTGGGCAGAACAGCTTCCCCAGATAGCGGCAGTAGGCAATCAGGGCGTTGCCGCTGCGCGCGCCGAGGGGCAGGCTTTCGCTCGACGCCAAAGCGCCGGCGTGCTTCTGCATCACCAAAGTCACGACGCTGGTCGCCGCCGCGAGGGCGAGAAACGGGATTTTCTCCAGCACCAAGCGCCGCAGGGTAGAAAGTTGAGAGTTGCGGGTTGACAGTTCAAAGCGACGCAGCGGCCAGTAGTCCAGCAGCAACAGGACAAAAGGCCACGTCACCAGCATCGGCTTGCTCATCAGGCCGAGAGCGAAGCAGCAGAAGGAGAGAAGGTAGCAGAGGGAAGATGGAAGGTGGAGGCGTGTTACGTGTTGCGTGCGGTTGGATTCTGATTCCCGCCCCCGGCCTCCGGATTCCTGATCTTTGGCTGTCAACCGCCCCAGCGCGTAGCGGGCGTAAAATATCAGCGCCAGCAGCCCGAAGCAGCCGCTGAGCAAATCCTTGCGTTCTGCCACCCACGCGACCGATTCGACGCGCAGCGGGTGAACTGCGAACAGCGAAGCCACAAACAGACTCCGCCACGCGGCGCCGGTCGTTTGCCTCAGCAACACGAGAACCAGCAGCGTATTGAGGGTGTGCAGCAGCACGTTGGTCAGGTGATGTCCCCAGGGCTTCAAACCAAATAGCTGGCAGTCCAACATGTGCGACAGCACTGTCAGGGGATGCCAGTTGCAGGACACGGGGTTCAGGAAAGCCCACTTCAGCCCCTCCCAGTTCAAACCGGCCTGAACGTGCGGATTGTCAGCGACATAGTCCGGATCATCGTAGTTGACGAAGTCATGAGAAATCACCGGCCAGTAGGTGGCCATCGTTACTAAAGCCAGCAATAGGACTACCAGCCACAGGGGGAAGCGCGGCCGAGCCTTGACAGGGGCGGAGGCCCCCGTTGTTGCAGGGTTGGCTTTTGGAGCGGGTCTGCTCATCGGACTCCCAGAAACTTACTGCTCAGCCGCGGGCGATCGGGAACTCTGGCATGGCCGTTTTGTAGCTAGGATAAAGGTGCGTTGACAAGCTTGATCGCCCCTCAATCCAATTGGCAATCGAGGATACCTTGTCGCCTGTGGCCTTTTCCAGCGGCGGCAAGCAGTTGGCCGTCATGCCCATCAACCCCGAACCATCGCCGGGCATCGGAGTCCAAGGGGAGGGTCAGGAGGGCAAGCGCTTCGCGCGCCCTGACTGTTTTGGTTTAGACATGCGGTTGGAAAACGATCTTCTGGATGGGCGCCAGGTCGACCTGGCCGGTGGCAACGTTCTGTCGAACCACCTGGGCCGCTGCCGTGCCGGCGGCCACGCCAATCCCCAGGGCAATGACCTGAACGCGGCAGGACGCCATGGCCTCATGACTGCTGCTGATGCACCGGCCAGCCAGGAGCAGGCCTTCAACGTTCTGAGGCACCAGGCAACCGTAGGGGATGTCGTAGGGTTTTCCCTTGGGATCATGCCCCAGCGGGTGGACGCTGGAAACGCCCTGCGCCTGCCCGATGCCATCAGGATTGTGGATATCAATTTGGAATGCGGCCCCTCGCACGACGGCACTAGGCGTTCGGATGCCTTCGAGCACGTGCCGGGCGGTGAGGCGTTCATGACCGCGAATCCGCCGGCTTTCGCGCACACCGATCACCGCCGGCATGCCGGAGACATAGGCGTTTTGGTAGCCGGGGGCTTCTTTCCTTAGAAAGTCGAGGATGGATATCACCTGGCGACGGCCTTCGAGTTCCGCACGGGTTAAATCGTGGACTTTGGTTCCATCCACGCCATTCACCTGGGTGGCATTGATGACGCGCTGGTCGTTCCGCAGAGAAGTGTAGGTGCGCACCATGCCGACGGTCTTGGGCAAGGCCCCGCTTTCATTGGCCGCCTTGGTCACTTGATTCCAGGTGCGGCCATCGGGGAAACGGAACGCCTTTCGGCCCCGGCGGCGGGCTTCCATGGTTTCGGCATGATTGACACCCGAAACCCGGAACATGATCGTCATCGGTTGAACCAGGCCGTCGGCGGACCAGTTCGGGCCGGCTTCCCGTCCCTGATCAAAACCTGCGCCCGCCCCAAAGGCAACGTCGCCATCGCCGGTGGCATCCACCACCACCCGCGCTTTGACCTGGAGCAGCCCTTGCTTGGACAGCAATTGAGCGCCAACCACGCGATTGCCCTCAAGCAGCGGCGCCGTTACCCAGGCGTGCAGCAGCACCTCGGCCCCAGCCTCCTGAAGCAGGTCGGCATACTTGACATCAATGAACTCGTAATCAACCCGGCGGCCGCCAAGGCGCTTGAGAATATCATCCACCCAGGCGCTTTCCACATCGCCCATCAGGGGGCCCACCAGCGCCTGGACCGCCATGCCACCCAGCCGCCCGTAGCGCTCCACCAGCAACGTCTTGCGGCCCAGCCGCGCGGCCATCAGGGCCGCGGCAATCCCCGCCGGCCCGCCGCCGCAAACCAGCACCTCGACGGGGGCAATTTCCGGCACGGATGCCATCCGGTTGCCGCCGGTGCCGGGCCGAGGTTCCGCGCCGGCTGCCCCAAAGCGCGCGGCAGCCACACCGGTGGCGCCGAGCCAAAGGAAACTCCGGCGATTAAGCCCGAAAGCCGATCGGCGTTCAGGAACGCCACTTCCAGTATCTGGCTGTGCTTTGTGCTTCATACGGCGAACTTATCAATGGTTAGACCGGAATGCCACGACGATACGGGTAGGAATCGGAGCAAGCGGGCAAGGCGGCTCATAGCCGCGATTTGCTGCTCGCACGTCCGCAGTTACTGAGCGCTGCGCGCGGGATGTCATGGCTATGTGGTTGAGCCTTTTCAATAGCGAACACTCAGCGTCAGCTCGACGGGGCCGGGCCTGGCGTTGCCGGACAACTCGATGAAAAAGCTCTCATAAGCTGGCAGCCTCGGATTCCGGTAGCGCTGCACGGCAACGGGCACACCATTCAAGCGGGCTTCGATTTCATGGACCTGGCTTGGGTCGGCAAACGCCAGTTCGATAAGGGGGTCGCTGTCGTAACTGGGATCACAACCCCAATCCGCCTCGATAAAAGGCAGCACGAACCGGGTGGTGTAGGTCAGTCGTTCACCGGCCGGCATTGGAGCGGTCGGCGTCGCGACCGTTGGGGGGGCGGGAAGCCGAACGTCTCCGGCCTTTGCCTTCGTGGTGCGCACATCCAGTTGGACTTCGTAATCCTCGGTAAATGCATTATGCACGAGTGCGCCGAGGAACCGGGTCCGATCCGCCGTCGGCAATTCCATCTCGACGTCACCCGGGCTGACGCGCCAGCGGGTGAGCGCGCGCGGGGCGGGCTCGCGCGGGAACTGGACTTCAATGCGGGCGAGGTTGCCGGTCTGGCTCAACACGCGGGCGGCGGCGGGGAAGGTGTACATCGGAACGGTCGGCGTCTGGCGCGCGGCAACCCGATCCACGGCCCGCCCCGTCGGCAAGACCAGGCCGATCTCCACTTTTTGTCCTTGGGGCGCGCGCAACGCAATCTGGTATCCGCCGCTCGCCGGCTTGATGGTGGCCGGCAATCCGAACACGGCCGGCAACCTAGATTTGGGGGCGGGCTCGACCTCGATGATTCGCACGCTGTGTGGCGAAAGGACACAGGAGATGCGGTCGCCGCGTCGGGCTACCGGAAGGGGCTGCTCCACGAGCGGGCACTGGCGAGGATACACTTCGGTGAGGGCGAAGGCTTCCCCCGCGCCCAGGCCGATCGAACCGTCCAGCGCAAAAGTTGTCGCGCGGGGAAATGGGTTTTGGTTCACAAGGCACAGGAAGCCATGATCGCGGACAATATGGGCGTAAACTTCCGCCGCGCCCAGGCCGGGCGGATCGCCAATGCGGGCGGTGTGTTTCCACACGTCGAAATGGTCCCGAATAAACTGCAGCCAGCGCCGCATGAAGGCGGTGGCATGCTCGGCCTCCGGGCCGGGAATCCGGTTCAGGAACGTGCGCAACTCCGCCGGGCAGATGTTCGGGGTGACGGCGAGTCCTTGCAGGAAACTGTATTCAAAGACCTTGGGATCGGAGAGCCGGCTGCGTCGGATGAAATAGTACTCGCAATTGCAAAACGCCCGGTAGGGGATGAAATAGGATTCATGGACGCTGACCATCTGTTCGCGGCGGCCATCGCCCAGGTGCTGCAGGGCATTCAAATGCGAGGCGTAGGCGCGGGGGCTGGGATCAGTGAGATAGACGTTGGGGTTGGACCAGGTGAGCTTGGGCATCAGTTCGAGCCAGTTGCCGCTATTGGACCAACTGAGGAAGTCCGGGTCGAGCGCGTTCAACTCCTCCATCAGCCCGACAAGGGCGCGGACCTGTTGATAGACGTCGCCCGGCTCGTGGCCATGGTTCTTCGCGTAACACGGGCGAAGGTTGAGGAAGTCGAGGACGACCAACTCCAACCCGTACTCGCGATTGTGAGCGACGAGCCGCTCGCGCAACATCTTCGAATACTCGGGACAGCCGAGACATTCCGGCCCGATCGGTTTGCCATCTTCCCCGGCGATGAGCCACTCCGGGCGGTTCAGCGAGCGGTGTTCGTAGTTATAGTGGCCACAATAGAGTCCTTGCGGATTGGCGTAATCGCCCATGCGCACGCCCAGCCGGCGGGCTTCTCTCTGCAAACGCCGCATAGTCGCGCCGGTCTTTGCTTCGCCTGGCCAGTCGAACACGCCCTCGAACACCTGGTAATACTCGATCCCGATCTTTGCGCAGAGACGCAGGTCTTCCTCAACCAGGGCCGGATTCAAGGCGAGAGTCGGGTTATCGGCCATCGAATAGAAGATGCGGCCGTCGCGGACGTCGGTCATCCGGTTGACGATGCCAGCGGACAGGAACATCGGCTTTTCAAAGCGCGGCGGGAAACGACGTTCGACATAAGCGCTCACCGCCTCGATCTCCGCCCGGTCGAACTTGCCGACCCGCTGACCCGACAAGCGGCACGCGCCGACGGTAAGACCATGCGCGGCATATCGCTGGCCCGCCGCGAGATGTTCGTGCGGCGGGTAGGTGATGCCGTCCGCGCCGATACGGCTGTACGGAAAGTCGAGCGAGAGGAAGAACGAGACCTCGCCCTTGCGCAGAAAGAGCACGTTGTCCATGAGCGCGGTGGACTGAACCACGCGCTCAACTCCCGGCTCCCAATCGCCTGCGAACCAGCACACGCGCCGCAACCATGCTGACGAATTGGCTGTAACGGTGAGCGAGAAGCTCGTCAATTCACGTTCGGCAACCGTCCATTGTGATTCGATCTGCTGGTCCGCGTCGAGACGGACGAGGTCGCCAGTAAAGCCAATCGTCTGACCGCCGGCGCTAAGTTGCGCGCCGCCGGTCCGCACTTGCACCGACACGGGGATCAGCATCGGCTGACTCCAATCGAAGGGCGCTCCCTCGCCGGCGGGAATCGGCGAACCCGGAGGCGGCGCAACGGTTTGCGCTGGCAAATGCGCCGACGCGGCAACCAGACAAACCGCCACCGCGCGAATCAAGTTGGCATCTCGTGCTGACATAAACTGCTGATCACCCGGCAGTCCGAATCCGAGTATTCCCAATGAACGTCAATCATGCTGGCATGGATTTGCTTTTGGGGAACCTGCATATACTCAGCGCCGCCCCAGTAAGGCCATATCCAAGCCAGGCTTGATGCTCCACTGAGGCTCGCTATCGAGTCCCATAAAGCACCCGGATGTCCATTATCCGGCCGTCGTGGTGCAACCGCAGCAGACCGAGGGCGGGATCAAAGTTGGAGTGCCGCCTGCCATTCACCGAGACCGATTGGATGCGCCGGCCCTCAGGGTGCCTCAATCGCAGGACGATGAGCTTCGGCGGATTGCGTGCGGGTGGGACGATGGTTGCCCGAATGGAGCCTTCGGCGATTCTGGATTCGAGGCGATAGCTGGTGGCGCCAAAGCCTGTCGGCGCATTGCTGACGCTGAGCGTCTTGCCGTTCGCCAGCCAGTCGGCGGTGATCATGGGCGCGAGCCATAATTCGCTGCCGCGCTCCGTGAGGAGCATGGTGCGTGTCTGGTGGAGGAAGTAGCCGGTCTCGTGCGTCTTGTCCCAGGCGCCGCCGTGATGGAAGTGTTCCCAAAACGTCAGCACCTCGGGATTCAACAGTGACGCGATGGAATTGAAATAAGAGCGAATAAAGGGCTTCACCTCGTCGCGCATGGCGTAGATTTCACAGTTGCGCGTGTAATAGGGTTGCACCTTGGAAAACCCACCCAGGTTATACCAGTCCTTCTGGTTCATCGTCGCGGGGTAGTCATACCAACCGTCGGCCAGGAATTGGACATCTTCCATATGATCGAGCATTTGATCCATCTCCGCGCCGCGCGGGGAGAGGACCCCGGCGGGCGCCAATTGGTGGGCGCCCAGTTCGACATCGTAAGCCCAGCTTCGCCCCACGTCCTGTCCCGGGAAGAAGTCGCCGAGCTTGCCCGGGCTGTGGACTTGGGAGGGATAATACGGCACCCAGGCGCCGTTGCGCAGCGGCACGACGGGTGAGCGTTCCTCCGTCCAGCGGTATGCGCGCAGGATATTCCGGCGCAGCTCCTCGGCGCTTTGCACGAAGACCTTGCCCTGAGGCCGGTTGATCTGCTGAAGGGCCGTTCCCAGTTCGGTGAGCGCGGCGTAGTAGTAGCTGCTCAGCGTGAAATGGCAGGCGAAAGCGTTCCAGTCGGCCAGGACGCCCGGCGGCATCAAGCCCGATTCGGGCGCGGTGGCGTGCCTGGTTTTGAGGGTTTGCGCGACGATCCAGTTGCCGACGCGCTCCAGTTCCGGCGCGTGGCGGCGGAGCCAGGCGGTGTCCTGGTAAAGCTGAAACTGCTCGCCGAGCGTCCAGAGGTGCCAGCCGGTGCCAAAGGTAGTGTAGCCAGTAGTCAGGAAGCCATTCGTGTTGTAGCGGTGAACAAAGAAGTCGAGCCCGCGCCGGGCGAATTCCTCGTGGCCCAGGAAGGTCATGCCGCGAATGACGGAATGGGCTTCGCTTTCGAGCGGGCCATAGGACATGGCGGCAATCCATGGGGCCACGCGGCTGAAATCGGCTTCGCTGCGCGCGTCAATGAGGCACCGGACCCGGGATGAGCGGATCAGGTTGTTCAGGAAAGGCTCGGGTGTCTCCACCTGTGTTGCCGGGGAGAGCACCGCGTTCCAGTAATCCGACACGGCGGCCTGCAGCCGGGCCGGTGCCGGCAGCGTCGCCAGGTCAACCGGCGGATAGGCCAGGTAGAGGGCGACCTGCGCCGAACCCTGCGCCCGAAGCTCTCCCCGGATCAGGAGGGTTTCACCCCGTGGTTCGCATTTCAAAGGCCCGGTGCCGCCCGGGTGGAGCAAGGCGCGAAGTTCGCCTCCGCCAATCGCAAAGCTCCCGGATGCGAGCCGGGTTGAAGGATCGGAACTCCCGAGCGCCGTGCCTGCGGGGAACCGAAGCTCGATCGAGGCCGGCGCGGCGCCTGGAAGGGTATTGGTGGCGGTGACTTCGAGAACGCAAACCGGCTTTCGCCCGAGCCGCCCGGGCGCCGTGCCCTGCTCGTCCGCCGGCGCCACAAAGACGCGCTGCTGGTAGGAGATACCGTCGTGCTGGACGGTCATGGCGGGTATGGGGAGCCAGCCACCAACCAATGCGCGCGAAAAGTCCGACGCCGGGCCCGTCCCCAACCGGATCGTCAATTCCCGAGCCGAGGCCATCCAATCTCCGTCAGCCTTGATCGCGGGCTGGAACCGCAAGGTGCCGTCACGCTCCACCACAAATTTCGCGTTGTCACAGGCCAGGGAAAGCAGGACTGGGCCTTCGCGTTGGGCTGCGTGATGCGTTTTGGCCATGGCCTGGGCGAGGGTTTGGTCCGGCAGTTCACGCACTTGCTGGAGTATGGTTTGGCGGCCCGCAATGCTGCGCTTGTACTGGGCCAGGGTCATTTGCGCCGGGTCGCACGAGATGAACAGGCCGTGCTGGGGCAGGTAAACGCAGCCCTGGCTCAGGACGTCCTCAACGGCAACGGCAACAGCGCGATCCGGTGGCAGCCGGAACCGCAGGACGGTGGGATCGGATTTGAGCGAAGACGGGCGGCTGTAGCGGACCGCCAGGTGGAGCGACTTTCCGAAGGTGACACGTCGGGTGAAACTCGAATCCGCTCCGCCACGCAATTCACCGTTATCAATACCGATATCGCCTCGTCTCCCTTTGGCGGGTTTCTCGGCTTCCAGGATCAGGTTTGTGGTCGCCCAGCGCGAACCCGTATAGGCTTCGAGACGGAGGGCCGGGGGTGGATTCGGCGCGGGGAAAATCCAGCGGACCTTCCGGGTCTGCAGGACGCCGGCCTTGCTGCCACGGCTAAATGAAAGGGCGCTGCCGGACGCCTGCACCTCTCCGGCGAGCGGCTTCCAAACCCCTTGCCAGGCGGATTCCCCAAACCAGCCCTCCACGCGCACGCCATTGGTTGTTGGGGACGAGCCCGGCGGAAACCGCAGGCACAAGGTTCTCAAAGCCCGACGGTTTAGCCATTGCAGACCGATGCAACCCAGACCGTTGGTGCTGACGCGAGGCCGCCAGGCGCCGTCCGGGGCGGCAACGGCTTCGGCCTCGAGGTAAACATCTTCGGCGCGAAATTCCTGGAGGCGGTCTGCGCGGCATCCGTCATTGCGGTTGGGATCCCAGGTTACCACCCGCCCAAACGGTGCGATATCCAGCGGCTTCTCCGCTGTGGTCGAGCCGCCAAGTTGCGCCCGGGTCAGGCGGGCCTCGGCCCAGTTGGCCACGTCGCAGGTTATGCCATCGCCCGCGTCGGCCGCCTCGAGGCGCAGTTCCCTGGCTCCCGCGAGCTCGACGTGGACGCTCCGGGATTCGTCGGTCGCTCGCAGTGTGCCGCTGTCGAAGCGAAGGTTTCCATCCGCATACACCCGGAAGACTACGCTGCCGCCGCCGCCGCAGGGCTGAAGCCCGACCTCCGCGTCAAAGCCGGCGTATTCTCCCTCCAGCAGGACGGTAATGGAACCCTGGGCGTGGTGGCCCAAGCCGCTGGAGTAGGTGGCATCCCCGATCTGGAGGGGGGCGCCATCCGTCCCCGGAGCGTGGGCTGCGGTATTCCAGCCCAGTTCGCCCCAAGCCTGGCTGGAACTCAGGATTAATTCAGGATGATCTCCCAGGCGCACCGGATCGCCAGCGATGGCCGAGGCCAACCCCCTTGACAGGAAAAGGGTGGCCAGCAGACATAGACAAAGCCAGGTGTGAGTGTTGCGCATGGCAGGCGGAAGCGTGGGCGGTTCGATTTGAATTGTCATTTATGAAAAAAGCCGCGGGGATGGATATGGGAATTCTCTGAGCACGATCAGACGTCAAATCCTCGTAATGACCAGGGAATTATGCGGCGCGAAAAAGCATGCACAGCGGTGTGGCAACAGAGCGCTTTACCCAAACGCGCGACAGAGCGATGGTTTCCCATATCTGAGCA
The DNA here is from genome assembly GCA_964507045.1 of uncultured Verrucomicrobiota bacterium. GTDB lineage: Bacteria > Verrucomicrobiota > Verrucomicrobiia > Limisphaerales > UBA8199 > UBA8199. The sequence goes on along the minus strand of CAZDOO010000002.1, from coordinate 2,876 downwards.
AAATCACCGGTTGCGGGAGCGCTGATACACCCACTCTACGTCGTGGGGTGCGACGATGCCTTCAGGGGAAGGGACACGGTAGATTGGCCGCTTGGTGGTGTCGTCAACCCATTTCTTGATCTCGGCGTGGCCGTCCGCAAACGCAAAGCCGCACGCACCGTTGTGATACGAGGCCGGGAGATCGTTCCACTTGGTCTTGCTGTTGTACGTAGAAAACAAACCGTCATTGATGCTGTCCGGATGTTCATCCACGAAGACCCAGATCATCACCGGTTTTGTGAGTTCGGTGTACTTCTTGTGAGCGGAAGTCGAGTCCGGCCGGGCCAAGTGACCGTTCATGGAAATGCTGCGCACGCGGGGGCCGTTGTCCGCGGGAATCTTGTCGGCCGGGCACTTGTAAATGCCAAGGGTCTTGATCGTGTACGGCGCCAGCAAGCCCCCGGTAAGCAGCAGTTGGTTGGTGTTGTCGGTTTCCATGCCCCAGCCAATCCAGCCGTTGATCCAGGTCACCAGGTTGGTGCCCCCGCCCGGCGAGTTGAGCACCATCGAGCCATTGTTGTCATCAATGTACATGTACCAGGCGGTTTGAAGCTGGCGCAGGTTGCTGAGGCAACCGATGCCCTCGGCTTTCGTTCGAGCCTTGGCCAGCGCTGGCAGCAAGAGAGCGGCGAGGATGGCGATAATGGCAATGACCACCAGCAGCTCGATCAGGGTAAAGGCCAGCACGAATGCCCGGCACGCGCCGGCACGGCCTCGCGGACAACGCGGCCAGCGACTGCCGGTTTGCAGGGGCCACGTTCGTCCTGTCATCATGGTGCCATGATTGACACGGACTGATGGAATCGTCGTTCAGGATCGTCCACTGGACAATTCTGAACGGGAATTCAAAATTGTCCAATGGACGATATCAAACGACAATTCCGCAAGACCCTGCCAGTCTGGTCGCGTGAAGACCAGACGAGTCCTGCTCGCGGAGACACCCGGCGGCTGGCCTCCTGCCCGGCTCGGCCGGGTGGCGGGTTTGCGTGGATTCACCTTAATCGAGCTGCTGGTGGTCATTGCCATCATCGCCATCCTGGCAGCGTTGCTGCTGCCGGCGCTGAGCAAGGCCAAGGAGCGGGCGCTGAACATCTTCTGCCTCAATAATCTCAAGCAGATGGCGGTATCGGAGATGCTCTACATCACGGACAACGGCGCGCCGTTCGCCTACTTGCGCGGGTCCTCGCTGTGGATAGACGCGCTCGACGCCGCTTACGGCGGCATGGACAAGGTGCGGCTCTGTGCGATGACCAAGGACACACCCAAGAGCGGTGTCGGCAGCATCAGCCGGCCCTGGTCCTGGACAGCGCCCAATGGCACGAACTCCATCGCCAGCTACGCTCTGAATGGCTGGTTTTATGCCGGCGGTTGGGAGGACTACCCCAATATTGCCGAGGACACAGGCTTGGCCTTCAAGAAGGAATCCATGGTGCGGCAGCCGACTCGCTCGCCGCTCTTCTCCGATTCCATCTGGGTGGATGGCTGGCCGCATGAAACCGACAAGCCCTGGCCGAACCTCCAGACGGGCAAGATCAGCAGCAGCGCGGGCAGCATGGCCAGGCTGATGATTGCGCGGCACGGCAAGCGTCCCAACCCGGTCCCAACGGCCTTCAACGTCGCCAATCCCCTGCCCGGGGCAATCAACATCTCGTTCTTCGACGGGCACGCGGCCACCACCCGACTGGAGAACCTCTGGACGCTTTACTGGCACAATCAGTGGGTGCCGCCAGCGACGCGACCCCAATGATTTGTCCCCGGCCCATTCTCTTGCCTCGTATCGCAACGGTGATGTGTTTGATGTCGGCGCAGTTATCATGTTCAAGAAAGGCCGCGGACGGTCTCCACGCACGTGCAACTCCACACAGAACTGCTTGCTTCATATGCCCGCCGGGCGTGGGGCGCAGGATTGCGGACTTTCAATGGGGGTCTTTTCCCAGCGGCAACAGAATTCCTTTTGCGAGATCCTCGCCACGCCAGGTTCCGGCCTGAGTTCCATTCGCATATACCCGATAGTGTCGTGACGGCTCCGCGTGGTGGAAAACGAAGATCGGCGCGTGCTTCCACGCGAAGGGCGAGGCGAATTGCAGCCAGATCTGTCCGTCACCCGCCGCGCACTTGGTCAGGTTGAGTCCGTTCACGCCGATACCGCGGCTGGCGGCCACGTCCACAACCGCATCGCGAAGATAATCCTCTTCGATCTCGATGCCGGCCATGCCACTGCCGGTGCCCCAGTGATAACTGCTGACCCCGGCCTTGGGGCCATAGCCCGTATGGGCCCAGTTCTCTGACGGCGAAACGGGAAATTGTGCCCTTAGCGCGGCGATGCCTCGATCCAGGTATTCGGTTTTGCCTGTGGTGCGATAGTAGTCAATGAGGATGTTTCCACACTGGCTCTGCCGGGCGTCGGACCATTCGGCGTCCGAGTTCTGAGTAGTAAACCCACCCAGCAGCATGGCGCTGCTGGTGAGGTTCTCCAGGCCGGGATGGGTCCAGCACTGTTGATAGAGGAGGAGGTAATCCAACAGGCTTTCCCCCACGGCAAGATAACGCGCTTCCCCGGTGACCCGGTAGGCGAGCAAATAGGCCTGCACTGTCTGTGTTAGCGCCAGGTTGTTGGCGGGCCATTGTTGGGTGCGTTGATCAAAGCGGGCTTCCCGTGGACTGCAACTCCAGAATGTTTCGTAATCGTACCATTGCCTCCTGGGGATGACTTCAGTTTCCAGGAAGGACAACCCTTTTCTGCTCGCCTCCAGGACCCGGGGATCCCGATCCTGGTCGTACAATTCCAACAGAAACAGGACGACGGGGCCCGTCTCCGCCTTGACGGTTCGGGAGGC
>CAZDOO010000001.1:0-155101 GCA_964507045.1 uncultured Verrucomicrobiota bacterium | reverse complement strand
TCACGCACGGTTCTTAGGGGGGTGTGGGCGGGCTAACCGCCTGCACCTACCCGGTACCACCCTGAGGAGCGCAGGGCGGCAGTCCTACCCTGGGAAAGCGTCGGTGAATGACCCTCAAGAAAGCCGTTGCACCTGCTCCCTCACGCCCGCCTTTTCCAGCCACCCGGCCAAGGTCGCCGTAACCCAGTTTGGTTAGCGGAGTTCGACGATCTGGCTTCCGGCCTCAAGCTCCGAGACGATACGAGGGAGTTGAACTCGGAAAGCCTCCAACAACGCCGGCTTCCGGCAATTGCCGATGCGCACCCAAACCAGCTTGCCCGTCCCGCCCGGAACACCGGCAAGGAACGTGAAATCTTCGTCTTTGCTGACGATGACAAGGTCGCGCGCGCTGGCGCGCTGCCAAATCACCGTGTCATCGGCCTCCTTCAACCCAACGTCTCGGACGTGCTCCGCTTGATGGCCTTGCAGGGCGATGAACCGCGCCAGTGCCACCGGCAACTGATGATCCACCAGGAACTTCACACTGCCTGCAACACCGCATGGTCCGTCTGGTGCGCGGCATACTCAATGGCTGCCAAAAGATCATCACGTTGAAGATCGGGATAGTCCTCCAGAATCTCCTCGTAAGGCGCCCCGGCGCTAAGCAGTTGCAGAATGTCTGTAACGCGAATTCTCATGCCCCGAATACAGGGGCGGCCGCCGCATTTCCCAGGCTCAATCGTGATTCGTTTCAGAAGATCGGTCTTCATCGCAACTCCACCTTGCCACTCAAAGCGGCGCCTGGCAAGCCTGCTACTCGCCTGAGCGGCAGCTCTGAACAGTGTCAATTAACGGCATCGTCATGCTTCTCTACCCGGTTTGCTGTGCTACTACAGCAGCCAGGTCGAACTGCGAGCGTGCCGCTGGCGTGTATGGTTCGCTCAGGCTTTCGCGTGGCCTGGCCCTGATCGAGCCGGAGCAAAGAGGATGATTCTTCGCCGTTTGCAGTGGAGTGGTTCTTGAGCCAGGTGCCCCGTAGGTCCGGCGCATTCTTCCGCCTTGCCAATGGCTCGTGGCTCTTTCAATGTTGCCCCCATGCAATCGCACGAACTCTTGCGTGAAGTCTTTCAGAAATGCAGCCCCAAGCAGGTGTCCGCCAAACTGGGGCTTTCCCTCTCAATGATCTATAAGTGGGCCGAGCCGGGCGATGCGGCCGCCGGCAGCGGCAGCACCAACCCGCTCGACCGCATTGACACGCTGATCAAGTGCACCAACGACCCCCGCCTCGTCCAGTGGATCTGCCAGCGCGCCGGCGGGTTCTTCATCCGCAACCCCAAGACCACGCACCCGCATCCCTCCTACTTGATCCCCGCCACCAATGAGATCGTGCAGGAATTTGCGGACTTGCTGGCCGTGGTGGCCGCCGCCGCCGTCGACAACCAGGTCAGCCAGATGGAGTCGAAGCAAATCCGGGCTCGCTGGGAGGAGCTCAAGTCGGTGACCGAGACTTTCGTTGCCTGTTGCGAGGAGGGAAACTTCCGGACTTTACGAGAGAAGCAGATGGCAAGCCCGAGGCCCGAAGCCCGAATCCCGGACGCAACCGCCGCGATCAGCAGAGGGCTGCCCCATGCTTAAGCGCTGGATCGTCCTGGGCCTGGTGGCCTTGCTCACCTCTTCGCCGCTGCTGCCGGTCAGAGCCGCCGAGGTCATCGAGGCCGACGTGTGCGTCTATGGCGGCACCGCGGGCGGAGTAGTCGCCGCCGTGCAGGCAGCGCGCATGGGCAAGACTGCCGTCATCGCTGAATTCGGCAGCCACGTCGGTGGGCTCACTTCGGGCGGATTGGGCGCGACGGACATCGGCAACAAGGCGGCCATCGGCGGCATCGCCCGCGAGTTCTATCACCGCATCGCGCAGCATTACGCCAGCAGCGATGCGTGGCGGTTCGAAGCGCGCGAAGACTACATCACCAAGCGGGCCGGGCGCTCCAACCCAGCCGAGCTGGAGGGGCCGGATGCCACCATGTGGACCTTCGAACCCCACGTGGCGGAAGACGTCCTCTTCCAAATGCTCAACGAAGCCGGGGTGGCCGTCTATCTTCAGCAGCGCCTGGCTTTCGTGAGCAAGGAAGGCGCGCGCCTGGCGGACATCGCAATGGAGAACGGCAAGGTCTATCGCGCCCGCATGTTCATTGACGCCACTTACGAAGGGGACTTGATGGCCAAGGCCGGCGTCAGTTGCACGGTCGGCCGGGAAGCGAACTCCCAATACCAGGAAACGCTCAACGGGGTTCGGGCGGAAACGCCCCAGCACCAGTTCACCGTCCCGGTTGATCCGTACTTAAGGCCCGGCGATCCCGCCAGCGGCCTGCTGCACTTCATCCAGCCCGGCAATGGCGGCAAACCCGGCGCCGGCGACCGCTGCGTCCAGGCCTACAACTTCCGCCTGTGCTATACGCAGAACCCGGCCAACCGCCTGCCCCATCGCCCGCCGCCCAAGTATGACCCGGCCAAGTACGAACTCCTGGCGCGCTACCTCGAAGCGCTCGTGGCTGCCGGGCAGAAGCCGCAGCTCAAGGCGTTCTGGAACCCGATCTGGATGCCCAACGGCAAGACCGACATCAACAACAACGGCGGCTTCTCCTCGGACTTCATCGGCGCCAACTACGCCTACCCGGAAGCCGACCACGCCGCGCGCGCCAGCATTTGGCAGGCGCACGAGGATTACGTTCGCGGCTTCGTCTATTTCCTGGCCACCAGCCCGCGCGTCCCCGCGGACATGCGCGCCGAGATGCAGACCTGGGGGCCGGCGAAAGACGAGTTTCTCGACACGGGTTACTGGCCGCATCAGCTCTACGTTCGCGAGGCGCGCCGCATGGTCTCGGATTATGTCATGACCGAACACAACTGCCGGGGGCACCAGCAGGCGGAAGACGCCGTCGGGCTGGGCGCCTACGGCATGGACTCGCATAACTGCCAGCGCATCGCGAAAAACGGTCGCGTGGAAAACGAGGGCGATGTACAGGTCCATGGCTTCCCGCCCTACCCGATTTCGTACCGCTCGATTGTGCCCAAAGCCGCCGAGTGCGAGAACCTGCTGGTCCCGATTTGCCTCTCCGCGACGCACATTGCCTACGGCTCCATCCGCATGGAGCCGGTCTTCATGATCCTCGGTCAATCCGCCGCCACCGCAGCCGCCTTGGCCCTGGACGGCAACTCGCCGGTGCAAAAGCTTCCCTACGAGACCCTCCGCGTCCGCCTGCTGGCGGACAAGCAGGTCCTGAAATGGGAGAAACCCAAATGAGCCCCTTGCCACTTGCCATTGGCTATCTGCCATTGGCGATTGGCGATTCGGCCCCAGGCTGCGCGAGACCATGAGCGAGCCGCCAAGCCCAACTCCGCCGTCGCCATTGAGGCGCTGGCTGCCCGGCCTGGCCCGGCTCCGCGACTACCGCCGGGAGTGGCTGCCGGCGGACGTGCTGGCGGGCGTGACCGTCTGCGTGGTCACGATTCCCTCCGTCATTGCCTATACGGGCCTGATGGGCCTGCCGCCACAGCACGGGCTCTACGCGGCCCTCGTGCCCCTGCTGGTGTACCCTTTCTTTGGCAGTTCGCGGCAGATGACGGTGGGGCCGGACATCACGATCTCGTTGCTGGTGGCAAGCGCGATTGCCCCGCTGGCGGGTGGCGACCCCGCGTGCGCCGCCGTCCTGGCCGCCACCGTGGCGCTGCTCAGCGGCCTGCTGCTCCTCGTTGGCGCTCGCGCCCGGATCGGCGCCATCGCCGACTTCCTCTCCAAACCTGTCCTGGTCGGCTACATGACCGGCGCGGCCTTGATCCTGGTGGCCTCGCAACTCGACAGGTTGTTTGGCATCCAACTTCAGCACAACGACTTCTTCCCGCGTCTGGCCGAACTGGCGAGCGAGTTACGCCGGGCGCACGGACCGACCTTGACTCTCGGTCTCGGCCTGCTGGCAGTAATCGTGACCTTGCGCTGGGTCGCCCCGAAACTCCCCTCCGCCCTGGTAGTGGTGGTCGTTGCGATCACCGTTTCGCTGCTGTTGCGGCTGGAAGACCGAGGCGTGGCGGTGGTCGGCGCCTTCCCGTCCGGCCTGCCCGGCTTCGCCTGGCCGGCGGCCAACTGGCGCCAGATCCACACCTTGCTGCCGGCGGCGATCGGGATTGCCTTGCTCACCTACACCCAGGCCATCCTGCTGGCGCGCGCCTTCGCCGCCAAGAATGGCTACGAAGTCAATCCCAACCAGGAACTCGCCGCGCTCGGCTTAGCCAGCGTGTCCACCGGCCTGTTCCAGGGATTCTCCGTCACCGGGAGCCAGTCCCGCACGGCCATCAACGATTCGGCGGGCGGCAAGACGCAGGTGGCCAGCCTCGTCGCCGCCGCCACGCTGATCCTGTTCCTGCTCTTCCTGACCCCGCTGATCGCGCGGCTGCCAGTGGTCGCGCTGGCGGCACTGCTGATCTATGGCGGCTTCACGCTGGTCGAGTTCGACGTGATGGCGCGGATTTACCGCTTCTATCCGCGCAGCGCCCTGTTGGCGGCCTTGACGACACTCGGAGTACTGGCGGTGGGCGTGGTGCCGGGCATCCTCGTCGGCGTGGCGCTCTCGCTGCTGGCCCTCATTGACCGCATCTCCAACCCGCCCGACGCCGTCCTCCGCATCGCACCGGGCGGCGGCTTTCACGACCTGGGAGCGGACTCGAATGGGCAGACCATCCCCGGCTTTATTGCGTATCGCTTCTACGCTCCCCTGCTCTTCTCCAACGCCAGCCACTTCGTCGAGCGCGTGCGCCAGCTCATCGCCGCCAGCCCCGCGCCCGTGCGCTGGTTCCTTGTGGATGCCCAGGCCATCACCGACATTGACATCACGGCGGCCGAGGCCCTGCGCGCCCTGAACAAAGAACTCCAGCAACAAGGCATCGCCCTGAAGTTCGCCCATACCAACCGCCCGTTGCGCCAGGTCCTCGAACGCATCGGTTTCACCACCGAGATCGGCCGCGAGAGCATCTTCCAGGCTGTCCACGAAGCCGCCGAGGCCTTCCAGGCGGCCCACCCGTCCAAAGCGCAAAACTGAGGCGCAGCCGTCCGTGAGCAAGGCCTCACCCCCGCCGGGACGTGACCGCGTTGGGCGCGAAAAAAGGGCCGCGACTACAAGAAGAATACAGGGAGAATACAAGAAGACTACAGGACGAATCCAGACCCTCACGAGGGTCTGAACATCAACCTCCGCCCTCCTCGCGCCTTACCCCGCGCACTTCACATACTTCAGCTCGCGGATGTCCAGCGTGCCCGCCTTCGCCTCGTAGAACGGCTTGCCCTTGCGCACCCCGACCGTGCCATAGCCGCTGGCGGAGGCGAAGAAGCAGCGGAAATCGCCCGGGATGCGAGGTTCAAGGTAGAGAACCTTCTCGACGGCGTCATACCGCGCGCCGCTCAGGCCAAACAGCAGCGCGTAGGAGGACATCGCCCGCGCATACCAGTTGCCGCACTCGTATTCGTTAAAGGGATTGCGCACCCGGCCGTCGTACCGGTCCCGGCACACGCGCACCACCTCCAGCCCTTCCCGCACCAGGCCCATCCGCATCAGGTGCGAGGCGACCTGGTATTCAATGCCGGTCCAGACCTCGTTGGAGTAAACAAACGGCAGCGACAACTCCCCGCCTTTGGGCCAGGTGCAGAGCACCAGGCCGCCTTCCGCCCCGCAGGCATACGTAGGCCGCTGCGGATTCGCGAAGTCGGCTAGATCGCGCTTGAGATTATGCTTATGGACCGCCCGCAAGTGGCTGGCCACCTTCGGCGCGGCGAGCACCTGCCCCACCCCGCACACCAGCGCCAGCCAGGAACCGAGCACGCCGTCCGCCAGGCACCCCGTGCCATACTGGTACTTTGGCCCCTCCTTCTCAAAGATGGCCCGGGCTTCCGGCGAATACCCCCGCAGCATGCTCTCGTTCTCCAATGGATTGCCCGCCTTCAAATGCGTCCAGTCAATGCGCTGGATGAAGTACTCCCCGTCGAACAGATCGGACTCCGCCTTGCGGACACCGCGGCTCAGCAACTCCGCGTAGAGCGGCACCTCGTCGCCCAGCGCCCGGCCCATGAGCACCGCCGCTTGCAAAGCCCCCAGGTAAAAGCTCGTGCACATGCCGTCTGCGCCCCAGAACTCGATGTCGTAGGTGTTGTGGTGCGGCTCCTCGACCACGCCCTTGTGCCCCGGGTCCCAGGTCTCGATGCAAAAGTCCAGGCTGCGCTTGACCTTCGGCCACAGCGCCCGCAGCCACTCCGTATCGCCGCTGTTGCGCCACTCGCGGAACACCTTCATGATCCCGCCAAGCTGCCCATCGGCCGCGGCATGGAAGTCATGCTCCACCGGCCGAATCGGCAGTGCGCTGCGAAACTGCTGGTGTCCGGCCTCGCTCTGCGACGGGCCGAACTCCGTCTCGCGCAACGTCCGTTCCAGGCTCGGGAACAGGTGCGGTATGGCCTGGGCGTAATTCCAGACGTGGGTGCACGATCCATGGCAGCAACCCCCGCCGTCGCCGCAGCCTTCCCAGCCCCAGAGCCGGCCATCCGTCTGGCGCATCACCGTCGGCGACTTGAGGATCGTCAGGTTCGCAGCTACCGCCTCAATCACTTCGGGCGGCAGGGTCGAGTCGTGGAAGCAATCCGCAAACCGGCTCGCCTTCCGCCGCAGCTCCTCGTAACGGTCGCGCCAATAGAACGTCACGCCGTTGATGTCCGTGAACCGCCCGGCATACCAGGGACGGTAGTTCTCGCGCTCGCCCGGCGCCGGCTTCAACCCCGCCGGGTCCTTGCCCAGCCGCAAGTTGGTCTGCCCGACAAACCACGCCAGCCGCAGCGTGAGGGTCTTCGAGGCGCCCGCCGCCAGCTCGAAAGGCACAAATAAAGTCCCGCCGGGGCTGTGGCCCCCCTCGGTCAGCGGCGCCCGGTCGTAGCACGCGCCCTCGGCGACATCTTTCCAGGCCAGCGTCATCGCATCCCACCAACCGCCGCGGAACCAGGCATGGTTCACCTTCACCCTTGGCTCGGACACCGTGGCCGACAAAGCCGCTTCGTCCCACGGATTGTCCTTCGACCCGCCGCCCCACAGGATAAACCCGCCGGCCACCGGCCGCACCGCCTGCGGATTGTTCCCCGTGGCCATGAAGTTCTTGGCGTTGAAGGAAAAGACTGCCTCCAGCGGACCTTGGCTGCGATTGGTGAAGCGGTATTCCAACGCCGCCACCGGCAGGCTCGAGTTGTCCGCGTCGCCGGGCTCGAACGGGCTCCAGCCCGTAACCTCGACGCTCAGCGGCACCTGCGGATCGGTCAGCGCCACGAAGCCGAACGGAAAGCGGGTCTTGAAGGTGGCATTGGCAAAACGCGGCAAGCCGAAGGTCGTGCCGCCCAAGCCGTTGCCGGCCCCGTGCGAGCCGTAGAGCTTGCGCCCCGGCACCGGCCCTTCCAACACGCGCGCCACAGGCCGCTGGCCCTTGATCGAGACGGCGGCAAAGACGCACGGCTCATTGAACATGTCCGGCCGGTTGCGCAACGAGACATGCGAGAGGGCTCCCGTGCCCTCCAGGCAAATCATGCCGGCCCCGATCCCGCCCAGCGGAAACGCCACCTGGTTCAGGTTCTCACCGGAATACGGCCCGTCGTAGGCGCGCCGGCCTCGTCGTCTCGCCGCGCGCGCGGTCCGCACTTCAGCGGGATGGGCGCTCCGGGTGTGCGCAGCCTGGACCGCCGGCCCAGCCCCAAGACCCCCGACCGCGCCAACGGTCGCAGCGGACAACCTGAGAAACTTGCGGCGGGGCATGGATGCGTCGTTGTGCGATTCTACAGTCATAGTCATTCCTTCAGTTGTTTGCTGTGCCAGACCGCTTGTTTATGCGCGAAAGCCTCGCACAACTCAAGCAGCCTTTGTCCGGGTGGGCCGGTGGGGCATCCCCCGGCACTGCCACCCCCTCACCAACGGGGAATTCGTCAATTCCTTCGGAATTGGCCGGCCCGGGCGGCCCGGAATGCGGGTCAGGCTCAGGCCGAGGTAATACCCCCCCTCTCTGCTGGCTCACCTCACCGTATCCTCACCGTATACTCACCGTAGTACCTCTGCAAAGTTTGCAGAGGTACTACGGTGAGTATACGGTGAGCATACGATGGGGCTACGGGGGTGCGCTGGTGCCTGGTTAAGACCATCGGCGGAGCGGGAGTCCGGCCGAACTTGGGGTGGTATCGAGATACGCCCGGGGAGCGCCCGGCCTTGGCTTGCGACTTGCTCTCTACCCCTAAGTGGGTTACACATGCTTGCGTAATACTATTGTTTATGAACCTTGGACGCGGCGATCTCGATGCCTGCGCTCCCGCCGGTTGGCGCTTCACGGCCACCGGGCGGGTGGCGTGATCCTGTCTATCCTTTCCTCGCCGCGCTGATCCTATCCCATGATGAAGTCCCCCAACGATATTTGCCAAACCACTATCCCCCGGCCCACCGTCGAAGTGCTGCTGCCCGATGGCCGGATTCTCTGCGGCCCCCGCAACCAGCCCATCGGCACCTTTCTCAAGTGCCTCCCGGAATGGAATTCCCACGACCCCATCGTGGGGGCCGTCATCAACGGCGAACTGCAGGAACTGACTTGCCCTGTCCAACTGGACTCCCGTGTCACGCTGGTCCGCATGTCCGATCCCGACGGCTCGGGCATCTACCGCCGCTCCGTCATCTTCCTGCTGGAAGCCGCCTTCGCGGACGTCTTCCCCGCCGCGGACATATCCATTGACCACTCTTTGTCCTCCGGCGGGTTCTACTGCTCGGTCATCAACCGCCCGGCGCTTTCCCGGGAGGAGCTGGCCGGGGTGGAAGCGCGCATGAAAGAGCTGGTCAAGGCCGATCTCCCCTTCGAACGCAAGGTGGTACCTTTGCAGGCAGCGATTGACTACTTCCAATCCAAAGGCCAGGACGAGAAGGTGCAGCTCCTCAAGTTCCGCCGCAAGGAAACCCTGGTGCTCTATAAGCTGCGCGACCGCTGCGATTACCATCACGGCTTCATGGTGCCCTCGACCGGCTACCTGCGCTGGCTGGCGCTCGAACCCATCGGCGACGGCTTCGCCCTGCGCTATCCCCGCCGCAACGCGCCCAATGAACTGCGGCCCCTGCCTGATTCCAAGAAGCTCCTCGCCACCTTCCTCGAATACAACAACTGGCTGGTCCGGCTCGGCATTGACAACGTCGGCGCGCTCAACACCGCCATCCAGAACAAGCGCGCCAGCGAACTCATTCTCATCTCCGAGGCCCTGCACGAGCATCGCATCGCCGAAATCGCCAGCCTCGTCATGGAGCGCTCCAAGGAAGCCCGCATCGTCCTGGTCGCCGGCCCTTCCTCCTCCGGCAAGACCACGTTCTCCAAGCGGCTTGCCGTCCAGCTCCTGGCCCAGGGCATCTCGCCCTTCCCGCTCGAACTGGACAACTACTTCCTGGACCGCGAGAAGACGCCCAAGGACGAGAAGGGCGCCTACGAGTTTGAAGCCCTCGGCGCGCTGGACATTGGCCGGCTGCAGTCCGACCTCGAGCAATTGGTCGCCGGCCAGCAAGTGCAGTTGCCCAAGTTCAACTTCCCCCTGGGCCGCAGCGAGCCCGGCGACACCGTCAAAATTGAGAAGGACCAACTGGTCATCCTCGAAGGCATCCATGGCCTCAACCCGCGCCTGCTGCCCGGGCTGTCGCCGCGCCAAACCACCCGCATCTACGTCTCCTGCCTCACCCAGTTGAATCTGGACCGGCATAACCGCATCTCCACCACCGACACCCGCCTGCTGCGCCGGATCATCCGCGACGCCCGCGACCGCGGCTACAGCGCCCAGCAGACCATCAGCCACTGGGAATCAGTCGGCCGCGGCGAGAAGAAACACATCTTCCCCTATCAGGAGAACGCCGATGTGATGTTTAACTCGGCCCTGGTCTATGAGCTCTCCGCTATCCGGATGCTGGCCGAACCGCTGCTGCGCCAGGTCGTCTTTGGCACGCCCGAATACATCGAAGCCAAGCGCCTGCTCTCCTTCCTGCAATGGTTTCTGCCCATCGGTGAAGACCTCATCCCCGACAACTCCCTCCTGCGGGAGTTCATCGGCGGCTCCATTCTCAAGGGCTTTACCCTCTGGCAGAACGGCAAGCACAATGGCGACTACGGCGCCTCGGGTGTGGGCGCCGAATTGAACTGCTGAACCGCCCCGCCCGTTGCCGCGCCAGGTCCGCAACGATCGAAGGCTCCTCGACACACTAGCGAAGATTGCTTGCCACGGCCGGGCGGATAATGCATCCTGCCCGGGCTTTCAGCTCAAAGTCGGTCTAACCCCGAGGGCATAGCGAATTAGCGAATCTCTCGGCTGAGGTTTTTAGCGCGAATGCGATTGATCAGTTACATTTTAATGTCGTTCTGGCTGGCAGGCGTAGCACTGCCCAGCCTGGCCGCCGAACCGCAGTCAGCGGCAGCGGGCGTTGAGGCCCAGGCAGCCCACGCCGAGGAGCACGGCCTGCCCGCCGACGCTCCCAAGCTCGGCGCCAACGGGGCTTCGTTTGTCTCCAGCTCGATGGTCGTGACGTGGGTGGTGGCGCTGGGGTTGATCGTCCTGGCGCGGCTGGCGACGCGCCGGATGCAGCTCGCCCCCGATGGGGCGCAAAACTTCTGGGAGTGGCTGGTGGAAACGCTGCACAGTTTTCTGGAGGGCATCATTGGCGCCAAACTGGTGAAGAGGACGTTCTGGTTCTTTGCCACGGTGTTCATCTTCATTCTGTTCACGAATTGGTTTGGGCTGCTGCCGGGCGTCGGCAGCATCGGCTGGGGAATTCAGGCTCCGGATGGGTTCCATGTCACCAACCCGCTGTTGCGCGGCGGCAATGCCGACCTGAACATGACCTTCGCGATGGCGATGATCTTCTTCGTCTGCTGGATTGTCTGGGCCCTGCAATCCGTCGGCGTCAAAGGCATGTTCCTCGATCTGTTTGGCCCCAAGGGGGATACCGCCGGCCTGATGAAGTATCTGATGATCGTGGTGTTCTTCCTGGTCGGCTTCCTGGAGGTGCTGTCCATCCTTTTCCGGCCGATCTCGCTGAGCTTTCGTCTCTACGGCAATATCTTTGCCGGGGAAAATATGCTGGAGGCCATGACCAAGCTCGTACCGGGGCTGGGCTGGTTGCTGCCCGTGCCGTTTTATTTCATGGAGCTGCTCGTGGGCGTAGTGCAGGCGCTGGTCTTCATGCTGCTGACCGCAGTGTTTACGATGCTGATCTGCGCGCACGAGGAATCGCCGGGGGGAAGCGAACACTAAGACAATGAATTTCAGCGGTCAGACCGTGTTCACTCGCGGGGGCCGTTGAGCAACAGAAAGGTAATAGACATATGTTAATGCCAATGTTGGCAGAGATGAGCGGGAACCTGCACGTCGGCCTGGCGGCGCTCGGCGCGGCCATCGGCGTGGGATTCATCGGCATGAAGGCCTCCGAGGCGGTGGGACGCAATCCCGGCGCTTCGACCAAGATCCTGGTGCAGGCGATCCTGGCGATCGCCTTTGCGGAAGCCATCGTGTTCTACGCCATCTTCCTCGTGAAGTAACACCCCGGCGCGGAGCCCTGGCGGCTCCGCGCCCGGCTTTTGCCCCGCTTTATTATGCAATCGCCTTTTTTCCTCGGCAGCATTGGCGGCGACCTGGGCCAGATGGCCCGGGACACCGCCACGCGGTTCGGCGTGGACCTGCCGCATTTTATTTCCCAGTGCATCTGCTTCGCCATCGTGGCGTTCGTGCTCCAGCGCTACGCCTACAAGCCCATCCTGGCCGTGCTGGAGGAGCGCAAGAAGCGCATCAAGGAAAGCCTGGACAATGCCGAGAAGATCAAGCAGGAGCTGGCCAACACCCAGGCCAAGACTCGTGAAATGATGGTCCAGGCCGGCCAGGAGGCCGCCCGGATGATCGAAGAGGCCCGCGCCGCCGCCGCCAAAGTGCAGGAGCACGAAACCCAGAAAGCCATCGCCGCCGCCCAGTCCATCGTGGAAAAGGCCCGGCAGGCAACCCAGGCCGAGCACGAACGCATGCTGGGCGAACTGCGCCGCGAGGTGGGCCGGCTGGTCGTGGCCACGACCGCGAAAGTGACCGGCAAAGTGCTGACCCTCGAAGACCAGAAGCGCCTGGCCGAAGAAACCAACCGGGAACTGGCGGCCTGATCGCCCGGCACTGTGACGCCCTAAGCTTACGCCGTGAAAGTCTCCAAACAAGCCCGTCGCGAAGCGAAGCAGCTGTTTCGCGCCTGCCGTATGGACGGGTTGCTGGACGAGGCCAAAGTGCGCCGGGTTGTGCAGCGGGTGCTCGCCAGCAAACCCCGCGGTTACCTCGCCCTCCTTTCCCACTTCCACCGGCTGGTGAAGCTGGACCTCGACCGCCGCACCGCCCGCGTCGAGAGCCCCGTGCCGCTGGCCGAGCCGCAACAGGCCGCAATCCGGGGGAACCTGACACGCCGTTATGGTCAGGGGCTGATCTTCGCGTTCAGCCAGAACTCCAGTCTGATTGGCGGCCTGCGGGTGCAGGTGGGCAGCAACGTTTTTGACGGCAGTGTCCGGGCCCGGTTGGCCGAGCTGGAAACCAGCTTCTAGTTCCCTTTTGTAATCCGACAACACAGATATGAGTTCAATCTTGCAGGAAATTGAAAGCCAGATCGCCGGCGTGAAGGCCGCGGTGATGAAGCAGAACGTCGGCGTCGTTCGCGAAATCGGTGACGGCGTCGCCAAGGTCGAGGGCCTCGCCGATGCAATGTATAACGAGATGCTTGACTTCGGCGGCGGCGTCACCGGCCTGGTGCTGAACCTCGAGGAAACCGAGGTGGGCGCAATTGTCCTGGGCGATTACACCGGCATCAAGGAAGGCCAGGAGGTGCGCACTACCGGCAAAGTCTTGCAGGTCCCCGTCGGCATGGAGCTGCTGGGCCGGGTCGTCAATACCCTCGGCCAGCCGGTGGATGACAAGGGCCCAATTCGGACCACCGAGTCCTATCCGGTGGAGAAGATTGCGCCCGGCATCATCCGCCGCAAGTCGGTCAGCCAGCCGGTGCAGACCGGCATCATGGCCATTGACGCGATGATCCCGATTGGCCGCGGACAGCGCGAACTGATCATCGGCGACCGCTCGACGGGCAAGACCACCCTCGGCATTGACACCATTATCAGCAACGCCCGCCTGAACAAGGCCGCCCAGGAGGCGGGCGACAAGACCTCCCGCCCCCTCTACTCGATCTACGTGGCTATCGGCCAAAAGCAGTCGAACGTCGCCAACGTCATTCGGGTCCTGGAGGAGGCGGGCGCCCTGCCTTACACCATCATCGTCGTAGCGTCCGCGTCTGACTCGGCCACCAACCAGTACCTCGCGCCCTTCGCCGGCTGCGCGATGGGCGAATGGTTCATGGACCACGGCATGGACGCGCTGATCATTTACGACGACCTGTCCAAGCACGCCGTCGCCTACCGCCAGGTTTCGCTGGTGCTCAAGCGCCCCTCCGGGCGCGAGGCGTATCCGGGCGACGTTTTCTACCTCCACAGCCGTCTGCTGGAGCGAGCAGCGCGGGTGGCGGAGAAATACGGCAATGGGTCGCTGACGGCGCTGCCGATCATCGAGACCCAGGCCGGCGACGTGTCGGCTTACATTCCCACCAACGTCATTTCGATCACGGACGGCCAGATCTTCCTTGAGACTGACTTGTTCTATCAGGGCGTCCGGCCCGCCGTTTCCGTCGGCATCTCGGTGTCGCGGGTTGGGTCGGCCGCGCAGGTCAAGGCGATGAAGCAAGTCGCCGGGCGCCTCAAAGGCGAACTGGCGCAATTCCGCGAGTTGGCGGCCTTCGCCCAATTCGGCTCCGACCTGGACGCCAAGACCCAGGCGCAGATTGAACGCGGCAAGCGCATCATGGAAATCTTCAAGCAGCCGCCCTACAACCCCATCCCGGTGGAAATCCAGGTCGCGGTCCTCTGGGTGGCCCAGAACGGTTTCATGGACGATGTGCCCGTGGACAAGGTCAAAGACTTCCAGAATAAGCTGACCGAATTCCTGACCACGCGCAGGGCGCAGTTGCTGGCCAAGGTCCTGAAGGAGAAAACGCTCAGCGACGCGCTGACGGCCGAACTCAAGTCCGCGGCCACCGAGTTCAAACAGACTTACAAGTGATTCCGCACTTCGCACTCCACATTTTGCACTTCTAATGCCCAGCACCCGCGACATCCGCCGCCGCATCAGGTCGGTCAAGAGCACGGCCCAGATCACCAAGGCCATGCAGATGGTGGCATCGTCGAAAATGCTCAAAGCCCAGCAGGGCGCCCTCAATTTCCGGCCTTTCGCCGCCATGGCGGGCCAGATTATGGGACACCTGGCAGTGGCGACCAGCGACTACCGCCATCCGCTGATGGAAACGCGCGAAGCACGAAAGCGCACCGTGATCCTCGTAAGCACGGATAAGGGCCTGTGCGGCGCCCTGAACTCGAATCTGTTTCGCGAAGCCTCCAAGTACGATACTGCGACCACCCAGTTCATTGCCGTCGGCCGGAGAGCGGCGCAGTTCATCGCCCGGACCCGGCGCAAGCTGGTGGCCGAGTTTGCCTACCATGACACCCCGACGTTCGCGGAGTCTCAGGTGATCTCACGCTTCGCCCAGGACATGTTTCTCAAGGGCGAAACGGATGCCGTTGATGTGCTCTACACGCGTTTCATCAACACTCTCTCCCAGCGGCCCGATCTGCGCCTGTTCCTGCCCATGGGGTCCGCGGAGAGCCTGCTGGCCGAGGCGGGTGCCCAACCCGCTGCCGCCCCCGACAAACCGGAGCCCATCGACTTCCTTTTCGAGCCGGACGCCGCCACGGTTATGGACCGGCTGGTGCTCTACTTCCTCGATTTCCGTATCGGGCAGCTGCTGCTGGAAGCGAAGGCCAGCGAGCACAGCGCCCGCATGGTGGCGATGAAAAACGCCACGGACAATGCCAACCAACTGGTCAAGCAACTCACGCTCGAATACAATAAAATGCGCCAGGCCGCGATCACCAAGGAACTCCTCGAAATTTCCAGCGCCGCCATGGCTCTCGGATAACCACACGACGCTCACAGCTTTAGCAACCATTCATACGCATGAACACAGGCAAAATCGTTCAAGTCATCGGCCCGGTGGTGGACGTCGAGTTCCCCAAGCAGCTCCCCGCCATCTACAACGCCCTGACCATCGAATATGACCTCCCGCTCCAGGGCAAAACCAAGCTGACGCTCGAAGTTCAGCAACACCTCGGCGACAACTGGGTTCGCGCTGTCGCCATGTCCACCACCGATGGTCTCAAGCGCGGGATGGACGCGTTGGACTCGGGCAAGCCCATCTCCATGCCGGTGGGCGAGGGCGTGATGGGGCGTGTATTTGACGTGACCGGCAATCCCGTGGACGAACGAGGACCCATTGTCACGGAGAAATCCATGCCAATCCACCGGCCGGCTCCGTCGTTGACCGACCAATCCACCACCCCCCAGATCCTGACCACTGGCATCAAGGTCATTGATCTCATCTGCCCATTCCTCAAAGGCGGCAAGGTCGGCGCGTTTGGCGGTGCGGGTGTCGGCAAGACCGTCGTGATCATGGAGTTGATCAACAACATCGCCAAGCTGCACGGCGGCGTTTCGGTCTTCGCCGGCGTGGGTGAACGCACCCGCGAGGGCAATGACCTCTACACCGAGATGTCCGAGGCCGGCGTCATCAACCAGAAGGACCTCAGCAAGTCCAAGATCGCCCTGGTTTATGGCCAGATGAACGAGCCGCCCGGCGCCCGCCTGCGCGTCGGCCTGTCCGGCCTGGCCATCACCGAGTATTTCCGCGACGACAAGAACCAGGATGTGCTGCTGTTTATTGATAACATCTTCCGCTTCTCACAGGCCGGCTCCGAGGTTTCCGCCCTGCTGGGACGCACCCCGAGCGCCGTGGGCTATCAGCCGACGCTCGCCGCTGAGATGGGCGACCTGCAGGAACGCATCACCTCCACCAAGAAAGGCTCCATCACCAGCTTCCAGGCGGTTTATGTGCCGGCGGACGACCTCACCGACCCCGCTCCCGCCACCACCTTCGCGCACCTCGACGCCACCATCGTGCTGGACCGTGCCATCTCCGAGCTGGGCATCTATCCCGCTGTGGACCCGCTGTCCTCGACCTCGCGCGCGCTCGCGCCCGACATCGTCGGCCAGGAGCATTACGAGGTGGCCCGCGGCGTGCAGAAAGTCCTCCAGCGCTACAAGGACCTGCAGGATATCATCGCCATTCTCGGCATGGACGAACTCTCGCCCGACGATAAGCAGACTGTTTTTCGCGCCCGCAAGATTCAGCGTTTCCTGAGCCAGCCCTTCTCCGTCGCCGAAGTGTTTACCGGCCGTTCCGGCAAGCAGGTCCCGGTGGCCGACACCGTCAAGGGCTTCAAGGAAATCCTCGACGGCAAGCACGACGATGTGCCCGAGGGCAACTTTTACATGAAGGGTGGCATTGAAGAGATTCAGGAAGGCGAGGATAAGGAGACTGCGAAACGGAAAGCCGACAAATGAGCTTCCCCCTCAAACTTGAGATCACGACTCCCACCGGCCGCGTCTATTCCAAGGACGTGGAGATGGTCACGCTGCCTGGCCGCGAGGGCGAGATGGGCATCCTGCCGATGCACGCCCCGCTCATCGCCCTGATGGGGGACGGGGAACTCATCGCCAAGCGCGGCAACGAGGAGGACCGGCTGTTGATCACGGGCGGCTGCGCCGAGATTACCCAGGAACGCGTCGCCATCCTTACCGTCTTTGCCACCGACGAACAAACCATTGACGAGAACAAGGCCGAAGCCGCCCGCGCCCGTGCCGAGGCCCGTTTGAAAGAGAAGATTTCAGCCGACGAAGCCGCGCTGGTCCAGGCGTCCCTCTCCCATTCGCTTGCCCAGTTGAAATTCAAGCGCCACCGCCATAACCAGGGCCCGCGCTAGCCGACCGCATTCTGGCATTTCAGGCCGGCATTTCAGGCTTGCGTTTTGCGGGTGGGAACGGAACATTGCACCCCCTATATGGAATCTACTGTTGAGCAATTGCCGGTCTCGCACAAGGCCTGGGCGTGGTTCGAAGCGAACAAGAAGCAAGTCCTTTGGGGCGCGGCGATCCTGCTGATCGCAGGCTTGATTGTGAGCTTCTTCCTCTACCGCCAGAATGAGACCGAAGCCGCCGCCAGCCAGGCGATATCGCAGGTCTCCATGCCCCAGTTGATGGGCACTGGCGGCGCCGCCAGCACGGCCGAGGCGTATCTGAAAGTTGCCGCCACCTACCCGAAGACCCGCGCCGGGGAACGCGCGGTGTTGCTGGCGGCGGGCAGCTTGTTTGGGGAAGGCAAGTATCCGGAAGCGAAGGCGCAGTTCGAGCGGTTTCGGCGGGAGCACCCGGGCAGCGCGTTCGTAGGAGAGGCCATGCTGGGGATTGGCGCTTGCCTGGAGAGCCAGGGGCAGAGCCGTGAGGCCATGGCCGCCTACAAGGAATTGGTTGACCGCCGCCCGGGCGACAGCGCCCTGTCCCAGGCCCGCTTCGCCCTGGGCCGCTTGCACGAGGCGCAGAATGAGCCCGAGCAGGCGCGCAAGTTCTTCGAGGATGTCGAGCGCACCGATGCCTACGGCTCCCTGGGCGACGAAGCCCGCATGCGGCTGGAGGAGCTGAAGCAGAAGCATCCGAAGCTGTTCGCGCCCGCAGCTCCGCCGCCGGCCACGACCAATACCTTGCCGCTCAAAGTCGAGAAGCCCAAATGAACCTGACCCTCATTGGCACAGGTTACGTGGGGTTGGTAACGGGTACCTGTTTTGCCGAAGTTGGGCACCGGGTTGTGTGCGTTGACAACGACGCCGCCAAGGTGCGGGTTTTGCAGGCGGGGGGTATTCCCATTTACGAGCCCGGCCTGGAGGAGCTGGTCCAGAAGAATGTGGCCGCCGGGCGGCTCAGTTTCACCACCAGCACCGCGGAAGGCGTGCAGGCGTCGGATGTGGTGTTCATCGCCGTGCCGACGCCGCCATTGCCGGACGGCTCGGTGGATATGAGCTTCCTCGAGAAGGTCGCCCGCGAGATCGCCGCCGCCATGACCAGCTACAAGATCGTCGTGGACAAGAGCACCGTGCCGGTCCAGACGGGCGACAAGGTGGCCGAGACCATCAAACGCTACTGCAAGACGCCGGTGGACTTCGACGTGGTCAGCAACCCGGAGTTCCTGCGCGAAGGATTTGCGGTCGAGGACCTGATGCAGCCGGACCGGATCGTGGTGGGAGTGCGTTCGCAGCGGCCCGTGGCGGCCATGCGGGAGATTTACGCCCCGTTCAATGCGCCGGTGATTGTCACGGACATCAACTCCGCCGAGCTGATCAAGCACGCGTCCAATTCCTTTCTCGCGCTGAAGATCTCCTACATCAACGCCCTGTCCGTGTTGTGCGAGGCGACCGGCGCAAACGTGCAGGAAGTAGCCAACGGCATGGGCATGGACGAGCGCATCGGGCGGCGTTTTCTGCAGGCGTCGCTGGGTTTCGGCGGTAGCTGCTTTCCGAAGGACCTCAGCGCCTTCATCAAGATTGCCGAGCAGATCGGCTACGATTTCCGGCTGCTGAAGGAGGTCCAGCATATCAACGCCGTCCAGATGGACCGGTTCCTGAAGAAGATTCAGGACACGCTCTGGGTGCTCAAGGATAAGACCATCGGCGTGCTGGGCCTGGCCTTCAAGCAGAACACCGACGACATCCGCACCTCCCCTGCCCTGGAGCTTTGCCACCGCCTCCAAAAGGAGGGTGCCCGCTTGCGCGTCCACGACCCCAAAGCGATGGAAAAGGCCAAGACCGTGCTGAAGGACGTCACTTTCGTCGAGGACATGAACGCAGTCGCCGAGGGCTGCGATGCGCTGGTCATCGCCACCGAATGGGACGAATTCAAGCGGCTCGACCTCGAACGCGCCCGCAAATCGCTCTCCCACCCCATCCTGTTCGATGGCCGCAACCTCTTTGACCTGGCCGAAATGGAGCGCCTGGGCTTCATCTATAAGAGCATCGGGCGCTGAGGGAAATGGGTTAAGTAAGTTAAGTAAGTTGAAGGCGTTAAATAGGTTAAGGGACGGGACTCTGACGCTGGAACTGGTGCGGCCTTTCTTCACCTATTCAACCCCTTTAACCCAGTCAACTCCTATGCCCGTCATTGATGTCGCCGCCGCCCTGCTATTCCGCGACGGCAAGCTGCTCATCACCCAGCGCCACGCCGACGCCCATTTGGGCGGGCTGTGGGAGTTTCCCGGGGGCAAGCGCGAGGCCGGGGAGACGTTCGAGGCCTGCCTGGCGCGCGAACTGCGCGAGGAGCTGGGGGTCGAGGCAGCCGTGGAGGAACTGGTGGAGAGCCTGACGCACGCCTACCCGGACAAGACCGTGCACCTGAAGTTCTATCGTTGCCGCTGGGTGCGGCACGAGCCGCAGCCGCTGGGTTGCGCCGCTCTTCGATGGGTGTGCGCTGAGGAGTTGCAGGATTACGCGTTCCCTGCCGCCGATGCCCGGCTGTTGGAGAAACTGCGGCGCGAGACCGGGCTTTGGGAGCACCGGTAAGCCTGGCAGAGACATCTCGCTGAAACATCTGTTTTGGGGCGGACGCCTCGGCGAGACGTCTTTACCAGCCAGACGTGTCCTTGGTCGAACCACGTGCGCTTCCGGGCCCCCTGGCGGCGCATCTCACAAAACCCCTTCCGGACTGCGGCGGTCAACCTCCAACCTCGAACGCCCAACAGCCAATGATGGACCGAAGCGAGGCCCTTGGAGGTTGAAGGTTGGATGTTGGTTGTTGGATGTTGCCTCACAGAGGTTCAGGGGTTCAAAGCGCGAAAACTTCTTTGGGGGGATTCTCTCCCCGCGACGCGCAGAGGGAAGGGAGAGAACGCCCCGAACCTCATTCACGCATTGCGCCCATGAACCGGCCCCCCGGGAGCGTCGGCACCCCTGCCGGCGTGCTTCCCTTGCCACCAGACGCCGGCAGGGATGCCAGCGCTCCCGGAGGGTCATAGGCAGGCCGTGTACAAGGGGTGTACATGGGATGCTCGCCGGAAGTACGAGGGAAAAGCCCTTGTGCAACCCCTGTGCATCCGGTGTGCACCCCTTGTACACGCGGTGCGGTGCCAAGGAACCGCTTGGGCTGAACGTGATCAAGCCCGGCGTCTACTGTGTAGGGACGTTCTGGCGCTCCAACCGCCGGCACCTGCTCCTCCCCTGCCCCGTATTTGACCCTGCAATGAACAGAACGGCGCCGGACCCTTGGTGTAATCAAAGTCCGGTATGGATGTGCCTGCGAATAACGACTGTAATGTGGCGACAGCAGAGCAGGCTGCCGGGAACCGGGAACTTCTATGGCCAGAAGCAAAATGGCGGGGCAAGGCTGCGGGTTAGAGCCGGGGGGAGAGTTATGCCCTGGCTTGGGCCCGGCGAACGGCAAACAGGCCCCCGAAAGCGCCCCGCCAATCCTCAACTCTCAACTTCATGGCGGGCGTCTTTGGCTTCCCAGTACCGCATATCGTTGCATGCATGGTCGCGAAGCATTGGCTCAGTGCTGGTCAAGCCGACGCTGCCGGGCTTGACCGTCATTAGCGACGCGCGGTTTTTTCACGCGGCCGGCAATGTCTCCGGCCTTGCACAGACCAACTGGCCGCAACTGGCGGAGGTAACCATTCGTCCAGCTTTCAAACAAGCCGCGCATGGGGTGCCGGAGGGCAGGTCAAAGTGGGCTGGGCGTGAGCTTGCTACAAACGCTTGCTCGTGGCTGGTCAGGGCGGTCATCGTATCGGTTCTTGTCCTGCCCGCGTCAATTGTCGGGATACGCTACGACAGTCAAAGGGTTGAATGAGTTCCGCTGTAACCTGAGTTAAATGGGTTGACTGGGTTACGGCGGAGTCCGCCGGATGGAATGCAATGAACCGGCCGCGAAAAGGCACAAGACGCTCAAAAGCTCTGCTCTTATGCGCTTCTTGCGTCTCTTCGCGGCTTTTTTGTTTCCCTGTTCTGTAGCCTATGCTGCGGCTTCTTGAGTAAGTTAGCGCTTATGGGCTTATGCCCCGATGCGCCTTTCCCCGCGCGCGTTTTACTGTGCGCGTTTTATTGTTGACGCCCGCCCGCCACCGGACCCATGCTGACGGCAGTCGTAGAGCCGATTGGGAGAGAAGGACTCTTGTGGGAAGACGCGGAATGCCAAGTCGGGGCGGAGTTTCAGTCATGGCGGGAGAGAAATGCCCTCGCGCCGCCAAGGCGGCTGGCGGGCGAGCCGCCCGCATTTCACAAGATGATTCGCACGCGCTCATGCCTGCCCCGGCAGTCTCGGCCCTCCCCCGCCAGTCTCGACGCCGCCTCCGCGTCGCTCTTATAGATAACAAGCAACGCATCGACGATTTCGTCCGGAAAGCGTTTGCGGCTCATGCGGAGGGCTGGGTGCTGGAGATCCATCGGACTGCGCATTCCGCGCTCGGCGCTCTCCGCTCCCCCAGCCCGCCGGATGTCGTGCTGTTGGAAGTTCGGCTTTCGAGTCTCTCGGGCGTCCAGTGCGTGCGCCAGCTCGCAGCCTGTCAGGCCCGGTCGCGCATTGTGATATTCAGCGTCTGCACTGATGACAATATGATCGTCCAGTTGACCATGGCGGGCGCCTTTGGCTACCTCATCAAGCCGGTCAGGCCGGAGCACCTGGTGTGGGCCATCAGCGAGGTGGCACAGGGACGGCTGGCTTTCTGCGCCGAAGCGCAAGCCGCGTTATTGAGCTGTCTTCACCGCATGGGCGCAAGCGAATGCTGCACAAAGCTGAGTGGGCGCGAACGCGAGATTATGCTGCACCTGCTGAGGGGCCTGCCGAACAAGGACATTGCCAGCGAGCTTGGCATCAGCGCGGGCACCGTCCACAGGCACCTGGATACCCTCTACAAGAAGCTTGGAGTGCATGGGAGAGATGCGGCGCGGCGCAAGTTTATGGCGGGGGAGTAAGGGCATGCGTTTCGGGAGCGGTTTGAGGACTGTACCTTTTTTGTACCATCGGCAGCCTTGCTGTTCGGCTTCCGGTCCTGCACTAACTACAATACTTGTATGGATCGGACGCGAAAGGCAGCACGGCAGATTCAGGCGCTGTGTGTGGCGGCAGGCTGCGGCTGGGGTAGCATTTTAGCCCAAACGCCTGCTCTTCCTGCGAAGCTGGCGCAGTCGAACCCCCCGCCGCTATCTGGAGGTGCGCAGCTAGAGTGCAGTGGTGCGGAGATCACCATCGCAAATCCTTTGTTCCCAACAACAAGCGAAGGATTCGTGGCGATAATGAGATCAGATCGCAATACTGGACCCAATGGAGAACACCACCAGATACTGCTCTGTCGAGAGAGCCCAATGGGCTTTCAGTGCTTGCGAAAATGGCTCACAACAAACGAGTTTCACTCCGTTGGCCTCATCCACCAAGCCAGGAATCCCACGTTCTTTGACGAGGTCGTTTCTGTTTGGAAAGACCATTTTGTTAGGGTCATCTTCTCAACGGATGACTTCTTGGAGTACCGGTCCCCAGTGGGATTGCAGGGGGAGCTGTCCGCGCCGGGACGTGGCAACATGCTGGTCAGAAACTGCAAAAATGAGCGCCGACTGTACCTAATGTTACGCAGCACTGGACTGGCAGGTTTGACAAACATATCCACGGACTTGGGGGGAGGCCGATACCTGGTCGCGACATATGCCTCGTCAAACGCTGTCATGGAAACATATTCAGATATGAGTAACGGAATCCTATCGTTCGAAATCCATGCTCCCAATGGTGCGATTGAGAAGTCTGAGTACACATTAATGCCCAGTTCCCTCGACCCAGAGAAGCCCTTTGCCAGCCTCAGATCTGGGCAAGCTGCCAAAGCAACTGCCGAGGTTTGGAGAAATACACACCTGGCTGCCGAGTTCTATCATGTAGATAGCTCATTTCCTCGGCCGGAGAATCTCCACACGCAGATATGTGAAGTGGCAACACGCAACCATGGTTTTAGAAACTGGAATGTCATAACCAATGGGAGGATCTATGCAGTCAGCAAATCTGGGCAGTTGAAGCCAATACTTAAACCACAACCGCAACTGGTCTCGCCGCAGCATGCAACTCTAGCCAGGGTCTTGCTTCTCGTGACTTCCCTGGGAAGCTTGGCAATACTTATCTTCATCCACTTATCACGTCAGCGGAATAATAACAAGAACAACCAACAATAGGGAGTCCAATGAAGCACAAACAACAAATATCTGTAATCGCGAGTATCATCGCCCTCATGGTCGGAGTTGCCTGCTATGTTGATGACCCAAGCCCGGAAGAAACATCTTGTGCGCCACCGGAGGAGGCAGAGGCAACGTGTGTACCCTGCACTGGCGGGCATTGCCCGGACACAGTTCCTATGAACGACAAGGTAGAGGCCAGCATTGACGACTTCAGTGGCACACACAAGGCCGTTAAAGACAATGGAGATCCCAACTCCGGCTTGTCGACCTATGAGTCTCATCTCAGCAAGTGTAAAATCAAAGTTTCATATACTTGTCACGGCACGGCTTACACGGAGTGGAGAGATACCTCCAACTGCCAGCCCCCGTATAATGACAATACGCCCGCGGGGGCTGATTGCTCGAAGCACGGTTGAGCGTCCTTCGTTGTGAAGCCGGGGATTCAGCGGCTTCCAAGCCGCGGCATGGATTGGTTCGTGAAAGTGGCAGGGGGCACCTTGGCGCTGACTGGTTTGGGTAAAGCGTTTAGCGCCATTGGACCAGCACGCGCCTTGGACGCCGCTGACCCCCTCTTGAGGCTGCCGTTTCGTGAGCTTCTGTTACTGGTGGGGTTGGCGGAGCTTTTCATTGCCTTCTTCTGTCTCTTGACCGACAGCCGGCGGTTTAGCCTTCTGGCGGTGGCGTGGCTCTCAACAAACTTCCTGGTGTATCGGCTCGGGCTGTGGTTTATCGGCTGGCACCGGCCCTGCGCGTGCATGGGAAATTTGTCCGATATGCTCCACCTCTCGCCGCGCGCGGCGGATAATATCATGAAGGGGGTGCTGGCGTACCTTTTGGTTGGGAGCTACGCCATACTGTTGTGGGAGTGGAGGAGGGGGAAGAGTCAAAGGGGTTGACTGGGTTAAATGAGTGGAGTGGGTGAAATGAGTTGCAGCAATTGCATGGGTGAGAGGGGGCGGGGAGCGCCACGGCGAGGGTTTACGCTCATCGAACTGCTGGTGGTCATTTCCATCATCGGGATATTGGCGGCGCTGCTGCTGCCGGCGTTGAGCCGGGCCAAGGAGAGGTCGAAGCGGATGCAGTGCCTGAACAACCTGCGGCAGATCGGCCTGGGCAGCCGGTTGTATGCGGACGACAATCGCGGGGAGCTGACCGCCCCGACCTGGTGGAAGGTGTCGGACACGCCCGGCTCGGACCGGGATTCGGGAGATGACGATCTGACGTGGCTCTATCCACACTACATCAAGGCGGTGGGGTCGTTTCTGTGTCCGAGCGCGCGGCATTTCATCAACCTGAGCAATACGATCTCCAAGCCGGACGGGACGGAGGTGCCGCGGGACCTGGTGTTCAATGCCACCCGGCATGGGAAGGAGGGGATGAGCTACGAAGTATTCGGGAATTTTGGGGGCGGCGCGGGGCCGAAGAAGACGGAAACCACCGTGCTGCATCATACACTGCTGCGATTTGCCCCGGCGGCGGAGAAGCGGAGCACGGGCCCGGCGGACATCTTCCTCATGGTGGAGGAGGATGAGCCGACGGACCCGCGGGACCTGAACAACTATCCCGACTGGCCGGATGACAATCATGGGAGCGAGGGCGGGAACATGTATTTCTGCGACGGGCACGCGGCGTGGGTGCGGCAGAAACAGTGGCTGACGGTCTGGAACCTGTCCCAGGACACAACCCTCGAGTTTGTGAAGCCGGCCGAGTAACGCGAAGCAATGCTGCATATTTCTCACCCTTTGATGGGAGCGGCCACAGCGCGCCGCGTGGGGGCGCGCGGCCTGCAAGCCCCCACGCCTTTCCCTGTAGGCCGCGTGCCCTCACGCGGCGTCCGAGGAGGCAAATGCCCGGGCTAACCGAAGGAGAACCCTGATGCGCGATGCGACAACAATGCCAGCGAAGCCAACGAGGCGGGAGGCGGGGTGGCGGAAGCGGGTTCTGGCCGCCATGGCGGTGGTGATGGTGGTGCTCGGGTGGCGCCTGGCGGTGTACGCCCGGGGACGGCATTTGCAGAGTATTGGCCGGGAGCTGATGGCGGTGAACCTGCAGGTGAAGAACCCGGTGCCGAATCGCGCGGGCAGCCAGGTGCTGTTCGCGCAGAGCAGCGATCGGGGCGTGGGCATCCAGGTGCTGAATATCCAGACCGGCAAACGCCAGACGGTGTTTGACCTGCCGGAGGGGCGCATCTGGGGTGGCAGCCTGCTGCTGCTGGAATGGTCGCCGGACGATACGCTGCTGGCGTATGCGAAGCCGGCGAAAGGCAAGCAGCAGCAGGTGGTGCTGTGCAGCGCCTCGACGGCCACGAAAGTGGGCGCGCTATCGGTGGCCGGGTTGATCAAGGGATTCCAGTGGCTCTCACCGGATGCCTTCGTCTATCTGAACAACACGAACGACATTTATGCCGCCGTCCGCAAAGGGGATGGCACCTGGGCGCAGAGCCGCAAGTTCAGAGGAGTGGCGCAACCGCCGGTGACTGGTTTCACGGCCCTTTCGGCCACGGCCCTCGCCTGGCAGCAGTCGGGAGCGATCTGGACATTGGACCTGGCCCGCGGCGAGCCCGAGCTGTTGTGGCGGCCGGAAACGAACCGGCTGATCAGCAGCTATTATTCGACGGGGAGCGGGCAAATGATTGCGCACGCCCGGAACCGGGACCAGAGCCATCAGATTCTGGCGCTGGATCTCCAGACGCGCGCGGTTTTTCCGATGGCCCAGGTCGCCGAGCCGGATATTGGCAAGGTGAACTGGGTGAATGGCGGCAAGGGTTTCGCGTTTGAAGGCCACGACCACTGGGGCGACTCGCTGTATGTGCGGCGCGGGGCGGACGAAACTACGGAGCGGTTGTTCACGGAAGGCGAGGTGATTGACTTCAAGGCCCGGCGGGACAAGGTCTTTATCTACGGCAGCGAAGGGAGCGAGCCGCCGGGTATCTGGGAATACAGCCTGGGGACGGGAGCGGCGCGGTGCCTGGTGGCTTCCACGGAAAAGCCCTTCAGTTTCGCCAAGGCCGTCCAGCACACCTGGGGCACGCTCACCAACGGCGGCCGGGTCATCACTTATCAAGCCTGGTCGCCCGCCCGCCTTTCCAAGGGGGACCGTCGCCCGCTGATTCTCAGCCAGACGGCCAGCCGGTGGAGCGCTTACCCCTATCTGGCCGCCGCGGCCGGCTGCCAGTTTGTCGCCGTCAGCCGGAAGAGCTGGGACGAGGGGCTCGAGCACTGGGAGGACGACGTGCTGGCCGTACAAGGCGAGTTTGCCAACCGGGCCGGGGTGGACCAGAAACGCGTGTATCTCTACGGCTACAGCGCTGAAACATACCGGATCAGCAACCTGGCAGCCAACCGGCCGGACCTGTGGAGAGGCGCCTTGCTGGTGAGCCCGAGCGTATTGCCCGACCTGTCAAAATGCCGGCTGGCCCGCCTGCTGATCGACGCGGCGGAGATGGACCCCGGCCAGAAAGAGCGGCTGTCCGCCTACCAGGCAGAGGCGGCCCGCATCGGCGTGGAGGTGGAGTTGGCGGTTCACCCCAATGCCCGGCACGTTTCGTGGTCCCGGACAACCGAACAGGCCCGGGTGGAGGAATTCGCCGCCTTCCTGCGGGCACAATAGCTTATGCGCACACGCTGGCTCACCCCATACACCCGCGCCGCAGGGTTGCTTTTGATCGGCTTTGCCACAGCGCATCTCGTCGGCAATCAGGGCGGAATCACCCTCCAGCCCGCGGACCCGATCTTTCAGGTCTCGTCGCGCTACCTGTTCTGGGGACTGGGCGCGAGCGAGTTGGTTGTGGGCCTGGTCTGCTTGTTTGCGAGCGACTTGATGCTGGCAAATGCCCTGGCGCTGTGGCTGACGTCGGTGTTGGTGATATACCGCCTGGGCCTGCTGGTTTGCGGGATGAATACCCTGCGGGCCTACTACCAGACGATGGGGCACCAGTTCGGCATTTCGGCGGGCGCGCTGAACCTGCTGTTCGGGCTTGCGGTGGGAAGCTTGTGGTGCGGCAGCGCCTTTGGCGTGGGCTGGGCGTGGGAGGAGCGCAAGGAACGGCTCCGGTCTCTCAAGATGACCTGTCCCGCCTGCGGGGTCCATATCGCGTTTGACGCCCGGGACGCTGGCCAGAAAAGTCCCTGCCCGAAGTGCCGGGCCGCCGTCACCCTGCGCAAGCCGGACCTCCTGAAAATGGCCTGCTTCTTCTGCAAGAAGCACATCGAATTCCCCTCGCACGCCATCGGGGAGAAGATTCGCTGCCCTCACTGCAACATGGACATCACCTTGAAGGAACCGGCATGAATTCAACCGGCGACTCTCAACTCTCAACCCTCAACCTCCCGCACGATTGGCCTCAGCTTGCCCACCAAGCCGGCTACTCCGTGGCGACCCTGGCGAAAGCGTGCGCGGTGTCCACCCGCACCTTGGAACGGTTCTTCCTGACCGCCTTCGCCGACACACCGCGCCGCTGGCTCAAGCGATTGCGTATGCAGCACGCCATCGAACTCTTGCGCGACGGCAGCAACATCAGTGAAACCGCTTTCCGTCTTGGCTACGAGGACCCCAGCCACTTCTCGCGCGAGTTCAAAAGCCATTACGGTCTTGCTCCAAGCAAATACTCCCAAACGCGTGTCATAGCGGCGGCAACGCCCCCAATGTCGCATTCGGCCATGAGATTGTCGCATTTGGCCATGAAATCGTGATTCCCATGTCCTCTGGTACTGGGTCTACTGAATATCGTGGTGTTAATGTTTGGTATGGCAATTCGAGAACCGGACGCATGGGCATCAGCGGAATCGCACACGCAGATGGCACAGGGGGTAACATTCATCAGACGAGTGACACTCCGAATATCGGGACTGACCCTTCACGGGCCTTGGCGATGCATTCACAGAGACGATCCCCATCAGAGGCCGACGCACTCCCCTCCATTTGCTGCAATGAGTGCGACAGAGCAGGTTTGCACTCAAGGACTCATGTGACAAGAATACCGCGTGCGAATTATGAGTGTCTCCGATGCGCAAGGTGAAACTGTGCGATGCGGGGGCTGGGCATTGACAACATTCGAACGGGGTGGCATCCACCGCACCAACGAAGTCACCGCCCGCAGTAGGTTTGCGGTCACCGTAGTGGCGATCTTGATCGGCACTGCTGCCGCTAAGGTCCTCGCCATAGCCAGGCATAGACCATTCCTTGCCGACTTAGACTGGGTGGTTCCCCGTTTGACTGTTCGCGATACCATGGTCGCAGCCGTGATACTAGAGGTGGGGGTCGCGGCTTTCATTTGGGTCTGCAGGAAGCGGCTGTCCGCCATGGTCGCCTGCTTCTGGCTGGTCTTGGTGTTCGTGTGCTACCGGGTGGCAGCTGTGGAAATATTCGTGCCACGGCCCTGCCCATGCCTCGGTGACCTGCTCGACTGGACTGGACTTCCGCAATGGTCGAAGGATCGCCTGCCTTTGGCTTTGTTATGCTACATGGGGCTAGGCAGCCTCTTTTTCTTGGCGCGCACGTCCTTCTATCTTGCGGCTAAGAATAAGGAACACTTGCGCTCAGCGACCCTCCCGGGAGAATCGCCGCATGAACAAAGCTAACCCACTGACGCTCGCGGCGCTGGCTCGGGTGCTCCTGCGACACTTTTCGCTGGTATTGTTAGTCCCGACCGCATTCGCAGGCCAGCCGACCGGCGTAACACTGAGAGGCTTTCTGGATTTGCAGTTCTTTTCTGCACCAGGTAGGAAAGTGCTCAGCATGTGCAGTTCAAATTCATTCACAGCCTCGATTTGCACCGACGGCCGCTATGCATTTGAAGTCCGGCCGATCTACCAGACAAACAATCTCATGGCGGGGAAGGAGGAGGCGTTTTACATGACCTACAATGGAACGGACACCTTCTTTTGCCACTACACCGAAGCGGTCCAGGGCTTTAGGGAAGGCCGCCCAGCCATCGTTGGGACAAAGCCCATCGAAGAGGCCGGCCAGATGGCCTACGTCTCAGCGGGCGCTTACCCGTTCGCTCCGTATGACCCTCAGAGCAGGTGCCAGTTCCTTTGGCTTGCTTTCGGGGCCGGGGCATACCTCCGCACCGCCCACACCAACGATGTGCCACTTCCATGGATACCTGCCCGTTGGAACTTGCTGGCGTTTGGTTTTCGCTGGAACTGCACGGTAGCGGAGCGGGCGCCCTACACCCCATCGCTTATTAAGTTCGTTCGCGACACCTCGCTGGATCTGAGGGAACCGGCGGACGAATTCCGGAGGCCCGAGTTAGTGGCGCCGAATGCCGATAGTTGGTACAAAGAATGGAAAGGGCAGCTTCAAGATCGCCTCTCCCGCTGGGAACAGGGACTGCTGGCGGGCCGTTTCGAAGCGGAAAGTTTCACGAACGTCAACGGCCTTGCGACACCGCAGAGTTTCACTTTGAAGGTGTTCAGGCCCAAATCAAGGTCTGGGGACAATGTGAGGCGGTTTTACAGCGCCGCAGCAACGGCTGTTGCCAGTTTGGACCCCCGCGAACCATTCCTCCCGCCCATCCTCGGCAAGAAGTTGTGGGTGGACGATTCCCGCTTCGCATACAGCGATAAGAAGAGAAAGGTCGATGAGATATATTACGGCCTTGCCCCCAACGCCTCGTGGAAGAGCCGCGACGATCCTGAGTTGCAGGCGCGGTTTACGTCGGCGCGCTACAGCGCCCGATCTGTTCTCCGGTCGCGAAACCACGACCGCAACGTGAGGCTGATCGCTGTTGCTGCGCTGTTTCTTTTCTCCGCGGCTCCGCTGGTTGCTTACGTTTTGATGCGAAAGCAGGCCGAGAGAATGCCTGCCGATAAAGTACAGACAAATGGCAGATACTGACAGAGCGCAAAACACTGAATAAAAGAATGAAGAATCAACTAACAAGCAAAGCGAAGGTTGTCCTTGTCCTTGCCGCCCTCATGGTCACCGCCGTGCTGCCGGCCGTGACATGGACGAGGTATTGGGTGTGTCAGAATACTGTAGTTCCTGGCAGTGGGGGTCCGTGCCTCTCACCTGAAAGCAACTGCGTGGATGGGGCGGCTTGCGCGTGGAATATTATTGACCCATTCTGTAATGATATCAGTGAGACTCCGCCGAACGAATGTGCAACGACGGCGGATTGCGGAGGCACCCACACAGTGGACACCGCTTGGTGCGACGGCGATGACTGGTGTCGGTGTGATTCGTAAGGAGCGAGTTGCATGAGCAGCGGCTCTTCCTGCCTGCTTTTGGCGAGACGCCTCGCCGCTGGCTCAAGCGCTTGCGAATGCAGGGAGCCATCGAACTTTTGCGCGACGGCAGCACCATCAGCGAAACCGCTTTCCGTCTCGGCTACTAGGACCCCAGCCACTTCTCGCGCGAGTTCAAGAGCCATTATGGTCTGGCACCGAGCAAGTGCTTTCAATCGCGTGTAATAGCGGCGGCAACGCCCGCAATGTCGCATTCGGCCATGAGATTGTCGCATTTGGCCATGAAATCGTGATTCTCGCGACCTTCGATATTTGGTCAACTCAAGCAATGAGAGAGACAATGAATGCTCATTTACGATGGATAATGGCTACCCTGTTGTTTGCACTACCGATGGCTGCTTGCGCGGAATGTGCTGAGACGGAGGCTTGGGGTGGTAGCTCAACCACTGTTACGGTCGAGGGTGTTTCTATGCTTGTTCAAATTGTTTGCAATTCCTGCTTTGGGTGCGTCACCCGAGAGGGCAACCCGGATTCTAATTGCGGTACGGAATGCGTCGCCGCCACCTCGCCGCCGCCTGATGGCTACATAACACCAACGACCATTCTCTATGTGTGGAACGCAGATACTAATCATTGGGATGTGCAGAGCGCCACGGGGGCCTGTCAACAAATGACAACTGCGGATTGTTGGCCCTGACGACCTTTGGCTGGTAGCGGAATGGCCCAGGAATGAATAGTCGCACCCGTGCAGAAAGCAATTCGCGCAGAATTCTAAGAGCCAGGGCTTCAACGCCTGGCCCCTCACGACACAATCCTGCGTAACTGTGCAACCCGCGACGTCTCGCGAAATCAGTCGGTGTGGTAAATCTATCTCGGCACAGCCTCCTTGTTGGCGATGAAATGCTACATTAGCACTAGAATATCGGTAGTTGCTGCGGCACTTCTGACGACTGGTGTCCTATGCCACGCCGGCGACCAAGGCAATGCAGATCGCATCCTAACCGCGCTTTTGAAGTCTGCTAAGCTGAAGAACATCAACATCATTGCCCAGGAAACCAACCACGTCTTTAACCAATTTGATCCAGCGGCCGAGCTTCTTGAGTCTAGCTCAAAACTAAGCAAGGAAGTAATCGCCAGGATTAGGCCCCTCGCAGCCGGGAGATCTGCCGTTCTCACATACGCTCGAATGTGCGTTTACAAATTTCGACAAGATACTGTGTTGGTCACGGCTAGCGGACTAAACCCACAAACCAAACTGATAGCGGAGAGAACACTCGTTACGCCGGGGCAAGTATTTGTCTCAAGAACCTTTGTCGGAACGAAGGGTACAAATACCTCGTACCAAGGGGAGATTTATCCACGACTTGGGAAGACTCCCATAGGCTGGCCATTCTTCCTGAGCAAGGCCACTCTGGCGGACTGGCTAAGCAATGCTCCCGGCATGCGCTGTGACGTCTCCGTCTCCTCACGCGGGGCAAATTGTTATGTTGTTACGCTCCCCGCACCAGTAGAATCACCGGTAAATCACTACGCCTTGTTGTTTCGCGTAGATGGCATCCAACCTCTCGAACTCAGGAGCTATTTGGCCAATGAGAAGCTCTACTCCATAAGTGAACTAGAATTTCACGAAAATGCCCGCCCCTCGTTTTGTAAACGCGCTAGAACACAAGTTTTTAGCGGCGACCAAGTGTTCAAGGAAACTACATGGGAGTTGATCGCGGTGGAAGATGATGCCTCTCCGCTGAACGACAGCGTTAATTCATTCTTTGCCGTTGGCACCCACGTTTCAGACCGACGATTTGCCAAACCGATTGACTACACCTATGGCACCCGTCTCCCGAACGAAGCAGAGATCAAGGCAATGCTAGCAACTCCGCGCGGTATTGCTAAGTACGAACGTGCAACTCATTCAAAGGCGGAACTGGAAGAATTTCAAGCGACTCGGCTGCGTATGCGCGCTGCGTTGAACATACGTAAGGCTGCGGTACGCGTGGTGATTGTTAGTGTGGGGGTGTTAGCTCCGCTTTTTCTCGCGTTTCGCGTATATCAAAGGTGGCGTTCGGACAAGCCGGGGTGAATGCTGAGCATCTCAGTGGCAGGCGTGTTCTCCACCGCATGTCATTCCGAAAGGCTCTTGCTAAAGCGGCTTTCCCAGCGGCTGCACTGCTGGGACTAGCTTTTTGCATTTTCTCGGAGGTCCTAGGTCGTCGGCTTGGAGGCGGGTTCCGCGCAATGTTCCAGGAGATGCTAGAGGTGCTTCGTGACGGGGAGACCCAGTGGATGGTGCTCGTGTGTCTGGGCATCTACCTTGCGGTGTTCACGGTGCTCGGGGAGATCATACGTCGCGAGGCCGCGGGCAGCAAAGAGGGGAAATGGAGTGCTAAAGATGCATCCTGCTGCTGGTGGGCGGGAATCCCTCCCGAGCCGCATCGCTGGGACAATCAACCGTGGGAAAGCCTACTGAACATGCGGTTAGCCGTGTTTTGGCTGTGCGGGTTGGTGACGCTCGCAATGTTGGCTTATGTGACCCAATTCGCTGAAGCTACGCGTTCCACGCACGCATTGACGCTAGTCGGCGGGGTGGTCCTTGGACAGGGAGCGGGGCTCTGGGAGGCAAGGCTAAGAGCTAAAGGCCAAAGGCTAAAGTCAGGGACGGTGGTAGTGGTGCTGGTCGTGCTGCTCGCAGCGGCGGCGGTGTGGCAGGCAGAGCCGGGTCTTGTTTTCCAGTACAGAGGCCTGGAGCGATGGTCGGGGCCGTGGGATAATCCAAACACCTTTGGGCTGCTGATGGGGGTGGGGGTGGTGCTGGCGGTGGGAAGGCTAACCAAAAGGCTAAAGGCTAAAGGCCAAAGGCTAAAGGACGGCGGAGGGGAACATCGGACATTGAACTGGGCGGGATGGGTGGCGGGCGGATTCTATCTCGCGGCGGCGGGGGCGATGGGGGTGGGGCTTCTTAAGAGCTACAGCCGCGGGGCGTGGGTGGGAGCGGCGGCGGGGTTGACCTATCTGGCGGTTTGCGGTCTGAGGCCGAAAGACGAACATCCAACCCTGAACC
The DNA here is from genome assembly GCA_964507045.1 of uncultured Verrucomicrobiota bacterium. Lineage (GTDB taxonomy): Bacteria > Verrucomicrobiota > Verrucomicrobiia > Limisphaerales > UBA8199 > UBA8199. The sequence goes on along the minus strand of CAZDOO010000001.1, from coordinate 121,582 downwards.
TCGAACCTCGAACCTCGAACGGCAGTACGGAACTTCCGGTTGTTCAAGGTTCAGGGTTCAAAGTTCAAGGTTCAAAGTTCACAGGCGCCTTTACTCTTGCCGTGGTCATGGTCTCGTTGATGGTGACCGGGCTTTGGGGCTTGCGGCACACGCAAGGGGTGGTGGCGCGGCGGGTTTACTCGGTGGCCAATGCGAATGACTTCTCGTGGCGCAATCGGGTGGCGGCGTACGAGGGCGCGCTGCAAATGATGGCCGACAAGCCGTGGTTCGGGTTCGGCTGGAACCAGCCGGAGCCGGTGTATGACCAATACTACCGCGCGGCGAAGGTGAATGAGGGCATGGCGATTCAGTTGAATGACTACTTCACGCTCGGCGCGACGCTCGGGATTCCCGCGCTGCTGTGCTTTGTGATCTATGCCGGGTTGGCGCTCAGTCCAAAGTCTAAACGCCTGTTTGAAAATCCAAGCCGGGGAGGGCGAGTGTCCCCGCGAGCCCTGACTTCGGCCCCTTCCCACAGGATATTGGGGCTCGCGGGGACGCTCGCCCTCCCGTGGGCTTCAGCCATGCCCGCGGTCTGCCGCGCGGGAGCTATCGTCCTGCTGGTCGGGTTCTGGTTCGATGGCGGCCTGTTCAAGCTGGCGACGGGGGCGACGTTTTGGATACTGCTGGAGTTGGGGAGGGAAGAAGCAGAGCAACCACAGATGGACTCAGAATAACACAGATATGGCGCCTCCCGGACCGCGCCAAGACACAGCCAGAATCCTATTACTCAACGATGAGCTGCAGCACGACAGAGCCTGGCCGGAATCTGGCGGGGAGAATGCGGTTTCACCCGCGTTCATCTGTGGTTGCGTTTGGGCTGGGGGGCTTCATTGCGTTGTTGTTCCTGGGGGCGCTGTTCTGGGCCCTGGGACGGGACCCGTTTGCGCGGCAGTGGTTTAAGGCGCATCCCGCCGACGGGGCCAAAGCGGAGTGCATTGCCGTTTTGCCCAAAATGGCGGCGGGACCTCTGCCGGTGGTGGTGTATCTCCACGGGGCTGGCGGCCAGTTGCTCCGGGACGGCAACGAACTGCGGCAATTAGCCGAGTTAGGGCTCGCGGCGGTCGGCATGGACTACTGCCAGACCAACGAGGCCGCCTTCGACGCCCAATTCATCGCTCTGCTGAATTACCTGGGCCGGCAGCCCTGGGCCGACACGAACCACGTGGCCTGGGTCGGCTACAGCCTGGGAGCGCAACGCTTGCTCTCCTTCACGCTACGCCATCCCGATCTACAACCGAGGTTGCTGGCGCACCTCGCGGGCGGCTGGGTCCCGGAACTGGAGCAGTTCAAGGTTCGAAGTTCACAGTTCGAGGTTCAACGTTCTACCGCCAGCGCCCCAACCCTCAACTCTGCGCCCTCAACCATCCTGCTGATCCACGGCGAGCGCGACGAGGTCTTTCCACTGTCCATGGCCCGAGATGTCGCCGCCTGTTTGCAGACAAACGGCGTGCCGGTCGAACTCAGGGTGCTGCCTCGAGAAACCCATAGTTTAGGCGACAACCGGCTGCTGGTGTTCCGCGTTATCGGCGAACAATGTCTGATGCGATTGAAGGGCGCGGACGCGCTCGGCAGCTATCGCTCGATCCTGTCCTGGCAGGCGCAAGCCAGGCCATTGTGGCTGTTCTGGACGCCCGCGCTGGCTTGGGCCGGTCTGTGGACTTGGTGGCGCTGGGGGCCAAGATGGGGCTCGCGGGAACGCTTGCCCTCCCGAGCGGCAGGCGGGATGCCCGCCCCGGTGAGGTGGGAGATTGCGCTGCGTGTGGCTGCCGCGATTCTGGCCATGAGCGCGGTGGCGGTGACGGCGCTGCATGTCGTCCTCCCGCGCCTGAACGCCACCGATTGGACTCTGGGCCTCGCTCGGAAGCACTTGGTCCAGGCCACGGAAGCGAGCGACTTCGAGTTTCTGCGCGCGCAGCCGGTCTGGCGGGGCAAGCCGCTGAAGACGCTGCTGGAGCATGTGGAGCTGGCTCACTACAACCGCGATCTCATTGGCTGGAAGCTGGACGAGCCGGTTTACCGTGACTTCGTCTTGTCCCCGCAGATTGGTCCCGCGGCGGACGGTGAGTTGAATTGGCGGCGGACTTTGTGGGAGAGCTTTTACCCCAGGATTCGGAAAGAGCAGGACCCGCAGGCGGCGGCTGAGATTGTCGTCCGCTTCCTGAGGGAGCGTGTGACCATCTTCGGGGAGAGTGGAAAGCAGAAAGCGGAAAGCACAAATCAAGGCAGTAGCGCGTCCATCGCCGAGATCTGGCGGCGGCAGGTCGCCGACGAGTGCGGTTTCGAGGCGGTCTATGTGGCGGCGCTGCGGTCGGTGGGGGTTCCGGCGCGGCTGGGTCCGCACGGGGGAGCGGAGTTCCGGAGCGGCGCTGAATGGCAGGCTGCGCCGCGCCCGCTGGTGGAGAGGTGACCCCTCACCCCGACCTTCTCCCCTTCGAAAGGAGCGAGGGAGAGTGGCCGGCGGCGAATGGCGTAATCGCAAAGCACGGTTGGCATAAGGGCAAGCGCAAGATCGAGCTTTGGGGGCAGCGGTAAGCGGCGAACAATCGGTGGTATTCGCCGAATGCCACCGGGCTGATTCCGCCGGCTCTCCGGCCCGCGTCAGGCCCTTTGATGCTTGCCGTCGTTTAGCATGCGGGCAGGCGGAACGCCGGCCCTGCTACAGCTTGCCGTAGAACTGTTCGACCACCTGGCGGAAGTTGTTCTCAGACACGTTGACAATGCCCATCTCGCGCTGGGCGTTCTCTTCCGAGTCGCTGGCGTGGGCGGCGTTGACCATGATGGTCTGGCCGAATTCGCGGCGGATGGAGCCGGGCGGCGCCTTGGAGGGATCGGTCGGGCCCAGCACGTCACGAATCTTGGCCACCGCGCCGACGCCTTCGTAAACCAGCGCAATGCACTTCTCCGAGCCGGGCTTGCCCTCTTCACCCGGCGGGCATTCCGCGGGCGCGCGGCCGGACATGAACCGGACAATGTTGTCGAACTGGTTGTCGCCAAATGACGGCCCCAGAATCTGCCCGAGTTCCTGTTCCTGCTCGGGGGCTACCTTGAACCCGAATTCCTTCTCAATGGCCGCCCTGGCCCGCGCCGCGACGACTCCCTTGAGCTTGGTGCGGAGCGTCTCGCGCACCGGCCCGTAGAACTGCAGGGCCTGCGCGACGCTCATGCGGTGGACTTTGACGCCAACGATGTAGAGGCCGGTCCGCGAGAAGAAATCTATCATGTTGCCGGGCCGGCCGGTCGGGAAGCGGAAGTTCTCGGGCTTGATCAGCACCAGCGTCCGCTGCGCCTTTTCGCCGGGCTGGTAGGGGATGACGTCCCGCAGGACGCCACCCTCTTTGTCCGCGTGGCGGGCCCAGAGCTTGAGCTTCTTCTCCGCCTCCTCGGGCGTAGGTGCGGCCAGCACGGCGGGCTCGAAGTAGCGCAGTTGGTCGTTCTCGTCAATGATCAGGTCGCCGTAGGTGTCGCGGATGGTCTCGCCGACCCGGCGGTCGGCACCGACATTGCCTACGACCGAGCGGGTTTTGCGCACGGCGTCTTCACCCTCAAACAGCAGCACCATCACGCGCCGGCGCCGGCCGGTTTTCGGGTCCGGCGCCAGGTTGCGCAGGACGTAATCGTAAATCAGCTCCTGGATGCGCCGGTCCTGAGGGTCATTGGCCGAAATGGTCTGCTCGGCATACTCTTTGACCAGGTCGGCGCTCGGCGCGAACATGCGCGCCGCGACCAGCTCACAGCCCGTGCGGGTAATGAGCCGCGTCAGAATGCCGCCCGTGCGCGATTTGTGCAGGGAATACGGCGTGATGATGACATAGGCAAGTTCTTTGGGCATATAAGTAAACTAATTGGCCGAAGGGGGCTTGGCTGGCGTCGGCGTGGCATCGGCAGGGGGCGTGGCCTTGCCGCCCAGAATCTTGAACATGACCGTGCCACAAGCCGGGCACTTGCCTTTGATGGCTTTGCGCCCGTTCTTCATCGTTTCCTCGACGGCATTAACGATTTCCTTCTTCGCCTTGCATTTGACGCAGTATCCTTCGGGCATAGAAATTTGCTGCTGCGACGCTTCATGCCCCGCAGCAGTTATTGGCGATAGCTTAGGGGGTGCATACCCGTAACGTCAACTGGGAAAGCGGACAACAAACACACACGAAGGTGGCCAAATGCCGGCTCGGGTCTGGCATGGCCGTGCCGAAATGGCCAGGATCAGCCGGAACCGTCTTGGCGGGGGGGGTGGAGGGGGCAATTTGCGTAAGTTACTGGATTGCAGCGGGTTATGCAATTGGACCTACGGTACGGTGCGGTGGGTATACGGTGAGTGGCCCATGCCTATCCGGTTTGTTGTCGTTGCTTCCAGCCCCCCCTTGCACCAGACATGCCCGAGACATGCCCAAGCCATGCCCTAGCCATGCCCGCTGCCAGTGTTCCCGAGGGCGAAGGCAGAGGCGAAATCCGAAACCACCCCTTCAGCGGCTTTGTTCGCTTCAACCGGCCAACGGCAGCTCCCGCAGGGTCGTCTTGAGTATCTTGCCGGTAGCGTTCCGTGGAAGGGTCGGCAGGAATACTACCTTCCGCGGGATCTTGTACGCAGCCAGTTTGCGCCGCAGGAAGTGCAGCAAGTCCCTTTCCTCCAGGGCCACCCCGTCGTTGGCCGCTACAAATGCGACCGGCTGCTCTCCTTTGCGAGCATCGGGTTTGCCGATGACCGCCGCTTCCTTTACCCCCGGGTACTGGTAGAGCACCTCCTCAATCTCGCGCGGATAGACGTTGATGCCGTTGACCAGCAGCATGTCTTTCTTGCGGTCGGTGATGTAGTAATAGCCGTCCTCGTCACGGTAGCCGATGTCGCCCGTTAACAGCCAGCCATTGCGCATGACTTGGGCGGTTTCCTCGGGCAACCGCCAGTAGCCCAGCATCACGTTGCCGCCGCGCACGCACACTTCGCCGATCTCGTTTGTCCCCAACTCACGCCCCGAGTCGTCTTGAATGCTGACTTCCACGTTCGGGATCGGCGGGCCGATGGACCCCGCCTTGCGCGTGCCGTCCAGCGGGTTCTTGGTCACCACGGGGCTGGCCTCGCTCAGCCCGTAGCCCTCGATAAGCGGGATGTGGAACCTGGCCTCGAACTCCTTGAGCACCTGCACCGGCAACGGCGCCGCGCCGCTGATGCAGACCCGCAAGGGCAGCGGCACGGAGATCGGCGCGTTGACCATGCTGCGGTAGAACTGCGGAATTGCCGGCAGCACCGTCGCCTGCCGCTGAATCATCTCCTGCAACACGTTCCGCACCGGGTGGAGCGATTTGATCAGCACCACCGCCCCGCCCACCAGCAGCGGCAACAGCAACCCCACCGTCAGGACGTAGCTGTGAAACATCGGCAGCAAGACCGTAAAGCGGTCCGCCTCAACCGTCCGGAGCACCTGCCGGCAACTCTCGACGTTGTGCAGCAGGTTCCCGTGGGACAACATGGCCCCCTTAGGCCGGCCAGTGGTACCCGACGTATAAATGATAACTGCCAGATCCGTCTCCGCCAGCTCGGGGAATGGCACTATTCCCTGCCCCGCCTTTGGCCGCTCTTCTCCCGCCGCCATTGGACCCAGTTGCTCCACCCGGAACAGCCGCAAATGTGGTTGGGCCGCCTCCAGCGCGCGGTGATGCGCGCCCAGCTCGGCATCCGTGACGAGCACGTCAATTCCCGCATCGCTCAGGATGTAATTCACCTCCTCGGGCTTGAGGAAGCTGTTGATCGGCACCACGACCGCGCCGGCACGCAGGATGCCAAACAGCGACGGGATGAACTCAGGACAGTTTTTGAGCCACAGCCCCACCCGGTCGCCGCGCTTTACCGCAAAGTTTCGCCGCAGGTGCTCCGCGATGAATAACGATTTGCCCCACAGTTCAGCGTAGGAATACTCACGCTCGCCCCAAAACAGGGCGACTTTCTGCGGCTGCCTCTCGACAGACTTCCCAAATGCGCCGGCCAGATTCATGTGGGCCACACGCTACCCGGAAGACCCCTGCTCAGGCAAGGCACCCGTGAAGCAATATCAATCGGCCCCCACCGCCCGCCGGAACTCCTTCTTCGCGGCGTGATGGGCTTTGTCGGCCAGCATCCGCTGCTTGGCCCGGCGGCTGCGACGGCGCTTCTGGCGCCGGACCTTTTCCCGTTCCGCGCGCTGGGCCGCAATGCGACCCGTGCGCTGCTCCTCGATCTTATCGAGCAAGAGCCGACGGGCCAGAAAACGATTAAGTCCCTGCTGCCGCGTGGCCTGGCATTTTACCTGCAAGCCCGTCGGCCGGTGCAGCAGCATAACACAGGTGGACGTCTTATTGACATTCTGCCCGCCGTGCCCGCCCGAGCGGACGAACGTCTCTTCCATGTCCGCCTCGCGCACGCCCAGCGCCGCCATGCGTTGCGCCAATTGGGCCTCTTTGTCCGGGCCGACGGGGAACGAGTTCATGGCCGGAGAATAGTGCGCGCGCGGAGAGATGGCAATGGGCAGGAGGGGCGGTGCGGGTACGAGGAGGAAGGCGAAACGGCTTGCCCGTGGCCGCACGGGTATTACTGTGGAGGCGTGAAACTGCTCTTCATCGCAGACATTGTGGGGCAACCGGGCCGGCGCGCGGTCAAGGAACTCCTCCCGCAGTTGCGCCAGCAGCACCAGTTGAACCTGGTGGTCGGCAATGGTGAGAACTCCGCCGGCGGTTCAGGCATCACGCCCAGGACGGCGGAGGAAATCCTTGCAGCGGGCGTGGATATTATCACCTGCGGCGACCATCTGTGGGACCAGAAGGAAGTCATGGGGCTGCTCGAAAGCGAGCGCCGGTTCGTGCGGCCGCTGAACTATCCGCCCGGCACGCCCGGCCAGGGCAGCACTATTTTCGCGGCGCCGGGCCTGCCACCCGTGGCGGTCCTCAACCTCCAGGGCCGCACCTTCATGCCGCCGCTGGAAAACCCATTCCATGCCGCGCTGGCCGAAGTCGAGCGCCTCCGCCGCACCACCAGGCTCATCTTTGTAGATTTCCATGCTGAGGCGACGTCGGAGAAAATCGCGCTGGCGCGGATGCTCGATGGACAGGTGAGCGCCGTCATCGGCACCCACACGCACGTGCAGACGGCCGACGAGCAGATCTTCCCCGGCGGCACGGCGTTCCTCGCCGACGGCGGCTTCACCGGTCCGCATGAAAGCGTGCTCGGCCGCGAGATCGAGCCGATCATCCGGCGCTTCATGACGAGCATGCCGCAGAAGTTTGAGGTGGCAAAGGAGCGCATCCTGTTGCAGGGCGCGGTGGTCGAGATTGATGAGCAAACGGGTCACGCCAAGAGCATTCAGCGCGTGTCCCAAGCCTTGTAAGCCAGCGGAGCCGCGATGCCCAAGCCAGCTAAGTCACAGTGGGATTTCGGCGAGCTGTTCCCGCCCGAACAGTTGCGCAAGGTGCTGTCGGTCACCGAGCTGACCTGGCAGATTAAACGGCTCCTGGAACAGCAGGTGGGCGAGGTGTGGGTGACGGGCGAGGTCACGAATCTGCGCCTGCAGAGTTCCGGCCACGCTTACTTCACGCTCAAGGACGCCGGCGCGCAGTTGAGTTGCGTGCTGTTTCGGGGTGAGACGCAGGTGGACCGCTCGCTGTTGCAGGACGGACGGAAAGTCAACTTGCAGGGCGAGGTGACGGTCTATGAGCCGCGCGGGCAATACCAGTTGCGCGTTGCGAAGGTCGAGTTGCAAGGCATCGGGGCGCTGCAAGCGGCCTTCGAGAAGCTCAAGCAGAAGCTCAAGGCCGAAGGGCTCTTCGCGCCGGAACGGAAACGTCCCCTGCCCCGCTACCCCCAGCGCATCGGCCTGGTCACTTCGCCGACGGGCGCCGCCATTCAGGACGTGCTGCACGTCGTGGAACGACGCAATCCGGCGCTGGAAATCATCCTCGCTCCTTGCCGCGTGCAAGGGGACGGTGCAGCGGAGGAAATCGCCGCTGCCATTAAGCTGCTCAATGAGTTCAACGCGACCCAATCGGCAATAGACCTGATCCTCGTCACCCGCGGCGGCGGCAGCCTGGAAGACCTCTGGGCCTTCAACGAGGAGGTGGTTGCGCGAGCGATCTTTGAGTCCGCCCTGCCGGTCGTCTCGGCCGTCGGGCATGAGATTGACTTCACCATCAGCGACTTTGTGGCCGACCTGCGCGCCGCCACGCCCAGCGCCGCAGCGGAGATTATCACCGAGGGCGTCTTCTCCAGCGCCCAATTCGTATCTGAGGCTGCCCAGCGCCTTCGCCAGTTGGCGCGGCAGCAACTGGACGACAAGCTCGACAGGTTAACCCAAACCGCTCAGCACCTGGCTCGCGTCCACCCCCGCCGCCGGCTGAACGATTGGCTCCAACGCCTTGATGACGCGCAAACCACCCTGCTGCGCTGCGTCAAACAGGCGGCGCGCCAACAACGGCTGGCCTGGCAGAATCTCTCAGACCGTCTGGGGCGGGTTCGCCCGGCGCTGCTGCTGCGACAGAAGCGGGAAGCGCTTGCGCAAGCCCAGCACCGCCTGCAAGAACAGGCTGGCCGCAGATTGGAAGGCTGGCGCAGCGAGTTGGTCGCGCTCGAAGCCCGCCTGCGCCTGCTGGGCCCGGAGCAAGTCCTGGCCCGCGGCTACTCCATCACCACGGACGCAGCGAGCGGCAAGGTCTTGCGCGAGGCTGGGGAAGTCAAAGCCGGCCAGCGCCTGAAGACACGGTTGAAAGCGGGCGCAGTGTTCAGCAAAGCTGAACCCTGATCAGGGATAGACCACGCGGTAGAATCGCTGCGGCGCGTCAGCCTGATTCGTGAATGAGACACTCGTCCCGGAAGCGGACGCAGTGCCCACGGTGAACCAGTTGGTCTCCTCGAAGTTGGTTCTCGCCTGGACAGTGTAGGTCAGGTTGCTAAGGCCCTGCCACTGAATAACCTCGGGCGCTTGGATCACCAAAGTCGGCGCGGGCACCACCAGGCTGAGCGTGGCGTTCGAGCTGGCCACGGCGCCGGCAGAGTTGCTGACCACCACCGAGTAGCTGCCCATGTCCGTCGGCTGGGCATTGCCTCGCGTATATGCGCTTGTGGTCGCGCCCGAGACGTCCGTGGCATTAAACCGCCATTGATAGCTCAACGGATCGGTGCCCGTGACGGTCACGGTGAACGTGGCGGCGGCACCCTGGCAGGCAGCCTGCGCTAAGGGATGGGTAACGATGGTTGGCGGAATGATGACGGTTAGGGTCGCCGTCGAGCTGGTCACGCTGCCCGCAGAATTTGTCACCACGACACAATAACTCCCCGCGTCGGCTGGTTGCGCGTTCATACGCGTGTAACTGTTCGTGGTTGCCCCCGCGATGTTGGTCGAGCCAAATCGCCATTGGTAAGCCAGCGGCGCGGTGCCATCGGCGGAGACGATGAAAGTGGCATCAGCTCCCTGGCTGACAACCTGAGCCAACGACTGGGTAACAATGGTGGGCGGAACAATGACGGCCAGGGTCGCGGTTGAGCTGGTCACGCTGCCCGCAGAATTCGTCACTACGACACAGTAACTCCCCGCGTTGGCCGACTGCGCGTTCATCCGCGTGTAACTGCTAGTGGTTGCCCCGGCGATGTTGGTCGAGCCAAACCGCCATTGGTAGGCCAGCGGCGCGGTGCCATCGGCTGTGACGCTGAAACTGACATTGCTGCCTTGGGCAACAGTCTGGCTTTGCGGGTGAAGGGCAATGGATGGAGGATTGGTGACGTAGTTCGTCATGTAATAGGTCACGTTAAACGTCCGCATCACTCCCATGTGCTGCATGCCACTCACGTGGGAGTCACCTGACTGCACTGGCGAAACATCGCTCAATGGGGAGTAAACGGCAGAGTCAAAGACCAACCCCTTGGCAAAGGTGCGGGAGGCAAATGTTGTGGCAACAAGCCGGCTGCTAAAGCTTTGGCTGGGGAATACATAATCATATCGTTCGCTTCGGCCTTCGTTGGTGTCGGCATCCCCCCCGGTGTCGGTCGTGGCGTCCGTGGGGATCGGAGCATCGGAGAAATTGGTGGACAGACACCGGTAGGCCCCTTCCGACGAGTCATATATGTTGCAGTCCCCCGCGACGACAATCCAGGCGTTGGCAGGGAAATTGGCGTGGATGAGATTAACCAGGTTGGTTGCTTCAGCCGTGCGCCGGCCGACGTTGTCACTCCCGCTGCTGGCCTTGAGGTGAATGCTTACAACATACAGGTCATTGGTGCCCGGAAGGTCAATCCTGGCCCAGGCAAATCCGCGGTCGTTTACGCCCGTGTCCACATCCTCCCAGGTACCGCTGCTGAGGATGGGCCAGCGGCTGACAATGCCGTTGGGAATGTTGTAGCTGCCAGGCTCGCGGTAATAGAAGAAGTTGGTGCCAAAGGCAGTATCCACAAGCTGGCGGAGCTGGGCGTCGGAGGTGCTGCTGTTATATCTGAATTCCTGCATGGCAACAATATCCGGCTTCAACCCTTGGAAGATACGGATGCCCTCCGCTTCGTAGCTCTGGCCCGTGCCCGAGCTGAGATTTGCCGCCATGACCCGGACAGCGACATTCGTTTGGGTAACGACCGGTGTTTGACCCGAAAGGTTGAACGAAGCGAACACAACGCCGAGAAGCAGAAGACTTCCGGCCCGAGCAATAATATTCATGTGAGACGACACGGCACTAAAACGACACAATTCTAATGATAACTAGCCGTTCGGCGGGAAAATGCAAGCCTGGAAACACGGCCCCCTCTGCTCACTCCACACTGGACGTGCCGCCAGATTTGTCCTAGTTTCCACTTGTGCCGAGTATTCCGAAAAGCGCGGGTCAAAACACCTCTGCCAAAACCGGCAATCTGCCCTTTGAAGAGGCGTTGAAGAAGCTGGAAACCATCGTCGCCGCGATGGAATCCGAGGATTTGCCGCTGGAAACCTTGCTGGCCAAATACGAAGAGGGCTCGCGCCTGACCCGCGCCTGCCAGGAGAAGCTGGCGGAAGCCGAAGTGAAGATCCGGCAGTTGGAAAAGACCGCCGCGGGCGAAATGAAGCTCAAACCGCTCGCGCCGCCGGAAGACACAGGCGATTAGAACAATATAAGTGCACCGGGGTGGGAGAGTGTTGCCTCCATCACTCCCATACTCCGACACTCCAGTCTCTCAACATGAGCCGTTATCTCGAGATGGTGGACAGCCCGACGCACGTCAAGAAGCTGACGCTGGACCAACTGACACAACTGGCCGAGGAGATCCGCCATGAACTCATCACCGTCCTGGCCCGGCACGGCGGGCACGTTGGCCCCAATCTCGGGGTGGTAGAGCTGACGCTGGCGCTGCATTACGTCTTCAACACGCCCAAAGACAAGTTTCTCTGGGACGTGAGCCACCAGATTTACGTCCATAAACTATTGACCGGGCGCAAGCACCGCTTCGACACCATTCGCAGCACCGGCGGCCTGAGCGGGTTCGCCTTGCGCTCGGAGAGCGAGCACGATTGTTATGGGGCCGCGCATGCCGGCACCGCATTATCCGCCGCCCTGGGCATCTGCGCGGCCCGCGACCAGCGCGGCAGCGATGAAAACGTAGTGGCGGTTTTCGGCGACGCCGCGCTGACCAACGGCATCTCGTTCGAGGCCATGAACAACATCGCGCAGACGACGAAGAAGTTCATCGGCATCCTCAACGACAATGAGTGGGGCATCGCCAAGAACGTCGGTGCCATCTCGACCTACCTCAACCGCCTCATCACGCACCCCTCCTACAACAAGCTGGCGCGCGACTTCGAGCGCTTCCTGCGGCGTTTGCCCAAGGGCGAAATCGCCCTGAAGCTTGCGCACAAGGCCGAGGAAGGTTTCAAGGGCGCCATCACCGACGTTGGTCTGCGCCCCAGCCAGAGCGGGGTGGAGGCGGATGGCCGCGGCGGCTACGGCAGCAGCCTGATCTTTGAGGAGATGGGGCTGCGCTACCTCGGCCCGATTGACGGCCACAATCTGCCCTTGCTCATCAACACCCTGGAGTTTGCCAAGACTTGCGACCGGCCCATCGTCATCCATGTCCTGACCCAGAAGGGCAAGGGCTACGAGGCCGCGCTCAAGAACCCCGAGAAGTTCCACGGCCTCGGCCCATACGATGTGGCCACCGGGGCTACGCCGCCGGCCCTGCCCGGCACTCCCCCAAACTGGCAGGATGTGTTTGGCCAGGCCCTGGTCAAGCTGTGCCAGAAGGACAACACCATCGTCGGCATCACCGCCGCCATGCCCAGCGGCACCGGGCTGAAGCTCCTGGAGAAGGCCATGCCCAGCCGCTACTATGATGTGGGCATTGCCGAGGAGCACGCGGTTCTATTCGCCTGCGGCATGGCGAGCATGGGCTTCCACCCCGTCGTGGCGATCTACTCAACCTTCCTCCAGCGCGCTTACGATTGCATTGTCCACGACGCGGCGCTGCAGGATTTGCCGGTCATGTTCTGCATGGACCGCGCGGGGCTCTCGGCGCAGGACGGCCCGACACACCACGGGCTGTTCGACATCACCTTCGTCCGCCCGGTCCCCAACTGCATCGCCATGGCGCCCAAGGATGAGGACGAGCTGGTAGATATGATGTTCACCGCCTCGCACGAGCGGCACCCGACGTTCATCCGCTATCCACGCGGCCCCGCCGAGGGCGTCCCGATCAAAGACCAGCCCCGGATCATCGAGATCGGCAAAGCCGAAGTCATCCGCAACTTCGCCAACAGCGGCGGGCGCAAGGTGGCCCTGTTCCCGCTCGGCAACATGATGGCGCTCGGGCGCCAGGCCGCGGCGCAGTTGATTGCCGAAGGCTATGACGTCGCGCTCATCAACCCCCGCTTCATCAAGCCGATGGATACCGCGGCGACAGAGTTCTTTGGCCGCGCGGCGGACGTGCTGGTCACGCTCGAAGACGGCGCGTTGATGGGCGGCTACGGCAGCGGAGTGCTGGAGCTGTTCAACGAGAAGCGCATCACCACGCCGGTCATCCAGATCGGCTGGCCCGACCAGTTCATCGAGCACGCCTCGACGGTGGAAGAACTGCGCGCCAAGTACGGCCTGACCGTGGAGAACACGGTCGCCAAAGTGCGGGCTGAACTCGCCGCGGCGGACGCAAGCAGCCCGACAGCCGCACTCCAGCTCCAGCAACTCAATTCTGCGGGAATCGCATAACTCACAACAAACGACCATGCCTTACAAAGACATTACCCCGCCCGCCGGCGGAAAGATCTCCATCCAGAGCGGCAAACTCAACGTTCCCGCCAATCCCGTCCTCCCTTTTATCCGTGGCGACGGCACCGGGCCCGACATCTGGGCCGCCAGCCAGCGGGTGTTCGACGCCGCCGTTCAGCAGGCCTATGCCGGCAAGCGCAAGGTCGCCTGGTTCGAGGTATATGCCGGCGAAACGGCCAAGAACAAGTTCGACAACTGGCTGCCCGACGACACCATCGCCGCATTCAAGGAATACCTGGTCGGCATCAAGGGCCCGCTCACCACGCCGATCGGCGGGGGCATCCGCTCCCTCAACGTCGCGCTGCGCCAAATGCTCGACCTCTACGTCTGCCTGCGCCCGGTCCAGTATTTCCAGGGTGTCCCTTCCCCGGTGAAACACCCAGAGAAAGTGGACATGATCATCTTCCGCGAGAACACCGAGGACATCTATGCCGGCATTGACTACCAGGCCGGCAGCCCCGAGGCGAAGAAACTGCTGGAGTTCCTGCAGCGCGAGTTGCCCGCGGCGTTCAAAAAGATCCGGTTCGGCAAGGAAGCCCTTGACTCCATCGGCATCGGCGTCAAGCCCGTCAGCCAGCCGGGCACCGAGCGCCTCGTCCGCGCCGCGCTCGAATACGCCGTGCGGCATAAGCGCAAGAGCCTCACCATCGTCCACAAGGGCAACATCATGAAATACACCGAAGGCGCGTTCCGCGATTGGGCCTACGAGCTGGCCAAACACGACTTCGGCGCGGTCGAGCTGGACGGCGGCCCGTGGTGCAAACTCCCCCAGGGCGTCGTCATCAAAGACGCCATTGCCGATATTGCCCTCCAGCAAGTGCTGACCCGCCCCGAGGACTTCGATGTCATCGCCACCCTCAACCTGAACGGCGACTACCTCAGCGACGCGCTCGCCGCGCAAGTCGGCGGCATCGGCATCGCACCCGGCGGCAACATCAACTACGTCTCCGGCCACGCCATCTTCGAGGCCACCCACGGCACCGCCCCCAAATACGCCAACCAGGATAAGGTCAATCCCGGCAGCGTCGTGCTCAGCGGCGAAATGATGTTCCGTTACCTCGGCTGGGACGAAGCCGCCGACTTGATCATCCGGGGCCTGAACGGCGCCATCGCCTCCAAACGTGTCACCTACGACTTCGCCCGCCAAATGACCGGCGCCACCGAGATCAAGTGCTCCCAGTTCGCCGACAACATCATCGAGCACATGTAGGCCCCCAGGTAGAGCCTGTCTGTCTACGCACGGCCATTAAGTTGAGGAAGACCTGAATTCCTGGCAGCGTTGGCATCCTTGCCGGCGAGTTCCCCGCCCCTTCTCCCCGCCGGCAAAGATGCCGGCGCTCCCGGGCGGACTCCCTGAAAAGGAATAAGTGGCGGAAATCAATCCGGCTTAACTTAATAGCCGTGGGGTAATCGCCCACACACACATCCAGCCTGCGCCCCCCAACTCCGTAGGAGTGCTATCCTTGTAGCAACCCGCCCCCGCAACCGCCGGCTGGAACTCCGTAGGAGCGGTATAATGATACCTGTAATCCTCCGGCCCCAAGAGGCCACCCGGGCATCCTCTCCGAAACTGAGCTAAGTTGGCACAGTGGGGTCATAGCCCTGTAAATGACCAGCCCGGCTGCAGGAGACCGAAAATGCCCGGAAATGGCCCTGATCAACCGAGACGAAGCCCCTTGTTGGCGAGACCGAGCCACGCCGCCACCTCCGGCTCCCCCCCGGCTCTCCCCACCGTCTCCTCACCGTTACCTCACCGTTACCTCACCGTTGAACCTCTGCAAGGTTTGCAGAGGTTCAACGGTGAGGTAACGGTGAGGTAAGGGAGGGGTAAGCCATGGGGACGGTGGGGGGCATGGCCGTCCGCCGCAACTGTGCCGCCCTGGCGTCGCAATTTGGCGCCAAAGTACCGCGCTCTGGTCGCAGCTATACGACGCGACGGGCCGGTCTTGGGTGTTCCGGCGGCGCCTGGAGTTCTTTCCACACTGACCTTGTCCCGAGCGGATTTGCCACCCTTGGGGGTTATTTGTCCAAATTGGCATCGGAAGGACCCAGGGGCGGCACGGCCATCGCCAGGGTCAGCCAGCGGCGCGCGGGGATTTACTCGTGCCGCAGGGCTTCGATGGGGTCCAGTTCCGCGGCGGCTTTGGCCGGGTAGAGACCGAAGACGATGCCGATGGCGCCGGAAATTGAAAACGCCAGCAGCACCGACCAGAGGGTGACAATCGTCTTCATCGTCGTGAGGTGGGAGACAATGAGCGGGGCGACAATGCCCACCACCACGCCCACCAAACCGCCGCCCACCGACAGCACAACCGTCTCCACCAGGAACTGCATGGTGATATGACGCCGCTTGGCGCCGAGCGCCCGCCGGATGCCGATTTCGCGGGTGCGCTCGGTGACGGTCGCCAGCATGATGTTCATGATGCCAATGCCGCCCACCAAGAGCGAGATGGCGGCGATGGAGCCCAGCACGATGTTGAAGATGCGTTTGGTCTGCTCCGCCTGCCGCAACAGTTGCAGGGGGACGATGGTCTCGTAGTCCGCTTGCTTGTGAAAGCGGCCAAGGAGGGCCTTGATTTGCGGGTCGGCCGCTTCAACGGCGGCCACGTCCTGCATCTGGATGGTCAACTGGTGCAGCTCAACCTTCTCCACCTCGATGCTGCCGGCGGTGCGGCGGACGAGCACGTCGCCGAACCGCGAGCGCGCCGCGCTCAGGGCGATATAGACATTGTTGTCCAGCGGCTCGCCCTCCATCTTGCCCGCCTGGGTGCGCTGCTCCGGCAGGTTCTTCTCCCGCACCAAGCCGACGACGCGGTAGTAAAAGGAGTTGACCTTGATGGATTGGGTCAGCGGGTCTTGATAGGGAAACAGCCGCTGGGCCAGCCCCGCCGTGAGGACACAGATGTTGTCGTGGTTGATCTCATCGGTTTGGGACAGGAACCGCCCCCGCACGACGTCGAGGCCGACGATGTCCTGGTACGAGGGCAAAGTGCCGATGATCTGGCACGGGACGCTATTCTGAGCGAAGCGGACGTTCTCGCGGATAATGCGCACCGGCAGCACGTGGACCACGCCCGGAATGGTGGATTGGATGCGCGCGCCGTCGTCGTAGGTGAGTCCGTACTCCAGCGCGAAGCCGCGGCGCAAACCGGACTGCTTGGCGTCATCGGGGGGTTTCAAGCTGCGAATGATGATGTTCTGACTGCCGAGTTTCTTAATGGCCTGCTGGGCTTCGTAGGATGCCCCCTCGCCGATCGCAAGCATGGCAATCACCGAACAAACCCCGAAGATGATGCCCAGCATCGTCAGCACCGAGCGGAGCTTGTGCAGCATCAGGCTCTTGACGCCCAGGCGCACCGTGCTCACGAATTGGAAGCTCAGCGGGTTCATGAAGAGGCAGGGCGCGTCACTCCGTGCGAGCCGCCGACATCAGCCCCGTTCTTGGCATCCACGGCGCGCACGGAGTGACGCGCCCTACCCTCCGGCGAGTTGAGGACTTCCCGCTCGATCAGACCGTCACGCATGTGGATAATACGGTGCGCACGGCTGCCGATCCGCTCGTCGTGGGTCACCAGGACAATGGTCTTGCCTTGCGCGTTGAGCGTGTCAATCAGCTCCAACACCTCCTGCCCGGTGCGCGAATCGAGGTTGCCCGTCGGCTCGTCGGCGAGAATGAGCAGCGGATCGTTGACGAGGGAACGGGCGATGGCGACCCGCTGTTGCTGGCCACCGGAGAGCTGGTTGGGCCGATGATGCATACGGTCGCCCAAACCCACGGTCTGCGCGAGCCTCACGCAGTGATCATGGTACGCGCGCAAGTCTTTTCCCTGATACAGCAGCGGCACCTGGATATTCTCGATGACGGTGAGCTGGGCGATGAGGTTGTAAGACTGGAAGATGAACCCGATCCGCCGCCCGCGCGCCTCGGACAGCTCGTCATCCGGCATGCGGGACACGTCCGTGCCGCCCAGGAAATAGCGGCCGGCGGTGGGACGGTCCAGGCACCCGATCAGGTTGAGCATCGTGGATTTCCCCGAGCCGGAGGGGCCCATGATGGCCACATAGTCTCCCGGCTGAACCACCAGGTGGACGCCGCGCAGCGCACGCACTTCGGCTTCGCCGCCCAGATCATAGCGCTTCTCCAGGCCTTCCAGGCGGATGATGGGGTCAACGGGGCGCATCCGGGGCGGTGCCATCTAATTCACCTGCGGCCCCGCCACGGGCGCATTGGTCCCGCGCCGGCGAACAGCCGATTCACGCATGGCGGCCAGCTCGGTTTCGCTTAGCTTGCCGTCGCCGTCGGCATCGAACCGCTGAAGCAGCTCCTGCCGGTTAGTGGAACTGCCGCCAAACTCGGAGCGCTCGCGCTTGCCAGGGCGCAGGGGATCGCGCCGGGACCCACTGCCTTCACGAGCGCGGTCGCCGGCGGCCAAACCGCCTTCTGCCTCGGTGCGCTTCACATCCGCAACCGCACTCGGTTCAGAAGATTTCGCACCACTTGGTCGCGTGGAGTCCTTTCGATTTCCCGCGGCAGCCGCCCCCAGTGGCAGGGAAGGCTGATTGGTGGCTCCGGCGGGGATCGCTTCCCCATCGGCAATGATCGCGCCGCCCAGGTCCTTTTCCTGCGTGTCGAACGGCGGGGCCAGCAGTACCCGGTCACCATCCTTCAGCCCGGAACAGACCTCGATGAACTTGGTATTGTACATCCCGACGGTCACCGGCACCGGCTCTTGCGGCGCGCTGGCCAGAAAGACTACCTGCTTGCCCTTGCGGGTCGTGACCGCCTGGAGCGGCACGCTCAGCGTGTCGGTCAGGTTCGTGATCATGATCTCGGCCCGGGCGGACAGGCCGGGTTTGAGATCCGGCAGCTTGTCGGTGACGAGTATTTCCGTAGCGTAAAGCTTGAGGTCGGGATTGCCCCAGCGGCTTTGGCTGTCGGGCAGCGGAGCCACCTTGTTGACCTTGCCGAGAAACCGCTGGTCCGGCATGGAGTCCAGCACGACAAAAGCCGCCTGGCCCAGGCGGAGTTGGTTGACGTGGGACTCGTGGATCTTGACCAGGAGCTTCATCTCCGAGACATCCGGCAGCTTGATGATCTCCTGCCGGTTGCGCACCACGGCGCCCTCCTCGATCATGGACTCACTGCTGAAATGACCACCGCCGGCGCTGCCGTAAACCACCAAGCCATCCTGCGGCGCGTAGATCTTGGTGGCATCGAGCTGCTTCTTCTCGCGATCGAGCTTGGCCTGGCTGAGTTCCAGCGTCCGCTTCTGGGCGTCCACGTCGGCGCTGGCCTGCGCCAGCTTGCGCTCGCCCTGGAGCTTGACGCGGTCGAGATTCTCCTTGGCTTCCTGCAGCGTCGCTTCCAGCGAGCGCCGGGTCTTCGGGTTATCAAAGGTCTCCACCATCCACAAGGCTCGGTGCGCCTGTTCCAGCTTGAGCCGGGTCTGGGAGACCGCCAGCCGGTCTTTGTCCAGATTGGCCTTGGTTTCAAAACCGTCCTTGTAGAGCTTCTCGCTCCAATCAAGGCGCTCCTGGGCAATCTCCAGCCCCTCCAGCACATTGGTAATCTCGATCTGCGCGTTGCGCTGGTTTTGCAGCGCCAGGCCATTGGTAAACTTCCTCAGGTCCGACTCGGCGAACTCCACTTTCAGCGTGGCCGACTGGATCTCGCTCTCCACGGTGCTCTTCTGAATGTCAAGCTGCTGCTCGGCCTGGACCAGGGCGAACTGCGCTTTCTCCACGGTGATTTGCTGCATGTTGACTGCGTCCTGCGAGTTGGAGGAATCCAGCTCGACCAGCAAGTCGCCCTTCTTGACGTTGCTGCCTTCGGGAACGATGAAGATGATGCGGGCCGTGCCTTCCACCTCGCTGCGGATGGAAATCTCATTGACGGCTTCCAGGGTGCCTCCCTCAACGATCGAGACGAGGAAGTCGCCGCGGTTCACCTCGTAGAAGCTGAAGGCCTGGACCGGCGGGCCGGAGGTCCTCAGGAGTAGGATCGCCAGCGCGATCACGGCTACGCCGATAATCGCCGACAGGATCGGCCTTTGCCTGACCCGGCGAATGATGGAAGGGAGCAGTGTCTGCAAGTTCATAGTCATTGGCCAAAGAATTGGTCGGGAGGAATGAGCGGTTGTTGCGCCGTCCCGGCTTCCCCGCCCTGCCGCTGGACGCCGAGGATCGAGCCCGGCAAATGGTCTTTCAACCAGAATTGGGGCGCCTCGGTGTCGAGCACCCCCACGTCCAGCAGGAGCTGCAGCCGGGCCACCTGATACTCGACCAGCGAGGTGGTCACGGCATTCTCTGAGATAAGCTGCGCGTTTTGGGCGTCCACCAGGTCCCGCACCTCGGCCCGGCCAGCCTGCAAGAGCATGGTAATGCTCTTCACGCGGCGCTTCGCCAGCTCCAACGCGTTATTCTGGATCAGGTAGTTCTGCTCCTTCTGCAGCAGCGTCCGCTGTCCCCGGTCAATGCTCTCTTTCAGGTTGTCAAGGGTGAGCGTCAGGCTGCGCAACTCGGACTCGAACGACACCAGCGAGGCACGATAGAGGTTGCGCTTGGGCACCGGGTTGATAGGCAGGATGAGTTCCAGGCCGACTCCGCCGCGAGCCTGGTCCGGATCGAACCGCGTGTAATCGGTGGGCGGCTCCGAGTTGAGCGACGCGTTGGCGAAGAAGTTCAACTCGGGCTTGAATTGATCGGCGGCCACCCGGACCTTGCGTTTGCTGTCTTCGAACTCGTCAATGGCGTTCAGAAGCCGCAGTTGGTTTCCCACCGCCAGCCGATACGCCGCCTCGGCATTCAAGGACGCCGGCACCAGGCCGTTTTGTTGCAGCTTGACCAGCGCCGTGTCGTCCAGGCGCACCGACTCCCCCACCGGCAGGCCAAGCTTAATCTTGAACTGATCCAGCGCGTTGCGATAGCTGGCCAGCCCGTTGATATAGCTGTTCTTTGCGGTTAGCTCCTGCTGGCGGGCTTGGTCCACGTCGGCCAACTTCTCCCGATCGTTCGCCCGCGCCTCCAGCCGCTTGGTGGACTGCCCCCAGCTCTGGTAATCCTTATAGCGGTTGCGGATGACGTCCTTCTGCGCCAGCAGGGCGAAGTAGTCGTTGACGATATCCATCGCAAATTGGTCCTGGAAAAACTCGAAGTCCCGCACGGCATAGACCACGTTGCGTTCGGCCTGCGTCAGGCGCTCCACCGCGGGGTTGTTCCGCCCAAACCCACGCAACAACGGCTGCGTCAGGTCCACGGAGATCGTCGAGAGAATCGAGCGTCGCGGGTCGCCCGTGTAATACCGCAGGACGTCGTTGGCCAGATTGACCCCCAACTGTCCCCCCGACATCAACAACTGGCTGACCCCCACCCGGCTATTCACGTTCCCAAATGTGTCGCCGCTCTCATTGCGCGCGCCCGTCACGGTGGAGTTAGCGAAGAACTGTGGGCCGAACGCGTACTTCTCGCCAGTCAGGGTCAGGGTCGTCAGGTACAGGCTCTCTTTCGCGGCTTGGTAGCTTCGGCTGTTGGTGACCGCCAGTTCGAGCGCTCCCTCCACGGTCAGCACTCGTTGGTTGGTTTGCAGCCGGTCGTCAATCAGCTCGGATGCCGGGATTTCCCTCGGCTTCCGGCTCGAATAGGCAGTGTCGATGGTGAAGGCGTTGGTATGGCCGAAGATCTTGCCCTCGAGCGCTTGAACGATGCTGTAAACCTCTTTGTCCGCCGAGCGACGATTGTGCGCCGCCGTGCACCCGGACAAAAGAATAGCGCCGGCCACGGCCCACAGGAAACCTGTGGCCAAGGCAACGCCGGTCCCGTTCCGTGTTGAAGCCGACTTATGAGTGCACACCGAACTGCTCTGTAAGACGCTCGTACACTGACGCTGGTTACGACTAATACAGGCCCTGGAATTTGCGGGCGATGAAAATCGAACCCTTTCCGCCCCAACGCCCGAATCCCAGCCGACTGGCTGGTGGTTGCGCGGGCACCGCGTCATTCCTTGCCGGAGGCGCCGCGTCACCACTACGGGAGCGCGCTCGGGGGAACGCTGGCATGCGGCAGGCTATTGGCGCCGGCTTGTGCGCAGGAAACCTCCAGCACCAGGGGGTCGCGAGCGAAGGTCACCCTGCCGTGGACAAGCCCTTGCTCCGGGTCCAGAAAGAACGACTGCGGTTTGCCCCCGGCACGCACCGTTCTAATGGCTTCTTCTCCGGGCGCCAGAAAAACCGTGTCCTCCAGTCCCGGGGGACCCTGGAGGGTTACTGTCAGCCGGCGTTGCCGGCGGTCCCAGTTCTCGGAAAGCTTCTTGCCGCCCCAAAGATGAAAGGGGCCATCCGGCGGCGATTCACGCAGGCAATACAATTGAAGGCTCTCGGCGGGGATTTCGATACTCTCGAAGACCTGGTTGAGGTTGCCGCCTTTGGCGCGCCGGGCAGTGCGCGAGCGGGTGTCCAACACAACGTATTCCCGCTGCGCCTTAAGCTCCAGCTTCGCGGGCGAATGTATCTCCAGAGAAGTATGCTTCGCCGCGCGGGACATGTTGGCGACCGCGACCAGCCACTCGTCCCACACTCGGTTGTGGTAAACCGAGGCGTAAGTGCCGGGCGTCCCGGTGGCAAACGGCGCGTCGGGCGCGGCGAAATAGAACGGCCGGGATTCATACAAACCGAAGTAATACTCCGCTCGATTGTAGGTTTCGACGTAGAGATGCTCCCTGGCGGTGACGCCCGCTCCGTAGGGAAACTTCTGCGGGAACATGCGCCAATCAATGTGACAATACTGGCCGCCGCCGGTCAGCAGGTCATAGTTGTAGGCGACCGATGCCGCGCAACGGTCCGGGTCTGTTCCGCCCGGCCAGATCATCCCCTGGGCGGGGATCGCCTCGACGGGCCGGTAGTATTCCCAGTAGTTCTCCAGCGAGCCGAATGAATAGCCTTCGCCGTAGAGCACCGCATCGAAGTCGCACACGACCGGCAGCACAATAGCCCTGGTGCTGTGCGAGACGAGCACGGAATGGGGGCATTCGCCGCGCAGCAATTGCCTTCGCGCCCAGTTCATCTCGTGAAGTTCGATCAGGCAGTCATAGACTGGTTGCGGGTGCCCGTGCTCACGCCCCAGCGTGCAGTTCGGGTAAGCCAGATTGTCGTCCAGGTAGATGCCATCCACCTCAAAGCGCTCCAGCATGCGGCGGATCGTCGCCAGGCGATATTCGGCGAGTCCGTTGGGCGAGGCCAGGCAGGTGGCCGCCAGGTCGCAATACGGATCCATGGCGGCCTTGTATTGACCGCCATAATTGAATCCCTGCCAAAGATGCCACTGGCCTTTCGCCTTCAACTCCTGCACGCCGGGAGCGCGGTCATACATCAGGTCCGCGTTTTCGGTCCACAGGAAGAGCATGCCGCAGTCGTGGACTTTGCGGATCACGCGCTCGAGTTCGCCGGCGGGCGGACGCGGTTCGCCCGGGTTGCCCAGCCGGTGCATTTGAAACAGCGTGAAGCCCGCCTGCGCTACCTGCTCAATCTCCCGGTCGCTGGCGTAGGGATAGTTGCGGTCGCCCACCCAGGCGAACATCCGCAAGTCATGCCGGCGCCGGGAGACGGCCCGGCTCGGCGTAACGCTGATGCCGGCCCGGAACGCAAACTCCTTCCCCGCCTTCAGGACAAAGGGCTTCCCGTTCGGCTCAACGTGGATCAGCCAATGCGCCAGCAACACCTCCGGATCTCGCCGGCCCCCGCCCCCCACTTCCACCATGGCGGTCTCCAGGTTGGCTGCGCCCGTGGGCGTGGCGCCCGCATCCGTGAATATCGCCAGCGCCGCGTCGGAACTGAATGCTTGCAGGCAGGACGTCAGCGTGGAGAAGCGCACGGCGCCTCCGGCTTCCGGCAGGCGGCCGCGGGCCGCGGAATCGCCGTGTTCGTCCCGGCGTTTCTGGAGGTAATGGGTGAACGCGCCTCGCGCCGGCAGTTGCAGGGCAAGGGATTGCTCGACCGCCAGGTCTCCGCGCGGAACCAGCTTCACACTCGAAACCACCACGCCATCGTTGAAGAACGTGTGCTGGAGCGTGCAGTCCAGGTCCGGCTTCCGTTTCGCCGGGTCCCGCCAAATCCCTTGCGCGCGCGCCACGACTTTCTCCCGGGTCTCGGTGACCAGGGCAACCTCCCCTGTGGTGTTGCACCACAGGCTCTGCCCGTCCAACCGCAAGTCAAACGGGCCGCGGCTCGCGACAACTTCCCGCCCCTCGCGCGTCACGCCGACCGAGTTGATCGCCCCGCTCTGCTTTTGGAGCCGATACGTGAAGGTCGGTCCGCGGATAACATATTCCGCGGCGTTGCCGGACACCGCAAGGTTCTCGGGAGGCTGCGGCTCACGTAAAACATCAGCCATTGCTGTGCTGGACCTGGCGCCATCCGCCTGCCAGGGGAAAGCGGCCAGCAGGACGCCAAACAAAGAAACCAGGCTCGTTCTCTGCATAGGCCAGCAGAATACGGACTGACCTTCCCCGTTCAACGGGAATCTCTGATCCGAAACAAAATCCTGCTTTGGCGGCGCGCGCGAGAACGCCGCGGGGGGCGGTTGGATCGTGTTGACTCTGGTGCTGGCATTCAGTAATCAGTAGGCCCATCGCACAAAGACAACTTGACCATGACCAATAGCATCCAACTTCGTTTCCCCGCATGCGCGTTTCTGCTCCTCCTGACCGCGCCCGTGTTTGCCCAAACTAATTGCATTGACTTTGACAGCGGCTCGGTGGACGCAGCTATCGGCAGCTTCTACGCCTGCGAGGGGGTGATCCTTGCCAATGCAGTTTGGGCAACAAACCGCGATGCCCGCGGTGAACCCTTTGCGGGCGCGACCGGTTCTCACGTCATCATCGGCCAGGTCAACGGCTCTTCGCCGACCGCCCAGGCGCCGATTGTCGCCAGGTTTGCCGCGCCAGTCTCCTTTGTGAGCATCCTGGCCACGGACGTCGGCACTGCGGGTGCCCGCCTGGAGGCTTACGACGCGGAAAACGCTGGCAATTACCTCGGCGGCATCGAACATTTCGGCTCCGGGGTTGGATTCGACTATTACACCAACCTGCAAATCGTGGCGCAGGGAATTCGCCGCATTCACCTGTTCCAGCCTCTGCCAAACGGGAGTGACGGCGTTGTCTGGGACAATCTGTGTTATGGACCTGTGGTCACAAGTTCCGCGGAGATGGAAATCAGCATGTATGCCGGGCTGCGCCTCACGGGCAGCGTTGGCTGCGCCTACAACCTCCAGTATGCCGATGATGTCGCTGGCACCAACTGGGTCACCTTGACCCA
Source organism: uncultured Verrucomicrobiota bacterium (assembly GCA_964507045.1). Taxonomy (GTDB): domain Bacteria; phylum Verrucomicrobiota; class Verrucomicrobiia; order Limisphaerales; family UBA8199; genus UBA8199. The sequence continues at coordinate 97,004 of CAZDOO010000001.1, read as the reverse complement.
TCTGACGCTAACCAATTCGCCGCATCTTTGGATTGACCTGGAATCGGGCACCAACCGTCATAGGTTCTACCGGGCCCTTAAGAGCCACCCGTAACCCCTTGCCTTGGGGTTAGAACCTGCGATGAGGTGACAGTGAGGATAGGGTGTGGCCATCCTGGGGTCTGGACGGTTCCGCTGGCGGCAGCCAACACCCATTTAGGAAATCATGCAACGCCGTGAAGGTGGCGTGCATGCCGGGGTTCTGGCGCCCGGACAACAGAGATGTGATGATTTCAAGTGTCCCTAGCGTCCATTACCTGATGAAATATCAAGTCGTTGCGGCAGCGTTATGGCTGGCCGCCCTCTCCTGCTTTGCTCAACCACGCGTTGCGAACCGCCCGGCACAGGCCGGCGAAGCCGGCTACCGCCCGGTGGATAAGAGCACGGTCGAGTTAAACCCGCCGTCGCTGACGTGGATTCGTGAAAAGGAGGCGGTGACCTACCAGGTCCAGTGGTCCAGGAGCCCCGGATTTGAAGAAGCGTTCATGGCCACCAACCTCAGCTTCAACTGTTACACACACGACCGGGTTCTCGACCTTGGCAAATGGTATTGGCGCTACGGCTACACGACCGCCAAAGGCGCGGCCTCGGAGTGGAGCATGGTGCGGGAGTTCGAGATCGGTCCCGGCGCCACGCCCTTTCCGCTCCCCTCCAGAGCCGAGCGGGCTCGCCTGATTCCGGCCGGGCACCCCCGTCTTTTCGTTCGCCCGGAAACACTTCCCGCGTTGCGCGCGGCTTCAACCGGAGACCTGCAGAAGGCGTTTGCCGCCCTGCGCGGCCAGGCCGACAAGCTCGCGGGAGCCCGGCTGGTCGCTGAGCCGCGGGAGCCCGGCACGGCCTCTGCGAAAACCAACCAGACCCTGCTCCAGAACTGGTGGCAGAACCGGGAGCAAACCATGCAGGCGTGCACCGAAGCCGAAACGGTCGCTTTCGTGTACCTGATCACCGGCGAGCAGAAATACGGCGCGGAAGCGCGGCGCCGGCTGCTCGCGCTCGCGTCCTGGGACCCGGCGGGGGAAACAAACTTCAAGCGCAATTGCGAGGCCGCAAAGCCCTTGCTGCACCGCCTTGCCCGGATTTACGACTGGTGCTACCCGACGCTGTCTGCCGCGGACCGCGAAACCGTCTATAAGGCTGTGCAGCGCCGGATCCGGGATGCCTGGGTCAGCGGCGAAGTCGGATACGGCGCCGGCAGCATCAACAGTCCCTTTGGCAGCCACGGGAACCGCACGTTCCATAAGATTGGCGAGAGCGGAATCATATTCCTCGGCGAGATACCCGAGGCCGAGCTGTGGCTGGATTTCGCGCTAAACAAGTTCTACGCGGTTTATCCCACCTGGGCGGACACCGACGGCGGCTGGCACGAGGGGCTGGCCTATTGGGCCGGGTACATGAGCAAGATTGTTTGGTGGCTGCACGCCATGGACTGCGCGCTGGGGATTGACGGCTTCAAGAAGCCCTTCTTTTCGCACGTGGGCGATTTCGCCCTCTACCTTGCCCCGCCAGGATCGCCTAATATGGGATTTGGCGATCTTTCGTATCGACCGCCGAGCTCGAGTTGGGGGGCGTTCCTGAGCTATTTCACGCGCAAAACCGCCGGCCGGGCCCCGAACTCCGCGTATTGGCAATGGTGGGCCGGCCAGTGGAAAATGACTGCGCCCGGAGGCGTGCTCGGCTTTCTTTACCAGGCAAGTCTCCCCGAGCCGCCGCCCCCGAAGCCTCCCGCAGCGCTTCCCGGCGCGAAAGTCTTCCACGGCACCGGCATTGCCAGTCTCCACACTAGCCTCGTCAACTCGGCCGAGGATGTGCACTTTCTGTTCAAGTCGAGCCCATTCGGCAGCGTCAGCCACGGGTTCAATCCCCAGAATGCGTTTCAGCTCAATGCTTACGGTGAGTGCCTCCTGCCCGCCTGCGTTTACCGCGACTGGTACGGCACGGGGTTCCACTATGGCTGGGTGCACCAAACCATCTCCCAAAACGCCGTCCTCGTGAACCATCAAGGCCAGGCCGCCCACCGGCCCACACCCGGCCGGATAATCGCCAATGAACACGGCGAAAGCTGGGACTACGTCTGCGGCGACGCCACCGTTCCCTACGCCGAGGCGCTGAAACGGAGCCTGCGCCACGTGCTCTTTGTGAAACCGGATGCGATCGTGCTCTTTGACGAGCTTGAGGCTTCCGAGCCGGCCACTTTCCAATTCATGCTCCATGGACTATCCGCTTTCAAGGTTGACGACCAGGCGCAAACGCTGCGTCTCCAGCAGCCCAAAGCCGGGCTCGTGGTGCGCTACGTTTCCGCCCAACCGCTTCAGTTCAAACAATGGGATGGTTTCAAGCCGGAACCCATGCGCGGGGATTTTCCCAACCACTGGCACGTCGAGGCATCCACCAGCGCCAAACAGAAGACGGCCGCAAACCTAACGCTGCTGTTTCCCTACAAAGGCGCGAGCGCACCCGCCACTGCCGCCCAAAGGTGGGACACACCACAGGCGACGGTGGTGGAATTCACCGTGAACGGCAAGAAGACCACCGCCGCATTCCGAAAGGCCGGCGTTGCAGCGCCGGTTGAGGCGCGGGGGTTGAAACTGGACGGACCCGTGGCGGTCCAGTAGACGCCCGCAGATGCGCTCCAGCTTGCGGCAGTTGCGAGATTGCTCTTGCGCGCCCAGTCACCGGTTCGGTCGGTGCTTGTCTCCCGCCTCCGGCTGGTCTATTGATTAACGGATGGATATTGCCCGAGACGCCCGGATTTATGTAGCCGGTCACCGCGGTCTGGTTGGCAGCGCGATCTGGCGCGAGCTGCAACGCCGCGGCTTTACCGCCTTGATCGGGCGCACGCACTCCGAGCTGGACCTGTTGGACAGCACCGCGGTGGCCAGGTTTTATGCCCAGGAAAAGCCCGAGTACGTGGTGGATGCGGCCGCCAAAGTAGGCGGCATCCTGGCTAACGACCGGCAGCCGGCGGAGTTTCTCTTTCAGAATCTGCAGATCCAGAACAACCTGATCCACGGCGCTTACGTGGCCGGAGTGCGCAAGCTCCTATTTTTGGGCACCGCTTGCATTTACCCGCGGCTGGCGCCGCAGCCGATGAAGGAAGAGTGCCTGCTGACCGGGCCGCTCGAGCCGACCAACGAATGGTACGCGGTGGCGAAGATCGCGGGCATCAAGCTGTGCCAGGCCTACCGCCGCCAATACGGCTGCGATTTCATCAGCGCCATGCCGGCCAATATGTACGGGCCGAACGACAATTATGACCCGCAACACTCGCACGTGCTGCCCGCGCTCATTCGCAAGTTCCATGAGGCGAAGGCGACCCAGGCGCCAAGCGTCACTTGCTGGGGCACCGGCGCGCCGTTGCGGGAGTTCATGTATGCCGATGATCTCGCCCAAGCCTGCGTGTTTCTGCTGGAACAGTATAGCGAAGAGCAATTCATCAATGTCGGGTCCGGCGCGGAAGTGTCGGTGTGGCAGTTGACCGAGACCGTCAAACGGATTATTGGGTACGCCGGCGAGATCGTCTGGGACCACAGCAAGCCTGATGGCATGCCGCGCAAGCTGATGGACAGCTCGCGTCTCTTCGCGCTGGGCTGGCGGCCGCAGGTCAGTCTCGAAACCGGCATCCGCCTGGCCTACGAGGATTTCCTGAAACGGTTCGGCTGAGATTTCCATTAGGCGCAACTATGGCATCTAAACACATAATCGTCATCGGTGGAGGCATTGTCGGCCTAGCTACGGCGCACAAGCTGCCGCTGCGTTGTCCCGCCGCGCGCATAACCCTGCTCGAGAAGGAAAGCCAGGTTTGCGCACACCAAAGCGGGCATAACAGCGGGGTCCTCCATTCCGGGCTCTACTACAAACCGGGCTCGCTCAAGGCGCGCCTGGCTGTGACCGGCATTCGGGAGATGGTGGCCTTCTGCCAGAAACACGCGGTGCCCCACGAAATCTGCGGCAAGCTGGTGGTGGCGGCGGATGAATCTGAACTGCCCCGCCTGCACGGCCTGCACGAGCGCGGCACCCAGAACGGCCTGGAAGGGCTGCAGCTGCTCAAGCGCGAGCAGATGCTTGAGATTGAGCCGCACGTAGGCGGCGTCGCCGCGCTGCGCGTCCCGCAGGAAGGGATCGTGGACTATGCCAAGGTCTGCGAGGCGCTGCAGAAAGGAATTGAAGCCAAAGGGGGATCGGTGGTGCTGGGGGCTAAAGTTACCGGCTTGCAGCTCCGGAACGGCGAGTGGCGGATCGGGAGCACCAAGGGAGATCACACCGCGGACTTTGTGATTAACTGTGCCGGGCTGCAGTGCGACCAGTTGAGCATGCTTGCTGGCGAGAAACGGGAAGTGCGCATCATACCTTTTCGCGGCGAATACTACGGGATCAAGCCGGAGCGGCAGCACCTGGTGCGCAACCTGATTTACCCGGTGCCGGACCCGCAGTTTCCCTTTCTGGGCGTGCATTTCACGCGGCTGATTCACGGCGGCCGAGAGGCCGGCCCCAACGCGGTGCTCGCTCTGGCCCGCGAGGGCTACCGCAAGACGGATGTCCGGGTGGCCGACCTCTGGTATGCGCTGACTTTCCCCGGCTTGTGGCGTTTTCTGGCGAAGCACAAGCGCATGAGCTGGGAGGAGCTGCGACGGTCGTTCAGCAAGAAGCTCTTCTGCGAATCGCTGCAGCGGCTGGTGCCCGAGATTCAAGCCGCCGACCTGGCGCCGGGAGGCGCCGGTGTGCGGGCGCAGGCGATGTCGCCGGACGGCACCTTGGTTCAGGACTTCTGCCTGTTGAATCGGCCGCAGGCGCTGCACGTGCTCAATGCCCCCAGCCCCGCGGCGACGGCGGCGCTGGCAATCGGCGAGGAGATCGCGAATCTCGTTGCCACGGCAAGCTGACTTCCTTTACGTATTAGTCCCTTTCTAACTATGAAGATACTTATTACCGGTGGCGCAGGCTATCTTGGCTCCGTGCTGACTCCCACCCTCCTGGGGTTGGGGCATGAAGTGACGGTGGTGGACAATTTCCTGTTCCGGCAGAACAGCCTGGCCGACTGCTGCCATTACGAAGGGTTCCAGGTCGTGCGGGGTGACTGCCGCGACGAAGCCCGGATGAAGCAACAGGTGGCCAAGGCCGACGTCATCATTCCGCTGGCGGCGCTGGTGGGAGCGCCCTTGTGCGACCGCGATCCGGTCGCGGCGCGCACGACCAATTTCGAGGCGGTGGCAATGCTCTGCCGCCTTGCCTCCAAGTCGCAGCGCATTATCATGCCGGTGACCAACAGCGGCTACGGCGTGGGCGAGAAGGGCAAGTTCTGCACCGAGGAGACCCCGCTCCGCCCTATCTCGCTCTACGGCGTCACGAAAGTGCAGGCCGAGGAAAGCATCCTGCAGCGCGAAAACAGCATCAGCTTCCGCCTGGCCACCGTCTTCGGCGTATCGCCGCGGATGCGGATTGACCTGCTGGTGAATGACTTTGTCCATCGGGCGGTCAATGACCGGGCGGTGGTGATCTTCGAGGGCCACTTCAAACGCAACTACATCCACGTGCGCGACGTCGCGCGCGTATTCGTCCACGCCCTCGCCCACTTTGAGGCGATGAAGGGGAAACCCTACAACGTCGGGCTGGACGAGGCGAATCTCTCCAAGCTGGAACTCTGCGCCGTGATCCAGAAGCACCTGCCGAAGTTCGTCTTTCTGGAAGCGCCCATCGGCGAAGACCCGGACAAGCGGGACTACATCGTCTCAAACGCGCGCGTAGCCGCCGCGGGCTTCAAGCCGGAATGGGACCTCGACCGCGGCATCCAGGAGCTGATCAAGGGATTCACCATCCTGCGCAACAGCCTTTACTCGAACGTCTGAGCGGGGCCATGAGGCTGGAGCTGAGCCAGGCGGTGGCGGTGGTGCTGGCGGGCGGATTCGGAACCAGGGTGGCGCATCTGTTGCCCGGCGTGCCCAAGCCGATGGTGCCCGTGGCGGGCAAACCGTTTCTCGAATGGGTTGTGCGCTGGCTGGCGCGGCAAGGAATTCGCAAGGCCATTCTTTCCACCGGCCATCTGGCCGAAGTCGTAGAACGTCATTTCCAAAGCCAGCCCGTGGTGGGAGTGACCACGCGCTGCTTTGCGGAAACCCGGCCGCTGGGAACGGCGGGGGGCTTCCTGAACGCCGCGCGCCTCTCCGCCGAAACGCCGGACGTCTGGCTGGTCCTGAATGGCGATTCGCTGGTCTTTGCCAGCCTCGCGGCGGCGGCCACGGAGTTGCGCAACCCCGCTGTTGCCGGCGTCGTGGTTGGTTGCGCGGTGTCAGACGCCTCCCGCTACGGCACGCTGGCCATCGGGCCCGCCGCCGAGCTGCGGGGCTTCACCGAGAAACGGCCCGGGAGAGGCGTCATCAACGCCGGGATTTACCTCTTGCGAAACTCGCTGGTGCGCCAGTTCCCCGACAAGCTGCCGCTGAGTTTCGAGCAGGACGTCTTTCCACAGTTCGTGGCGCAAGGGCGCTCGCTCAAAGTCTGCGCCGTGGAAGCTCCGTTCCTTGACATCGGCACGCCCGAAACACTGCGTCAGGCTGAGTCGTTCGTTGAACAAAACCGCGTGCAGTTCTGCGATTAAGCCGGAGATTATGAAAATGCCAGGTCCGAGCCGAGAAACCGTGTTCGCCACGCCGTGGTTCCAAATCCTGGCCGAGCAAGCTCAAGGCGGGGCTTCGCCGCACTATGTCATTCAAGGACTCGACTTTGTGGTCATTGTGGCCCTCACGCCGCAGAATCAGCTCTTGTTGGTGCGCCAGTTCCGGGTGGCGGCCGGGGCAGTCACGCTGGAGCTGCCCGCGGGGCACATAGACCCGGGCGAGACGCCGGAACAGGCAGCCCGCAGGGAGCTGCTGGAGGAAACCGGCTATGAGGCGGACAAGTTCGAACTCCTGGCGTCGCTGTCCCCATCCGTCGCCCGCTTTACCAACCGCATGTGGTGCTTCTTTGCGGCCGGAGCCAGGCCGGCTGCCGTTTCCCAAGCCCAGCGCGAGGCTGGTGTGGATCTGGTTCTGTATGACCGAGGCGTTGGAAAGCTGATTGAAGAAAAGGATTTCTACAGCGCCCCGAATTATGCGGCGTTGCTGCTCGCGATGGTGCGAGCAGGGCTCACGCGTTGAGCCCTGGAGACAGCGGCAGCCGGATTTCTCAGCGCCGCCTTAAGGCGCAAGAATGGATGCCCCGGGGCCGAAAGCCCCCAGACTGACGCCGGCGGGCAAGTCGGCTTGGGAGGGAGCGCCTATTTCGTTCGGCACGTAAGTTTCGTGAAGCACCTCCTGGATGCAACCCCATCGAAAATAGTTGCTCAGGACGGTCACGCTGGGCACGGGGGTGCCAGTGGCGATATTGTGCTCCATTGCCCACTGATCCTTGGCGGCGTCAAGCGCTCGTAAATTGCTGTAAATCATGTTCAGCCGTGAATTGTCACGGGCTTTGGCCAGATTGGGAACCGCCAGGCTGGTCAACAGGCCGATAATCGCCACAACGATCATCAACTCGGTCAGAGTGAAACCGGCACGATTCTGAAATTCAGGCATTGTCTTCATACGGCGCACTAACGGAGTAGCTAGCAAATCCCGGACCAAGCACAAACCACCCTGAAGCTGGCTTCGGCCAGCCACGCGTCGGCTCAAGTGTTCGATATCAGTGCAGCCAGTCCGGCAATGGCTCAAAGTGAGACGGAAGGCGACCGCAGCTCTGGCCGAAAGCTGTGCAAAGAGTTCTGTGCGCCGGATTGCCGGATGGTGCTTGGTGGCGGCAGCGGCAGGGTCAGATTTCCAGCGTTTGCTGGTACTCTGGCACGAGGACTTGCGCCTTGGGTTTCAGGTTCCGCAAGGTCTCGCCAAAAGCCAGGGATTGTGCCTCTTCTCCATGGATAACAGCAATCTTCTTGATGTCGCCTGTAATGCCCTCGACGTAGCGGCGCAGTTCGTCCTTGTCGGCGTGGCCGGAAAACGAATCGAGCGAGGCAATCCGGGCGCGGACCTCGTGCGGCTCGCCAAAGATGTTCACTGGGTTCTGGCCGGACATAATCTGCGCGCCCAAAGTATGCTCGGCGCAATAACCTACAAAGAGGATCAGATTGGACGGATTGCCAATGTGGTTCGCCAAATGATGGCGGATGCGGCCGGCTTCAGCCATGCCCGAAGCGCTGATGATAATGGCCGGGTCCTTCAAGTCATTCAGCTTCATCGAGTGCGCCACCTCGCGGATATAGGTAAGGTTTTCCATGCCGAAGGGGTTTTCCTTCTCGCGCAGGAACTTGTAGATGGACTCGTTGAAGCACTCGGGATGCAAGCGGTAGACTTCGGTCGCATTAACGCTGAGCGGGCTGTCCACAAAGATCGGCACCCGAGGCAACTGCCCGGCCAGCGTCAACTGATGAAGGGTATAAACAATCTGCTGCGTCCGGCCGACGGAGAACGAGGGGATAATGACCTTGCCCTTGTGGTTCAGGGTTTCGAGCACCATTTGGCCAACCTCGGCATTCGCGCTGGCCTTGGGCGAGTGCGTGCGGGCGCCATAGGTGCTTTCCACCTGCAGGTAGTCCACATTCTCCACCGGCTCCGGGTCGCGGAGGATGTCGTCATTGCCGCGCCCGATGTCGCCGCTGAAGAGATACCGATACTTGCGCCCGCTCTCGCTGATGTCAAAGACCACTTGCGCCGCGCCGAGGATATGGCCTGCATCACGAAAGGTAACCGTGATGCCGTCAAACATCGGAAACGGGCGGCCATAGTTGACACTGACAAACTGCCGAACCGCCAGCTCGGCGTCCGCGGCGCTATAAAGGGGCTCGACCGGCGGCAGGCCTTGCTTGGCGCGCTTCTTCGACACAAACGCGGCATCGTCCCGTTGAATCTCAGCCGAGTCCTCCAGCATGATGCTGGCCAGGTCGCGCGTGGCGAAGGTGCAGTAGATATTCCCCTCGAAACCCTGGCGGCAGAGATTCGGCAGGTTGCCGCAGTGGTCAATGTGCGCGTGGCTCAGGACCACCGCATCAATCTGCTTCGGGTCGAAGGGAAAATTGCGGTTGCGTTCGATAGACTCGCCGCGCCGGCCTTGAAACAGGCCGCACTCCAGGAGCAACCGCCGCCCATTAAGCTCAAAGAGATACACCGACCCGGTCGTGGTGCGGGTGGCGCCGAGAAAGTGAATTCGCATGGCAAAGAGATTTGTTGCATGGGATACAAAAGTCGAGCGAAACCTGCGACCGGAGCCCCTGCCGGGCGTCTGTGCCCGGCATGTGTCGCCGCCCCCCGCGATACCACAAACACTACCCCCAGATCGCTCCGAAACCTGGCCTCACGGGCCCGGCTGGCCCGTGGCTAGCTCTGGCGGAAGGTGATGCGCGCCTTGCCCAAGTCGTAGGGTGACATTTCGACGTTGACCTTGTCCCCGACGCTGATGCGGATAAAATTCTTGCGCATCTTGCCTGAAATGTGAGCCAGCACCTCGTGGCCATTCGGCAACGCCACGCGGAACATGGTGCCAGGCAGCACCTGTGTCACTGCGCCAATCAACTCAATTGGTTCTTCCTTCGCCACGTGCAAAACAACTTGAACTCTGCTTGCTTCAAGCCATCAAACCCGTCCTGCGCCGATCTGGTCTCTCAACCGTCTGGCCGCAGGCGGCTTTTCACGGAGGCGGACAGTGCAACGTTTGCCGGCTGAAATCAAGCGCGGACTAAAGCAAAAAACACATTGGACAATTCCCGGAGAACCGCTAGAGTCCCCGCAATGCTATGAAAAACAGTCCTTTGACAACAATTCTGCTCGGGGTGCTGACTGTCAGCGCGCTCGCCTCGGTCGTGTTGTGCTGGCTTTATATTTCCAACACCCGCGAACTGCGTTCGCTTCAGAGCCAGGCGAACATTATCAATAACAACCGCGCCGTGATGACCGCCCTGGCCAATGACGCCCTGGAATACAGCAAGAAGAACCCCGCGATTGATCCGATCCTCGAATCCGTTGGCTTGAAGCCTTCCAAGTCCGGCGCCACCGCCCCGGCCAAAACCGCAACCAAGTAAACGCTTATGGACACTCTTGACAACAAGACCCCCCTCCAGACCGGTGCAAACGATGTGCAGGCCCAGTACAACGCCCTGCAACATCTGGTCGTGTCAATCCTGATTCTCGTCGTCGTGATCAGCGGCACGCTCAACATTTACTTCCTGCGCCAATGGAGGACTGTCAGCAAGGACCTCGCCGGGATTCGCCCGCAAGCCTCGCAGATGATCGCGGAATACCAGAAGGTCAGCGCGCCTTTGATGAACGACTTCGTGAAGAAGGTCACCGAGTACGGGAAGACCCATCCGGACTTTGCGCCGGTGCTCACCAAGTATAACCTCAAATCGGCCGCCCCCGCCGCCGCCACCACCACACCCCCTCCCGCCGCCCCGGCCCCCGCCGCGGCTAAGCCGAAGAAGTAGATTTGCCCGAGGGCGATTCCTTCCCGGCATCCGGGCCCACCCGCGCGCCGCAGGCGAAGCAGAACTTCGAGTGCGGCGGGCACAATTGGCCGCACTTCGCGCAGTCCAAATGCGCCGCCGCGTGGCGCCGGTGAATGATCAGGTTGCGGATGTAGGGGATCCAGGTAAACGCGTAGGCAAAGATGAAAACGGAGTCTCGCTGGTAGAACAGCGCGTAGCTGAACAGCAGCAGGGACCCGGCCAGGCTCAGCCACCAGAACGCCGTCGGCACCACGACTCGCTTTAGCTTCTCGGTCGCATACCATTGCACGAAGAAGCGGCTGAAGAAGACTAAGTTGCCCAGCCAGCCAATAACCTTCCAAACGCCCCACTGAATCCCCAAGAGCTTCCCGTTGTGCCAGATCAGGTCGCTGAGCCAGTCCATAACGCGCCTTACCGTGCTTCAATCATCGCCCGAAACCGTGCGAATAAATCCGTCGAATCGTGCGGCCCCGGCGATGCTTCGGGGTGATACTGCACGCAGAAAACGGCCTTGGTCTTGTGGCGCATCCCTTCTACGGTCCGATCGTTGAGATTGATGCGGTCCACCACCACGTCCGCCGGCAAGCTGGCCGGGTCCACCGCAAAGCCGTGGTTCTGAGCGGTGATCTCCACCCTCCCGGATTCCAGGTCTTTGACCGGCTGGTTGCCACCGCGATGGCCAAACTTGAGCTTGAAGGTCTTTCCACCGAGCGCCTGGCCAACAATTTGGTGGCCAAGGCATATCCCAAAGATCGGCAGACCCGCTTTGATGAGGTCGCTGACCGCTTGGACGGCATACCCCAGGGCTGCCGGGTCGCCTGGGCCATTAGACAGGAAGATGCCCGCCGGCCGGTGCTGCAGCGCCTCCGTGGCGGTCGCCGTCGCCGGCAGCACTTGGACCCTGAAACCCTGCTGCCGGAGCCGGCGCAGGATATTGTACTTCATTCCGTAATCGTAGGCCACAATGGGAATATCCGCCGGCGGTAATGGGGCGCGCTCCTGCCGCCCCTCGGTTGCGTCCGGCCCGTGGACCAGTCTGAAGTCCGCGCTCTCTGCGTCCTGTTGATCCCACAGGAACGGTTCCTTGTGGGTCACCTCTTTCACGTAATCCACGCCGATCAAACCCGGCCATTCCTTTGCCCGCTGCACCGCTTCCGCATCCGTAATTCCTTCCGTCGAGATGAACCCGTTGAGCGCGCCCCGCACCCGCAGCTTGCGGGTCAGTGCCCGGGTATCAATGCCCTGAATGCCCGGAATGCCGTTTTGCTCCAAATACTCCGCCAGGGAAGACTCCGCGCGCCAGTTGCTGACGACCGGCGAGAGCTCGCGGACCGCAAATCCCGACACATGCGGACGAAAGGATTCAACGTCCTGCGCGTTCACGCCGTAGTTGCCGATCAGCGGATACGTCATCGTCACAATCTGCCCCTTGTAAGATGGATCCGTCAGAATCTCCTGGTAGCCGGTCATGGACGTGTTGAAGCACACCTCGCCACAGGCCGCGGCGCGCGCGCCGAAACCGGTGCCGTGAAACACTGAGCCATCTTCCAGGGCTAGAATCGCTTTCATCATACGGCGGCAAGTATACTTCAGACCGTTGCCGGCTCCCCTTGCTCCACCCACGCCTTCCGGCCGCCCACGATCGTGGCCACCGCCCGGCCCCGCAGCGGCCAGCCGAAAAAGGGGCTGTTCGCCGCCTTGCTGGCGGTGTCGCCCCGCTCGAACACCCACTCGCGCTCCGGATCAAATACGGTCACATCCGCCGCCGCGCCCACGCTCAGCGTCCCCTTCGGCAGCCGCAGCAGCCGGGCGGGCGCGACGGTGAACTTCGCGATGAGATCGGCCAAACCCAGCCGCCGCGTGTGGTAAAGCTGCATCAGCGATAGCGCCAGCTCCGTTTCCAGGCCGGTGATGCCGAACGGCGCGTAATCAAATTCCACTTCCTTCTCATAGCCGCAATGCGGCGCGTGGTCGCTGCAAAGAATCTCCAGCGTGCCGTCCGCCACGCCTTCAAGAATGGCTTCGCGGTCGCGCGCCGAACCCAGGGGCGGATTCATCTTGAAGTTCGTGTCGTAGGCCGGCCAGCTCGGTCGGGCGCCACGGCCCGAATCGGGCTCAAACACACCCTTGCCGTCCGTCGCCAGAAACTTCTCGCTGCCAGCCACCGCCGCGTCCGTAAGCGTGAAGTAATGCGGGCAAGCTTCCCCGGAAATCGGAACCCCGCGCTTCCTCGCCTCGCGCAACAAGCGGACGCTGCCCGCGGCGCTGATATGCTGGCAGTGGACCTGCGCTCCCGTCATCTCCGCCAGCAGGATGTTCCGCGCCACGATGGTCTCCTCCCCCGCCGCCGGCCAACCGCGCAGCCCCAGCACCGTGCTCCAGTATCCCTCGCGCATGACCCCGTCCGTCACCAGCGAGTAGTCCTGGCAATGGTCCAGGACGGGCAGGTCGAACATCTTCGCGTACTCCAGCGCGCGGCGCATTAGTTCGTTGTTTTGCACACAACGACCGTCATCGGTAATAGCCACCACCCCGGCCTTCTTGAGCGAGCCGATCGGTGCGAGTTCCTCGCCCGCGAGGCCCTTGGTAATCGCGCCCGCGACAAAGACATTCACAACGCCCTGTTGCGCGGCTCGTTCGTGGATCAGCGCCACGGTTCCGGCATCATCCACCGTCGGCGAGGTGTTCGGCATGCAAACCACCGAGGTAATGCCGCCGCGCGCGGCGGCCGCGGTGCCGGTAGCGATCGTTTCCTTGGCCCCCTGCCCCGGCTCCCGCAAATGCACATGCAAGTCAATCAGTCCCGGACAAACCACCAACCCGCCGACATCCATACGCTCAACGCCCGCGGGCGCCTTGACCGCCGCGTCCGGCCCAACGGCGGCGATCTTCCCGGCGCAAATGAGCACATCGGCGGGGGCATCCAGGCGGTTGGCGGGATCAACGACCCGTCCGCCGGCAAGCAGCAGCGAATTCATGCGACCGCAGGTTACAGGCTCCCCTCCGGAGTTCAAGCTTCGTCCTGGCACCGGCTGGCACCCGGGCATAGCCTGGCACTGCCACCCCCCATCACAGACGGCGAATTCGTGGATTCCTTTAGGATTGGCCGGCCCGGGTCATACCCCCTCTCCCCTGGCTCACCTCACCGTATCCTCACCGTATACTCACCGTAGTACCTCTAATAGACTATTAGAGGTACTACGGTGAGTATACGGTGAGGATACGGAGGGACTACGGTGGTGCGCGGGTGCCAGCGTCAGGCTATCAGGGGAGCGGGAGTCCGGCCGGACTCGTGGGGGTAGTATCGAGCTACGCCTCTGGGCGCCCGGGCTTGACACAGCCCTGCGAGCCATTACGATTGCACTCACAAGAACGCGGGTGTAGCTCAATGGTAGAGCTCCAGCCTTCCAAGCTGGTCACGTGGGTTCGATTCCCATCACCCGCTCCAATCCGATTACCCCCAATAGCATCCGTGGCTTCTGAGATTCATCAAGCCGCGGGGCCCCGTTTGCACAACCTCCTCGAAGTGCTCAGCCCAAGAAATGCCACGGCGTTCTTAGCGGTTCATGCGGGTCAGCAGGCTGGTTGGGTGCCCGGTGGCTGATCGCTAATCCCCCAGCTTCTCCTCGTCCGACTTCGGTCTGTAGAGCACCACCACGTTGCCCACCCGCGTGATCAGATGGCTTCCGCTCTTTTCGGCGAGTTGCGGAGCCAGTTGTTTCTTCTGCTCTTTGAATTCATCGAACTTCACTTTGACAAGCTGGTGATGCGTCAGGACCTCATCCAGGGCGGCGAGAAACTGCGGGCTGAGCCCTTCCTTGCCAATCTTGAGCGCCGCCTTGAGCCTTTGGGCCTGGGCTTTGAAAACACGTATTTGGGCGTTGCTAAGCGGATCCATGGCGCCAAATTACGTGAATCCGTCCCGCCAATCCATAATGAACCTCACCGGCTTCCTCTCGAGTCTCCCGGGTTGCCCATGTCGCTCTCCCCTGCCCTGCCTCTTGCGCGTTTGTGACAGCAATTTCGCCGGGATGGCGCCGTCTATGCCCCCGCCTCGTGAAAGTCGCTGGCAGCGCCAACGGGCGCTCTTCTCTCATGCCATAACGAATCTAGGCTATGGCCAGTCCAGCTTCAGCCGCAGGAAATGCCGGGCGCCCGCGCCCACAGGCAGCAGGTCCCAAACCGTCACTTGCTCAAGCTCGCCTGCCGGGCTGCGGCTCTCGGCGGTGTAAGCCGAGCCCGCGAGCCAGGAATGGAGGTTGGTGGACACCTCAGGCGTGCAGGAGACATCCGTGGCCAGAGGGTCACAGAAGTAAGAGAAGGATAGATAAGACCCGCCGGCGGGTTGGAACAAGCCGCCGGCCGGGAAACTGGTGGCGGCGGCGGGACTCTTGCCGGGGAGGCCGAGGTAGTACTTCCAGAGGTTAGCCATCCGGTCGCCATCGGGGGTGGCGGCGGCTCCGCTCACGGCGCTGTTCGTCAGTTCGCTCTCCGTGAAGTAACGCAGCCGCCAGAGGTCAAAGCTGGCCGTCCACCGGGCGACCTGCAGTTCATACCAGACGGTGCCGGAGTTGGTGGTGGCCGTAAAGGTCGTGGAGGTTGAGGTGCCGCTGACGGGCAATTCGAGTTTGCGCTGGCCGGTTTCATCCAAGGCCCAGACGCGGACGCAATTCGTTCCCACCGGCAGCGTGAGGCTGAAAGGCACCACCTCGGCCAGCACGGGGGCCTGGCCCCAGTTGTTGGCCACGGAGGTCTTGGTGGAGTCGGTCCACACCTGGCCGGTGTTCTCCCACCAACCGGTGGCGGCCACAAGCACGGTGCAATCATTGGTAAAGGCCTCGCCGCGCACCAGGGTCGCAGCCAGCGTGCACCAGCCCAGACGGGTGGCGCCGGGTTGGAACGTCAGGCCGCCCAGGGCGACGGCCCGGTTGTCCGCGTAGCCAACCAGGCCCTTGGTTCGCGCAGTGTTAATAGTTAGCAGGCCGTTGGTCGGCTGAGTGAGGTCCCAGCACAATTCTCCCGTATCGCTGGTCATGACGGACCCCGCGGGGGCCGCGGGCGCGGTGGTCAAACCGGCGGCGTTGGCGCCCACGGCGGAGTTGATGCGGCTGTTGAAGGCCCATTTGCCGGACATCCCGAGCTTGCTGCTGCTAAAGAGACTCCAGGCGGAAGCCGTCAGCAGGCTGTCGAGTTCGGCCTCCGGCGTGAGGGCCATGGTGTATTCCCGGGTCGCGGGACGGACGTCACCACGGCGGAAGAGGTTGGCGGCCAGCGTGAGGTTCACCAGCTTGGTCGGATGCTGGCCGATCTCGAAGTAGCTGCGCACGTAGCCGGTGGAGACCGCCGGACTGCCGTAGCCATAGTCGAACAGCCACACGCCGTCCCAGTCCTGCAAGGCGGCGTAAGCCGCGAGCATCAGCGGCCCCTCGCCCCCGTAATAGTTCGGCGACGGATGCTGGTATTCAGTGACGGTGAACGGTTTTCCCTTGATCCGCTGGCGGGCCAGGCCGGCAAGGGTGTTGTCGTCGCCGATGGTGTTCACCATGGAGATATTGGACTGACGCCAATTGACAGGGTCCCAGGCGGTGCCGGGAAATTGGGGATGCTGCCAATAGGCGTGGCCGTCAATGACATCCAGGCGGCTTTGGACTGTGGCCGGGCTGTTGGCCATGATCGTGCCGAAGATGAGGCCCGGGTAGCCGATGTTGGTCCGCAGGTAGGCGGCCATCTCGTCGTAGTAGGCGTATTCGAGCTCGCGCAGGAACTGGAGCCAATCGCGGCGGGCCTCACGTGTGCCCTGGTAACCGGTGGCACTGTAGCTGAGGTTCGGCACCGTCTGCCCGGCCAGCGAAACCCCGGCCGGCAGTGTGCCAAGCTGGCCGCCGCGCTGGAGGCGGACATCGGCATACCAGAAGGTGGCCAGCTTGTTGCCCATGGAGCTGAAACCGACACGGGCGTTGGTGTCGGAAGCCGAGGGTTGGAAGGTATTGGCAAAGGGCTGCCAATTGGTCGTGAGCGAGAGCGATCGGTTGTAGCCGAGCCCGGCCCAACTGGCGTGCGCCTGCATGATGTTGGCTGAGACATTGGTGGCCGGGCTGGATTTGGCCTGGTAGGAAACGGTGTAAACCTGGTTGGAATCCAGTGCCAGGTTCGGGTAGTTGATTTGAATATACCAGTCCAGGGTGTCGGTGTTGGTCACGGCCACCTGGATGCATGGCTGGCTATTGGTGAAATCATAGGTCCGCGTGAACGTCGCGCCCGCGACGCCATGTCGCTCGAGATTCCAGCCGGCCAGGTTATTGCTGAAACTGCCGTTGGCCAGCAGGTTGGTGCCGAGCGGCTGATCCACCACCCGCCAGGCGGCGAGCACGGCGGCATCGTTGGTGTAGCGGCGGTAAAGCCAGTCGTTCCAACGGGCCTGGAGATTGGTCGCGTAGCGCGCGGCCAGCGTATCGAGGTTGCCGTCATACCACTGCTGGATAATGCCGTTCTCATTGAGGATTTCGACGAAGGCGACGGCGGGATCCTGGGCCAGCGAGAGGCCGGTGAAACGGTTGGTGGGGGCCAGCAGTTTCCGGGCGTAATCCTTCTGCAGCGCGAGAGCCGGGGCGTAGAAGAAGCCCAGCGCATGGGCGGTCTTCCAATCCATCCCGTTCGTGACCTCGGTGCCGAGGCCGTCGCCGAAGCGGTATTGGCGGCCGACGAGCAGGTTGATATCGGAGTAGATCCCGTGCGCTTTGAGCCGCGAGACCATGAAATGAAGGCGCTCGAGATTCGTGGCGTTGAAGTTCGTGCTGCTGGCGGCAGTGTAGGACAGCAACCCGCCATTGTAAGCCCACGAGGCGTCCATGTGGTGGAACCGGATGCAGTTGACGCCGAACTTCGCCAGTCGCGCCGCCACGCCTTCGGTGTAATTCGTCGGCGTAAAGGGGGAGTCGCCGGCAAAGTTCACGCCCAGGAACCTGACCCGGCTGCCGTTGACCACGAAATGGCCGTTGGTATCTGCACCGACGCGGTTGGTTGTAATCGAAGTGTTGAGTGCGGAGAAGTCCGTGAGGCTCTTGGTGGCATCATTCCAGGGCAGGACCCAGGGGATGGTCTGGGCCGGACCATGCGTGCAGCGCAAAAGCAGCCCCGCGAACAGGAACGCAACGCCAAAGCGGTAGGCCAGCATGAAAGGGAGTATGGGCAAGTTGGGGGCGGGTGTCTAGGCTGGGCTGAGCGGTAAGGCCCGCTCGGGCGCATCTCGCTACCACCACCACGAGTTCGGCCGGACTCCCTCTCCGCCGATGGCCTGACCCTGGCACCAGCGCCCCTCCTTCTCTTCACCGTATACACACCGTATCCTCACCGTAGTACCTCTGCAAAGTTTGCAGAGGTACTACGGTGAGGATACGGTGTGTATACGGTGAGGTGAGCCAGCAGAGAGGGGGTATTACCCGGACCTGAGCCTGACCCGCTCCGCCTGGCGGACATCCCTGCCCTCGTGGAGCAACGCCGGAACCCAATTCACAACCGTGCTGTCAAATCCATGCTTACGGGCGCCTTGGCAACTGGAAGCCGGTTCCAGGGACTCAAAGGCCAGACAATGGCAGTGCCAGGGACAGGAGATTTGAAGAACTTGTTTGGTCAAAATAACTTGAACAATCAGAGCCGTTTGGCATAATTGCCTCCATGCGCTCGGCCACTCTAGAAGCCGGTCCCCTCGAAGACCGCAACTTACGCCCACCTCCGAAGTCCCTGAACGCGCTGGAAGTCGAGATCATTGACCTGTTTGTCCAGTTCTCCCACATCTTGGGCCAGCCCAAGTCAGTCGCCGAGATCTATGGCCTGCTCTTCGTCGCCGCCCGCGCCCTGTCCATGGAGGAAGTGATGGAGCGCTTGAATATGAGCAAAGGCTCGACCAGCCAGGGCCTTCGCTTCTTGCGCAACCTGGGAGCGGTCAAGCTCGTCTATGTGGCCGGCCAGCGGGCAGCCCATTACGAAGCCGTGGCCCAACTCCGCAACCTGGCTACGCGTTTTTTGCGGGACCAGATCCTGACTCACCTCGACGGCAGCCTCGACCGGATTGAGCATATGGCCGCCTTGGTCCAGGATCTGCCTCCCGAAGAGAGAGAACTGGTCCGCGCACGCGTGGGCATGCTTGAGAGCTGGGGCAAGAAGACGCGCAGGGTATTGCCCGTTGTGTTGAAGATCCTGGGCAGCTAGGCGCGAGCAGGATTTCGGAAGTCAGAGCGGGTCGCCGGGCACGCGGCGGGGAACAACCGTGCCACTGGAAAGCCGGCAATGGCAGGCGCCAGCGACAACACGAATATGCCGGTCAGGGCGTTAATCGGCGCGCCGCAAGGCGCGTTGCGAATTGACGGGGCGGAGCTTTGCCCCAACCACTCTTGATCTCAGCATTTCAGAACGTCTTCCCGTCCCACCTCCGGCTTGACTGCTGATTGGTCCTCTAATCATCAACCCTATGGCAACCCGTTTTGAACTGACCTGCGAGGGACTGATTTCCAGCCCCCGAACCTGGCTGGTAACAGGCGCCGCTGGGTTCATAGGGTCTCACCTCGTCCAATCCCTGCTCTCCCTCAACCAGCGCGTCATCGGCCTCGACAACTTCGCCACCGGCAGGCGGGAGAACCTTGACCAGGTCCGACAGCTCGTCTCCCCCGATCAATACTCGCGCTTTACCTTCATCGAAGGCGACGTCATCTGTCCCGCTGACTGTCACCGGGCCTGTGAAGGCGCCGATTTCGTCCTGCACCAGGCCGGCTTAGGCTCCGTGCCCCGCTCCCTCAAAGACCCCCTGGCCAGCCACGAGGCCAACGTCACCGGCTTCATTAACATGCTCATCGCAGTTCGAGGCCAGCGAGTCCGGCGACTGGTCTACGCCTCCAGCAGCTCCGTGTACGGCGACTCAGCCGAGTTGCCCAAGGTCGAAGACCGAACCGGCCGGGCGCTCTCGCCTTATGCGGCCACGAAGCAAGCAATCGAGCTGTATGCGGACGTATTTGCTCGCGCCTACGGCATTGAAAGTGTTGGGCTTCGCTATTTTAACGTCTTCGGTCCCAGGCAGAACCCGGCGGGGCCTTACGCGGCAGTGATTCCTCTGTGGATCAGCGCCATGATTGACAACCACCCGGTCGTAATCAATGGCGACGGGACCACCAGCCGGGATTTTTGTTATGTGGCTAACGTCGTCCAGGCCAACATCCTGGCGGCAACCTGTGCCAACTCAGTCGCGACAAATCAGGTCTATAACGTGGCGCTCGGCGCGCGCACTACTCTGAGCCAACTGTTTGAACTCATTCGTCGTGGACTAGTGGACGAATTCCCCCACTTGCGTAGCTTTGTCCCCGAGCACCGTCCCGCTCGGGCCGGTGATATCCAGCACTCCCTGGCCGACATCTCCAAGGCGAAAGAGCTATTGGGCTACGCGCCCGCCCACCCGGTAGAAATCGGAATTCGAGAAACGTTGGCAGCCTATGTTCATAACCACCATCGGAGAACAATCCCATCGCGGCACTGACCACGCCTGTCAGCCAGCACTTGCGCTATGCATCGTCGGCAATTGGTTAGGATTCCAGCATTTCAGTTTGTCAGAGTTTGCCTGTTTAAGTTTCAACCTTTAGCCGTTTTTTGAGCTTTCGCCCATGCCCCCCGCCCCGCTTTCAGCATGTCAGCATGTCAGCGTTTCTTCATAAGTTTCAGCTTTTCAGCGTTTTGCGTCGTCCGTAGTCAGTAGTCAGTCGTCTCGTCGTCAGCAGTCCGTAGTCCGAGGTTCCCGCAGTTCCCCTTCAAGGTTCGAAGTTCGATGTTGGATGTTCGATGTTCAATCTTCCTGACCTGCTTGGTGGTTCTCCTCACTACCAGTTGCCGCCCCTCCGCCCCCTCGACCCTCGACCCTCGCCCCTCGCCCCTCGACTCCCCTTCCCTCCCCTACACCAACAGCCTCGGCATGATCTTCGTTCCCGTCCCTGGAACGAAAGTGCAGTTCTGCATCTGGGAAACGCGGGTGCAGGACTTCGAAGCGTTCGTCAACGCCACCGGCTACGACGCCACCCAGGACGTATTCTCGCTGAAGGACGGCGGCTGGGTTCAGAATGGCCACACATGGAAGAATCCGGGCTTCGAGCAAGGTCCAACGCACCCCGCGACCGGCCTCAGTTGGGATGACGCCAAAGCCTTCTGCGCTTGGCTTACCGAAAAGGAGCGCAAGGCGGGCCTGATTGAAACTAGCGCGGCTTACCGGCTGCCCGCGGACTCTGAATGGAGTTCGGCCCTTGGGATCCCGAAGGAGGGTGGAGCAACCCCTTCAGAAAGACACAAAACAGCGGGCTTGGGGGTGCTGGCGCACGCCCAAAGGGTGGGCAGGGCGAACGTTCATGAAAGGCTAGCTGCCGATGCCGGTTACCCGTGGGGCAAGAGCTGGCCACCGCCTCAAGGCTTTGGCAATTACCCTGAGGAGTTGCATGTGGATTCCTACGCCGTCACCGCGCCCGTTGGCTCGTTCCGGCCAACTTCTGCCGGTCTTTTCGACCTGAGCGGCAACGTCTGGGAATGGTGTGAAGATTCTTACAGCAAGGGTGACACACGGCGTGTCTATCGCGGTGGATCCTTCATTCAGACCATGCAGATCAGCTTTGCCTCCTGGGCGCGAGGGTTTGGCGAGCCAACTGAACGCTATGTGGGGCGCGGCTTCCGCGCTGTCCTGGCCCCTGCTCCATAATCTGGCGTCACCTGTCGGAATGCCGGCATGCCCCCTCTGACCCATAGTAGACGTTTGCCAGTGCGCGTTGCGCACCTTGGCGGGGGAATCTTCCGCGGCAACATGGGCATCAATGCCTTGACCTATTCCGCCATCAAGCTGGTCGAGGCTGCGGGTCGGCAGGCCGGCGTCGCCATCCAGCATAATTTGCTCGAATATACACCCGCTTGGGACATCCCTGCGGCGCTGGGACAATACGACGTCTCTTACCGTCAACTGCGCCCACAATTGGCATCGCTGCTTGCGGGGCGCTATTGGCACCAACGCCGCCTGTTCAGGGAATTCGATCTATATCTGGCAAGCGTCGCCGGGGATAGTTTCACGGACCTTTACGGAACGAGGCGTTTTCATGGGATGTGCAGGTTCCTCCGTCGCGCAGTCCGTTCGGGGAAGCCCTTTGTCTTTCTCCCCCAGACGATCGGCCCCTTCGCCACGCAGTCCGCACGACGTGCGGCGGGCCGGTTGCTTGCTGCAGCAAGCGCCGTCTTCACTCGCGATCCCGAGAGTGCCGACTGCGTGCGCAAGATGGGCGGGCGCATCAGGCATTTCGAGTCGGTGGACATGGCCCTGTTTCTAGACTACCCACCGGCCAGCAAGGCAGGCAACGAAAGCATCCGGGTGGGCATCAATGTCTCAGGGCTCCTGTGGAATGGGGGCTACGACCGCAAGAACATGTTCAACTTGCGTTTCGACTATCAGGAGTTCATCCGGCGCCTGATTGCCTGGTTTCAGTCCAGACCGGGCACAACCGTTGAACTCATCAGCCACGTTCTCTGCGCTCCGTATTACTACCCGATTGAGGATGACTACGCGGTGTGCAAACAGCTTGCTCTTTCGTCCGGATGCGTATTGGGCCCCTACTTTCTAACGCCGGTGGAGGCCAAGTCCTGGATCTCAGGATTGGATTTTTTGGTAGGATCGCGCATGCACTGCTGCGTCGCGGGCTACTCCTCGGGCGTGCCGACTGTGCCCGTCGCCTACAGCCGCAAGTTTCGCGGCCTGTTTAAGGGCGCGTTGAGCTATGACACAGTTGCCGACGCCACGGAACAGTCGCTAGACGAGGTGTTAGCGGTCATCGCTCGCGCTTTTGAGCGCCGTCACGAACTTCGGGCCGAACTGGCGCTCGCCAGGCAGAAGCTCCAGAGGCTTGAGCGCGAGCTCGTCGCAAACCTGGCCCTGGCTGTCCGCCAGGTCGCCACGACTTAGCCTGATATGTTCGGCCGCCGCTTTAGGGATGTCCGTGACATTGTGACAAACCAGCTTTGCATGGGTTGCGGCCTGTGCGAAAGCCTGGCTGGCCGCCAGCACATTCGTCTGACTGAGGATGCACAGGGGTTCTTGCGGCCAAGGCTGGTTGGAGAACCGGGGGCCGGGTGGCACGAAATCCGCCAGTCCTGTCCAGGCATTATTCTTCGTCCTGCGCGTGCGCCCCGTGCACACCCCGTTTGGGGCAGGGTTCTCGAGTCGCACGCAGGCCATGCCGCCGACGAGCAGCTTCGGTGGAAGGCCAGTTCCGGTGGAGCACTCAGCGCACTGCTTTGCTCACTCCTGGAGAGCGGACAGGCGGACGCGGTGATTCAGACCGGCGCCGCTAGAGAGTCACCACTCCGGAACACCACCTATATCACGCGCACACCCCGGGAAGTGTGCGACTGCGCCGGATCACGCTACGCGCCCTCCAGCCCGCTGCGCGAAATCATTCAGGTCCTGCAGAGCGAGGCAGGCAAAGTTGCTCTTGTGGGCAAACCTTGTGATGTGGCGGGGCTGCGGCAGTTCTTGCGGCTTCGCCCGGAGTTCGTGGCGAAGGTGAGCTGCATGTTGAGTTTCGCCTGCGCGGGCGTTCCAAGCTACCGGGCCACCGATGAGCTGGTGCGGTCCATGGGGCTGGAACCCGAGGACGTCCAGGATTTCTGGTATCGCGGTCGTGGCTGGCCCGGTCGAGCGACGGCCACGGCCAAGACCGGCCGGCCGGTCTCTTTGTCCTACAACGAGGCGTGGAACAATTTCCTCGGCCAGCGGATCAGCTTTCGCTGCGCGATTTGTCCGGACGGCATGGGCAATTTTGCGGATATTGTGTGCGCGGATCCGTGGCGAACGAAGAACGGAAGCCCGGTGTTTGACGAGCAGCCGGGTGAAAGCCTGATTCTGGTGAGGACGGAACGTGGCCGGAGATTCCTGCGACAAGCGTGCAACGAGGGAAAGCTCGTCACCAAGGCTTTCGACCTGAGAACGCTCCGCCACGTCCAACCGTATCAATACGGCAAGAGAGCTTATTTTCTGGCGCGACGGCTTGCGCTGGCGACGCGGGGTTACGTCAGCCATCCCAAAATGTGGCGGTTTGCGCACGCAGCGCCGTGGCAGGAAGGTCCGAAGTATGTGGTGCGGTTCTTCCGCCACTACCGTAAAACGCTTAGCAGAATCTGCCGAGTATGAAACCCCATCTCCCGTTTTCGCTTGGAGCCATTTCAAGGCGGCTGGCAGGCGCGCTGGCCTATCGTCGATTCTGCCGAGAATGGCGAAGGCACAATCCGCACAACTTCACCACCCCCGGCAATATCTTCGACGCTTCGAAGGTTTCGGTCGGGAACTTCACCTATGGCAGCATTTGCATTCGCGAGTGGGACGTGGCGAATGAGCGACTGGAAATCGGGCACTTTTGCTCGATTGCCGCGAATGTGACATTCCTCCTGTCGGGCAACAAACCGACAAGCAAATTCTGCACCTACCCGCTCAAGCGCATGCTGCTCGGGGCTTCCGGTGCAGAAGGGTTCTCAAAAGGGCCAATTCACATCGGGGATGACGTCTGGTTTGGGCATGGTGTCACGGTTTTGTCCGGTGTAACCGTGGGACGCGGTGCAGTGATTGGCGCAATGGCGCTGGTAGCAACCGACCTTCCCGCGTACTCCATCTGTGTTGGCAATCCCGCCAAGCCCTTACGCCAACGCTTTCCGGATTGCATGGTCGAGAAACTGATGACGGTGGATTTCGCCCGCCTGACTCCTGCCTTGGTGGCAGAAATGCAGGAAGTTCTCTACCATGACCTTTCACCCGACTCACTGGACGTTATATTGCGCCGATTGGCGTCAGCCCACTGACCAAGTGTCCCCGGCAGGGATGAAATTGCGCTTCGTTTGGCTGGCCAATCCAGTGTGGCGCTCAGCAAATAGGTGGTCTGGTTCTCAAAGAAGACAACAAAGCAAACAAAGTAATTGTCTTCGTTACCTCGTTTTCTTCTGTTTAGCCTTGGTCCACCTAATTCGTGAACGGCACACTAGTGAGTGGCTGTCACCCCTTCTCACCGATCTACAAACGCAACGATCATAATCGCATAGATGGCCGAACGAAAAGTAGCCGCCAATTACGCCTGGTCCCTGGCCAACAAGGTCTTGGTGGCGGCGTTGACATTTGCGGCGACGCCCCTGCTAATCGCCGGCTTTGGGCGCAAGGGCTACGGGCTGCTGACGCTCGCCCTCTCGGTGAATGGTTTGCTGCACTTGATGGAACTCAGCATGCCTCAAGGCGCGGTCAAGTACGTGTCCGAATGGCTGGCGCAAGGCGATCGCGACCGGCTGAACTGTGCGGTCTCGACGGGTTTGCTGTTCGCGATCGGCGCGGGAATGCTGGCCGCGGCGGTTTTGCTTCTGCTGGCGTTGGCCGGACGGCCGCTCTTTCCCAAAGTAAGTTTCGAGGAATGGGGAGTGTTCCGCGCGCTCCTGTCGGTCTCTGCGTTCGGGATGCT
Source organism: uncultured Verrucomicrobiota bacterium (assembly GCA_964507045.1). Classification (GTDB taxonomy): domain Bacteria; phylum Verrucomicrobiota; class Verrucomicrobiia; order Limisphaerales; family UBA8199; genus UBA8199. The sequence goes on along the minus strand of CAZDOO010000001.1, from coordinate 72,002 downwards.
GGTGACGTTTCTCCTGAATTACGTCAGCCAGTTGCTCAATGGGGCGGAAGAGATTGCTTGGCAGGCAAAGCTGGACAGCCTGCTGAAGGTGCTGCATTTCGGTTTGGTCTGCTCAGTGGCTGTGATGCCCGGGGTGTTGGGGCTAGCGGCCTACCTGTTCCTGTACTACTGCCTCTGGGTGGCCCTGCTGCCCATCAAAACGTGGCGCTGGCATCGGCATGCCCCCATCCGGGAGAGTTTGCTGGGGGGATGGGACTGGGCGGCGTTTCGCCCTGTGGTCGGCTACGCGCTAGCGCTGGTTTCCATCGGGTTGTTCCAACTGCTGTTCACCCAACTAAGGCCGGTGATTCTCCAACAACGTTTTCTTACGCCGGATCCGATTGGAGCCGTGGCCGACCTCGGTATCATCTTGCAGTTTCCGAATTTCATGCTGTTGGTTTCCGGAGCGCTCATGGCGGCCCTCGTGCCGGCGATTTCCCGGCGTGCCGCCGGCGGAGACAAGCAGTTCCTGAGCTGGGTGGTGGTGAACCTGACAAAGTACTTCTGGCTCGCCACCGGCCTCCTGACCGCGGCCGCGGTGGCCGCGGCACCAGAATTGTTGACATTGTACGTGGGCCGGCAGCACGCCCGACTGGCGCCTGAAATGAGCCTCCTGCTTGCCTCCAGCAGCATCAACTTTTGGCTCGCCCCGGTCGCCTCCGTGCTGTTGGGTCTTGGCCAGATGCGGCGACTCACCCAATGGGTTGCGATCACTTCGGTTGCCGGTGTCGTGTTGGTGTGGGTGCTCTGTCCCCGGCGCGGTGTTCAGGGAGTGGCCGTGGCAACGCTGATATACACTGCTCTGCAAGCTTGCTTCTACTTGTTCTACTACGCGCCCCGCGTTCTCCAGATCAAGACATGGCCCATTCTAAAGGGCATAGCGCCGCCATACCTCCTGGGGTTGGTCGCAATCCTGGCAGGCCGTGGGTGTCTTTGCTGGCTCGGTAGCAGCCACACCGCTCTCAACCTTATAAGCGCTGGCGTGGCAGCCACCTCGGTCTACTGCGGGCTGGCCTTCACGCTGCACGTCAAACCCGCTGAATTGCTGGCCGTGTGGAAGAGGATCCGCGCATAGCCACGCCGCACTCGTCCGGACCATGCAGCGCGCCGCAAGCGGATTGTACGCTGTCCGTGATAATGGTGACCTACAACAGCGCGCGATTCATCCCGGCATGCCTCGAATCTCTCAGGCAGGCCGGTGCTGAACTGCGCACGGAATTGATTGTCGTAGACAACGGTTCCGCCGACGACACACTTGCGCTGGTTAACGAGGCGTGGCCCGGCGCCACCATCATTCAAAACGACCGGAACCTGGGTTTTGCCGCGGCCAACAACATCGGGGCCCGCCAATCCAGGGGAGACTACCTCCTGTTGCTGAACGCGGATACGGTATTCCTCGATGACCACCTGAACGAGGCGTTCGAGCATGCCCGCCGGACAGGAGTGGCGATTCTCGGCCCCAGGATGGTCGGAGCCGACAACCGCGTGCAGCGGACCTGGGCGCTACGCAATAGTGTTGCCGATTATCTCAAGGGGATCTTCAGCCTGGCGTTGTCCTCAAAGCGCCTTTCGCGGGCAGAGCCAGTCCAACCGGAGATCCCGCTCGACGTCGAGTTTCTGGTGGGCGCGGCCTTGCTGATAGACCGCCGGGCTTGGAACCGCCACGGCCCGTTCGACGAGCAATTTTTCTTCACATGTGAGGAGCGGGACCTCTGCCTGCGCTACGTGCAGGCCGGAGAGCGAGTTGTGTATTACCCGGGCTGGACCATTCTGCATTACGGGGGCGGGGGGGCCAAGGTGTCTGAATTCCATTTGCGGCATTGGATTGTCGCTTCGCTGCAATTTGTGAAGAAGCACGGCACCCTGATTCAACTGCTGCTCGCACGCGTCGGTTTAGCCGCACTTGTCACCACACACTCACTCGTGTCAGTGGCCAGGGCTATCAGGCGTGGAGAGCGACTGACCTTGCATGGCCTGAAGGAGTATTGCGGTGCATGGCTATGGGTACCAGCGATTCTGTTTGGCAGGGTATCAGGCAAGTGAGTTCCGCGACTTGAGACCAAAGACACTCCGCAGATGCGCATACGGGTTCTCATACTGAGGCTGCTGACCTTTCCACTGTGGCTGCTCTACGTCGTTTCTACGAATAAGGCTCACATTACCGGTGATGTTGACCACTGGTCGCGCCGCCACGGCCGGACTGGGCCTTTCGCCCGGCGCTTCTCTGTGCTGCTTGCCAACCCTGTCTTTCGCTCGGTGTATTACCATCGCCTGAACTGCGGCAACTGGCTGGAAAAACTGCTTTGGCGATTCTTTGCCATCCTGTATCCACGAGAACGCACTCTAATCATATATACACGCGACATAGGACCCGGACTCTTCGTCCAACACGGTTTGGCGGCGATCATCGCCGCGCGAAGTATTGGCGCCAACTGCACAATCCACCAACAAGTGACCATCGGTTACAGCAATAACACTGATGCACCCGTGTTGGGAGATGATGTCTTTGTCGGCTGCGGGGCAAAGATCCTGGGTGCCGTAAAGGTCGGGAATAGAGTCAACATCGGTGCTAACGCGGTTGTCGTTAAGGATGTTCCTGATGACAGCACGGCGGTCGGGGTGCCGGCGCGAGTGCTGCCTCGCCGAACGATGGGGGGAACAGTGCAGCGGGCAGAGGGATAGGCGAGCCGCGCCACTCCCACGAGACTTCTCCGACCGCAGACGCACACAGTGCCCCCCATGAGAGTCGAACGCAGGAGTGTTTCGCAATCAAGTGAAGCATCTTGAGGTGCGTGGGCAGAAGTACGCAAGACTTGTGGATGCGGGCGTGAACAACAAACAGACGGGTGGCTGCTGGGTGGCAGTAATTATCCCCGCGCACAACCATGCGCGTTGCCTGCCGAAGTCCGTTTCAAGCGCACTACAGCAGACCGCCCCCCCAGCTGAGGTCATCGTGGTGGACGACGGCTCCACCGACGATACAGAACGCGTGGCTCGTGAGTTCCCAGACCGCGTCCGGTATATCCGGCAGGAGAATCGGGGACCTTCCAGTGCGCGGAACCGGGGCGCCAGGGCGGCAAGTGCCGAGCTGGTGGCGTTCCTGGACGCGGATGATTATTGGGCACCGGAGTTTCTTGCGTGCTGCGTCGAGTTTCTTGATCACCATTCGGAATGCGTCGCCGTCAGCACCGGACTTCGATTTCACCATCTGGATGGCCGGATTTCCGAAGCGCCCCCCACCCTGCCGGCCAAGCCCCGGCAGGAACCATTCGTCATTGAGGATTTCTTTGCGTTCTGGGCTGAACACGATCACATTCGCACGGGCTCCTGTGTCCTCCGCCGGAATGCGCTGGAGGCGGCGGGATGGCAGCGAGAGGATTTGCGGATCGCCGAGGATTTGGAACTTTGGGCCATCCTGGCAACGCGAGGCAAATGGGGGTTCATTCCCAAGCCAATGTGGGTGTGCGATTCCGAGCGCGCGGGTGCCACGCTGGGCTGGCGCAAAAAGTACCGGGCGCGCCGCGCGAACTGTCCGACGGTGGAACAATGGCAGGAGCGTGTTGTGCCTCGCTTGCGGGAAAATGACTGGCCTGGCTTCAAACGGGTGCGCGGGCGTGTGGCGGCCAACTTCGCACAGAATCATATCCTTGCCGGGCGGGCGAGCCTGGCCCGGCAAATCGTGCACGACTATGGCATCGAGATGCCCGCAACGTGGAGCAGCCGGTTGTTGCGGAACGGTGACCGTGCGGGTGCCCTGGGCTGGACGCTTGGCTGCGGGGTCGTGAGGGCTCGAGAGTATCAGAAGGTAATGCTTTTAAGCACGATGGTGAGGCTGCGCGGCGACCAATTTGCCGGGCAATAGCTTTAAGGATGCGCATTTGCTACGTCGCCCGATCCTTTCTGGACTACCGCCTGCCGGTCTTGGCGGAGTTGGATCAGCTTTGTGGGGGCAGGCTCCACTTCATCACCTCCGACAAATGGAGTCCGCCACGGGTGTTGAATCGGCTTCGTTCCTTGCTCGGCGACCGGGCCATCAGTCTGGCCGGGGAAAAGAGTCTTGGTGTGAGCGGGCCGCTCGAGGCGAACACATCGGTGTGCCTCCCATGGCAGCCCGGATTGATGAAGGCCATTGCCACCACAAAGCCGGATGTTTTGGTTGGGGATGGCTTTCTGAAATGGACCGGGGCGGCGCTGCTGTATCGCGTCCGGCACGGCACGCCCCTGGTGGTGCTTTACGAGCGGACCGCGCACACGGAGCGCAACGCCCAGTGGTATCGCTTGTCGTACCGCAAGTTCGCGTTGAATTTCACGGACGCCATGAGCTGCAATGGGCGGCTTTGCATGGAGTACACGGTGTCGCTGGGTTTCCCGCGCGAGCGCATCACCCTCGGCCACATGGCCGCTGACACGGAAAGCATGGAGCTGGGAGCAAAGAGCGGCGAGGCGAAAACAGAAAGCAGAAAACTAAGAGCAGACTGGCTGGGGAACGGCGGGCCCCCAGTGGATGCCACAGACGACGGCAGCCAGAGCGCGGCGGTCGACGACTATGAGAATCGGGAATCGGCAATCCGGAGGCGGGGATTCGAGGGCGGTCTTGTCTTCCTCTACGTCGGCCAACTCATCAAACGCAAGGGAATTGCGGAGTTGCTGGAGGGCTGGGCTGTTTTCGCCCAGAGCGCAGAGCGCAGAACACAACGGATGGCTCTTGTCCTGGTCGGTTCCGGCCCGGAGGAGCAGAACCTCCGTCGTCAGATGTCCGACCTCGACCTCCAGAACGTCCTGTTTCTGGGATCCGTGGATTATGACCGGCTGGCGCCTTACTACGTAGCCGCGGACGCGTTTATTATCCCAACGCTGGAGGACAACTGGAGCCTGGTCGTGCCGGAGGCGATGGCATGCGGCTTGCCAATTCTGTGCTCAAAATACAACGGTTGCTGGCCGGAACTTGTCCAGGAAGGCCGCAACGGCTGGGTCTTCGATCCGATTGATCCTCAGGACATCGCCCACTGTCTCGCGCTGGCAAGCGGGGAACGGGCAGCGGATGTTGGGCGAGGCAGCACAGGTCATGGGCCCCGGGCCATGGACCTTTGCGCGATGGGCGCGCAGTCGCGCGAAATACTGCAGCACCACACGCCGCGGAAGGCGGCTCAAGCAATCTATCGCGCATGTGAAATTGCGTTGAATCGGCGCCGTCGTCGCTGATTCGTGTTCCGGCGGTATATAGATGAATCCACTCCACGCCGCAGCCCTTCTGGCACGCCGATTTGCGTCTAATGTCTGCCCCGCCTCCGTGCGGAGTTTTATACTGCGACGCGTCAGTTTGTTGGATGCCCGCACCGCTTGGTGGGTGTCGCGCGATCCTTATCGCGAGGACCCACCCCGTTCCACTTATGCCTCGCCCTATCCTGTGCGTTTGGGCATCGCCAGAGAGCTTTGGCACCGGCACGCGCCATACATAGCGGCCTGCCGGGATTTGAGGGTTTCATACGAGGTCGTAGATCTCAACGGCGCTGATTGGCTGAAGAGGTTTCAGTCCTCCAAGTGCGATGCATATCTCGTTTGGCCTTCGGTGCAGCTTCAACTTTGGAAACAGCTTTGCGACGAGCGGTTGCGGATTCTGGAGGAAGTATTTGCCGCGATCGTTTTTCCAACCTGTCGAGAGACCTGGTTCTACGAGAGCAAGCGGCGAATGCACTACTGGCTTGCTGCCAACGGAATCCCGCACCCGCGAACGTGGGTATTCTACGATATGGCCGAAGCACTGCGATTCGCTGCCGACGCGGCGCTGCCCATTGTGGCAAAGACAAACATCGGGGCGCGAGCGTCTGGCGTGCGGATCCTGGATACGCGAACCCAGTTGGTGCGCTATTTGCACAAGGCATTCGGCAGGGGCATTCTGCACGGGGACGGGGAGGCGCGAGAGCGGGAATGGGGTTGCGCGATTCTTCAGGAATACATTGCGGACGCCAAGGAGTGGCGGGTGCTGCGGCTGGGAGATTCCTATTTCGCGCACCAAAAGTTGAAGGAGGGGCGCTTCCACAGCGGTTCTGGACGCGTGAGCTGGGCAGAGCCGCCACCGGCGCTGCTTGACTTTGCTCGTAATCTCACCACGAGACATCGCTTTACTTCCATGGATCTTGATATCTTCGAAACGTCGGATGGTGGATATCTTGTCAATGAATTGCAGACCATGTTCAGCTCCATTCGTCCTTACCAGATGCTGGTAAAGGGGGTTCCTGGCCGCTACGTCTATGACGAAGTATCGGGTGCCTGGCGCTTCGAACGCGGGTTTTTCTGTCACAACGCGTGCTGCAACCTGCGCGTAGCAACAGTTATGCGCTCGCTGGGATACGAAATCTCCTTGCCCACCGAAACCGGCGAGGTGTTGGCCGAAGACCTCCGGTAAGCTCAAATTATGCTCCTTATGTTCAAACTAGGAATTTTTGGCACGTCTCGGAAAGCGAACGAAAGGCGCATTCCCATTTACCCGGACCACCTGCTTAGACTCGACCCGGAGGTGCGCAGGCACTGCTGGTTTGAGACCGGTTACGCCGTGGACTATGGGTGCACCGATGCGTTCCTTGCGGCCAACGCTGGCGGTGTGTTGAGCAGAGATGAGCTGTTCCGGAAGTGCGATCTAATGGTGCTGCCCAAGCCGTTAGTTGCAGATCTCCAGTCGATGCATGCGGGGCAAGTGCTGTGCGGCTGGTCGCATTGTGTGCAGCAGACAGATATGGCGCAGGTCGCCATCGAGCGCGGCATCACTGTCCTGGCGTGGGAATCAATGAACCATTGGGACGAAGCTGGCCGCAAGCTTCTCCACACTTTTTACAGGAACAACGAACTAGCCGGCTACGCCTCAATACTGCATGCACTGCAACTCCTTGGCATTGACGGGCACTACGGCCCGCGCAGACGTGTGACAATCACCGGCTTTGGCTCCGTAAGCAAAGGAGCAATCTACGCGCTGCAAGGCAGGGGATTCAACAACATCCATGTCTTCACGAAGCGCCCGACCCATCTGGTTGGCGATCAGAACCCGGACGTGTACTACGGTCATTACTTTGTTGCAGGCGACGGAGTGGTAATGGCGCGCAATGCAGATGGTCAGGTGCGACCTTTAATCGAGGAATTGGGCGAGTCGGACCTTATCTGCAACGGAATCCTCCAAGATACCGACCAGCCAACCATGTTCGTGAGCGATGCCGACATCAAACGACTCAAACCTGGCAGCGCAATTGTGGATATCAGTTGTGACAAGGGAATGGGTTTCTCCTTCGCTCGGCCAACAAGCTTTGAAGACCCGATGTTTAAGATTGGCGATAACGTTCACTACTACTCCGTGGACCATACTCCCTCCTACTTATGGAATGCCGCATCGCGCGAGATCTCGCGCGCCCTGACTCCATACCTCGGTCTGATTGCGTCTGGTCCGGACGCTTGGAGGGGTAATTCAACGATTCTCCGGTCCATGGAGATTGAACTGGGCCACATTCGAAACCCCAAGATACTGAGTTTTCAGAAGCGTTCGCCGACCTATCCGCACGCGGCAGTCTAGTCCGCAATGCGAGTTCGCCTGGGCAAGCAGGTGTTGCCGGAGAGAGTTGTGTTGCGGATCGAGCGGCGCAGCGCGGCGTTTTCAGAAGCAAGCCGCCAGGAACTCGAAGACAAGCTGTTAGGCTTGATGGGCAAGGATATTCAATTGGAGTGGCGGTTTGATGAACCATTCCAACAAGTGCCCACGGGAAAGCACATTTACTTCCTTTCGCGCGTGCAAACGCCTGGAGCACAGGCGTCGTGCGGGGCAAATCATGCGCCAGGTATTTAGATTCCGGGGAACGCGATGGTGAAACGGAGCACTCACAGTCTTCCACAACAAGACGCGTCAGCGGGTCGGCAACTGCCGGCTCTGGCGACGCTGGTGTTGCTTGCAGAGTTGTTTCTCCTCGTTCGGCTAATCGTCTTTCAACGGAGGCGCGAGGACTTTGTTACCGTAGACACGTATGCGTTCGCTGAGATCGCGATCGCCGCAGTAGTTGTTCTGCTGTTAATTCTGCAACCGGGCCGGCTTTGGCGGCTGTGGCAGCGGTTGTCCCGGACCTCGGGGAGCTTTTTGCTTGGGTTCTTTGTTCTGGCGATTGCCTCGGCCGCGTGGTCGTCCCTCCCGCGCTACTCGGCGTTTCGCGCCGGGGAGTTCGCGGCACTGTCTATTGGCTTGCTGGTCATTCTGGGGGCAGCTGGTAGTTTTCGACAGGCGGAAAAGCTGCTTCTGTTCCAGTGTGTCTGTGCGTTGGCGTTTCCGGTGGTCAAAATTCTTGTGATGGGAGGGGGTGGCTCGTCGGAGAGCTTCCGCAGTAATGCAACCGGCGCGGGGGCGGCCATGCTTGCCTGCTACGGGGCGGGCGAGATGTTGCGCGGCGGGCGACGTGAAGGCCGTTGGCGACTGTGGGTGGCGACCGTCGTGGGGATCACGTTAGCGTTCCTCTCCTGGAGCCTTGCGAGCTGGTGGTCGCTTCTGATGGGAAGTGCGGTCGCTTTTCTGCTTTCCAAATCTGGTCGCGGGTTTCTGGCAATCCTGGTCATCACGCTTGGATTGGGGGCTGCCTTGGCCGGGACGCAATTCCTTGAGCCGGTGGTGGATCCTCATGGCGAGATCGAGAAGGTGGACACTTTCACCGGGCGGAAGATATTGTGGGAGGCATACGCGGAGGTTTTCAAGGAGAAGCCATGGCTGGGTGTGGGATACGCGGTGGCGGCGCGCGTGGCCGGTCCGATGTACGCCACCAACACGCACAATGCAGCTTGGGCGGTTGCTCTGGGCACTGGGCTTATTGGGCTCATGATCGTATTCCTTGCGGCACTTTGGGGTTTGGGAGAAGCATTGTCCGCGTGCAACGCAGGTCGCGCCGGCGCTGTGGGAACAACCGCTGCCCTGGTAGCTGGCGCGGCTAACGGCATGTCCATATCATCATTTGGCGAGACCTGGGGTGTCGCCGCATTCGTTTTAATGCTCTTCGTCGCCTTCCACCTCTCTGCAGTAGTCCGGCCCCAATGGGCGGACAGGGTCGAACCGGGAGCCAAACCGGCACCGTCACGCCGCCGCTATTGGAAAACCAGATCCCGCAGAGGCAAACGGCCCGCCGCATCACGTGCAGCGGAGCCTCTGCCAGCACCGCCGGCCTCCTGACTGCTTCCTGACTCCCCCCCGGCCTCCGTCTCCTGCATTTCTCGTCAGCAGGCCCAGTTTCCTCGTTTGAAACTACTCATCGCCCACAACGACTACGGCCGCCCTAGCGGCGAGGAACACGCGCTGGAGACACTGGCCAGTCTGGCGAAGCGCCGAGGGCACAGTGTTGTCTGGCTGCGCCGCAGTTCGGTGGAAATTGACCATTCCTTGCCCGGCAAAGCCAAGGCGTTTCTCACGGGGATCGCCAACCCGTGGATGGCGTCGCGCATGGCGGGACTATTGGATGGGGAAAAGCCTGATCTGGTATTGGTTCAGAATCTCTATCCACTCCTCTCGCCCAGCATTCTCGCTCCCTGCTCACGGCGCCGCATCCCGGTAGTTATGCGCTGCCCCAACTACCGGCTGTTTTGCCCCAACTCCCTTCACCTGAGCCACGGGGAGATCTGCGAACGGTGCTTGGGAGGCAAGGAGTACTGGTGCCTCCTGCAAAACTGCGAGCGCAATTGGCTCAAGAGCGCCGGCTACGCGCTGCGCGGTTGGGCGGCGCGGGTGACACGCCGGATCCTGCGCAACGTGGATGTCTTCATCGTTCTTTCCGAGTTTCAGCGGCAGCGCTTTATCGCCCAAGGCATCCCGCCGGAGAGACTGGAAATCCTCCACAACATCACTCCGAATGCCGCCACCTCTCAACCTCCTGCCGCGCCAGAGCGAAGCGACGGCGGATCAACTCCTAACTCTGAGCCGGGCCATTGCGGCACGGAGGCTCGTCAACACCGCGGCTATGTCGCGTTTGTGGGGCGGGCCAGTGCGGAGAAAGGGATTGAAGATTTTGTGGAGGCAGCGCGCCGGCTGCCGGAGCTGGGGTTCGCCGTGGCCGGCGCAACCGAGCGCATGCCCTGGCTGGTCAACCAGAGCCCGCCCAATGTCCGCTGGCTGGGATTCCTCAAGGCGGATAGTCTGGACCGATTTGTTGCGCAATCGCTTATGGTTGTGCTTTCCACCCGCTGCTTTGAAGGCTTCCCCAACGTGGTTACGCACGCCATGGCGCTCCGCAAGCCAGTGGTGGCTTCTCGTATCGGCGTGTTGCCGGAGATTGTGGACGATGGCCGCACAGGGCTGCTGTTCGAGACAAGGAACGTGGCGGATTTGGTTCAGAAGATTCAATCGCTCGCTTCGAATTCCTCCCTCTGCGCACAACTCGGAGAAGCCGGTCGGGAAAAGGCGCTACGCGTCTATGGCGAGGATGTCGTGGCGAAGCGCTTCGAACAAGTCTGCCACCGAGCCGCTGCCCTGGTGCACGCCCGCCCCGGCGGCAGGTGTAGGGGAGACTGCCAAGGCGCTTAGCCCGAATGCTTTTTAACTCCTTCCAGTACCTCCTGTTCTTCCCGGTTGTCTGCCTGCTGTACTTTGCCAGCCCGTTCCGATGGCGAACCGCTTTTCTGCTTATCGCCAGCTACTTCTTCTACATGTGCTGGCGCTGGGAATACGTGCTCCTGATTATCGTTCAGACCGAGATTAACTTTCTCTGCGGTCTGTGGATAGCGAAGGCCAGGACGCCGCGCGCGCGCAGAACCTTTCTCGTCTCGGCAATCGTGCTCACATTGGCCATTCTGTTCTTCTTCAAGTATTACAATTTCGCAAACGATTCGCTCCGGAGCCTCTTTGAGTGGCTGCACGCCCCCTACCACGTCCCGCGCCTGGATATTCTGCTGCCCATTGGCGTTTCGTTTCATACCTTCCAAACGCTAAGTTACACGATCGATCTGTATCGCGGCCGGATCCCGGTCGAGCGGAGCTTCACGAAGTTCGCCCTTTATGTCTCGTTCTTCGCCCTGCTGGTCGCCGGGCCGATTGAGCGAGCCGGCCGCCTCCTGCCGCAGTTTGACCGCCAGAACCATTTCGACGTCGCCCGGCTCAGCTCCGGCCTGAAGCTCATGCTATGGGGCTTCTTCAAGAAGGTCGTGATCGCCGACCGGCTGGCCGAATACGTGACCAAAGTGTATGCTCAGCCCGGAGACTATTCCGGCGCCTCGCTGGCCCTGGCCTCCTATTGTTTCGCCTTTCAAATCTACTGCGACTTCTCCGGCTACACCGACATCGCAACGGGTTCGGCCCGAGTGCTGGGCTGCGATCTGATGCAGAACTTTAACCTGCCCTATTTGGCTCGGTCTATTTCCGACTTCTGGCAACGCTGGCATATTTCCCTCTCGACGTGGTTCCGGGATTACGTGTATATCCCGCTGGGCGGCAGCCGTGTGAGCACCGCGCGGTGGACCTTCAATATCATGGCCGTCTTCATGATCAGCGGACTCTGGCATGGAGCGAACTGGACCTTCGTGATCTGGGGCGGGCTGCATGGGTTCTATTATCTCCTGGAGCGATTCCTGTCTCCGTATGCCAGTGCGGCCTGCCGGCTTTTGCGGGTGCCGGATCGGCTCAAGCGCCTGCTGCAAATATTTGTGACTTTCCACCTCGTGCTGTTGGCGTGGATATTCTTCCGCGCCGCCACCCTGAATGATGCCCTGCTCATCGTGAAGCGCATTTGCACCGATCTACCCTCTCGCCCCTATCTGGGCGCCTCGTCGGTCGCCACCTTCGTTGGGTTGGTCCTCGTGCTGGTGCTGGTTGTCGTTCAGGCTCTTCAGTATCGAAACCGACTCCCGCTCTATTTCTCCCGGGTTCCGGTCCCGGCTCTGGCGCGATGGGGGGGCTACCTCGCGATGCTCATCGGCATCGCCCTGCTCGGCAAGAGCGGCAATGACTTCATCTACTTCCAGTTCTGAGTTGGCTCGACAATGCCCCCTGGTGGCCGACCTTCGCGCGCAGGCTGCGCCAGTCCGCCGCTGGCTCATCAAGGCCGTAGCGCTGCTGTTCCTCCTCATCCTGGCCGACCGGCTGCTCGGCCTGATACTGATCGGCGGCCTGGACCGCTATTATGGCCTGAACACACCGGCGGCCGTTCTTTGCGTAGGGCACTCGCACACCGTCCTTGGCATTGACAGAGTGTCACTGGAACGGGCACTCGGAGTGCCGGTGGCGAAGTTTGCCGTCGAAGGCGCGAACACGGCGGACCGGCTGGAGATGATCCGCTACTACTTCCGCCGCCAACCGGCTGCCGTTAAGGCGGTGGTGTATGATGTGGACGCTCACACTTTCACCAGCGCAGGACTTAGCTCGGCCTCCTACCAACTGCTCTACCCGTTCATCGGCGACCCCGAAATTCGTGCCTATGTCAGGCGGCACTGCTCTTCCGCTTCCGAGTACTGGGTGCGTCGGCTGGTTTGCCTGACACGGTACAACGAGCTAACTATCTGGCTCTCGTTGAGAGGTTATCTGCGGAAATGGGACAACCTTAAGTTCGGCCAGGTGGACGTCCCCCGGCTCCAAGAGGCAGTCCGTCAGGGCCGTTTCCGCAAGATCGCCTTCGACGCTGACAATCTCGCCCTGTTCCAGAAGACCGCCGGCTTTGTTAGCGCCCAAGGCGGCACGCTCTTCCTGCTCTATGTTCCAACCATTGATGTCGTCAACCGCGCCGAGCCCGAGAAATTCGCGTCCTCCATGTTCATATTCCGGGATTTCTCGGCCACAAATGCAAACGTGGTCTTCCTGGATTACAACCACGAGTTCGAGAGCCAACACGAGTTGTTCTTCGACCCCATCCACCTCAATCCCCAGGGTCAAGCGGCGGTGACGCAGCGCCTGGGGCGAGATCTCTCCTCCTGGTTCAGGTCCGCGAGGACCGCGCATGCTGATCGGGCCTCCGCCACGTCTCGCCGGGCATTAGCATTTGCCGCGCCGAATGGGCGTTAATTTCGTTGACCTTGGTTTGCTCCGCATGGCGGCCATAGACCCCCTATGCATGCTGCGCTGCACGCCTATCGCGCGGCAAAGGGGCTTATGGAAACCTGCGAAAAGGCGCTGAGCAAAAAGTGGTGAGCGGAAGCCGCAGGAGAAAAAGGAAATGTCGCGCACAATGCAGCGCCTTCAGTAATCGACATTAGGCAGGACCTGCGTCAATGTCAGCCTCCATTCCCAAAGTCCGTTTGCTGGGCGTGACGGTCTCGGTCGCCACTTATGAGGCGGTTGTTACCGCGGTGCTTGATGCCGCCCGTCAGCGCCGCACATTATGTGTCACGGCGCTGGATGCTCACGGCTTAAGCCGGGCAACCAAAGATCCCTCCTTTGCCGGTGTGCTCGACACCTACGATGTTATCGCCCCTGATGGCCATTCCCTGCGGGTGGGAATTAACCTTCTACATGACCTGCATTTGCCGGATCGGGTTGCCGGGCCCGATCTAACGGTCGAGCTCTGTCGTGTCGCAGCCTCCGAGGGACTTTCCGTTTATCTCTATGGCAGCCAACCTCAGGTTGTCGAAGACATGGCCGCTGCGCTCCTGAACCGCTTCCCGGGATTGCGCATTGTTGGTCGGCAGCCTTCGCGGTTTCGGCCCGCCACTCCGCAGGAAGACGAAGACGACATCCGGTTGATTCAGGATAGCGGCGCTGCGATCCTATTCATCGGCCTCGGCTGCCCGCTGCAGGAGCACTGGATTTACGAGCATCGTCAGCGGTTGCATCTTCCGATGTTAGCCGTGGGTGCGGCCTTCGATTTTATCTCCGGCAATAAACCTCGCGCTCCCCGATGGATGCAGCGAGCAGGGCTGGAATGGTTCTTCCGCATCGCCTCAGAACCCCGGCGGTTGGTCTGGCGAAGCATTCCCGCGGTGTCCCATGTGTTTGCAGCACTGCTGCGAGAACTCCTTTTTCGCAGCCCGGCGCCCCCACGCAGCCCTACTCTCCGGTAGCCGGTCATCACGTCACCCCCCTTTGTCATTAGGCGTTTCACCCTTGAAATATGGCATGCCCGAGTATCTCTTGTTTCCTGGCTTGCCCTGTTTGTCCCTCCGGTAGTTTAGCGGCCCATACACATGCACGGCATAGGCCAGGAAAGTGTCCGTGGCACGGCCATTCCGGGGTGTCAGCGAGCGGTTCTCCTCAAGCACCGGGACTTCGGAAAAGGCAGAAATGTTGAAAGTGGAGACGTGAGATAGATTTCTGTTCTGTGCTTTTGGCTCTTTGCTCGTCTCTCCAAACGGCAGCGTAAAACTGTATTCTTGCGACTGGTCGGTATTGTTCACCGCGAGGATGTAGTCACCGGCAGGCACAAGTTGGTTTCCACTGGCAACATGGAGGAGAACGGAGGTCACGCTGCTTTCGAGCGCGGCATTGAACCGGCGAGCGGCATCGCCGAAGTCGTGTTTCTTGTCCCACCACCGCGGTTCCGCCTGGAATAGCGGGAGCCGTCTGCGCACCTCTAGAACAACGGATTGCAGTGCGGCCCAGGTTTCCGGGTGGTCGCGGATTTTCCAGCGTCCAGCGTCGTAGGCGTAATAGAAGAGACCGTTTGCGCCGCGGGCCAGGGCTTCGTAGGTCATGCAGCGGATTTCCGCGTAGTTTGGGGGACGCAGGTTCTTTTCGCCCGGAAGGAGATGCGGGCAGGCGGTCCAGTCGAAGGCTTGAATGACTGCGATCAGCGGTTTGTGGGGGCCCAAGGACAGGCGTGTTAAGGTGACATGCTGGCCGAAGTTGGCCAACGGGAGCCAGGGAATCGGGTAGCGGTCAATCATGGTGATGTCCGCGAGGCCCCCGTAGTGAAGCGCTTCGTATCCGCGAGACAGCACCAGCGCCGTGGGCTTGCGCGCACCGAGAGCCTTCAGACCGCGACAGGCTTCGGCGACTTGGGCCGGAGGGATGCCGTTGAGGTCGGGTTCGTCCGACAGATACCAGGCCCACAGGGCAGGATGCCGATCGAGTTGCTCGACGGCGTCGCGGGCCTTGACCGGATCGAAACCGGGCCCAGCCGATGTGTCCGGTGCGGCCAGCACCTTCAAGCGGGCATCCCGGGCGGCATCCAGGCGGGGCCGCTCCGCGAGGCCGACGACAAGGTTGAACCCGGCCTGCTCGAGGCTCGCAAAGTCGTTCGTGGAGGGAACGGAATAGATGCCGATGGGATAAAAGGAACTGCCTGTCTTCGGCTGGGAAAGCTGACAGCCGACAAGGCTAATCAATGGCACGACGCATAATCCATACGCAATGCAGCGCATGTCACTATCAATACGCGCCTTTGAAGTGCCGCGGAAGAACAAAGCAGCCACACTAAAGCAGAATCTCCGAGAGCAGAGGACAGAAGCCTGCCTGGCACAGAATCAGGAAGACGGGGGACGGAACACGAAGGGTGGCGTGCGGCGCGGTAACCCATGGTCGAGGTTGCCGAGGCGGGGGACCGTGTGTTGTACGCCGCTCATCTTTTCCGCAGTGGCAAGGCTCCCCGCGTCGTTTGCACCTCGGGAACCGTGGCGCCCGGGGCTGTGGATCGGCCTGAAGCGAGCTTCATGAGCGAGCTGCTTGAGGATCTGGGTGTCCCGCAAAGAGCCATCGTCCGGGAAACGGCCTATCGGGAACTTCTCAACCTGCTGCCCACACCCGGCAGCTACATGCAGTTTTCCGAGACCATGCATGAGTATCTCGGCCTTGCCTGGTACCGGCTTCGTGGCTGGATCTGACTCGGTCAGCGTTGCAGCATTTCAGGATTTGATCCGTGTCCATCCGCGTCCATCTGTGGTAATGAAGTCTCAGTTCTCTTTGTTTCCTTCTGTTAAACCCACTTCCCGCACCTTCAAGCCTCTGCGGTTTCCGCCCCTTTTGACTTTTGTAACCATTTAACTTGGTTAACTGGTCTCCTTCTATTGCACCTCGCCTTTTCCGTCATTAAGCACTTCGATTTCGGCGGCGGCATCGAGCATTACACCCGCGAGTTGGCGATGCGGCTGGCGCGGCGCGGCCATCAGATTGAGGTGTTCTCCATGTCGCATTACGGCCCGCCTGTCCGCGAGCGCGACGGGGTACGCATAACCCAAGTGCCCTGTTTGCCGGGAGTGGCCACCGAGAAACTGAGCGCGTCCTTCAGCGCCGCGGCGGCTTGCGCCCTGCGACGGCATAAACCCGATCTGGTCCACTTCCACAGTGTCGCCGCCGGCGCTTTTGCCTGGTTGCCTCACCTGCGCGGCATTCCCTGCGTGCTCCAGATGCATGGGGTTGAGTGGCAACGCGGCCGCTGGAGTCGCTTCAGCCGCTCGGTGCTTAAGTCCCTTGAGCGGCAGGCTATCTCGCAGGCGGATGCCTTGACCGGGGTCTCACAGGCTCTGTGCGATTTCTACTCCCGGCAACGCGGCGTACACCTGACCTGCATCACCGGTGGCATTGAGCCGGGGGCGCCAGTCATGCCGCAGGAAATCCTGCGTCTCGGGCTGCAACCGCGCCGCTACATGCTGTTTGTGGGCCGGCTGGTCCGGGAGAAGGGAGTTCATCACCTGGTTCGCGCCTTCCGGCAGTTGAATCCTGACTGCCAACTGGTCATCGCCGGTGAGGTCCGCGGCGGGGAGGCGTATCGCCGGGAGCTGCAGGCGCTCGCCGGAAACGATCCGCGCATTCACTGGCCGGGAACAGTCGGCGGACGGTTGTTGGACGAGCTGTTCAGCCATGCCCGCCTCTTTGTGCAGCCGTCGGAAATGGAAGGGTTGTGCTTTGCCCTGCTCCAGGCCATGAGCTATGGCAATCTGTGCCTCGCCAGCGATATTCCCGCGCTGTGTGAGGCCCTCGGCGACACCGGATTACTGTTCCGGTCGGGTGACACAGCCGACCTTGCAGACAAGCTCCAAACCGCATTGCAGCTGCACGACTCCGGCCGCGCTCTCGGTGTGCAGGCGCGTAACCGGGTCACCAAACATTACTCCTGGGAACCCATTCTCGACCAGTGGGAAACCTTCTATGCCAAGGTCCTCAGGAAAGAATAGCTGAGTTTCAGCATTTTACTGGCTCCCGCCCACTGGCCGTCGGCTATGAGGACGCTTAACTAGCTCTACCTACGATTTCCCGTCTGCCATTTTCCGTCTTGTATTTTTTGCCTCTTGCCTGGCTGTGGTTCCGGCTAATCGGGCAGTTGCGGATCGGATGGTCGCTGAACCCCCAATACGCCTACGGCTGGGCCGTGCCATTCCTTTGTCTCTACCTCATCTGGAGGCAAGCAAAAGGGGAGCTACGAGACCACAAAACGCCGGAACGACAGGACAACGGGACCGGTTTCGTAGTCAGTGGTCCAGATTTCAGCTTCTCAGCTTTTCAGCTTTTCAGCCTGTTCCTTTTGGCTTTCCTCTACTTCCCAACGCGCTTGGTGCTGGAAGCGAACCCTGGTTGGTCGCTCGCCACTTGGCCGCTGGCTTTCATCACCATCGGCCTGACGCTGCTCCTGCTACCCACCACACACCACGCACCACGCACCACGCGCCTCACACCTTCCCGCCCTCCATTTCAACTTTCAGCTTCTCAGCCTGCCAGCGTTTCAGCATTTCAGCGTTTCAGCGTTTCAGATTTCGTCTTCCCCATCTGCTTTTTCCTGGTTGCCGTCCCGTGGCCGCACCTCATCGAGAGCCCGATCATCCAGGGCCTGACCCGGCTCAATACAGCGCTCACGGTGGAAATCCTCAGCTTGCTGGGCATTCCAGCCATGCCCCGGGGCAACGTGATCGAGCTCGCCACGGGAAGCGTGGGTATTGACGAAGCCTGCAGTGGCATTCGGTCGCTGCAGGCGACCGTGATGATTTCGCTCTTCCTCGGCGAACTTTGCCGTCTCTCGGTTTCCCGCCGTCTGGTCTGCGTTCTTGGCGGGTTTGCCCTTGCAATGGTCTGCAACCTGGCGCGGACGCTCTTGCTCTGCTGGGTGGCTGCATATCGAGGGGTGGACGCCATCGCCGGTTGGCACGATCCGGCCGGCGTGACAATTCTGGTCGCTTGCTTCCTCGGCATTTGGGGCCTGGCTTGGTCCCTGCAAAAAACAGAGGCCAATAGGCGAAAGGCGAAAATGGCATCGGTTGGACCGCTGAGCTGTGAGACCAGGCGGCCCCCGCCCACCGAGCCCGTGGCCCAAGCCTCCTCGCCCGTCAATGCTTGCTGCGTCGCCGCCACCCCAGTTTCCAGCCTCCGGCCTCCGGCCCCTGCCCCTTTCAGCGTTTCAGCCTTTCAGTCTTTCAGCATTTTACTCACTGCCTGGCTCCTACTCGTTGATCTGGGGGTTGCTGGGTGGTACCGTCATATTGAGGCAAACTTGCCGGCATCGGCCGTCTGGCACATTGCCTGGCCGCCCACCAACGCCGTCTGTCGCGACGTGCCGATTGGGCACGAAGCCACGAAAATGCTGCGCTACGACGAAGCCCGCCAGCTCCAGTGGGTGGAGGCGAATAACACACGCTGGCAGCTCTCCTGGTTCTACTGGAAACCCGGCCAGGCGGCGGCGTACCTGGCCAAAACGCACAACCCGCTGATTTGCATGCCGGCGGCGGGCTTTCAAGTAGCTTCCGTTTCGCCCGTCGAAGTTGTGAACATCGGCGGTTTGCGGATGCCAGTGCGCAGGTATCAATTCACCGACGAGCACAATTCCATTCACGTGCTCTACAGCCGCTGGGAGGACCGGGCGGTCGAGCAACCGTTTGGCAGCGAAGGCGTTACGCGACTCAACCGGCTGCGAAGCGTTTGGAAGGGACGGGGCAACCAGGGCCAGCGCGTGATCAGTCTGGCTCTTTGGTCCGGTGACGACGCACAAAGCGCGCGGAAACAGTTGCTCGGGCAACTCCAAAATCTTCTGGTGGTCAACCCGTCACGGCATGGAACTCCGTGAACAATCTCCGGTGCCGGTTCCGGGCACACAGGGTCTGAGCAAAGCGGCGAACGGCCCAGCCCCGATGCGCAAAAGCGCCTCTCTGCGCGCCCGTGACGTCCAGATCTATCTGGTCTGTGAGGTTCTGACGGAACTGTTGATCTACCTGATGGTGCTCTTCAGCCCCTGGGCCTTTGGCACAACCCAGCCGTGGTCCGTCTGGGTTATGAACAGTGCCGGTTACCTCTTAGGGGCGATGCTGGCCCTCAAGTTGGCTATCCGCCGGCTGAAGCATTATCGCCCGCCTCGCTGGGACGAATGGGACATCCGAGAGCCATCCGCAGTGCCCCCGGCCGCTGTCAGCAGTTCGGGGTCTGTGGTCCGTGGCCGTTCACGGCTCACCCCTTCCCGGCTCACGGCAACGCTCGCGGTGCTGACGGTTGCGATTCTGGCCTACTGCCTGGTCAGCGCTTTGAATGCCCGTGCCACCTACGATCCGAATACGCTCAGTTTCGCATACCGCGACCGGTATATCCGTTGGCTGCCCCACAGCTTCGACAGCAACCGCACTTGGTTCGCCCTGTGGACCTGTCTCGGACTGGCGTGTTCGTTCTGGGCCATCCGCGATTGGCTGCTGGGGAAGTCCGCTGCCGAAGAACGGCCGGAGCGCCGGGCAAACGGCCCCGGTGGCAAGCCCGACGCGGAATTCTTCCCTGCTCGGCTGCGCCGCCTGCTCTGGGTGCTGGCGATCAACGGTGGCTTGCTGGGCTTGGAGGGCATCATTCAACGGATCGAGGGATCGGGCAAGTTGTTGTTCCTGGTCAGACCGGCCATCCACCATACGGCCGCCACGCAGTTTGGCCCTTACGCCTACTACGCCAATGCGTCCCAATACTTTAATCTGCTCTGGCCGGCGTGCCTCGGCTTCTGGTGGCTGCTCCATCGGTCGAGCGGGTTGAAGCGACACCGCCACCACTGGGTGCTCGTGTGCTGCGCCATCATGGCCGCTTGCCCCATCATTTCCACCAGCCGCGGCGGCGCGATTATCACCGTCGCGATTCTTGCACTGGCTACTCTGTTTCTCGCCACCACTCACTTTCTCCTGGACACTTCCCGGGAAGAAAGAAGCAGCCGGCTGATCACATTGGCCCTGTTGGCGATCTTCTTCGTCGGCGCGCTGGGTCTGGGCGCCGCGTTGGGATGGAAGGCACTCAAACCGCGAATGGCCACTATCTACTCAGGCTTTCAGGGCCGGGAGCGGGATTATGACCGCGCCCGCCCCATGGCTGCCGATTACCCGGTCTTCGGCACCGGACCCGGCACCTTCGAGACCGTCTCCCAACTCTACCGGGTCTCCACTCGGGCCAACTGGTATGTGCAACTGCACAACGACTGGCTGGAAACTCGCATCACTTTCGGCTGGGTCGGCAGCGTGTTGATTGCCCTGGCCCTTGCGACTGTCGTGCTGCGTTGGTTTGTGGCTGGCGGCATCCACAGCGGCCGGCGCTTTATTGCGCTGATGTGGCTAGCTCTCGCAGGCTGCCTGGTCCATGCGCGTTTTGATTTCCCGTTCCAGATACACTCGATCGTCTTCCTCTTCCTGGTCCTGTGCGCCATTCTGTTCAACCTGTCGCGCAGACCCTCAGCGCATTGAGCGCCTCGCACCAACCCTTCTTGTCTCTGGATCGTTGAGGCCCCCAATTCCTGTTGAATCCAGTGCTCGGGCGCGGGGTTTGTGGCTGCATCTGCGTGGAGGATGCGAAGTTCGCCGTCTGCTGGCTTTGCTACCGCCGTTGGCCGTTTTGAGCGTAAGCCGCATCTTCGCTGATAACAAGCTTTGACAAAGTATGACTCTGCCGTGATCTTGCCCTTATGAATGTATCTTTGTTGAACTACGAGCCCACCATCCGTTCGCGCGTTCAAAGCGGCGAGTTTGCCAACGCCTCCGAATACATTCGCCATTGCATTCGAGTTGCGGAACTGGTTGAGGCGCGTTCGGGTCCGCGCGGTGCCAGCTTCGCCACGCGGCAGGAACTGGAGCGCCTGCTGGATGACGGCATGCGGAGCCCGGCTGGGACGGTTACCACCAGCCGGAAGCGTGCCATTTACCAGCGAGCACGAGCATGACGGGTTATCTCCTGCATCGCGCAGCCGACGACGACCTCGTGTGCGGTGCGCATTACATCCGGCGCAATAATCCGGATGCGGCGGAGCTGTTTCTGGATCGTGCGTTCGAAGCGTTTGAGTTAATTGCCGACTGGCCTGAAGCCTCACCCATCGCCCGACTGTCCGCCCGGCGTCATCGCGGCATCCGTTTTCGCCCTCTGCCTCGCCCTTTTCAAAACTACCTCGTATTCTACCAGATCAAGCCGGGCGGCGTGCATATCTACCGCGTGCTGCACGGCGCTACAAGTTGGCAGGAGGACTTGCGACTGTTTGGCTGAGTGGAGCCGGCAAAGTTTAATCCGGAGCTTTCCTGAGGAAGCCGCGGCATAGGCTACAGAATGGGGAAGCAAAATGGCCGCGAAGAGACGCAAGAAGCGCATAAAAGCGCAGCTTTTGAGCTTCTTGCGCCTTTTCGCGGCTATTTCATTGTATTCCATCCGGCGGACTCCTCTGCAACTGACCGCAGCCGTAACTGGCCAGCGCGCGGATTTGCCTGACCTGCCAGGCGCCGTCCTCAGCCCTGCCCAGTGGATGCCCTATCATTTCGCGCCCCATGGCTGCCGATTACCCGGTCTGCGGCACCGGGCCTGGCAGCTTACACTCGATCGTCTTCCTCTTCCTGGTCCTCTGCGCCCTACTGTTCAACCTGTCGCGCAGACCCTCAGCGCATTGAGCGCCTTGTACCGACCATTCCTGCCTCTGAATCGTTGAGGCCCCCGAATCTTGTGGGATGTCCCCAGCTTAAGCCAGTAGCCGAATCCTCGCCAATCGCGGGCTTGGTGCAAAAACTTCCCGTTCACGAATTGAGTTGGTCATGAGTTGACCAACAAGACGAAATCCAGGCAGGCGCAGACAATGAGAAGACTCCAGTCTTCTCATTTTTTTGTGCCCAAAACGGTTGTCAGAAGTCAGTGGAGGAACTGAACTGTGTCAAAGGCCAATCCTGCGCCAAGCGGTCTAAACGCATACGAAGCTCGAAACGCTGCGGCAGGGCAATCGAGACGCAGCCACGATTGCAGTGCGCGTAGCTCAGCGCGCTGCGGCCGGGGGCTCGGGGTCCCAGACTTCGAGCCGGGCTGGCCACTCGAGAATGTCGAGCAGGGCTTTGTCTGTCGACCCTTAGCCGGCTGGTTCGTTGTTTCAGGGGCTGAAAGTAATAAAACCCTTGATTTACCGAGGTGGAATTTAAGTGGTGGCTGGGGGCGGAATTGAACCGCCGACACAAGGATTTTCAGTCCTCTGCTCTACCAACTGAGCTACCCAGCCAGTCCTCCATCTGCAGGCCTTTACGCCGCAGATACTGTCAGCCATTTCACGCTGTGCTTCCGCCGTGAACTCTGGTGCCTCACCGCACACTGCCGACACCAGCGCCAACGCCAAAATGCTGGTTCAGAATACTCCGAAGTCTTTGACCAGCGCAAGAGCCGAATTCGGGGTTTAGCCGACCCGGGCGCGCCTTGGGGCGCTCCCCCCCATCCCAGACGTGGAATCCGTGAATTCCCTTTGGATTGGCCGGCCCGGGCGGCCCGGAATGCGGGTCATGCTCAGGCCTGGGTAATATCCCTCTCTTCTGGCTCACCTCACCGTATCCTCACCGTAGTACCTCTGATAGGCTATCAGAGGTACTACGGTGAGGTGACGGTGAGGCTACGGAGATGCGCCGGTGCCAGGGTCAGGGGGAGGGGGAGTCCGGCCGAGCTCCTGGGGGGATGGTGTCGAGATGGGCGGAGCCGACACGCGAGACAATTATGCTTTGCACCGCTGGTTTGTCAGCCTGTATCGTCCACGGCTGATGTGATGGATAACAGCAACCTGCTTAATACGGCTGCGCTCCGGGGCCTCAACCCCGTCGTGCGCTTTGTTCTCGGCGAAGTCTTTCTCGGCTTTCTGGCCATCGTGTCAGCGGCGCTGACACTCGTCCCGATGCTGTTCCAGACCTCCCCCCACGTCGAGGCGCTGCTGGAGACGGGTCAATGGTCCATCATTGCGCTGTTCGCTATCGAGTACGGGGTCGGCCTGGCGCGGGCGAGTTCAAAGCAGAGCTTCGTGCTCAACCCGTGGCGCGTGGTAGATGCCGCCACCGTTTTGATTCCGTTGGCGACCCTGTTGCCTGGGGCATCGGAGGTCCTGCGTTCTTCGCCGGTGTTGCGACTGGTGCGCCTGGCTCGCGTGCTGGCGCTCGGGGCGCGCGCCAGCGGGGTCATAACCCGGGAGGAAAGCGCGGCGGTGGCGCAGCGCGCCCCGGACCCGATGCTGGTCCGCATGCTTCCCGCCAGCGGCGAGGCCAAACCACGCGCGGCCACGTGGGAGGAGTTTGTCCAGTGGGCCAAGCACCCGGGAACGGAATGGTACAGCATCGCCAATGTAGGCCAGCACAACCTGCCCGAGGTCGCGAGCGCGTCGGGCATCCCCCGGGAGTTTATCGCCGCCCATTTGCTTGGCACCAGCTATCCGCACATTGAAGCCACGGATCGCTATCTTTCCCTCTTTGTTTGGCTGGCGGAAGGATCGTTTGATAAGCAGATTCAACGGAACGGCTTGCTGCTGATGGCAAGCGACAAAAGTGTCGTCACCTTCGCCCGCCAGCCGGTTCACCTGATGGAGAAGATTGCCAGCCGGGCGACAGGCCGGTTTGCGGCCCTGCCCTTTCCCGTCCGCACGGCGTGTCAGTTCTTGAAGACAGTGCTGGAAGCCGACGAGGCCCTGGTCGGCCTGTTTGAAGCAGAACTCGGCAAACTGGAGGAGCTGCCGGTGCGCGAGAGCCGGCAGCAGTTCTTCGAGCGCACGTTCCGCTTGAAGAAGGAGCTTTCCGCCGCCCAGTCGGATTTGTGGCGGCTGCGCGGGGTCCTCAAGGCGCTGGCCGAGTCGCGCGTCAAACTTCCCGGCAGCGACGGGGGCGAGCTCCCCTTCCTGGGCGAGCTCTCGGACACCGCCGATTACCTCTACGAGACGGTCACCAATGTGCGGGAAGGCGTTCTCTCGCTCATCGAACTGCATCTGAACGTCGTTTCGTTCGAAATGAACCGCGTGATGCGCGTGCTGGCCGTTGTCAGTGTGCTGGGGTTGATCCCGGCGGTGGTGGGGGGGCTTTTCGGCATGAACCTGTCGGATAATCCCTGGCCTTTCACCTTGCCGCAGGTGACCTTCGCCGTTGGCATGGGGATGGTGACCTGCCTCTACTTCTTTGTAGCCAAAGGCTGGTTGCGTTGAGCGGCTGGCCGGGATAGGGATCAGGGCTTGCGGGGACGCTCGCCCTCCTGAGAGGCGGCGGCTACTCGGCCTGGATCAGGTTCGAGTAGGCGCGCGGGCCGAAGTACTCGTAGCCCTTCCCCTCGTTGGTCGTGCCCGAAACCATGCTGTGGATGAAGCCGTTCCGCTCCACTTGCACGGTGTGAAAGATCTTCTTCTCCGGATTCTCCTTCAGGATGAATTGCACGCGCCCATCGAGCGCGGTGAATCTCTCGAAGTCAGCGTTGGTCTGCGTGGTGAACTTGAGGTCTGCGGCCAGGTCGCGCTGCATGGCGTGGCTCTTGCCCCAGGTGCCGCCCGCGGCGCTGACGAAGTTCGTGCCATTGAGCAGCGCCACGGCATCGTTGTAGGCGAGCACGCAAAGGCTGTGTTGACCCGGAGCCTCCAGCCATTTCACGAGCTTATCCTTATGGCCCAGGGCGCGGTCGTAAGCATAATTGCTGTCCAGGAAGGCGATGCGCGTCACGTCGTCGGGAATCTTGTCCACGGCATTGAGGTAGCCGAAGATGAAGCTGCCGCCGCCGCTGTGTCCGCTTAGAACGGTGTCCACTTCGCGCGCGGGAAAGAGCTTCTTCACGGTGGCCACGATCTCGGGGATCAGCTTGTCCCCGTGCGCTTTGCGCCAGGCCGGCCAGCTCTTCCCGGCGGCTTCGAGGTAAACTACCACCACCGCGCGGTCTTTGAGCAGGTCGCGCAGGAAGCGCGTTTGCGCGGCAATGTGCTGGATGTTGAAGTGCCAGTCGTCGCCGGGCTTCATGATTTTGCCGGCAGTCTGGTCGGTGGTGTTGCCGTTGGGCAGCGCGTAGAAGATCAGCAACACCTTCTTGCCGGCGGCGAAGGACGACTCCCCGGGCAGGTTCACGCGGACTTTGACGTCCGGGTTGAAGGTGAAGGCGGTGAGGCGCTCGTTGAAGGTGGGGTTTGCGACGAGCTGGTTCAAGCTGGCGGTATTGGTCAGGGTTTGGAGTGACAGCAAGGCGTTGGTGGGATAGCGCGGGTCAGGCACGGGTCCTTCGTCGCTCAGCAAGCCCGCCAGAGCCGGGTCGGCCAGGACTTCGGCGACCGTTTTGGTCGCGCCGTTCACCGTCATCTTCTGCTGCACGAGGCGGGTGCATTGGCTGTAGTCAACCCAGGATGCCGAGTGTTTCAGGTAAAGGGGCTGGATGGGCTGGCCGTTGGTCTGGTGCCAGCCATAGATGGCCACCTTGCCGGGGTTCGAGGCCAGCTTCGCCGTGATTACAACGTCTTTCTGGTGCCCGGCGACCAGCGCGCCCAAGGGATGCGCTTTCAACTGCTCCGCCCGCTGGGTGCGGACAAGGTCGTTGTGGTTACTGAAGACCGGGACGGTAGTCATAGCCGCGCTGGGCGGTATGGGCGCGGGAACCAGCTTAACCTCGGAGGCAAAGAAGATTTGGTTCACCATTTTGGGCGTGGGCAGCGTGCAGTGCAGCGCGTCGGCGATCCGCTGGGCGGTATTGGGCGAAATCGGCGTCAGGAAATAGTCGTCGTCGGAGCCGATGGCCAGGTAATCCGGCGTCACAAAGTATGTGCCGCTGTCAATCTTGCCCTCAACGACACTCCTGGCCGGCACGGGAGACAGTCTGCGCAGGAAGTTGGGGACGTTGCCGGAAGTGATTTGGGTAAAGATCTCCTTCTCGCGCTCGGCCAAGCCCAGCGGCGCGATGCGCCGGGCAAACTCCGTCCCGCTCAGGGCGTTGGTGGCACGGGGAGGCAGGTCAAGGGTCTGGGAATAGAGGGACGTGGAAAGCACCACAGCCCCAAACGTGCAGCCGAGCGTGGTTCGCAATAGCGGCAGCCGCAGACGGTCGAACATCCTCCTTCCCCATGAAGTTAGGCAACTTCCAACATCCAACATCAAACGCCCAACATCCAAGAACAGTCCCCATGGCCCCCATTGGATGTTGAATGTTGGATGTTGGTTGTTGAATGTTCTCCACCATCGGCTGCAGCAAATGCGTTTCATGGCAGCTCAGGTCTCCTTTCGCGGGAACAGCGGGGCGGGAGCCCCGATGGCATGCCCTGCCGGCAGTCCGCCCCAGCGCGCCGCCGAGGCTTTGTCCGGCTCGCCGGGCAGGCCGAGTTGCGCGTAAATCTTCCCCGCCGTGCCTGGCAGGAACGGCCAGAGCAGCACCGCGAGAATCCGGCAGACCTCTGTCAGGTTATACAGGACCTCATCCAGGCGCGCGGCCTGGGAAGGGTCCTTGGCCAGTTTGAACGGCGCGGTGTGGTCCACATACTGATTGGCCCGCGTAACCAGCGACCAAATGGCCTGGAGCGCGCCCTGGAGTTGGTTCTGCTCCAGCAGGCTGCGGGTTTCGGCGATTGCCTTCTCCGCGTCTGGCGCCAGTTCGTTTGAGGCCTTGGGCACGACGCCGTTGCGGTAGCGTTTGAGCATCGAGAGCGAGCGGTTCACCAGGTTGCCCAGGCCGTTAGCCAGTTCTGCCGAGTAGCGCGCCCTGAACCCAGCCTCCGTCCAGTTGCCGTCGGGGCCGATGTCCAATTCCCGCAGCACGTAGAAGCGGAACGCGTCCACGCCCCACTCGTCTATGACCGCGACCGGGTCCACGACATTGCCGGTGCTCTTGCTCATCCGCTGGCCGTCCTTCTGCCACCAGCCGTGGACGAGCACCTGTTTGGGCAACGGCGCGCCCATCGCCTTAAGCATGATCGGCCAATAGACGCTGTGGAACTTCACGATGTCCTTGCCGATGACGTGGATGTCGGCAGGCCACAGGGGGAGTTGAGCGTTGAGGGTTGAGGGTTGAGGGCGGAAAGGTTCCGGGACACCGGGATCGCCCTGGGCGGCGGGTACGGTGATGTAGTTGGAGAGCGCGTCGAACCAGACGTAGGTGACGTAGTCGGGATCGAACGGCAGCGGGATGCCCCAATTGAGGCGCGAGGCGGGCCGGCTGATGCACAGGTCTTCCAGCACGTTGTTCTTAAGGAAGCCGAGCACTTCGTTCCGGCGCGGCGCGGGGCTGATGAAGGACGGATTCTGCTCGATGTGATCAATCAGCCACTGCTGGTGGTCCTTGAGCCTGAAATAGTAATTCTCCTCTTTGAGTTCCACGACCTCCCCCCAGGACGGGTCAAAGGTGCCATCCGGCAAACGGTCTTTATGGGTCAGGAAGGTTTCCTGGCGAGTCGAATAGAAACCGGAATAGGCTTCCTTGTAAAAGTGCCCCTCGGCATGAAGCTTGGTGAGGATCGCCTGCACGACCTGTTTATGCCGCGCCTGGGTGGTGCGGACGAAGTCGTCGTTGGTCAAGTCCAACTTGCCGGCGAACGCCCGCCACACCGCCGCCAGTTCATCGCAGTAGGCCTGCGGGGTCTTGCCTGCCGCCAGTGCCGCCTGCTGGACTTTCTGCCCGTGCTCGTCCAGGCCCGTCAGAAAGAACGTCTCCTGTCCCAGGCTGCGGCGTGCGCGGGCGATGACGTCGGCGACCACCTTCTCATAGGCATGGCCGAGATGCGGGTGGCCGTTGACGTAGTCAATGGCGGTCGTGATGTAAAAGCGCTTGCTCATCCGCCCCTACTGTGACGGAGAGAAGCGCCCTTGGCAACTGCTTCAACGCTCAAGGACCGTGAGCGGGTCCACGTTCCGCCTTGGGCTTTAGACTTTGCCGGTTGGCCTCGGGAGCAGTAAGCAAGCCTCAGCGATGACTAACGCCGCCGCCTGCCGATCCGGTAGGGAACGGCCTCTTCCTTGACGTGGAAGCCGATTTCGGGTTTAGGCGGCGCGGGCGGCGGCGCCATGAGCTGGCGGATAGCGTCGAAAACCGCCTTGAACTGGGTGTCGTACTTGCGCTCCAACTCGGCCAGTTTGCGAGCCAGGTCGGCGTTGGTGAGGAGCATTTCACGCAGGCGCACAAAGGCGCGCATGATGGCGATGTTGACCTGCACAGCACGGGAACCGCGCAGCACACTGGATAGCATAGCCACCCCCTGCTCGGTGAAGGCGTAAGGCGGGACCCGGCTGCCACCCCAACTTGAGGTGCCAATCTGGCACCTCAAGTCACCCCACTCTTCGCCGGTCAGTTGGAACATGAAATCGTCTGGGAAACGCTCGACATTCCTCTTAACTGCACGGTTCAGAGCCTTGGTCTCGACACCGTAGAGCGCGGCGAGATCATCGCTCAGCATGACTCTCTGCTTGCGGACCGAGAGGATTCGCCGTTCAGCCTGGAGTGCAAGAGCGTCGGTCTTCATGCCGGGTTCATCCTTCGACCTTCATCCTTCGCCGCCCGCTGGACTTTCTGCACGCGCTCCCGTCAGAAAGAACGTCTCCTGTCCCAGGCTGCGGCGCGCGCGGGCGATGACGTCGGCGACCACCTTCTCATAGGCATGGCCGAGATGCGGGTGGCCGTTGACGTAGTCAATGGCGGTCGTGATGTAAAAGCGCTTGCTCATCCGCCCCTACTGTGACGGAGAGAAGCGCCCTTGGCAACTGCTTCAACGCTCAAGGACCGTGAGTGGGTCCACGTTCCGCCTTGAGCTTTAGACTTTGCCGGTTGGCCTCGGGAGCAGTAAGCCCGACGAACGCCGCCGCCGGATGACACGCACTACAGCGGACCATCCCCACGGGGATGGGGAGAACGTTCCATTCCCCTGCCACCAATTCCCCTGACTCGGACCATCCCCACGCGGCTATGCGCTTCGCGCAAGCTGCTAAGGCAAAGGACATCCGGCGTTCAGAGTCGCAAATTGACACCTTGAGGCGTGGGCAGCGGCCACGGAAACGAGCGGCGCTCCGCCGGAACTGCTCCTCGCCGAACAGGCATGCCACGGAAGTGAGTTGCTCCCCCCAAAGCGCCTTTCCGGCATGGCAACTGGGCCGGAAAAAGCCCCGGGGTGTCACATCTGTGTCTAGCGCGACGGTGTGGTGACGGCGTGGTTTGCGTAACTACCTGGAATCAAAGTAATTACCTGGGCGCGGCGGTTCTTCGTTGTTTTCGATGGAATGCTCATGCTGGCCTTGGCCGCGCCATATCCCCACCGAATCCCCCTCTACTCCCCCTCTATACCCCCTGTATTCCCCCTGTATACCCCTTCTATTAGAATAGAGGGGGAATACAGGGGGTATAGAGGGGGATTACTGGGGGATTACTGGGGGATACGGCAATGGGCTGGGCAAGTTCCGCCTATGGACACCGTTGCGCCAGGAACCCGTCAAAGACGCAGCAGGCGTAAGGGCGTGTGAGACCCAACCCGCCTGCACGGTTTACTGGGAGGGCGCGCGTCCCCGCGAGCCCAAACACCTTTGGATTTCTGCGGAAATTAGGGCTCGCGAGAACGCTCGCCCATCAAGGGGTTTGGGCAACACGCCCTTGCGTCGGCTGCTGCTATTTGAATGGGCTGCCAGGGAATTCCCCCTCCCAAGTGGTTGAAGTAGCGCGAAAAGGCCATCCCAAGAACAAACTTCTCGGATGAGCCCTTAAACGACAGCACTGGCGCTGCGAACCGACGGCGCGGGGGTGTTTCGTTACCGCTTCAGGTGCCGATCCAGGAACTCCTCCGCCACGGCACGGGCTTCGGGCGGGTAGCGGTGGCCCTGGTGATGGTTGAGCCAGCCGATGTTTTCCGATGCGCCCAGCAAGTCATAGACGGGCCTCACGGCCTGGATGAAGGCCCAGCTCCGGTCGTTGTCCGCCGAATCCCCGGCCAGCAGGAGAAAGGCCCGCGGCGCGACCAGCGCGAGCACTTCATGGTTCTCGTGTTTGAAGCCCGGCTGCTTGATCTTCGCGCCGAGATACCAGGGGGCCGACCAGTTGCTGAATTCGAGTCCGATGCCGCCTTCGCTCGAAACGCCCGCCCGGTAGCGCTCGTCGAAGGCCATCGCGTAAAGCACTTCTTTGCCACCGAGCGAATGGCCCAGGCAGCCGATGCGCTTGCGGTCCACATTCGGCCGTGACGCCACGAAGTCCGCCGCCCGGATGGCGTCCCAGACCATCCGCGTCATGCCGGTCCAATGCGGGTGCCGGGCCCGCACGCGGGCGGCATTGCCGGTCCAATTCGTCCCCTCCGTCTCGATGTAGTTGCGCGGGCACCAGACGACGTAGCCGCGCCGGACAAGTTGCACGCCTTGCCACTTTTCGGGATCATATTCCGGGGCCAGGCCCGCCACCCCCCTGGCCTGCAAAGGGGTTGTGGGATGGAAAACAACTACCGCGGGGAGTTTGCCCTTGGCTGCCCTGGGCGTCAGCAGGTAGCCGTCGGTGCGAAGCCCTTCCTCAACCTGATACGAGACAAGCTGGCGGGTGAACTCCGGCAGCTCTTCTGTGGTGACGACGTGGCGGTTGAGCGGCGCCTTGTCTCTGGGGAACTCGCCCAGCACCGCCTGCCACTGCGCCCGGAGCCGCGAACGTTGTTGGCGCCACTGGGAGCCGGAGGTGATGGCCTGCCCCCGGGCGTCCACCAGCAACGGTGAGAGCGACGGCCCGCCCGCGGGCCAGCCGGCAGGCGGAGACTGCAGATTGAGGCTTTCCGCGGCGGTGGTGGTAAACGCCAGGGCGGCAAGGAAGGTTGCCAACGCAAGTGAGCTCATCGGCCGGTTATGTATCCATGGAATCCGCGGGAGAACCCAGCGGCCCCGGGCAGAACCGAAAGGACGATTTCCGCCTCAATGAGGATCGAGCCATTTCGGCAGCACGCCGTACCAGTGATGGCTCAGCGTGAGCCAGACCAGCGAGAGCACGTAGAGGCAGAGTCCGGCGATGAATATCTTCTGGCCAAGCGTGGCCGGAAGCTGCTGCTCGGGTGGCGGTTTGGTTTGGCTCTCGGGCGCCGCACGGTTTTGCGAAGCTTGCTTCTGCGGTGCGTTCATACGTGATGCATTTTGCACAGCCAACGGCGCGCGGCAAGCGCTTTTCGGGCCCGCTCGCCCCGTACAGGGGAAGCGGCGCGGACCTGCGTCCGCGCCGCTCGTTACTGCACCCCAAGCGTCCTCTGGCTACACGTCGTAGTAGAGGAAGAACTCATAGGGATGCGGCCGCAAGCGCAACGCGTCGTGCTCCTTGCGCTTGGTCGCAACCCACATGTCGAGAAAGTCCATGGTGAAGACGTCGCCCTTGAGGAGGAACTCGTAGTCCTTCTCGAGGCAATCGAGCGCCTCGCCCAGGCTGCCGGCCACGTTCGGAACCTTCTTCAGCTCCTCCGGCGGCAGCTCGTAGATGTTCTTGTCCAGCGGTTCGCCGGGGTCAATCTTGTTGAGGATGCCATCCAGCCCCGCCAGTAGCAGCGCTGAGAAGGCCAGGTAGGGATTGGCCGCCGGATCCGGGGGCCGATACTCCAGGCGTTTGGCCTTGGGATTCTCGCTATAGGTGGGAATGCGGATTGCCGCCGAGCGGTTCCGCGAGCTGTAGGCCAGGTTGACCGGCGCTTCGTAGCCTGGCACCAGCCGCTTATAGCTGTTGGTGGTCGGGTTGCAGATCGCGCACAGGGCCCGGGCGTGCTTGAGCAGGCCGCCCGCGTAGTAGAGAGCCATCTTCGACAGGCCCGCATACTCGTTGCCGGCGAACAGCGGCTTGCCCTTCTTCCACAGCGACTGGTGGGTGTGCATGCCGCTGCCGTTGTCCCCAAAGAGCGGTTTGGGCATGAAACACGCCGTCTTGCCGTGCTTCCGCGCCACGTTCTTGACGACATACTTGAACACCATCATGGCATCGGCCGCCCGCACCAGCGTGTCGAAGCGGTAGTCTATCTCGGCTTGCCCCGCCGTGGCCACTTCGTGGTGCTGCCGTTCAATGCTCAGGCCCAGCTCCTCCATCGTCAGGCACATTTCGGTCCGGATATCCTGCTGCGCATCCGCCGGCGCTACCGGGAAGTAGCCTTCCTTGTGGCGGATTTTGTAGCCGGTATTGGGCATTTCATCCTTGGCGCAGTTCCAGATCGCCTCTTCGGAATCCACGCTGTAAAACGTGCCGTTGCTCTTGCTGTCGAACTGCACGTTGTCGAAGATGAAGAACTCGGCTTCCGGCCCCATGAAGGCCGAGTCCGCCACGCCGGTGCTGACCAGGTACTTCTCCGCGCGCTGGGCTATGCCCCGCGGATCGCGCGTATAGCCCTCCTTGGTGCCCGTCTCCGCGACGGTGCAGGTGAGGCTCAGGGTCGGCTCGGCGCAGAACGGGTCCATGAAGGCCGTCGCCGGATCCGGCATCGCCAGCATGTCCGAGGCTTCGATGCTCTTCCAGCCGCGGATGCTGGAGCCGTCAAAGCCCAACCCCTCGGTGAAGACCTCTTCCGTCAGCTCCCGAATGGGACAGCTGAAATGTTGCCAGGTGCCGAAGGTGTCCACGAACTTGATGTCCACCATCTTGGCCCCGCTCTTGTTTGCTAATTCAATTACGCTCTTGGGTGTGCTCATTTATCAATGTTTGGTTGTTATCTTGTTTGCCATCGAGCCGCCCGACCGGGCCTCGCTCATCGCGATGAGCCGGCCGGGCGCCTGCGAAATCATAGCTGTCCGGCCGCATGATAGCCCTCTTCCCCGTGTTCAGCCAGGTCCAGACCCGACACTTCAGTCTCCGGCGCGACCCGCAGCCCGAGGATCGCCTTGACAATGTAGGCGATTACCACCGTGCCGACAATAGCCAGGCAGAGGGTAATGCTGATGGCCTTAAGCTGCTCGACCCACAGACCGCCGTCGGCGACCAGCTTGGCCAGACCGTTCTGGGTGGCCGGATTGGCGGCCTCGAGCTTGTTGCCGACATCCGCCAGGTTGCTGGCCAGGTTCGGATTCGCTTTGGCGGTGGCGAGGATGCCGGTCAGGAACGCGCCGATGGTCCCGCCCACGGCATGCACGCCGAAGGTGTCCAGCGCATCGTCATAGCCCGCGGCCGACTTGAGCTTCCAGCACGCCAGGTACGGCACCAGGCCCGCCACTAGGCCGATAATCACCGCGCCGGTGCTCGTCACAAAGCCGCAGGCCGGTGTGATCACGACCAACCCCGCGACCGCGCCGGAGCAGAAGCCCAGGATGCTCGGCTTGCCCCGGAAGACGTACTCGGCCATGGCCCAAGTGAAGGAGGCCACCGCGGTGGCCAGCGTGGTGGTCGTGAACGCGTTGGCGGCGATGCCGTCAGCGGCCACGGCGCTGCCGGCGTTAAACCCGTACCAGCCGACCCACAGCATGCCGGTGCCGACCATGCAGAGCACCATGTTATGCGGCGGCATCGGTTCCCGGCCAAACCCGAGCCGCTTGCCGAGGATGAGGCAGAGAATCAGGGCCGACCAGCCTGAGGACATGTGCACCACCGTGCCACCGGCGAAGTCAATGGCGCGGACCTTGGCCGCGGAGTTCCAGACGCCGTTCATCAGGCCGTCCGCGCCCCAGACCATGTGGGCGAGCGGGAAATAGACGATGAGCATCCACAGCCCCACGAATAACAGGATCGCGGAATACTTCATGCGCTCGGCAATCGCACCCACGATCAGGGCGGGAGTGATAATCGCGAACATGAGCTGATACATCGAATAGATATTGTGAGACACCCAGGCCGCGTAGTCCGAATTGGGGGCTGAGCCCACCCCGGAGAGGAACTTCCAATCGAGACTGCCGACCACGCCCGGGATAAGGCCGCCTTTGGAGAACGCCAGGCTGTAGCCGCACAGCCACCAGAGAATTGTCACCAGGCCGGCAATGCCCAGGCATTGAGCCAGGACGGACAGGACATTCTTCCGCCGCACCAGGCCGCCGTAGAAGAGCGCCAGTCCTGGCAGCGTCATAAACAGCACGAGCGCCGCACAAATCATCTGGAAGCCGTTATGGCCGGGGCCGGGGCCGCCCACCTTGGTGTCGAGAGAGGCGTTGGCCGCGTTGCCGCGAGCACCGTTGTTCACATAGGCCTCCAGGTCCGCGAGACGCTCTTCCACGCCCGGGGCCTTGAGCTGCGGCGCCGCGGGCGCGCCCGGCGCCACGGCGTCGGCGGCGGCTGCCGCCAGCGGCCGGACCGCGAGCAGGAACATCAGGGTGAGGGTAACTGGGAGTATTGCCTTCATTTTACTTGAATAGTTGTTGTTGGGGCTATTCCGGGTCAGACTGCGCTCTGCCCTTTCTCTTCGGTGCGAATGCGGACAGCCTCCTCGACGCCGGAAACAAACACTTTGCCGTCCCCGATCTTGCCCGTCTTGGCGGCTTTGATGATGGCGGCCACGGCTGCGGCCATCTGTTCATCGCTGGTTACGAGTTCGATCTTGATCTTCGGCAGGAAGTCAACCGTGTATTCGCTGCCGCGGTAGATTTCCGTGTGGCCCTTCTGCCGGCCAAAGCCCTTGACTTCACTGACGGTCATTCCCTCGATGCCCACTTCGCTCAGGGCGTCCTTAACTTCATCCAGCTTGAATGGTTTGATGATGGCTTCGATCTTTTTCATAGCGACATACGTTGGGCAGGAGACACAAATGCGGGGCTGCGCCGGGTCCGGCGCATCCCTGGCCTCCCGCCGGGTGCGGGCTGCACTTTGGATTTCAATAATACCATGTTCGGTTCCGGCGGCTCTAAGCAGCAGGGATGCCAGCTTGGCCCCGGGAATCAGAAGCGCCTGATTTCATTGGGGATTCTGCGCGCAGGAAGATTCACGAGGCCGGGCCGGCCTGTAG
This sequence comes from uncultured Verrucomicrobiota bacterium, assembly GCA_964507045.1. Classification (GTDB taxonomy): domain Bacteria; phylum Verrucomicrobiota; class Verrucomicrobiia; order Limisphaerales; family UBA8199; genus UBA8199. Next base: position 37,035 of record CAZDOO010000001.1, on the reverse strand, counting down.
CAATTTGCGCAGGCGGGAAGCTTTTAGCCAGTGCAAGCGCGCCGTTGACAAAGGGCGCGGTTTAGTTACTGTAGCTGGCTCTGAACAACTGATTGGACCTTGATTTATGCCGAATACGAAGTCAGCCGAACGCCGCGCGCGCAATAGCGCTCGCAAGAACCTGCGCAACCGCAGCGTCAAGTCGCGCCTCCACACCCTCGAAGCCGCTTACCTCGAACTCCTCGCCGCCGGCAAGAAGGACGAGGCCGCCAAGGGATTGAAAGCCCTCAGCTCCGCTTTTGACAAAGCCGCCAAGGGCGGGGTGGTCCACCGCGCCACGGCTAACCGCAAGAAGTCACGCCTGGCCCTGCGCCTGGCCAAGGCGAAGTAACCCCGCGGCGGAACCACCTTTTGCGGGGCGCGGAATCCAGTCTCTCGTGGCTGGCGGCTAGGCTTGGCCGGGCGCTGCGGGAAACAACTTGCACCGCAACCATCCCATCTTCGCCAGCCGATATCTCAGCCCCGTCCCCAGGCAGCCACAGCCATACTTGATGCTGCGCCGGAGGTTGATCGAGGACGCTTCGGGAAAGTACTTGGTCGGGCAGCTCACCTCGGCAATGGTGAAGCCGTGCCACAGGATTTGCGCCAGCATCTGGTTGTCGAAGACGAAGTCGTCTGAGTTGTGCGCCAGGTCCAGCCGCTCCAGGATCGCGCGCGAGAACGCGCGGTAGCCAGTGTGGTATTCCGACAGCTTGGCCCGCAGCAGGATATTCTCTGCCAGCGTCAGCAAACGGTTCGAGACGTACTTCCAAACCGGCATGCCCCCGCGCAAGGCGTAGCCGCCCAGGATGCGGCTTCCCAGCACACAGGGATGCAGGCCGTTGCCGATGATCGAGACCATCGCCGGAATCAGCTTGGGCGTGTATTGGTAATCCGGGTGGAGCATGATGACAATATCAGCCCCGGCATCCAGGGCCAGGCGGTAGCAGGTCTTTTGGTTCCCGCCGTAGCCTTTATTCACCTCGTGAACGTGGACTTGCACGCCGTCCAGCGCGCGCGCGACCGCTACCGTGTCGTCGCGGCTGCCGTCATCCACCAGAATGATCGTGTCCACCAATCCTTGCTCACGCACTTCGGCATACGTCTGACGCAGCGTCTTCGCCGCGTTGTAAGCCGGCATCACCACCACGACCTTTTTGTCCCGATACATAATTGTTCGCCGGGGAAAATGCCTGAGCCGGCGCCTCTTTGAGAAGCACAAAAGCCGGGATCCCCGGCATGTCCGGCGGCCGCAGATCGGTGCGGATTCCCTTGAACGGCTTCTTTTCTTGCTTGCGGAGGCGACCGGCCGGCCTGGTTTTCCGGGAGACGGCGCGATTTTGGCGCAAGCGCAGCGGGGGTGCAAGAAGCGAGAGGTCCCCGCGGCCTTAGATACCCGGCGAGGCGCAGGCCCAGCCCCAATGGCCGGCAGCGAGCGATTGCCTCTTGCAACTGAGTCTCAATTACCTTAGCTTGCCCGCAGTGATACCGCTAACTTCAGTCGCCCTGGGCAGCAAGGTCACGGTGGTCGAGATCCAGGTGTCCCCGGAAAGCCGTGCGCGGCTGATGGAAATGGGCTTGCTGGTGGGCACACCGGTCGAACTAGTGCGCTTTGCGCCGCTCGGCGACCCGGTCGAGATCAAGGTGCGCGGCTACCATCTCACGCTGCGCAAGCACGAGGCGGCGCAGATTCTTGTCCGGCCGGATGAGCAAGCCTGACGGAACCGCCGGCCACGCCCCGGACCGGGCCGGCTCCGGTGCCGCGCCCGGACCCGCTGGATTGTCCGGCGGCAATTCGGCTCCTTATATCGTCCTGACCGGCAATCCGAACTCGGGCAAGACGACAGTGTTTAACGCCCTGACCGGGCTGCGCGCCAAAGTGGGCAACTACGCCGGCGTAACGGTGGAGCGCAAGGAAGGCCGTCTGCTGGGCGCGCCGGCCGGCTCGCACCCGCGGGTGCTGGACCTGCCCGGCACTTACAGCCTCAGCCCGCAGTCGCTCGACGAGCAAATCTCGCGCGACGTCCTGCTCCACCGCCTGCCGGAGCTGCCCGCCCCCGCAGTGGTCATCGTGGTAGTGGATGCCTCCAACCTGCAGCGCAACCTTTACTACGCCACCCAGGTGATCGAACTGGGCTATCCCACGCTCCTGGCGCTGAACATGGTTGATGTGGCGGCGGAGAACGGGCACCAGGTTGATGCCGCGAAACTTGCCGGCGAACTGGGCGTGCCCGTCCTGCCGCTGGTCGCCAGCATCGGCCAGGGGATGGCCGAACTGCGCCAGGCCATCCTGGCGTCACTCGCGGGCACGCCCCGGCCCCAGCCCCGCCGGTTCTGCGAGCTGCCGCCCGCGCTGGAGACGGAGGCAGACGCAATTGGGGGCTTGCTGGCGGCGGCTTTTCGTGAGCACCGCTCGCAGGCAGCGGCGGAGGCCATGCTCATTCTCAGCAATGAAAAGGCTTTGGCTTCCAGCCTGCAGCATTACCCCGCCCCGATCCAGGAAGCCGTGGCCGCCGCGCGCCGCCGCCTCGAAGCCGCCGGGGTGGACTGGCGCGGCGTCACCATCGAGCGCCGCTACCTGCGCGTTGCCGCCATCCAGCACGCCGTCACCACCGAGCTGGCGCCGGCCGGCGAGACGTTCAGCGATCGGCTCGACCGCGTGCTGACCCATAAGGCCTGGGGCACGATCATCTTCCTGGCGGTCATGATGCTGATGTTCCAGAGCATTTTCACCTTCGCCCGGCTCCCGATGGATGTGCTGCAAACCGGCGTTGATGGGCTCGGCCATGCCATCGGCCGCCTGATTCCGGCCGGTGACTTGAACAGCCTGCTGGTGGACGGGGTCGTTGCCGGGGTGGGCGCGGTGGTCGTGTTCCTGCCGCAGATTCTGCTGCTCTTCTTGTTCATCGGCTTCCTGGAAGATACCGGTTACATGGCGCGCGCGGCGTTCCTCATGGACCGGCTGATGAGCAAAGTCGGTCTGCACGGCAAGAGCTTCATCCCGATGCTCAGTTCCTTTGCCTGTGCCATCCCCGGCATCATGGCCACGCGCACCATCGAAAGCCCCAAGGACCGGCTGGTAACCATCCTGGTCGCCCCGCTGATGAGTTGCTCGGCCCGTTTGCCCGTTTACACGCTGCTCATCGCTGCCTGCATACCCAATCTCCCCGTGCTTGGCGTCCTGAAGCTGCCCGGCTTGACCATGCTGGCCATGTATTTGCTGGGCATTATCTCCGCGCTGATCATGGCCTGGATTTTCAAGCAGACGCTGCTCAAGAGCGAGCCGCCCATGCTCATCATGGAGTTGCCCCCCTACAAGCGGCCGCTCCTGCGCGTTGTCGCCCGCCACATGTGGGACCGTTCAAAGCTGTTTCTGCGCCGGGCCGGCACGGTCATTCTTGGCATCAACATTCTGCTTTGGTTCCTCGCCAGCTATCCCCGCACTGCGCCAGCCCCTGCCGTCCCCGGCAGCCCGCACGCCCAGGCCACCTACCCCGAACCGGCGGCGTCCTTGCAGGCTCAACGCGATGCGCTCGACAACCAGTTGGCGGGAGAGAAGCTCCGGCAGAGCTTTGCCGGCCGCCTGGGACGGCTGATTGAACCGGTCATCGCGCCGCTGGGTTTCGATTGGAAAATGGGCATCGGCATTATCACCTCCTTTGCCGCCCGCGAAGTATTTGTCAGCACCATGTCCACCGTCTATAACGTGGGCCGCGCGGATGCCACTCCCTCCGGCATGACCAGTCTGGCCCAGACCCTGCAGTCCCAGAAGAATCCCGACGGCACCCCCGTTTATACGCCGCTGACAGCGATCACACTGATGGTTTTCTACGTGTTCGCGCTGCAATGCGTCAGCACGGTCGCCATTGTGCGACGTGAGACCAATTGCTGGAAATGGCCCTTCTTTCAGTGGCTTTATATGGGCGTGCTAGCCTGGGGGCTGGCCTTCCTCACCCATTTCGCGGGCCGGCTGTTCGGATGGGCCTGAGGCCCGGGCAGAGCCGGCGTCCGCGCACATCCAAACCTCGGCCAGAATTCAGAGAGGCAAGGTTCCCGCGTGGCCCCCTGCCCGCGTGCAGGGCGCAGGACAGATTCTTTCGGCACCGCTGATACGTGTCATTAACACCCCGCTAAAGCAGGGTGTTAATGAGACCTGGCTCGCGCAGTATATGGCGTCTCATATACTTCCAGGCCGAAAAGGCCAATAAACCACAGGGACGGATGAAATCGGTCCCGCGCCTTCCGAACCGCGTATCTCCAACCCACCCTCACCGTATCCTCACCTTAGATAACAATGTTATCTAAGGTGAGTATGCGGTGAGGTGAGCCGGTACAGAGCGGTACTACCCCGGCTTGAGCATGGCCCGCATTCCTGGCCGCCCGGACCGGCCAATCCGAGAGGAATACAGGGATTTCCCGTGTGGGATGGGGTGGCAGTGCCGAAATGCGCCCCAATGCCGCGTCTCCTGCTTCACAAACTGGCTGCGGATGGTTAACGGATTGGGGACTCGGGCCCATTTAAGAGCCTTGTTACAGGGCATTCCGTACACTTGGGGTGGAGATTGTCAGCGCCGTAACTCAGGCCCGGCCGGACGGCAAGGTTCGGCCAGGATCTTCGTTCCATGTCACCGGCTCCGAGCTGCCGCGGGAAGAGGATTGACAGATGCCCCGCCGCGCCGACCATGTGGCCGACACGTGAATAATCTTATGCGCTCAGAGTGGACGGAATACCGGATAGTTCGACTGCGGCGGAATCGCGCTGACGGAGGCTGGGCCGCGGCCAACGCTGTCCGGGCGGGCAGTTCGGCGAGGCGCACCCGAGCCTGGGCGCCCGCACTGCTCGTTGGAATGCTCTGGTGCGCGCCGCTTGCGTCCGCTGCCGGGCAAACGCTGCTGAAGCTTCAGCCCGTGCCGTTCCGGGACGTGACGATCGAGGATGCCTTCTGGGCGCCGCGGCGGGAGACGAACCGGGTGGCGAGCATCCCCTTCAGCCTCCAGCAGCTGGAGGAAGCGGGCAACCTCGAAGACCTGCGGCTGGCGGGCCGCGGCGCGACCAACGGCTATCGCGGGCCGGTGTTCATGGACTCGGACCTTTACAAGGCGATGGAGGCGGCGTCCTACTCGCTGGCGACGCATCCGGACCCGGCCCTGGAGAGGCAACTGGACGACATCATCCGCCTGCTCGCCGCCGCGCAGCAACCGGACGGCTATCTCAACAGCCACTTTACAGTCAAGGCGCCGGACAAGCGGTGGACGAACCTGCGCGACTGGCACGAGCTCTACTGCGCGGGCCACATGTTCGAGGCGGCGGTGGCGCATTACCAGGCCACGGGCAAGACCAGCTTCCTGGACATCGCCACCCGGTTTGCGGACTGCATTGACTCGGTGTTCGGCCCGCCGCCCAAGCGGCTGGGTTACCCGGGGCACCCGGAGATCGAGCTCGCGCTGGTTAAGCTGTGGCGGGCGACGGGCAACGCGCGCTACTTCGACCTCGCCCGGTTCTTCGTCGAGAACCGCGGGCGGAAGTTCTTTGCCACCGAGCGCCATACGCCGCTGGACAAGTATGACGGTTCCTATTGGCAGGACGATGTGCCGATCTGGGACCACCAGATCATCAAGGGTCATGCCGTGCGGGCGGCTTACCTGATGTCCGGCACGACCGAAGTCGCCGCGCAGACGGGCGACGCGCGCCTGCTCGGCATGCTCGATCGCGTCTGGCGGAACACCACGGAGCGCAATCAATACCTCACCGGCGGCATCGGCCCCAGCGCCCATAACGAGGGCTTTACCGTGGACTATGACTTGCCCAACCTCACCGCCTACCAGGAGACGTGCGCCACGATCGCGCTGGCGCAGTGGGCGCATCGCCTGGCGCTGCTTTACGGGGAGTCGCGCTACGCCGACGCGCTGGAGCGGGCGCTTTACAACGGCGTGCTCTCGGGTGTGTCCCGGGACGGCACAAAGTTCTTCTACGTCAACCCGCTGGAAAGCGCCGGCACGCACCATCGCTCGCCGTGGTTCGGCTGCGCCTGCTGCCCGCCGAACGTCACGCGCACCCTGGCCGCCCTGGGCGGCTACGCTTACGCTGCCAGCGCCGATTCGCTTTACGTCAACCTCTACATCCAGGGCGGCGCCCGGGCGAAGGTGGGGGAAACGGCGGTGGGCTTGCAGGTGACGACCGACTACCCGTGGGGCGGCAAGATGGCGTTGGAGGTGGCGCCAGCCGCGCAGGCCCGGTTCGCGCTGCGGCTGCGCGTGCCCGGCTGGTGCGCGAACCCAACGGTCAGGGTGAACCGCCGCGCCGTGCAGCCCATGATCCTCCAGCGGGGCTACCTGGTGCTCGACCGGGAATGGAAGCGCGGCGACCGGGTGGAACTGGATCTCCCCATGCCGATCCAGCGCATCGCCGCCAATCCGAACGTGAAGGCCGACCGCGGGCTGCTGGCCATTCAGCGCGGGCCGATCGTCTATTGCCTGGAACAATGCGACCAGAGTGAGCCGCTGGCCGCGCTCTGGCTGCCGCCGGAAGCCGAGCTGAAGGCCGCTCAGGAGCCGCGCCTGCTCGGCGGGATGGTCACCATCATCGGCCAAGCTTGCGCGGTCTCCCCGCAGAAATGGGACGGCACACTGTATCAGCCGACGGCACCCTCCCGCCGCGTCGCGTTCAAGGCGCTCCCCTACTACGCATGGGATAACCGGCAGGCTGGCCCGATGAAAGTGTGGCTGCCCGCCTCGCCGCCGGCGCTCGCCGCCCGCGGCCTGGAGGCCCAGGCACAGGTCAGCGTGAGCTTTGCCAACAACAACTGCCAGCCGGAGGGCATCAACGACGGCCTGGAGCCGAAGAACAGCGCGGAGCAGCCGGCAGCCTGTTGTCACTGGTGGCCGCATGCGGGCACCTCGGAGTGGGCCCAGTACACCTGGAAGACGCCCGTGCAGGTCAACAGCGCCAGGGTGTATTGGTTTGACGACACCGGCCATGGCGCGTGCCGGCTGCCGGCTTCGTGGCGCCTCGAGTATCTGGATCGGGGTGCCTGGAAGGCCGTCTCCGGCGCGGAGAATTACCCGGTCGCCAGGGACAAGTGGTGCGGGGTGGGTTTCTCGCCCGTCAGGACGACGGCTCTGCGGTTGGTCGTCCAACTGCCTCCCGGCTTCGCCGCCGGCGTCCACGAGTGGCAGGTAGAAGGGCCGGACGAAGCGCCATAGGTCATGCCAGCTTCATGAGAGCCACGCCCGTCCACCTTCCGGCTGTCGCTGCCACCGTCCTCTTGCTGGGCTTTTTCGTGGCCTGCCGCACATCGAGTGTGCCGGAGACGCCTGCAGTCCGCATGCCGCTCTCGCACACCAACGTGCTGGCCTTTCACAACCGCACCGGTGCGGTCGTTCCCGTCAAGTCCAAGGCCGATTGGCAAAGCCGCCGCGCTGAGATCGTTCGCGGCATGACGGATGTAATGGGGCCGCTCCCGGGCCGGGAAAAGTGGTGCCCTTTCGACCTTCGCACCCGGCAGCAGACCAATTGCGGCTCCTACACGCGTCTCCTCGTCACCTACGCTTCCGAACCTGGCTCGCGGGTGCCGGCTTACCTGTTAGTGCCGAACGAGGCCCTCGGGGGCCGGAAGAAGCTGCCGGGCATCCTGGCCTTGCACCCCACCGACATGGAATACGGGCACCGCGTCCTGGTCGAGCAACTGCGCGGCAAGTACCGCGCTTACGCGCGTGATCTGGCCGAACGCGGCTATGTGGTCATCGCCCCCGCCTATCCCCTCATGGCCGATTACCAGCCCGACCTCAAGGCCCTGGGCTATCAAAGCGGCACCATGAAGGCCATCCGCGATAACATGCGCGCGCTCGACCTGCTGGAGACGCTGCCTTTTGTGCAGCAGGGGAAATACGGCGCCATCGGCCATTCCCTGGGCGGACACAACGCCATCTACACGGCTGTCTTCGATCCCCGCATCGCCGTTGTCGTTTCCAGTTGCGGCTTCGACTCCTTCCGCGACTACTACGGCGGTGATCCGACGAATTGGCAGCCCGGGCGCGGCTGGTGTCAGGAACGTTACATGCCGCGGTTGGCCGGCTATCGCGGGCGGCTGGCCGAAATCCCCTTTGACTTCTACGAACTCATTGCCGCCCTGGCTCCCCGGCCCCTGTTTGTCAACGCCCCGCTTCGTGACGCCAACTACCGCCAAGCCAGCGTGGACACCATCCTGACTGCCGCGTCCGCTGTCTATCGCCTTTACCACGTGCCGAAGGTGCTGCAAGCCGCCTACCCCGATTGCGAACACGACTTCCCCCCAGCGGTGCGCGATGCCGCCTACAGTTTCCTCGACCAGCACCTGCGCTGACCCGCCGCCCTTTCTCGCTGAAACACCTCGATAGAGTCAGACCGTAGAAACGCACGCAGCCGTCAAGAGGTGGCGCTTGGTTTGGCGGGGTTTTCTGCTGTTGACAGCCTCCCGCCGGCGGAGTATCTGGCGAGCATGCCTCGGAAGCTGCGCCTTGAATACCCCGGTGCGATGTATCACGTTATGAGCCGTGGCGACCAGCGTGAGGACATCTTCCTGGACGACGTGGACCGGCACGACTTCATCAAGACGCTGGCCCAAGCGTGCCAGAAGACCGGCTGGCAAGTGCACGCGTATTGCCTGATGCGCAACCACTATCATCTGGTCCTTGAGACTCCGAACGCCAATCTGGTTTCCGGCATGGCGTGGTTGCAGAGCACCTATACCATTCGCCTCAACAACCGCCACCAGCTCACCGGCCACGTCTTGAGCGGTCGTTACAAGGCGCAACTGGTGGAGGGCAGCGGCAACGGCTATTTGCGGGAGGCATGCGATTACGTTCACCTGAACCCCATCCGCGCCAAGTTGCTCGCGCCGGAAGACCGGCTCCTGGCCTGGCCCTGGAGCAGCTTTGTGCCGTACTTGGCCGCCACCGCGCATCGGCCGCGATGGTTGCGTGTGGATCGTCTGCTGGGCGAGCATGGGATCCAGCAGGACACGCCGGCGGGGCGGCAGGAGTTTGAGCGCCAAATGGAGCGGGGTCGGCTGGACGAGGTGGACGAGGCAGCCCCGCAGGAGTTTCGGCGAGCCTGGTCCATCGGCAGCGAGGTCTCCCGGCGGGAGTGCTTGGAGCAGATGGAAGGCAAGGTGGGCGAGAACCATCCTGGCCAGATCAGGCTGGAAACCGCGGAAACCAAGGCCGAGCGAATTGTTGCGGAAGAACTGGCACGGCTCGGCTGGGCCGAAAAAGACCTGTTGGCACGGCAGAGGAGCCACCCCGCGAAGCTGGCGCTGGCAGCACGTTTGCGGCAGGAGACGACCCTATCGGTCAAGCAGATCGCTGAGCGTTTGCATCTGGGGCAGCCCAAAGGCGCAAGAACCAACCTGCACAAATACATGAATGGCCGCGCAGCCGACATTTCACAGATTCAACTGGATATCTCATGAAGAATCATGAACACGAACAGGCGTTTCTACGGTCTGACCCCATTGATGGCTTCAATGAGAACTAAAGATCGCCTCGCTTTGGTAATCGTGCTGCCTGCGTGCATTATATGCACGTTGATTGGTTGTAGCAAGCGGGCGGGGAATGCCCAAGGTTGGACATCAGCAAACAGAGTGGCAGAAAGTCAAAGTGGACTAAGTGGAGGCGTGCTCCTTCGCAAGTGGAACGCGACGACCATCAGATTACAAGGTCAAGAATGCTTCCTCCTGAATCAAGATGGTAGTTCCTGGTCGGAAGTATCACTTCCTAAGTTTCCTCTCACCACTTGGTATGAACCCGGATTTGATGCATCCAGCGATAAGATACTGTTTCAACAGGGGACCATGGAGAATGACCAACTTTCAATGGAGCTGTACGTAGTCGGTCTCAGCGCAAGCGGTAAGGCTCGAATGGAAGCGGAAAGGAAATGGGGTATAGCCAAAAAGACGTTCTTTGGAGTAACAGAGCAGAATGTGACATTAAACGAACCTGGAAGCCGTCGCTGGCCGGTTTTGGGACCACCTTTGATGGAACATTCTCACGGTTTGGACATTCACATCGCCTATTGTATTCGGGCACTAACGTACTTTGGAATCAATGGAGTCACAGATGGCCCTTTTAGCAACGGAGTGTTTTATTCTCCTGATTCAGGAAAGAGTTGGCAAGTCCAGTCCATCTCGCAGACGTACACCTCTTACGCTTCAGTCTGTAGAACCAGAGGGCAGTATTATTATTTCGGGATGAGCTTGGCCGACGGAAAGGGACACGATGTGTGGTCTTCTCAGAAGCCGGTGGACGGCAACTCGTGGACCCCGCCTGTGACAGTGACAAGAAACCTTGCGAGAGCACGCGGCCGGTATGTCGCGAAGACAGCGGACGACACGGTTCATTTGTGTTGGATGGATTGCCGACGCGAGAAATGGAATTTGAATTTGCAGGCACCTCGCCGCGAAAATTACGAGATCGCCTATTGCAATCGCAGGGACGGAGAAAACAGTTGGAGCAAGGATGTGGTTCTTTCAAAAGGGTTGACCTACGCTTATTCCCCCAGCATGTCGGTCGAAGGACAGAACGTTGTGATCGCGTGGGCTGGAATCGAAGCCCGCAAGAAAGCGCAGAGTGCAAATGATCCAAACGACATTTATTACATCACCAGCAACGACGGTGGTAAAACGTGGTCGCGCATCCTCAAAGTGACCGATGCGGCAAAGGACGGACTCACATCTGGTGAACCACAGGTCGTTCTCCAGAACGGGGTCATTCATCTGCTATACACTCAAGGCCAGTTGAATCTGCAGCAAATCTCTCCCGGTTTGAGAAAATTGAACCAACCCCCGTGGCCGATTTACTACACGCAACGCCCGTTTCCGAAGTGACACGGTTAATGCGGCGAAAATGAACCTCACACGCCAACCAAGGCACAAGCTGTGCCAACGATTTTGTGGTCGCTGGATCAGCTTCTCGGCTACGAATCCTTCTCGAAGCGAAGGAAAGATCGCCTACGTCACGCTAAACACCCAAACGCCTTGCCCGCCTCGTGGCGCTGTCCTAGTCAACCAGGGCCGTGGTTTAACGGGTGTATTTCATCCCAGCACGCCCGGTTCGCTTTCAGTAAAAAAAGAGCAAGTGTCGGTTCTCACTATTTACACTTCCGAGAGGTGCGGGTAAGGCTGGAGCATGTCGCGCAAGCTGCGGCTCGAGTATCGTGGGGACTTGGGGGTTGCCGACTGTGTCAGTTGTGAGAGAACTGAACTGCTGAGTCTGGGCCAAAGCTCACCTGGGCTCCCTCTTCATTGCCCCTCCCCTGGGCAAAATCCAGTGCTTGAGTGCACAAATAGGCAATACCTGGCCTGCCGCGTGGAGGTAAGCGGCCTACACGAAGTTTGCAGGCCGCCTGCCCCCACGCGGCGTTATCGTTAATCACTGCCATCAACCAGTAGTTGCCTCGGCAGCTAATGCTGGAATGGGCTGGTCGCGCGGCACCGGCAGCCGCTACCGTCGCCACCTCAAGCTGCTCCCTCCATTGCACCTCCATCCTACCTCCATTATACCTCCATCCTACCTCCGTCTATGGATGGAGGTACAATGGAGGTAGGATGGAGGTATAATGGAGGTGGGATGGAGGTAGGACGGAGGGATTGGCTTGAGTGCGTTTTCCCTGGCAGCCCGTTAATAGACCCGCCCGGTGCGGACACTGGGCCTACAATGCGTATCGAATTCCGAGGAAATCCGGTAGGCCGCGTGCCCCCACGCGGCGTTCCGGCGGTTTTTCAACGGGCTGCTGACGTAAAGCAGCGGAGTGCGCCCGTGCGGCCAAGTTAGCGCCGATGGGGCGGAGCTGAGGGCCGCGTTGGATCAGGCACAGCACCGAGGTGTTCCAGCAGAATGCGCCGGACTTCTTCGATGGTCGGCGGCTGACTCTGACAGGAGTGGGGGCTGCGAACGATGAACTCGGAAGCGGCGTAATCCACGTGCGCGCTTGAATAGGCGACCAGGCCGTCCTTGCCGTGGTGATAGTCGCCCTTGCCCTGGACGGCGATGATGGAGTGGCAGGGTATGCCGGGGCCGGTGGGGATCTCCGCGAGCTCTAGAAGGCCTTTGTTACGAGGCGACATGCTATCGAGGCTGGTGCGGGTGACTTGCAGCTCCCGGAGGTCGAGCTTTTCGGCCAGGCCGGCGAACTCCCTGGTGTGTTGGATAAGCGCGCCGGGCAGGGAGACAAATCTGCGCACGAAGCTGGTAGCCAGGTAGCTGCCGCGATGCGGGGTGCTGACGAAAACGACCCGCTTCACGAAGGGCAAGGGTTTGTAAACGCAGTAGCGCCGGATCACCTCCTGTTGCTTGGCAGTTAGCGTGCCGTCATCCAGACTGCTAACACCCACGGCACGCCAGAGCCGGTCCCCGGTGTCGGTAGCGGTGAGTTTGGTCAACAGTCCGCCCTGGCTATGGCCGATCACCACCATTTGCCGCAACGCGCTGTTGGTGCCTTCCGGATCGAGCGCTTTGACCTTCTCGGCGAGGCATTCCCGGAGTTTGACGGCGGAGTAAGGCGCGGGATTGCCGCTATTATAGACAAAGAACCAGAATTCGCAGCGCTGGCGGATCTCCGGGTCTGCGCGCAACGTGTTGAGCATCTCCGCCCACCAGACCGGACTGCTGAAGGTCCCGTGCACGAACACCACCGGCACGCGCCCCGCCTGGTGGGGTTGAGTGAAATAGACATCACTCTTGATGCGTTCTACGGAGGAGAAGAACTGCCCCATGCCCAGGCTCCAGATGAAACTCTGGTTCAAGGCATGGGCCATGGGCACGGTCAGATCGGTTTCCAAGGGGATGACAGCATCGCCGACCTTCACGGTGTTGCTGTCGTACGCGGAGTAAAGCTCCAAGGTCAGGCTGAGTTGGCCCGCGGTCCAGGTCTTCAAGTCCCCCTGCGGGCGTCCGAAAACCGTGGCGGGGGCGCGCCGGGAAAAGGGGGCTGGCCCCTCACGCTTGCCCACGCCAATCAGGGGCGCGCCCAGCCCCGATTGGCGATCGCGCAAAGTCAATCCACGAACCAGGAACTGGTCGGCCGAAAGGAAGGTCTCGAAGCGATTCAGGGCAAAAGGGAAGGCATTGGTGTCCAAGCGGACCTGGACGCGCCCAGGCGGCAACTGGCGCAAGCCGTCCTCGAGCAGGACCACGGCATTGGTGCGTTCCGGAGACCCGAGGCCTTTGGCCAGGCCGGCGTTGTAGATGTTGCAGGCGATGCGGAAGCGATCGTCGAAGCGGTTTGGTGGCGGCTCGCCGCCGGCGCCAAACAGGTAGAGGTAGGAGTAGATGGCGGCGGCGAGGTAGTAGTCACGCCCCTGCTTCGGTTCCCCGGCTTTTACACTGTGCTCCAATCGGCCGGCGTGCAGAAAGCTCAGTTCGCCCAGGGCGAACACCAAATCCCGGCGGTTGTCCTCGCAGGCCTTCTGGTGCAGGACCTGCAGGGCGCCAGCCGGGTCAGACGCAAACTGCTCGTCCAAGTCAAAGCGGTGCAGGACACGAAGCGACTCCCTGCTTGCTCGGCCCTCTATCGCGCTGGCCTGCGACTGGCGGTAGGCGACGCGCAAGCTGGTCCTGGTGGCGCCGATGGGGCTGGTGCAGCCGGCGAGCAGCAGCGCTAGCAGCGGCCAGTACGCCAAGTGCGTGCAACGGCGGAGCGCCGCAACCGCGGCGATATGGCGGGCGCCGGAGAACGCCGCCGGAAAGGTCCAGGAAGGAGTAGTCATAGGATGTTAGGGCGAGCTTTGGCGGATACGTTGGGAGAAGGCAGGGTCCTGGTCTGCCGCGCGGGCCCGGGCATTGACCCAAGCCTGCTTTTTCAACTCTGCGAAGGGCAGATTGGTCGCGATCGCCCCGCGCTCGTAAAGCAGTTCGTCGAGGTGGCCGTTGATCAGCATCCGCCAGTCCCACGGCTGGCGGTCGGCGGCGGCGCGCTGGGTGCGGATGGCGGTGGTGCAATTGGCGGTGGCAGCGTTATACCACTCGGCCCGCTCCCGCAGAGCATTGGCGCGCGCGAGATAGTCCAGCAGGAAGGTGCGGCCCTGCGCGGGCGTCGCCCGCAGAGGATAGAGATAGACCTCCTCGCCCTGCCGATAATTAGTCCGCAGGCGCACCAGGTCGCGCTCGTCCGCAATGACGTAGGTCAGTTCATACTGGCGAAAGAAGCCTTTCACCGTTGAGTAGGCTTCGCCCTTTTCCTTGCGGGTCTCGATGGAGAAGCACACGTAGTCTCCCGTGCGGAAGCCGAAGCTTATCATCGTATGGGCAATGTGCGGCGAACCCCAGGTGACGAGAAACAAATCCACCGTGCGCAAGTCATCCAGGTTGAACGTCCGGTCATAATGGCGCACGTCAAAGTCGGTCTCGGTGCGGTAATCGCAGTTGCGAATGTTGTGAATGGTCACCTGGTTGCCGGCAATGTCGGCGTAAGGCAGCACCGCCACGTCGGACTGCCAATCACGCTGGTTGGAGGGCTCCAGGGTGAGCCACCATCCCAGCACGAGCATAAATCCGCCGACGCAGATGCCTGCCGCTCGCCGCCGAGGCCGCGTCCAGATCACCACCGCGAGCATGCCCGCTCCGTAGATCACCGCCAGCGGCAGACGCAACCAGGAGACTCTAGTGTCAAAGAAAAGCGCCGCCATCGCCCAGAGCGTCAGCAAGCCCAAAAGCGTCCAGAGAAACGCCAGCGCCGTCCGGCGAAGCACGCGCCACGTCCGACCGCCCTCGCGGCAGGTGGCCGGATTGGCAGAAGTTGTCGGAGCCTCGCTCATTGAGCCGGAACGCTGCTGGAGCGCCACGGAGCCAGCGGCAGTGGCTGCCCGGAACGCTGCCCTGCGTGTTGGAGATCGCGACCGGCCATTTGTGATGTGAGCCTACCAAAGGCCGGCCTCCCGCGCCAAGCCGGGACCTTGAAACGACGGCGGGGGCGGCAGGCGCTAAATCCTGAACACCCGCCGGGCGTTATAGTAGAGGAGCTTGCGCTCGACTTCTTTGCTCGGCGAGAGACGGCGCACCGCGGCTATCATCTGGGCGCCGCTGCATTTGGGCCCCTGCCCTTCCGAATCATTGCAGTCGCTGCCGAACAGCAGCTTGTCCTGGTGGCGACGGACAAAGTCCCGGGCGTGGTCTTCGTCGCGGGTAAACGCGTTGAGACCGGAGCCTGCGGACAGGTCGCCATACATGTTCGGATAATCGCTCAGGTAGCGGTCGGTGAGACCGCCCGGGGTAACCTTGCCTTTCGGGTAGAGCCCATCCGCGTCTTTGTAGTTCCGGTCAATGTTGGCCCACCAGGTCTGCGCATGGCCGATGAAGGTGGTCCGGGGGTATTTCGCCAGCATCGTACGGAAGCGCTCGAAGCCGTAGTAATACATTTTATACTGCCAGTGCATCAGGAGCGGCACGCGGTATTCGGCGGCCAACTCATAGAGCCGCTGCATCTCGGGCGAGTCGCATTCGACGCCGAACTTCAGCTCGGCGATAGCGACGCCGCCCAGCTTGAGGTATTTCGTGATCTCCTGCACGGCATCGGGCAGGTCCGGTACTTCGCACGAGGCGAAGCGGTAGTTTTTGGAGTGGGCCTTGGCAAAGCGGTAGCAGGCCGAGTTGCCGAGGGCCTGGGCTTGCAGGCCGTTGGCCACGCCGTTGTGAGTAGAGGGGGTTTTCACTGGCCGCCCGGCGGGGAGCAGGATCGTAGTCGTGACGCCCATGGCGCGCTGGTGGGCCAGCATGGCCTCATCCGAGCGGCCGGAATAGCCGAGGTGCTGGTGGATATCAATGATCGGCTCCGCCGCGGCGCCGCCCCCGGCGGATTTGCAGCCCGGCACCACCGACGCCAGCGCCGCGAGGGCGGAGGCGGCGAGGAATTCCCGGCGCGAGAGCGGGGAGGGTTGAGGGTTGAGGGTTGAGGGTTGAGATCGAAGGTCCGGGTGCTGGTCACGTTTCATCGCGGGAGAAGTCTGATGGCTGGATGGGCGCAGTTCAAGGCGATTCGCCTCTTTCTGGCGGTTGAATTGTACGAGACCTGGGTGTGAGTGGCTGCGCACGATTCCCGCTCCCCGTTACTGAGATACGAACCAGTGGCCTATGGCCGGGGTCGGACCGCTGGGCGACGCGGTGATTGGGACACAGCCTTGCCCGATACGACATGCCGTCCAAAACGTGGCTGGCACCAAGAGCAGGAAGACGAACAGGCTGGCCGAGGATCGAAGTTGCAGAACCTTCCGCGCGTGCTGGTTGATTTTCATGTCGCCAGCCTAACCCCGCCATCGGCAGGAGTGTTAATTGATAAACCTGGCGGCAATATCGGTTTAAGCGATAGGGGACATCGAAGAAACAGGGAAGACGCGAAAACGGGAAAGGGGTATTGGCTATTGCTCTCCTACGCGCCTTGCCGCCTTCGCTGTTAATGATGCTACTCGTGGATTTCCACCACGTCCTTGTCCCGGAGCGGCTCGGTCTTATGCACCTGTTGGCCGTCAAATCGGCTGTGGCCCCAGAGCCGCGCGAACTTCATCCGCTCCGGCAGGTCGCGATGAATCCGTTGCGCCAGCTCCGCGACGGTCGCGCCCAATGGCATGAGGAACGGCTTGCGCAGGTCCGGCGGCTGGCCCGGCTCCTTCGAGTAAACCCGGATCATAGCCAGCAATCCCCACAGCCGCACGAACCAGTCGTCCAAACCCTGCCGGGCTCGCGCACTGACGCCCACAGTCGGCAGCCGGCTGGCGTAGAGCTCGCGCAAGGTCTGCAGCGCCCCGGGCGGGGCCAGGTCCAACTTGGCCGCGACGATCAGCCCGGGCCGTTGGCTGGCATCCGCCGCCGGCAGTTCATTTCGCGCCACCGGGCGCAGCGCCAGCCCGCGCGCGTTCAGGACGGCCAGCACCATTTCCACCTGGTCGAGCGCCGTTTCGCCGGCTTCCACCACCACGCACACCACATCGGCATTACGAATCGTGCCCATCAGCCCGGTCGGCACATGTTCCGGCGTGACGGGTGGCGTGTCCACCAGTTCGATCTGCACGTCGTCCTAGTGCCACATCCCGGGCTGCGGCACGGCGGTGGTAAAGGGGTAGTCGGCCACTTTCGCCGCCGCATGAGTGGTGGCCGCCAGCAGGCTGCTCTTGCCGGTGTTCGGCGGCCCGACGAGCACTACCTGCCCGGCGCCGCCCCGGGGGATGTGGAACGGATCCGGGCCCTTGCTGTGCGCGGTCCTCTGCT
This sequence comes from uncultured Verrucomicrobiota bacterium, assembly GCA_964507045.1. Taxonomy (GTDB): domain Bacteria; phylum Verrucomicrobiota; class Verrucomicrobiia; order Limisphaerales; family UBA8199; genus UBA8199. The sequence continues at coordinate 19,785 of CAZDOO010000001.1, read as the reverse complement.
CTTCCCGGCGGAGCTGGGCAATGCGGTGCTTGAGGTCCGCCTGCATCTTCTCCGTCCCCTTGTGCTTGGGGATGGTGCTGAACATCTCCTGCAAGCCGGCCAGTCGCTCTTCGTCGTTCGTCGCCTGCCGGTAGCGTCGCTCGGCCTTCTCATATTCCGGTGTCAGGTTCGCCGGCATGGGGATGAGGTTAACCCTTGAGCAGGGAATCAATCTTCTTTCGTATGCTTTCGTCCATCTGGATGAGCGGCGGCCAGTCCCGTTTGTGACCTTCGCCGGGCAGCTTGCGTGTGGCATCTATGCCCATTTTCGTGCCGACGCCCAGCTCGCTCGTCGCATGGTCGAGCACATCGGCGGGGCCCCTGGTGAAGATGGCGTCGCGCTGCGGATCGGTGTTGGCGCAGAGACGGAAGAGGACTTCGCGGGTGTTGTGCACGTCCACGTCGTCATCCACGACCACGATATACTTGGTGAACATCATTTGCCCCATGCCCCAGAGGCCGTGCATGACCTTGAATGCCTGCATGGGGTAGGTCTTCCTTATGCTGACGAAGACCAGGTTGTGGAAGACGCCCTCGGCCGGCAGCGCCAGGTCCACCAGCTCCGGGAAGGTCATTTTCAGGATCGGCAGGAACAGCTTCACGGACGCGGTGCCGATGTAGTAGTCCTCCATCGGCGGCAAGCCAACGATGGTGGCGGGATAAACGGCGTCCTTTCGGTGCGTGATGGCCGTAAGGTGAAAGACCGGGTAGTGATCCGGCAGCGAGTAGAAGCCGGTGTGATCGCCGAAAGGCCCCTCCTCCCGCAGCGGCTCTTTGGGATCCACGTAGCCCTCCAGAACGAAGTCGGCGTTGGCCGGCACTTCCAAATCGCAGGTCTCGCAGCGGACAAGCTCGGCGGACTTCTTGCGCAGGTAGCCCGCCAGCAGAAACTCATCCAGGCCGTCGGGCAGCGGCGCGGTGGCGCAGAAGGTATAGACCGGGTCAGCGCCGAGGAACACGGCCACTGGCATGCGCGTGCCGGTTTCATAGTAGCGCCGCCCGTGCCGGGCGCCGACCTTCTGCAACTGCCAGTGCATGCCCGTAGTGCGCTCGTCATAGACCTGCATCCGGTACATGCCGACGTTACGCTCGCCGGTGTCGGGGTCCTTAGTCACCACGCACGGCAGGGTGATGAACCGCCCGCCATCCAGCGGCCAGCATTGCTGGATGGGAAGGTTGAGGAGGGTTGAGGGTTGAGGGTTGAGGGTTGAGGGATTGCGCCAGTCGGGGGCTGGGGGCCACGGCTCGGTATGCGTGGGCGGGGCCTCGATCCTGTGTATGACTTCCTTACAGGCGCCATCTTTCACCAGCTTGGGTTTGGCATGGCGGAGGTCGAGCGCGGTGCCGAGCAGGTGCAGGGCTTCCTTAAGACTGGTCGGCGGCTTGGCCTTCACGAGGGAGCCGAGCGCGGCGGCGGCCTCTTCCATCGAATCGGCGCCGAGACTGAGCGCCATGCGCCGATAGGAACCGAGCGTGTTGATGGCGAACGGAAACGGCGAGACCTGCCCCTTGACGGTCGGCCTCTCCAGCAGCAGGGCTTGGCCACCGTTGGGCTTCTTCATCTCCCGGTCGGCGATCTCGGTGATCTCCAGCTCAGTGGCCAGCGGCTCCGTTATGCGCCGCAACTCGCCGGCCGCCTCCAGTTGCCTCAGAAAGTCTCGGAATGAATCGAACGCCATGCCCGGAGCTTACCAGAGGGGCCGGGCCAAGGGAAACGGGAATGCGGGGCAAACGGAGTGATGGGTTAATGGAGTGATGGATTAATGGAGACCGGACGGCAGGCCGCTCGTGCTCCATCACTCCAATACTCCATCACTCCGTAGTCCCCAGCCGCAGCCGCGGCGAGCCAGGCCAGAGAAAGTTCTTGAGGGCACACAACTCGAGTGCGAAGGGCACATAGCCGCCATAGCCGAGCAGCGGCATTTCGAAGACGTGAAGGAACTGCGCCCCCGGGGTGTGATATATCCACTTCGGATAGCCGTAGTAGTTCCACATCTCCCAGAAGAACCCGCAGATGACCGCTCCCAGCCCGAGGGAAATGACCGGCCGCCAGTCGCCGTGCTGGAGATGCTGCAGGAAGTGCCGGCGGCCCAGCCAGCAGTTCAGCGGCTCGAGAATCAGCACGAGCGAGGTCCAGACAAAGGGATAGCAGTATTTCGGCCAGGCCAGTGTCAAGCCAAGCATGGCGATACCGCTGAAGAACATGCCGCTGGTCACCGCCGGGATTGGCTGCAGGCGCGGACCGCTGGCAAAGCGCTGCACCCAGAGAAAACTGCCCACCAGTTCCGCCGTCTCGAACACTGCTGGCATGACGGTGGAAAAGGAAATCGTGCAGAGCAGGCAGTACTCGAGGTCGCTAAAGGCAGAGCTGCCCAGGTATTCCCAGTTGCCCGTGCGCCGGTTGATGGCTTCAAAGAGCCACCACGCCGGCGCCGAGGCCAGGAAGAACAGCGCGAAGTCCCGCCGCGACCGGGTCCAGAGTGAGGTGCCGGTGCGGCGCACGACCAGAGCATCCACCACGAGAATGTAGCCGAGCCATAGAGGAAAGAACAGGTAAGCAGTGCGCAATCCCGGCAGCGCCCAGTTCAAGGGCCAGCAAACCGCCAGCAGCAGCAACCCCAGCCGGCCCTGGGGCGCCCGGGTTACCGGGCGCGCAGTTGGGCTAATCCCGTTCATCCCACACCAAAATGGACTCGCCGTGGCCAATTTCAATCTGGATTTGGGGCTTTCGGTCCCTGAAATCTGAACGAAACCGGGGTTTGAGGCGTCCAATGAACGTGAAAGTAAGAGCAAATCGAAAGAAGTCCCAGCCGGCCTTGGCCAATGGGCAGTTATGGAAGACCGAGAATGCGTATATTCAGATTGTGGAGCTGGGCAAACGGTTGATTGACTACCGGATGATGCGGGAGCTGGGGCAAGCGCGCCGGATTCAGACCAGCAGCATCGAGACGATGGAGAAATATCTGAAGACTAACGAGGCACGATTAGTCAGGGGCAATTCCCGGAATTGACTTTCACCATTTTCCCGTGCAGGTTCGTTGAACAATAGACTTCCTGCATGGGCATTCCGAATTACCAGGACATTATTGAGCTGCTCAAGAACGGACTCACCGCTGAGGCCAGAGAGAAGATACTGGAGCTGCGAGAGGCGGTGCTGCGCCTGCAAGAAGAAAACCTGGCCCTGAAGAATAAACTCCAAGGCATGGAGGTTGAGTCCGAACCGTGCCGCGATATGTATTTTGACCGGGGTGTTTATTGGCTCCGGAAGACAACTGATGATGGCACAAACCTGGTGGGCCCGTTCTGCCAGGTTTGTCACGACCGGGAAAAGAAGGCGGTACGCCTGCACCGGAAGAATACGCCCGGGGGTGGATGGTATTGCGCCGCGTGCCGTAACGACTTCTAGCCCCCCGCCAGCTTGCAGGCGCCAGGTCAATCTTAGACTCGCCATCTGGCGCGGCATAGCACGGGCGTCATGAATACAACTTTGCGCGCATGGACCAGACGACCCTGGCTTTAACTGCCTGCCTCTTCCTGCTCACAGCGGCCTCATTTCTTTGGCTGGGCTTCATGCTGTGGAAGCCGTCCCAGTGGAGAGCTTTCGTGGATTGGGAGTATGCTTTCTGGGTCAGACGGGGGGTGCTCTCACCAGCGCTGGCGGAAAAGTGCAAACGGCTGGAGAAAGGCTGGGCGCTAAAATGGCTGGTCGGAGTGACGGCTGTGCTGGGATTGATATTCCTGCTGGTTACGTGGTTCCTGGCTCACCAATCATGAGCAGAGCGACTGAATCCACCACCAAGCTGAAGTGACACCCAGCCTCCACCGGGAAGCTGCTGGAGCGGCAGCCCAGGACCCGGTGGTGTCTGAGTTACACCGGGCTAACGATAAGCACCCATTCCCACCTGCTCAACCGGGCTGCCGCTGCAACAGCCACCCACGCCAGACTCCGCAAAACGGCCTCGCGTCCAGTGCAGAATGTCTCTTGCCGTTAACGCTTATATCCCAATCACCTGCGAGTGTCTGTAAGGTGGAACACCAAACTCCTTGTAGGAGTTCTCCCTACAAGCCTCAGGGGCGGGCTTCCGGCAGGAACGCAGTGAAACTCGGCCTCACCCGGTCACACCTGATCTACCAACTCGCAATTCTCGACTCTGTGTGGCGGCACGGCCTTCTCACCGGCCGGCGGCAAGTCCTCCTTTTGAATCCGCTTGAGCAGTATGAGGGCAATCACACCTCCGGCCAGAATCTCCGACACCCCCAGCCAAAGCGACCGCAACAGCAGCGTGCCGACGCCGAAGTTGATGAGGAACAGCAAGGCCGCGCCCAGGAGAAAGTTCACGAACGCCCTCATCAGGAATGGCGTGCGGGCGATGCCATACTTTTCGGAGATCCGGCGCCAGCCCCACTGGCCGGGCTGCACCTTGTGGTAGAAGTCGCGCAGGGTCTCGTCGCCCACCGGCTGCGTCAGATACGTCACCAGCAGGCAGACGGGCGTGGTCACGGCCACAATGATCAGCAGGGTGTGCTCGAACGGCACTTCCGGGCGCGCCAATTTGAGATAGGTGGCAACTGCAGCGCTGCAGATCATGGAAGAGAACTCCGACCAGGCATTAATGCGCCACCAGAACCAGCGCAGAATCCAGATGATGCCGGCGCCGCTGGCAAAGGACAGCACGAACTGCCACATGTCAGCAATGGACTCGATCTTCATGCTCAGGAGCATGCCCGTCCCGGCAATGAGGGCGGTGGTGATCCGGGAGACCAGCACGTAATGCCGCTGCGAGGCCTGCTTCACGAAGAACGCCTTGTAGATGTCATTGACCAGGTAAGACGGGCTGAGGTTGAAGAGGGTTGACACGGTGGACATGAAGGCGCTCAGCAGCCCGACCAGGCAAAAGCCCAGCATGCCATGAGGCAGGATCTCCGTCATCAGGCGCGGGTAGCCGAGCTCGGGATCGGGCTGCTTGCCAAAGACGATGAGGGTGCACAAGGCCACGATGATGATCGGCCAGGTGGACAGCACGTAGAGGATCGAATAGAGGAAGGTGCCGATAACGGAGTGCGTCTCGCTCCGGGCGGCGCTCATTCGTTGAATGAGCTTGCCCCCGCCGTCCGAGAACTTCTGCGCCCACCACTGGACAAAGAGGTAAACGAAGAAGGCGGACCAAGGCATGACCTGTCCACCGCTGAAGCCGGGGCTGAAGTCCAGGTAGTGCTTGCCGGGATAGAGCGTCTCCACTTTCGACACCATCTGCGCCAGGCCCCCCACGTGGGCAACAGCATAGCCGGCAAAGAGGATGGCACTCACGGTGATCATGACATACTGCAAGGTGTCGGTCATAATCACGGCGGAGAGCCCGCCACTCATGGTATAGGCCATCGTAACCACGACAAAGAACGCCAGAATCAGCCACGGGTTCCAGGGAGTTACCGCCCCCGCGACCTTCACCAGGGCGCGAAAGATCCAGCCCAGGACGAAGCAGTTGATGACAACGCCGAAGTAGATGCCCTTGAAGACGCGCAGCGCATCCCCGATCTTGCCGCTGTAGCGGTACTTGATCAGCTCGGCATCGGTCACCACCCGCGCCCGGCGCCACAGCCGCGAGAAGAAGAACGTGGCGGCGATGCCAGCGATGGCGAGCGACCACACATACCAGGTGCCCATGATGCCGTTCTTCGCCACCAGCTTGGTGATAGCCAGGGGGTAGTCTATCGCATAATTGGTGGCCACCATCGAAAGCCCGATCAGCCACCAGGGGGTCCTTCTGCCAGACAGAAAATACTCGTCCAGAGAAGAGCCCGCCCGCCTCATGTAATAGTTCCCGATGGCAAAGGAGGCGACGATGTAAACGGCGATAATCGCGTAGTCAACGAGAACGAGCTGTTTCATCCTTGTGCGTCAAAGGGTGGCGGTCAGCGGTCACCCAGGCTGGCAATCGGGGCGCGGAACTGGGCCGGCGGGACCGGAACTGTTGGGCAATGTGTCATAACAGGCGCTGGAGTAACGCAGATACGGCCAGCGTATGCCAGCCTTAACTGCGTCGCTCTCCTGACACAAGCGTCGCCCGCTCGTGCGGAGCGGGCCGACACGGGCGCTGGACCGGCGGACCGTCAGCCGACTTCGCGGACCATGTCGAAGCCGCCGAACGGATTCGGGATGCGCACGGTGCATGCCGGGTCTTCACACCACTGGCCGTCCACAATGAACAGGTAGCTGTGCTTGCCTTGCGGCAGCTTGAGGCTGATTGCCCACACCCCGTCTGGTCCCTTCTCCATGACCAGCGCTTTTTGCTGCCATTCGGTGAAATCACCCACGAGCATTACGCTGGTCGCGTTGGGCGCGACGTAGCGGAATGTCTGCATCTTTGGCTTCTTCGATTTTCGGCTCACAAGTCAATATCCTTTCGTCCATTCGGAGGCTAAGTCCTCAGCGAATGTGCCGGTTTGAGGACCCCCGCCGCGCTGTGCATTCCGCCACCAGGCCGGCTCACCGCCCAGGAAGTCTCCCTCAACTCTCGGCCAGTTCAGTCTCGTCCGGCACCGGGCGCGCGTCAAATGAAAAGACCGGGGAAGCCAACGCTTATAAAGGCTCCTGGAAATTGTAAGTGCAAAAGGAGCGGGGTTGGTGTTTGCTGGAGACGAGCCGATGAAACGCAATCCAAAGCACCGATTGCAGCCGGGCGGACAGACCTGGAGGCGGGGTTTGCGGCAGACACGGTGGAACAGACTGCTCCGCGCCGAGCTTTGGCACTTGCGCGGCCGGTTGCTTGACCCTTTAATGACGGCAACAACTTAGCGAGGACCTATGGACTTTTTTGTGTATTCGGTCTGTTTTGGAGTCGGACTGCTGTTCGCCATTGTCAGCGCATTCCTGGGGCATCTCTTCGGCGGGCATGATGTGGATGTGAATGTGGGTACGGGGGGACACGCCGAGGCTGGGTTCCAGGATACGGGCATGCCGGGACTCTCGCCGTTCAGTCCGACCACCATCACGGCCTTCATCACGGCGTTCGGCGGCCTGGGGATGATTTTCTCGCGGATTAAAGCCACCGAGAGCCCCTGGCTCAGCGCCCCCCTGGCCTTGCTGGGGGCATTGATTATCGCCGCAGGCGTCGTCTGGCTGTTCGGGACGGTCTTTCACAAAGTGGACGCTTCCAGCGAGTCGCGTGTCGCGACGCTGGTGGGAATGAGCGCGACGGTCATCACGCCCATTCCGGCCAGCGGCGTGGGGGAAATCGCCTATGTGCAGGCGGGCTCACGCTATACCGCGCCCGCGCGAAACGAAGGCGGGGGAGCTGTCGCCGCCGGCCAGACCGTCAAGATCATCCGCATCGTCGGCACTCAGTTCTATGTTGCTCCCATTTAATATCACAAAAACACCCAGTAACCCTTAACTCCTATCCAAGCTATGCCAAACCCTACCCTGTTCTTCGCGGAGGCTCTCCTCGGCGGCACCGTCGCCTCGGTGGTCGTCGGGCTGGTTGTCGTCATCGTCATCTTCGCGGCCATCTGGGCCAGCCGCTATGTCAAGGTCGGCCCGAACGAGGTGCTCGTCGTGTCGGGCCGCCGGCACCGTTACACGGACCCGGATGGGACCGTACAGGTGCGCGGCTTCCGGGTGCGGAAGGGCGGCGGCACGTTTGTCATCCCGGTGATTGAGAAGGTGGACCGGCTGTCGCTCGAGCTGCTGACCATTGACGTAGAGCAGCAGCAAGACGTCTATACGAGCAAAGGTGTGCCGGTGCGCGTGGACGGGGTGGCGCAGATCAAGGTCAAGGGTGATGACGTCTCCATCGCCACCGCGGCCGAGCAATTCCTGAGCAAGAACACCGAGGACATTAAGCACATCGCGAATCAGACGCTGGAAGGGCATTTGCGGGCCATTCTGGGCACGATGACAGTCGAGGATATCTACCAGAACCGCGACGCCTTTGCCCAGAAGGTCCAGGAAGTGGCGGCGGGCGACATGGCGAACATGGGCCTGGGCATAGTCAGCTTCACGATCAAGGACATTCGGGACAGCCAGGGCTATTTGGATGCGCTGGGCAAACCGCGGATCGCGCAGGTCAAACGCGACGCGCAGATTGCCCAGGCGGAGGCGGACCGGGACGCGATGATCAAGTCCTCCCAGGCGATCCAGGCGGGGCAGGAGGCGAAGTTCGCGGCGGACACCAAGATTGCCGAGGCGCAGCGGGATTACCAGAGCAACGTCGCGCAATACCAGGCGGCGGTGAACCAGAAGAAGGCCGAAGCGGACCTGGCCTATGACTTGCAGAAGTACAAGACCGGCCAGCTGGTCAAGGCCGAAGAGGTGCAGGTCAGCATCATCGAGAAGCAGAAGCAGATCGAGCTGCAGCAGCAGGAAATCCTGCGCAAGCAGCGCGAGTTGGAAGCCAACGTGCAGAAGCCGGCCGACGCCGAGCGCTACAAGGTCGAAACCCTGGCCAACGCCCGCAAGTTCCAGTTGGAGACCGAAGCCGCCGGGTCGGCATCGGCGACCAAGGCAACCGGGTTTGCGGCTGCCGACGTGGTCAAGGCGACCGGTGTGGCGGAAGCGGATGCCAACAAGGCCCGCGGCTTGGCTGAAGCCGCCGTCATCGAGGCGCAAGGCAAGGCGACGGCCGAGGCCATGCGCGTGAAGGCCGAGTCCTTCAAGCAGTACAACGAAGCGGCGGTCGTCGAGATGATCATTCGCGTGCTGCCCGAGGTCGCCGGCAAGATCAGCGAACCCCTGGCCAAGACCGAGAAGATGGTCATCATCAACTCCGGCAGCGGCGTGGGCGGCGGCGCCAGCAAGCTGACCGGCGACGTCACGCAGATCGTGGCGCAACTCCCGCCTGTCATCGAGAGCCTCACCGGCATCAAGTTCGAGAAGCTGCTCGAACAGGTGCCCGGGCTGAAGAAGGCGAGCGAGAAGGGCCAAAGCGAAGAGAAGCAGAAGTAGCGGAGGAGTCTGATGAACAACGTTTATGGTTCAGCCGGAGCGGGAGTATTCGGAATGCTGTTGCTGCTGGCTGTGGCTGTTGTCGGCCTTGCCTTGTTCGCATTCTGGATCTGGATGCTGATCCACGCGATTACGAACCAGAGGTTGAACGATACCGAGAAGATTATCTGGGTTCTGGTCGTCTTGTTCTTGCACGTCCTCGGAGCCTTGATCTACTTCTTTGTGGGCCGCCGCAAAGCCGGCGGGTAGCGTAATTGTGCGAGGCGACGAATCAGGACTTTAACAGCATGCGCCTGTTTGAAGCCATCATAGACGCCAACCACCGCGCGGTGGCGGGCGACCAGAGCGCTGGGGTGCATCCGGCGGAGTTCGAGAACGAGCTGCCGGTTGTGGCGCTGACGTGCATTGACGTGCGGCTCAACGCGCTGCTGCCCGAGGTGCTGGGCGTGCCCAAGGACCAGTTCATCTGGCTGCGCAACGCGGGCAACATCATCACCGGCCCCCTCAGCAGCACTATGCGGTCGCTAGCCCTGGCGTGCGCGGTTAAGGGCGGCAAGGAGATCGCCATCATCGGCCACACGGATTGCCAGGTAGGCAAGACGGCCACCATGGAGCTGGTTGACCGGTTCCGGGCGCTGGGAGTGGAGCGGCACCTGCTGCCCGCCAACGTAAACGAGTTCTTCGGCATGTTCGGCAGCGAGCGGGCCAACGTCATCAAAGCGGCGGACATTGTGCGCCAGAGCCCGCTGATCGGGCCGAAGATTCCAGTGCACGGGTTGCTGGTGGATATTGAGACGGGCCAGGTCGAGTGGCTGGTCAACGGCTATCAGACGCTCGACACGGTGGCCGGCCGCATGAAGGCGGCTCTATCTTCCGCCGACCAGACGCTGGACACCTTCAAGTCGCTCACCGACTTCGAGATCGGGGGCATCAAGTTCCCCGAGACGAAGATCGGCGAGTCGGTCGCCAAAGCCGAAGACTGGCTGTCCGGCAAGGTCCACGAAGTGGAGGCCAAGCTGGCGCCGGCCACGGAGCCCGCCGCGCCCCCGAACCCGCCGGTGCTGCGCGCTTCATACGAATCGTGGCGCCGCGAGAAGGAACAAGCAAAGGCCGGCGTGCCGCCGAAGATTCCCCTGGCGCCGCCGGTTCGGCCCAAACTCCGCTTTCAGAAGAAGCCCAAATGACCGAGCAACCTGTCAGGCCCCGCCGGGGCTGTTTATTCTACGGGTGCATCATCTCCGTTGTCCTGCTGCTGCTGGTGATGGGGGCGCTGCTGGTAGGATGGCATTTTGTCAAAAGGATGGTGAATCACTACACCGACACCCAGCCTGTGGCGCTGCCGACGGTGCAGATGCCGAAGGGCGAGGTTGATAGACTGAACAAACGATTCGAGGCGTTCCAGGCGGCGGTCCGAGAGCAGCGCCCGGTGGAGCCGCTGCGCTTGAGCGCGGACGACGTCAATGTGCTGATTGCCAATGGCCGGCAAGGATCTGCGGTCCAGGGCAAAATTCATGTGAGCCTCGAAGGCGACCAGTTGCGAGGCCAGGTGAGCGTGCCCTTGCAGGAGGTTGGTTTGAGCATGTTCAAGGGCCGGTACTTCAACGGCAGCGCGACGTTCAATGTGTCATTCCAGAACGGGGTGCTGGGGGTCTCAGCGCGGACACTTTCAGTCAAACAACAGCCGCTGCCGGAAGTGTATATGCAGAAGATCCGGCGGGAGAACCTTGCGGCGGCTATCACCAACGACCCGCGGGCGGCGGCGGTCTTGCACGGGCTGGAGGACATCCGCGTCAGCGATGGCAGGCTGGTGCTGGTGCCCAAGGAAAAGAAGTGAGTGCCTGCGTGCTCTCGGGGCCTGGGTCTTGGGCTCACCCGGGGAATTCGTTCATCCCCGGATGACATTTTGCGGCGCCAGGACCAGAAAAGCGGCGAGACCTGCCCTTTATCCCCGCCACAACCCATACGCACCCTACCCCGGTGAACCGGTTGTCGGCCTTCGCATTTCAGACTCCCCCGCTCAGGCGCCCAGGACTTGCTGGACCGAGATTCCCCGCAGCTCGAATAGTCGCCGGATGGCGTCCTCGATGAGGTTGTTCGGGCAGGAGGCACCGGCGGTGATGCCGACCGTAATCCGGCCCGGCGGCAGCCAGTTCCGGGTCTCGACCTCCTGATGCTCATGCTGGTTGTAATGGAAAATCAGCTTGTCCGATTTCATCTTCGCAGCGTTCTTGATGAAGTAGGTAGGCAGCTTAGCCTCGCCCATTTCGGCAAGGTGTGACGTATTGGAGGAATTGTAGCCGCCGATAACCAGCAGCAGGTCGAGGGGGTCCTGCAAGAGCTTTTCCAGCGCATCCTGCCGGTCCTGGGTCGCGCCGCAGATGGTGTCAAAGAAGCGGAAGTGCCGGTCAATTCCGGCCTCGCCGTATTTCTGCACCATGGCGCGGCGGAGGCGCCGCTGCACTTCCTCGGTCTCACCGCGGAGCATGGTCGTCTGGTTGGCAACCCCGATGGCCTGAAGGTGGACGTCCGGATCGAAGCCTTCGGAATACGCGCCCTTGAACTTCTCCAAAAAGGCGGCTTTGTCACCGCCGTTCAGGATGTAGTTGCAGACATAGTCGGTCTCGGCCAGGGTGAAGACGACTAGGTAGTGGCCGCCGCCGTTGGCCATCGCCTGCGAGCTGGTGGCCTTGGTTTCCTCGTGCCAGGCCTTGCCGTGAATGATGCTCGTGACTTTGTCCTTGGAGTACTGCCGCACGCGTTTCCAGACGCTCATCACGTCGCCGCAGGTCGTGTCCACGAAGCGGCAGCCTTTGGCTTCGAGCTGCTGGCGCATCGAGACTTCGGTGCCAAAGGCGGGAATGAGGACGATGTCATCCTTCTTCAGGTCCCCAATGTCCGCGTCCTTTTCCTTGCCGGAGAGGAACTTGATGCCCATGGCCCGGATTTGATCGTTGACCTCGGGGTTATGGATGATCTCCCCCAGGATATAGATCGGCTGGTCGGGGAAGACTTTGCGCGCGGCGTAAGCCAGGTCAATCGCCCGCTCGACGCCGTAGCAGAAGCCAAATTCCTTGGCCAGCTTGATGGTAAGGTCGCCCGCCGAGAGCAGATGCCCGGTGTTGCGAATGCGCTCGACCAGGTCGCTGCGGTAATGCGACAAGACCTGCGCCTGCACCGCCGCCATGATGTCGGGGCGGCGAAGGTTGATCTTATTCGGCGCGGGGGACGCTTCGGTTGCCATGCTTGAGCCACTCTAACACGGGGCCGCAGGCCGTCCAGTGGAAAGCCGGGAAGGGAGGGAACCGGGCGAGCAGTAATGCAGCAAAGGGATCGCGGGATTGCGGTCGCGCAGGCATTTGGGCATCGCTCCGTGACCCGACAACGCCGCTGTGTTCCCTGCCCCATGATTGAGGCGCAGTTTGGGATTGCCGCGATGCGGGAGCGGGGCCAAATTGGCGGCGCGGTAAGACCGCCGAGACAATTACAGGCAGCAATGCTGGACAACCAGACAAACCTCGACCAGGAAGCAAAGCAATGAAGAATAATCCCACACTAACACGACGCAGTTTTATTCGCACCACGGCGGCGGGCTCCATGGCCTTAACCTGGCTCGGCGCGGGCCAAGCGCCCCGGGTATTTGCCGGCGAGGCGGCCAAGCCGGCCTTGCTGGGCGGCACCCCCGTCCACAAGGGCGGGTGGACGTCCTGGCCGCAATGGCGCGCAGAGTGGGAGCCGGAGCTGCTCAAGGTCTGGCGGAGCTGCCATTGGTTCCGGGGCACGGCGGAACACGTGGCGGAGTTCGAGCAGGCTTACGCCAGGCTGCTGGACGCCAAACGCTGCCTGGCCACCACCAGCGGCACCACGGCGCTGATCGTCAGCCTCCATGTCATGGACGTGGACGCCGGCGACGAGGTGATCGTCTCGCCCTACACTTTCATCGCCAGTTACAACGCCATTCTTACGCAGATGGCTCTGCCCGTGTTCGCGGACACGGACCCGGCCACGCTGACCGTGGACCCGGCTTCGATCGAGAGCCGCATCACGGAGCGGACGCGCGCCATCATGCCGGTGCACATCTTCGGCATGCCGTGCGAGATGGACCTGATCAACGCCATTGCCCGCAAACACAAGCTGGCGGTGGTCGAGGACGCCTGCCAGGCGTGGCTCGCCGAATACAAGGGCCGCAAGTGCGGCACACTGGGGGACCTGGGGTGCTTCAGCTTCCAGGAATCCAAGCATCTTTCCGCCGGCGAAGGCGGGGCGATCACGAGCCTGAGCGAGGAACTCATAGACAAGTGCGACTCGTATCACAATTGCGGCCGCGCGGTCGGAACGAATAAGGGAACCGGTAGCTTCACCCGCGGCAATAATTACCGGATGACGCAGGCACAATCGGTCGTGCTCTTGCAGCAGCTCGACAAGCTGGTGCGCGAGACGGAAATCCGGCGGGCAAACGCCGACTACTTGAGCGCCCACCTCGGGGAAATCCCCGGCATCACGCCCGTGCGGCTGCCGGAAAACAGCCGGCCGGTGTGGCACCTCTACTCCTTCCGCTACGACGCGGCGCGGTTCAACGGCCTGTCGCGGGAGAAATTCGCCAAGGCGATGGCAGCCGAAGGGGTGCCGTGCGGAGGCGTGTATCGGGAGCAGTATTACGACGGCCTGCTGGACGAGGCGATCGCCTCGCGCGGCTTTAAGCGGCTGTGGGGCGCCCAGCGGCTCAAGGCCTACCGCGACAGCTTCCAGGAGTTGAAAGGCAACAAGCAGGTTTGCGAAACAACCGTTTCCTTCACCCAGAACATGCTCCTGGCGAACCGCAGCGCCATGGACGACATCCTGGAAGCGATCCGCAAAGTGCAGGCGCACAGCGCGGAGCTGAACAAGGCGTAGTCGGACCGGCGGTTCCAGAAAGACGCCGCACCAGCAATCGGGCGCGCATCTCACTCTCCTGCAAGCGGCGGGGCGCCGACATTCTTGTCGGCCCCCGGGTCAACTCCTGGCCCGGCCGACCGGATTGTAGGCACTTGTTACAGGCCGACCTGCGCGCCGCACCCCTTGCGGGCCGGAGTCGGCTCCCGGTCCGGCTGGCCCCAAAGGCCGGTACCCCCCCGATCCGGGTCAAATGCCGCTCCCCCCTGGCCTACTTCACCGTCACCTCACCGTCACCCCTCCCTAGCACCTCTCATAGATTATGAGAGGTGCTAGGGAGGGGTGACGGAGGGGGGCTGGTGCGGGGGTGGGTTCAGGTCCCGGCTGAGCCGGGGGGGCGTCGGGTTGCGCCGGGCACAACGGGCGCATCCCGGTTTATTGCCGGAAGGTGACATGCGGCCGACAATCGGCTGGAGTCCGTTTTGTGATTGCGGCGCTGAGCGGATGTGGGATACTGGGCCGGTGGTTGCCGGAGCGTAGCTCAGCCTGGTAGAGCACTTGGTTTGGGACCAAGACGTCGCAGGTTCAAATCCTGTCGCTCCGACCAATCTCTGCCCAGACAGAGCACCGCCCGGAACAAGGTTGCTGTCCCTGCCCGAGTCTTGCCACAGGTTCAGTTACGGCGGCGGGGGTGCCGGGCGTCGGCAGGGGGCAATAAAAGGATTGCTTTCGGGGCAGGTACTGTGGCTTCATTCTGGTTGTCAGCACCGGCAGCGAGGTGATTTTGCTCCCGGAGGCAGACCGGTTGCGACACGTTGGCACGGGTGAACCGTATGAATCGCAAGAGAATGCGCGTGCTTTACTCCGGCCAGGTCCAGGGCGTCGGGTTCCGCTACACCGTGAGATCGGTGGCGGCAGGCTTCGAGGCGGCGGGGGTGGTGCGCAATCTGCCCGACGGCGGAGTGGAATTGGTGGTGGAAGGGGCCAAAGACGAATTGGAAGCGTTTCGGCAGGCGATACGCGAGTCGGGCTTGGACCATTTTATTCGGCAGGAAGAGGTCACCTGGCAGGAAGCCAACGGTGAGTATCGCGGGTTCGAAATTGTAAGGTAGAAGTTAAATGAAGTTCGCAATAATAGCTGACATACACGCCAATCTTGAGGCGTTGCAGGTTGTTTTGGAGGACATCAAGCAACAGAAATGCACCCACTACGCCTGCCTGGGCGACGTTGTTGGCTATAATGCCAACCCCAAGGAATGTCTGGATATCATCCGCGGGATGAACATGCCGGTGGTCAAGGGCAATCACGACGAGTATTGTTCCACCGACGGCCCGCTGGATGGGTTCAACCCCGCGGCCGCGGAGGCGGTGAACTGGACGCGCAAGCAATTGTCGGCGGAGGATCGGCAGTGGCTGCGGGATTTGAAATACGTGCGGATGGTCACCAACTTCACGATTGTCCACGCCACCCTCGACGGGCCGCAACGCTGGGGATATGTGTTTGACAAGCTCGCGGCGGCGGCCAGTTTCACTTACCAGAACACCGCCGTTTGCTTCTTCGGCCACACGCATGTCCCGGTGGCGTTCATTCGCGATAACCTGGTGCGGGGCGGAACCTACTCCAAGTTCAAAGTCGAGCCGGGCAAGAAGTACTTTGTGAATGTGAGCGCCATCGGCCAGCCGCGCGACAACAATCCCAAAGCCGGCTATGTGGTCTATGACGTGGACGAGGGCACCATCGAACTGCGCCGGCTGGAGTATGACATTGCCGCCACGCAGAAGAAGATCCTGGACGCCGGCCTGCCGCCTCGCCTGGCCGAGCGCCTCGCCTTCGGCCGGTGACGCGTCGTAACGGCTGCCCCTGCGTGGCTAGACTCCTCTGGCCGCCACCGGCAATCACCGTCTCCGTCATATTTTGGTAATGGCGGCTTTGCCTCGTCCCCGGTATTACAACCGTTGAAGATTCTTATTCTCAAGCCAAGTTCGCTCGGCGACGTGGTGCAGGCGCTGCCGGTGCTGCGCCTGATCAAGCGGCATCTGCCCGGCAGCGACATCTACTGGTGGATTGACTCCTCCCTCGCGCCGCTGCTGGACGGCGATCCCGACCTGGCCGGGGTAGTGTTGTTCGAGCGCCGGCGCTGGGCCGCGCCCTGGCGCTGGCTCGAGGTCTGGCGCAGCCTGCGATGGCTGCGGGAGCAGTCCTTTGACTGGGTGATTGATTTGCAGTGCCTCCTGCGCAGCGGGGTGTTTGCCTGGCTCACCAACGGCAAGCTGACCATTGGCCTGGATGAGCCCCGCGAGGGCGCGCGCGGTTTCTACGATCTGATTGTGCGGCGGCCGTCCTTCCTCACGCATGCGGTGGATTGGTACCTCGGCGTGCTGCCGCCCCTGGGCGTGCCGGTGGACGCGGCGTTTCAATGGATTCCGGAGCGCCCCAGCCTGGCGGAATCCGTGCGGCGAAAGTGGCCAGTGGCACAAGCCCGCTGGATTGTTATTCAACCGGGCGCGCGCTGGGCGACCAAGCTCTGGCCCGCCGAGTCTTACGCCGAGTTGGTCCGGCGGCTGGCAGCGGCAAACCCCGAGTTACGCTTTGCCATTCTCGGCAGCGCGCAGGATCACGCCTTGGGCAACACCATCGCCCAGGCGGATCGCGGGCGGTGCCTTGATCTCACCGGGCGGCTGGCGCTGCCGGAAATGGTCGAATGGATCCGGCTCGGCGAGCTGATGGTGACCAATGATACCGGCCCGATGCACGTCGCCGCCGCGCTGGGCAAGCCGGTGGTCGCGCTGTTCGGCCCCACCGAACCGCGCCGCACCGGGCCTTATCGCCAGCTTAATCACGTCCTGCAACTGGACCTGCCGTGTGTCCCTTGCCTCAAGCCTCGCTGCGCTTACGCAGAACCGATGGCGTGTCTCCGCGCCCTCCCGCCGGCAGCCGTCTTCAACGCCGTCCAGGCGCGCCTGGGACGGCTCTAAAAGCACGGTCTGCTGGAGGGTAGCATTTCTCACGTGCGCGTTTTGCGGCTTGCCACGCCGTCAGCCCGCTTTAGAGTAGCCTCATGAAAGCATTGGGCTTATCGCTGATTCTGCTGGCCGTCGGCTTGGCGCCGGCATCAGCACAGGTCACGGTGGAGGTTACGCAAGACCAGGACCAATTTCTGCCGGGCGAGGCGCTGACCACGGCGGTGCGCATCACCAATCGCTCCGGCCAGAGCCTGCGCTTGGGTGAGGATAACGATTGGCTGGTGTTCTCGGTCCAGGGGCGCGGTATGGATGTGGTGCCCAAGACCGGTGAAGTGCCGGTCGTCGGCGCGTTTACCCTGGAGTCCTCCAAAGTGGCCACGAAGCATGTGGACTTGGCGCCTTACTTCTCCATTGGCCGTTCGGGCCGCTACGCCATCAGCGCCACCGTGCGAATTAAAGAGTGGAACCGCGAGATTACCAGCCCGCCCAAAGAGTTTAACATCATTGATGGCGCCAAATTGTGGGAGCAGGAAATCGGCGTCCCTAATGCCGAAGGCGCCACCAACGCCATGCCGGAAGTCCGCAAATTTATCCTGCAGCAGGCAAACTACCTCAGCAAGCAGCTCCGACTTTACGTGCGCCTGACCGATTCCGCCGGGATGCAGACTTTTCGCGTCATTCCCGTCGGCCCGACGGTTTCCTTCGGCCGGCCGGACCCGCAGGTGGACAAGTTCAGCAATCTCCACCTCCTCCATCAGGACGGGGCACACTCATTCGATTACCTCGTCGTGAGCCCGCAGGGCGAGGTGATCGCACGCCGCACCTACGACTACGTGGACAAGCGGCCACGGCTCCAGCCGGATATGGACGGAAAGATCCTGGTCTCAGGCGGAGTTCGCCGCCCCAGCCCCACCGATGTGCCCCCGTCCCAACCGGCGGTTCCGGTGAAAGACACGCCCAAACCGGTCCGCGCGCCGGGAGAAATGATGCTGCCCGACCCCTGACAGGTAGGGTGGGCACCCGAATTCGTCGGCATTGCCGGCACAGATTCTTGCGGGCCAGATGCCCGGCTAGGCTGTCAGCACCCGGCGCAACGTCCGCAGGCCGAGCACCTTGTCCACGATTGCTTCCAGGCTGGGCAGCACAAAATCATGGTGCCCTTCCCCCACCCAGGGCGATTCCAGCAGCAGCGAGGTGCAACCCGCCGCCCGAGCTGCCTCGGCGTCCTGCCATTTGTCGCTGATGACAAATGACCGGTCCAAGTCCAGGTGCCACTTGAAACCCGCCTCCAGTATCAGGCCGGGCTTGGGTTTGCGGCACGGACAATGGTCCGTTTCGTCGTGCGGACATATCAGGATATCATCCAGCGGCAGCGAACCGCGCAGCAAGTCGTGCATCCGGTCCAGCTCGCGCCGGGATTGGTATCCGCGCGACAGGCCGGGTTGGTTCGTGGTGGCGATGAGCAGCAACCCGGCGGCTTTGAGCTTGCCGAGCCAGGGGGCCGCCGCCGCGTTCACGGCGAACTCTTCCAGCGTCAGCGGGCTGACCTGGTGCCGCCGTTCGACTCGCACCCGGTTCAATACCCCATCCCGTTCAATAAACACGCCCTGCTTCATGCTTCTGCGACAGCATAAAGCTCGCCGACTTTGCGCTCGACCCGGAAACTGACGGAATTCTTTGGAAAAGCTGGTAAATCCGACCTCCAGGGTCTCACGATTGAGGATGGCCACCAGCACCCGGCTGGCACCGGCGCACCCCCGGAGGAGCCGAAGGCCCGGCTTGCGCCACTGCCGGCGTGCTCACTGCAAGTCCTGGAGGGAGGCAACCCGGTTCTGCATCTCCCGGACGACTGGCAGTGCCCGGGCAAAGGCATGCTGCTCGGTTTCGCCATTGGACGGCTTCATGATCACCCGCACGGCGGCGATCGGTTCTCCGTTTCGGTCCCGCAACGGCAGAACCACATTAACCGACTCCCTGTCCCGCCCATAATAGGGCGTGCCCTGGCCAATGACATCCAGTTCGACTCTCCCGCCGGCCCGGCCCACCTCCGCCGCGTGCTTGCTGGCCAGCAGGCGCGTGGTTTTCGGCTCACTGCCCAGCACGTAAACTTGCAGCCCGAGCAGCCGCGGATACTTCTTCAAAGTCGCTTGCACCAGCGCCTGCGCCGGCGGTTCGTGCGGCGTGTACACCAGCCGCGTGTCGGCAAAGTAGCTCACCGCGTCGGATTTCGTCCAAAACCCAATCTTCCCGCTGGTGAACGGGTTCACCTTATCCGTCACGTTAATCAGCTCCTTGCCGTTAAGCAGGCAGCGGATGGAGTTGCCCAGGCACTCCACCGTCAATTCCTGCCAGACCCCGCTGGGCACCGGCACCTCCGGTCCGACCAATTGCCCGCGCAATCCCTGGGTGACCTTGTAGAAGCGGAGGTTGTTGCCCAGCGAACTGGCGCGCACGACGTAGTAGTTTGTCTCGTTCTGAATGCGAAAGGCGATCCCCGCCATCTGCTCCACCTTGCCTTGGACCGTCTTGAACCGCGTGGTCAGCTTGAAATCCGCAACCGTGTCCCCCTCATAGATCAGCAGCGGGAAGTGCTCGTCCGTCGGATCCTGAGCCAGTTGGGCCAGCACCGGTTTCTTGGCAACCGTCCGCGCCCCGGGTGTAAGCGTCGGCAGCAGGGGCGGCACCTCGTCCATGACCACCTGCCAATTCCCCGGCTTGCCGTACCCGGTCACGGTGCTGCGGAACCCGGGAGGAACCTGGCCCTCCCCCACTCCGCTGAAGTCAAACTTGTGCTCCGCCGCCGCCACCGGCAGGGCCAGCAACGCCAGCGCCCATTGGAAAACTTTTCGCATCTCTTTGAAGCCTAACAGAAAGGCACTCGGCGACAAGTTCAAGGTGCTGACGGCGAGGTCGGGGGGGCATCTCACTTTCGTGCAGGGGGTGGGCGAGGTAAGCTGAGCGCATGCAAA